>NZ_JACBXD010000021.1 GCF_013870525.1 Amycolatopsis pittospori
CTACTCCGGCCCGCCGTCGTATCCGGTCCCGCCGCGATGGGGTTTCCCGAACCTGGTCTGGCGCCGCCCGACCGCGGTCCCCGGGACGGCGTCCGGCGAGGTCACGCCGGGGGAGCGGCTGCGGGTGATCACGCGCAGCGTCCTGCCGGTCCTGTGGACCTTCGCCGCCCTCGCGCTCGTCGCTTCGGCCGCCGAGATCTGGCGCTACGTCCTGCTCGTGCAGAGCCGCGACTCCGCGTTGTCGACCTCCGTCGTTTCGGTGTCCGACACCTTCGTGATCACCGCGGGCCTGCTCACGACGATCCTTTCGCTGCTGCCGTCGGGACTCACCGTGTGGTGGCTGCTGGTGGCTCGTCACGCCGCCGCGGAGGCCTCCGGTGAGGCGCCGCCGAGGCGGCTGTGGCAGGTGCTGGTGTTCACGCTGGTGCCGGTCGTGAACCTGATCCTGGTACTGCCGATCGTCGCCGAACTCGAACACGCCGTCCTGCGCCGTTCGCGGGAGACCAGGCCGAAGCCGTCACGGCTCGTGCTGGGCTGGTGGGGCGTCTGGGTGCTGAACTGGCTGCTGCTCGTCCTCGTCATCGTCTGGCGGTTCCGTGACGGCGTCCAAGCACTGGCCGACGGCGTCCTCCTGGTCGCGCTCACCGACCTGGCCGCCGCGGGACTGGCGGTGATGACCGCGCTGCTCGTGAAGCGCATGTCCGGCCTGCTGTCGCCTGTGGCGGAGAAGCGGCTTCGTCTGCTTCGCGTGCTGAAGGTGGACGGTGCCCCGGATCCGGAACGTCGTGATCGGCCCGCTTCTTCGGTGCGCTGAACCTGCCCGCTGCCGGCGATCTCCAGCTGAACACGCGTGCCGTCCATCCAGTCACGCGTGTCGTCCCTGGGATCACGCGAAAGAACCGTCACGACTGCGGTGTGAGTCGGGTCACCCTTGACCTCCACCTCGCTCGAAGTTCAAGACTGGCGCGCTGTTGCCGGACTCGCGGTTCCAGCTCGTCAACGTCACGCACTACGACAGCCGGGAAGACTGGGAGGCGGCGGGGAGGAACCAGGTGTTCAGGGCGTCGACCGAGCGCGCCGCGGAGGTGGCCACGCCCAACGCCGCCCTTTACGAGGTCGTGGTCGAGTACCCCTGAGTGGTGACCCGGAGCGAGCGCAGGCCGCGGATCACGAACTCAGGCCGTCGTTCGGGTGTTTCGGCGAGTTTCAGGTCCGGCAGCTTCTTGGTCAGGGCGTTGAGCGCGGCCGCGATCTCCACTCGTGCGAGCGGGGCGCCGACGCAGTAGTGGATGCCCATACCGAAGCCGAGGTGCGCGTTCGGCGTGCGGCCGATGTCGAGGGTGTCGGGCCGGTCGAAGACCTTCGGGTCCCGGGCGGCGGCGCCGAGCAGCGCGCCGATCTTCTCGCCCTCGGCCACCTGGAAGCCGGCGATCTCGACGTCGGCGATCGCGGTCCGCTCGAACAGCTGCAGCGGGGAGTCGAAGCGGATCAGCTCCTCGACGCACGGGTCCAGCAGATCGGGGGACGTCAGCAGTCGTTCCCACTGGTCGCGGTGGGTCAGCAGGGCGTTGACGCCGTTCCCGATGACGTTCACCGTCGCCTCGTGCCCGGCCATCAGCAGCAGGACGGCGGTCGCGACCAGTTCGTCTTCGGTGAGTTCGCTGCGGAGCAGGTCGCTGATGATGTCGTCGCCCGGAGCGCTCGCGCGGTGCTTCGCCACGTCGCGCAGGTACTCGACGAACTCCGCTGCGGCCTCTTCGGCGGCGTCGCGCTTGTCTTCGGCGAGGCCGTACTCGTACATCTTCACGATGTGGTTCGACAGGGTGACCATGCGCGGACCGTCTTCGATCGGGACGCCGAGCAGTTCCGCGATGACCGCGACAGGCAGCGGTTGCGCGAGGTGTTCCAGCAGGTCCGCGGAGCCGGTCTCGGCGATCTCGGCGGCCAGCTTGTCGACCATGCCGTCGGCGAGTTCGGCGACCATCGGCCGCAGCCGCTGGACGTGCCCGCGCCCGAACGCGCCCGCGATCACGCGTCGCAGCCGCGTGTGGGCGGGCGGCTCGTTCTCCAGCAGTGAGTTGCGGTGCAGCAGGTTGAACGACGCGAACCGCTCCACCGGTAGCGCGTCCTGCCAGATCCGGCCGAGCCCGCGGTGCCGCAGGACGGCGGCCGACGCGGCGTGCGAAACGGCTACGGCGATGCCGAGCCCTTCGTGCCGGTGTACTTCGCCGGTTTCGCGAAGGGCCGCGAAGGCGGGATAAGGATCGGCGAGGAAGGCGGGATCGCGAAGGTCGAACACGTTCCGAGAGTAGCCCGCCGCGCCGGGGGATCGCCCCGGCGCGGCAGGGGGCTAGAGGTGCAGCCAGAGACCCAGGTGCAGGCCGAGACCGTGGACGTGGACGTGCCCGTGGTGATGGTGGTGGCCGACGCACAGCAGCAGGCAGTGCCGGGCGTGGTCGGTCTTCTCGGACTGCGGCGCGGCCGAGGCCGTCCCCGCCGCGGGCCCGGCCAGCATCAGCCCGAGTGCCACGGGGAACGCGGCCAGCGCTGCCCGGCGCTTCGAGGTGCTCATCTGAGATCCCTTCTCCGCACTACGACGCCGGCTGGCGTCTTGATCGAGTATTCGGTGCGGGGCAGGGGAAACGGCAGGCTGATCACCCGCGGTTCGATCATCCGGATGATGACAACCGTTTTCAGTCACGTTTCCGTGGTACACGAACGGCCGCAGAAACCGGCCTATCCGGTCGACTTCGCGGAACGACGGGTGTCATCCGCGATGTTTTCGTTACCGACCCCGCTGAACCTCGGGCACGGCCTGACGTCTCTAGGGATGTCGGAACGCGGAAGCGCGGGACGGCAAGGGGATTCCGTGGCCTTCGAGCCCGGAAATGTTTCTCACTGGGGTAATTCGTACTTTGAATGGGGTATTTCCATGCGTATTCGTCATGCCTTTTTCGTCGGTCTGACCGCTGCCGCGCTCGCGTTGCTGCCCGCGACCGCTTTCGCCACCGAAGCACCGGTCGAAGCGCCGGAGAAGCCGAAGGGCACCAAGTTCTGGGTGTCGCCGAAGAGCGTCGAAGCCGGTGGCACGGTCACCGCGCAGGGCCGCTGCGTCACCCCGCACGGCTTCTCGATCATCCCGCCGGAGGGCTTCAAGCAGGTCGCCGACAAGTCGGCCAAGCGGGACGGCGGCACCGACGTGAAGGTGACCTACAAGGTCCAGCCGAGTGTGAAGCCCGGTGACCACCTGTTCGTCATGCTGTGCGACACCCGTGAGCCCTCGGCGACGGTGAAGGTCGTCCCGGCGGCGAAGAAGGAGCCCGTCAAGAAGGAGCCGACGAAGCAGGTCTCGAAGGTTCCCGCCGGCGCGCCGCAGACCGGCGGCGGGCCGGTCGACGAGCCCTCTTCGGCCGGTTGGCTGATCGCGGGGCTGGCGGGAGCGGGTGTGGCGGGCGCCGGTGGCGCGGTGCTGCTGCGGCGTCGTCCGGCCTCCCGGTCCTGATCGCACGCGGGAAGGGCGGGGGGCGTACGAGCCTCGCGTCCTTCCCGCGATAGCGTTTCGAACCGAGCTTGAGGAGGCTGAAGTGGGCAAAGGTTCGCGCAAGAAGGGTCCCAAGACGACCTCGGATCGCAAGCCGAAGGTGCGCGACGTCTTCGTCGGCCAGCCCTTCGAAGGTCTTGCGGCGGAGACCGAGCTGATCGCGCTGCGCGAGTTCGTCCCTTCGGCGACGGCTTCGCTCACGCTGGCCGGCTCCGGCGAGAAGGTCACCCTCGGCACCGTGCTGCCGATGGCGGCCGCCGCGTTCGTCCGTTCCGACGGCGAGCGCTACGTCGGGATGCAGGTACAGACCCGGTCCTCGGACATCAGCCGGGACCTCGGCCGGTCGCTGCAGTGGGTGCTGGAGGCCAAGGAGGGTGACGTCCTGGCCGTACCGGACACGACGACGCCGCCCACCGCCGACGAGAAGGCCCGCCTGCAGGACCTGCTCGACACCAGCGTCGAACTCGACGCCACGCTCTACAACGACTTCGCCTGGTGGCTGCCCGAGGACGCCGACGCGAGCGGCGACGTCGCGCTGTCCCTCGAGCGCGCGAACGCGGCCATCATGCCGACCGAGCGTCTCGGCGCGGGCGCGTACTGGGTGCTCGCCGGCGAGAAGGCGCACCTGCGCTGGGTCCGCCCCGAGCCGGAGAACCTGCTGCTGCAAGCGCTTGCGCGGCTGTCGGCGGCCGGTGAGCTGAGCCTCGGTGAGGGCTCCCGCTACGCCGGTTCGTTCCGCGCGCACGGGCTGCTCGTGCCGGTGTGGGACCTCGACCCCGAAGCGCACGCCCGCGAGTGGGCCGACGCGAAGGACCAGCTCGGCGTGCGTCTCGATGCCGCGCTGAAGTCCCTCGACGCCGAGCCGCTCAACGCCGCCGAGCGCCGCTCGCGTGACGGCCTGATCGGCCGCCAGCTCACCATCCGCTGATCTCTTCGCATTTCGTCCTCTGAATGCGGTGGTTGCGCACGCAACTACCGCATTCAGAGGACGAAACGCGCGAGGATGGTCGCGTGATCCTTCATATCTGCGGGCAGGCCGACTGGGCCGAGGTGCCCGAAGGCGGCGTCTACACGGCCCCGTCGCTCGACGCCGACGGCTTCATCCACTGTTCCGACCCGGGTACCGCGCATATCCCGGCCAACGCCGTCTTCCCCGGTCGCACCGATCTCGTGCTGCTGGAGATCGACCCGGCGCTGGTCGGCGCGCCCGTCGTCTGGGAGGACGGCGACCCGCCGCATCCGGCCGGTATCCAGTTCCCCCACGTGTACGGACCGATACCCCGTAACGCCGTGGTGGCCGTACACGAATTCCCTGTTCGGGGGGACGGTTCGTTCAGAATTCCCGACTCCCTGTCGAGACGTTGAGGCAGGCAACTCCTCATCCATACGGGCGTCTCTCGAACTAGTTCGCGGCAAGAGACAACCTGCGGGGGCGGCCATGCGTTTCGGGAGAGGCGAGCCAGATGTGCCTGGCCGAGCGAGTCCGGGAGGAGGCGATACGGTGACCGCTGCCGCGACGGTCATCTCGGGGACGGATGTCTGGGTGTCCGGCGAGACCCGAGGGAGTGACGTGCCGGGCGAAATCACCGACTTCGGCGACTTCGTGCAGGCCAGCCTGCCGGGTCTCCTGAGGTACGGGCACGCCCTCACCGGCAATCCGCACGACGCCGCCGACCTGGTCCAGACGGTGCTGGAGAAGATCGGCTCCCGCTGGTCGTACGTCCAGCACAAGACCGGCGACCCGATGGCCTACATCCGCCGTTCGATGGCCAACGCGCATGTCAGCCGGTGGCGCCGGACCAAACGGGAGAACCTGGTCGCCGACCTGCCGGACACGCAGCCGTACAGTCCTGCCGACCCGTTCGAGCACGAGCCGTTGTGGCAGGCGTTACGCGCGCTGCCGCCGAGGCAACGTGCGGTGATGGTGCTGCGTTACTACGAAGGGCTGTCGGAAGCGGAGATCGCGGACTCGCTCGGCATCAGCCAGGGCACCGTGAAGAGCCAGGCGAGCAAGGCGATCAACTCGCTGCGTACGAAGCTCGCGCTGTTCGAGCCCAAGAGCGAAGGGAGGTAAGCGGGATGAATATGTCCGACGAGGACGTGCAGCAGAAACTGCGCGATCTGTTCTCCGATGATCGGCTCGGCGTGCAGTCCGCGCTGAATCCCGAGACGATCGTGGCGGGCGCGAAGCGTCGACGCCGTCGCCGCCAGATGATGCAGACGACGACCGGGATGGCCGCCGCGGTGGTCATCCTGGGCGGTGGGCTCACCGTCTTCTCGATCCACGACAAGGACAACGGAGCGGCCTTCCCCGGCGATCAGCTCAGCCTGGGGCAGTCCGCGAGCAGCCAGGCGCCGGCGGGGACCGGGAGCGAGGTGCCGCCTCCGCCCTCGTCGGTGTCGCAGCCGGCCCCGCCGCCTCAGCCGCCTCCGTCGACGGCCCCCGACGGGCCCGTCAAGCCGCCGAAGACCACTGCGGCCACGAAGCCTCCGGCGCAGGGGAAGGTGACGACGGGTTCGCTGCTGACATCGAGTGGCTTCGGCAAGCTTCGGCTCGGGATGAGCGAAGCCGACGCTGAGGCCGCCGTCAGCCCGCTTCGGGCGCGAGAGGTCCGCGGAAGCTGCATCTACGGCTACGCGGAGGGCTCCGGTGTTCCGGGGCCGACGTCGGTGTCGCTGACCGAGGCCGACGGAGTCACGGTCATCAACCCGGCGGGCACGGTGCACACCCCGGAGGGGATCGGCGTCGGCTCGACCGAGTCGGACATCCTCACGGCGTACCCGGGCAGCACCAAGGACGGCGGTTCGTACGTCTCCCCGGCTGGCGCGGTGAGCTCGTACCGGATCTTCGTGTCCAACGACGGTGTGGTCGTCAGCATCCTGCTGACCAGCATCAACCAGGACTGCCAGTTCAGCTAGGCGGTCCGCACAGACGGAAAACCCGGGCTGCTCCAAGGGGGAGAGCCCGGGTTTTCCCTGTGGTGGGAGAGCGTCAGTGAGTCAGAGCGCGCCGCCCGCGACCGGAGGCATCCCCGAGTCGGCGCCGCCGTCCCCGATGGACTCGCGGTGCAGGTGGTTCTCCACCTCGAACAGGTTGCCATTCGCGCGCTTGACGATGTTGAGCAGCGTGGACATCTGGGAGATCTCTTCGACCTGCTCCTTGAGGAACCACTGCGTGAACTGCTCGCCGATGTAGTCCTCTTCGGCGCGGGCGGCCTTGGCCAGCTGCTGGATGTCGGTCGCGACCTCCTTCTCCTGCTGCAGCGCGAGCTCGATGAGCTCGGTGACGTCGGAGAAGGTGTTGCGGACGTCGCCCGTGCCGGGGATCTCCACGTGGTGGTCGGTGTCCAGCATGTACTGGATGAGCGCCATCGCGTGGTTACGCTCCTCGACGGACTGCTTGTAGAAGTGCTTCGCGAGCTGCGGCAGGTCCTCGGCGTCGAACCAGACCGCCAGCGCGATGTACTGCTGGGAGGCGTTGAACTCGTTGTGGATCTGCGCCTGCAGCAGTTCGTAGAACTTCGAGCGCGGTTGCTTCTTGGTGAGGGCCATGCGTTCAAAGATACGTCATGGCCTATTCGATTTCCACTTTTACCTGGTGATCTACCCCCTATTAGGTTACCATTCCCAATACTAGGTTCGCCTCAATTAAGTAAGCCTTCCCTAATCGATTGAACGCTGATTAGGGAAGGCTTACTTAATTTCTGTTTCAGATGCTTTCGCGCCGGATCGGGCACGACATGCAGCGCGGCCCGCCGCGGCCGGAGCCCAGCTCGGAACCGGTGATGGCCAGCACCTCGATGCCCGCCTCCTCCAGTCGTGCGTTGGTTTCCACATTGCGTTCATAGCCGACGACGACGCCCGGCGCCAAAGCGAGGGTGTTGTTCCCGTCGTCCCATTGCTCGCGTTCCGCGGTCACCGGGTCGAGTCCGGTGTCGATCACCCGGAGCCGGTCGATTCCCATTGCTTCGGCGGCCGCGGTGAGGAATGGCGCGGGGCCTTCCACCTTCATGGAACCGTCGTCGGTGGGACGCATGGTGAATGCGGTCAGCGAATCGCGGGAAAGCGGGTACATGACGACGGCGTCGGCCGCGACCATCGTGCAGACGGTGTCGAGATGCATGGTCGCGCGAGTCTGCTCGATCGGCACGGCGAGCACGGTGTGCGCGATCCCGTCGGCGAACACCGACCGCGCCAGCGATTCGGCGCCCGCCGCGGTGGTCCGCTCGCCGACGCCGATGGCCAGGACCCCCGGCGAAAGCAGCATGACGTCGCCGCCCTCGATCGGCGCCGAATGCGCGCCGTACGCGCGCGCCGCGTGCCGGAACCACGGGTGGTAGGCGTAGATCAGGTCCAGTACCGCGGTCTCGCGGACCCGCGCGGGCATGGTGAGCGAGGAGACCGCGACCCGGTTGCCGATCCACGCCGACGAATCGCGCGTGAACAGCAGGTTCGGCAGCGGGTCGACGGCGAAGTCGTTCGGGTGGTTCATCAGCCGGACCAGCGAGACGCCCTCGGCGGCGGGCAGTTCCTCGAAGGTCATCCCGGCCATCAGGGCCTCGGCCAGCACCTCGGGGGAGACGCTCGACAGATGGGAACGCAGCGAATCGGCCAGGTCGATCCCGAGCCGTCGCTCGTCCACCGCGGCGTGCACTCCGGCGGCGTGGGCGCGGGTGTCCGCGAGCGCCGTGCGCAGCGCGTCGGCCAGCAGCAGCACCTCGACGCCGCGGCCGCGCAGCACCTCGGCGAACGCGTCGTGCTCGTCCTGCGCGCGGTCCACCCAGGGGATGGAATCGAACAGGAGCTGGTCGTTGTTGCGAGGCGTGAGCCTTTTGAGCTCGTTGCCGGGCCTGTGCAGGAGCACCGCACGCAGGGGGCCGACTTCGCTGTCAACTCGGGGTGGAGTCGTCTCGTCAATCACCAGTTCACCCTAGCTAGGGGAGCCAGGAAACTCGCCCCTTGAGCAGGGCGTATCCGACGAAAGACACGAAGTCCAACGCGGTGTGCGCGGCGATCAGCGGCCACAGCCGGTTCGTCTTCTGCCACAGCCTGCCGAACACCAGGCCCATCACGACGTTGCCGACGAAACCGCCGAAACCCTGATAGAGGTGATACGAACCGCGCAACACCGACGAGGCGACGAGCGCCGTGTTCTCGCGCAGTCCGAGCTGCCGCAGCCGGGTCAGCAGGTAGGCGACGACGAGTACCTCTTCGGCGAACGCGTTGCCGAAGGCCGACAACGTCAGCGTGATCGGCCGCCACCAGGTTTCGCCCAAAGTGGACGGTTGCACCGACAGGCTGAAACCGAGGCTGTAGGAGAGGAAGTACAGCCCCAGCCCCGGAATCCCGATTACGGCGGCGAGCAGGACGCCGTGGCCGATATCGCGGCCCGGACGACTCCGATCCAGCCCGATCCGCGCGAGCTTCATGCCACCGCGCCACAGCAGATACAGCCCGAGCGCGCCCCAGCCGACCAGCTGGCCCGCGCTCAGGAGCTGCTTGAGCATGTCGACGAGGCTCAGCGTCGCCTGGGGAACGTTGAGCTGGGCCTGCTGCTGCGCCAGCGGGACCGGCTGCAGCAGCGAGTCCACAAGGGACAACAGGCTGCGCAGCCCGGACAGGCCGAGGGTGATCCCGAAGACGACGACCAGTTCGATGACGATCGCGCGGCGGCGCGCCGGGTCTTCTACGAATTCCGGCAGCGCCGGGCGTTCGGGACGCAGCCAGCTCATCGGCCGCACGCTACCGTCAAAGCCATGCCAAGGAGCATCGCGACCAACGAAACCGTCGACCGTGCCGCGCTCGTCGAGTTCCTGTCCACCCGCCACCGCGCCATCCTGATGACCACGAAAGCCGACGGCGGCCCCCAGCTGTCCCCGGTGACCTGCGGGGTCGACGGCGAAGGCCGGCTGGTCATCTCCACGTACCCGAAGCGCGCGAAGGTCGTCAACGTGCGTCGCGAGCCGAAGGTGTCCGCCTGCGTCCTTTCCGACGAGTGGAACGACCAGTGGGTGCAGCTGAACGGCACCGCCGAGGTGCTCGACCTCCCCGACTCCGTCGAACCGCTGGTCGACTACTTCCGCGCGATCTCGGGCGAGCACCCCGACTGGGACGAGTACCGCGAAGCGATGGTGAAGCAGGGCAAGAGCATCATCCGCGTCACCATCGAATCCTGGGGCCCGATCGCCAAGGGCGGCTTCCCCGCCGAACTCGCTTAACCCTCCGAAAAGAACGGGCAGCCGATCAGCCTGCGGATCTCGCCCGCCAGCTGCTGTGGGCCTTCGACCGGACGTGAGAACGCGAGCCGGACGTCGTGGTCGCCGGAGTCGGCCTCGACCCGCAGCCGCAGGCCGTAGCGGTCCAGCCCCAGCGGCCGGATCCGCCCGCCGCGCAGTTCACCCGGCACATGCTTGGCGAGCTGCTGGACGACGTCCGCGTGGTCGGACTCCAGATGCCGCAGCCATTGGGCCTCGTAGTCGTGGAAGGGGTCCGGTGGTGCGGCGCTGAACATATGCGGCCGGAGCGAATGCGTGCCCTCGGCGTCCGCGAGCACCAGCGACGCCGGCGTCAGCCGCAGCAGGGTCAGGCCGTGCCCGACGTCGAGCAGCCGCTCGTCCGGCCGGGTCTCGGCGATGGAAACCGCGCGGGCGCGGGCGGAGACGTCGGAGAGCGGGCGGAGCCAGCCGGTGATCCACAGCAGCCCGCGGATGGGCTCGCGCAGGGCGACCGGCGCCTGGTCGGTCAGCTCGACCATCACCGCGAGCTCGCCGCGCTGGGCCTCGTGCGAGCGTTCGACCAGGTGGTGCTCGTCCGGCAGCAGGATGCTGACGCTGCCGCTCGTGTGCACGTGGTGCAGCACGGGGACGACGCGGCCGTACTGCCCTGGCTGTTCACGCTGCTCCGCTGTCGGCATCAGCGTCGCCGGCCCGTTGCGGGTGGCGATCGTCTTCGCGCGTTCCGCGGGGTTCGGCGCCGGCGGGCGGCGAAGGGACGTCGGTGTGGTCACGGCTCACCTCCTAAGTTAGGTGAGCCTAACCTGATTTAGGCGTCCGGCGGAAGTATCCTGGCTCACGTCTCACCTGACGGCTATAGGTTGACCAGGTGGAAGACCACAGAATCCGGGGGCTCGAACCACCCGAAGGGATTCCGGCGAAGAACATGCCGGGTCTGGTTCCGCTGCTCGACCGTTCGGCCACGACCGCGGGCACGGTGGCCTTCGCCGCCGGACTGCTCGTCGTGCTGGGGGTGGTCCTGCTGGTCAACGGGCGGTACGGGATCGCGGTCCCGCTCTTCCTCCTCGTCTTCATGACACCGGTTTCGGGCTTCTACGGCCACCTCACGATTGCCGGATCCCTGGCGCTGCGAAAGCTCGTCGACAACCCGTTTCGCCTGGTGAGCGGGCTTGACGGCGCTGTCGTCGCCGGTTCGCGGGTAAGCGTTCCGCTGGACGGGCGGTGGCTGGTCGTCCGGTTGCCCGCCCCGGTGCGCGCGCAACTCGCGGCGCAGCGACGGCTGTGGGTGCTGGGGCCGTCCGTCCTGCTGCCGGGAGTCCTCGTGCCGAGACGCGGCGCGTTCCGGAAGGCGCCGGTGAAGGGATCGAAACCGTTCGCGGTCGAGCCGGTGTCGCCCGGACGGCTCCTTTCCCTGCAGCGACGGCTGATGGCGTCGTACTACCTGCTGAGCGCCGGCCTCGCACTGGTCGTGGCCGCCTTCTCGATCTGGGTCGCGATCGACCTCCCGGAGCGTGACGGCCTCCTCGCGGTGAACGCGCAGGTCTTGGCGGTCCTTTGCGTACTGGCGACGATCGGGCTCGCCGTCACCGCGCTCGTGATGACCCGGCCGTCGCCCGAGCCACAGTGGACCGAACTGGCCGTCGTATCCGGGCCGGCGTCGGTCAACTTCATCGGCATGGTCACCGTGAAGGGCCGGACGGTCCTGCCCGACGGCCGTCAGGTCACCGTGACCGCCGGCGGCTCGGACCCGTCGCTGGCCGCGAACATCGCCGCGACCGGACGGCTGTGGGTGCTCGGTGTGCCGGTGGCCGGGAAGGCCGCGAAGGCCGGAGTGCCTGGTCATGCGGTTTTCGGGCCGGTCAGGTTCGGTCGGTAACGAATCCACGAGGCCGGTCGATCTACGGGCAACCGGGGCTTGGGGGAGTCATGCACGATTCGGGAATTTCGCCTGTCCGCGTTCTGGAGCCGCTTCGGGACCAGCCCGCGGTCGCGATGCCTGTTTTCGGTTCGGTACTGGGGGCGATGCGCGGGGCTCGCGCGTTCTGGATTCTCGCGCCACTGGCCGCGCCGGGGGTTCCCGCGGCCTATTTGAGCGGGGGGCTCGGTGTCGTCCCCGCGGCGCTGTTCCTGCTTCTCGGGACCTCCGCGGCGGCCTGGGGATTCAGCCGGTCCACCCCGTGGAAGGCGCTGACCGAACTGGCACGAAACGCGTCTTTCGCCGAAGTGTCCTTGCCCCCGGAAGGCCTGTTCTTCCTCCACGCGAAGGCGTACTTCAAGCTGCCCGATTCCACGTGGGCCGCGGTAAGACTGCCGAAGGCCGCCCGGCTTCAGCTCAGGGCACAGCGGCGGGTCTGGCTTCTGGGACCCGACGAAAAGGGGCGCCGGTTCCTGCAACTGCCCGGGGTGCTCTGGCCGCATCGGGTGAAGGTGGTACCGGATCTGCCCGCGGACGCGGTGCGGCAGGACGTGATCGAGCAGCGGCTCGCTCCTCCCGAGGAGGACGTCGTGCTGATCGCGCACCGGCAGCGGATCGTCCGGGGGATGTTGTCCCTCTTCGCGATCGCGATGGTCGTCCTCGCCTCGCTCGCGGTGGGCCAGGTCCTCGTGATGATCGAAGACGTGTCCAAGGGCGGCACGGGGATCCTCGTTTGGTTCACCTACGCGGTCGTCGTCTCGGTGCTGGGAATCGAAGCGGCCAAGGGGATGCTGAAGCCGTTGCCGCGCGGGAAATGGACCGAGATGGTGGCCGTTCCCCACGCGCCGCCCCTCCTGGGTGTCTCGGGCCTGGCGACCCTCGCGTGCCGGGTTCACTGGCCGAACGGCTGGTGGAGCGACGTCGTTCTGTCCAGAGTGGACCCCGCGCTCGCCGCGAACATCTGGGCCACGCAAAGCCTTTGGGTGATCGGCGAACCTGTCCGCGGCGCGACCACGTTCGCCGGTATCCCAGGCCACGCCGTCCTGGGCCGCGTCAAGTTCAGGTGAGGGAGCGCCGCGTCGCCTCTTCGGTCTCGACGACGCCCCGCCGGATCCCTTCGAGTTGTTCGCTCAGCTCGCCGATCGTGCGGGTGTCGATCAGCGAATCGCCGGTGGCGGCCGACAATTCGGCCGCCCTGGCGACCAGACCGTCGAGGCCGAGCGCGCCGGATCGTAGCTGTGCCAAGAGTTTCCGCTGCGCGCTCGAAAGCCGGGTGTGCACGTCTTCCTGCGCCTGAACGGACTCCAGGGACTGCAGGAGATCCCCGCGGATGTCGTCGTCCGCGGTCTTGAGTTCCTTTCGCAGCCGGGCCTTCTCCGCCGCCACCGCGCCCGCGTCCACGCGCGCCAGAGCCTTTCCGGTGGCCGAGGTGCGGCCGGCCAGCCGCCGGAGGGTGTCGACGGTTTCCCGCACGATCGGTTCCATGTCGGCCACCCGGTCAGCGAGGGGGCCGGCGGCGAGCGAATCGGAGATCGACTGGAAACCGCCGGCCGCGGCCTCCGCCCGACGCAACCAGTCCGCCTCGGGTGAGCCCGGTTCGACGTCCGGTGGCGGTTTCTCCTCCGGTTCGGCCTCCGGTTTCGGCCTGGACACGGCGGCGATCCCGGCGCGTGCGGCGAGCACGGTCACGCCGACGCCCAGCGCGGCGACCGTCGGCAGTTGCACGGCCCAGGCCGCACCCGCCGACGTCGCCGCGAGGAGCAGTCCCCACGGTTCGGCTAGCTCACGGACGAAGCGCATGGTCGAGGATCTCAGAAATTCGAGATCACGGCGGTGAAGACCTGGTCGATCGAGTCCGGTTTGGACGAGTCGTACCCGACGCCCTGCGTGGTCTCGGCGATCTCCTTGAGAATGTCCAGGTCGGCGTCGGAGCCGTAGGCGATGGTGAACATCCGCACCGCCTCACCGCCGCCCTCGGTCCGCAACTGCCCGACGAGGTTGGTCAGATCGATGCCGCCGGGATCCTCGTTCCGGCCGTCCGTGAGCACGACGACGGCGTTGATCGCGTTCGGATCCAGCCGCTGCTTCATGAATTCGTAGGCCGCGAGCGAGGAGTCGTAGAGCCCGGTCCCGTTCTGCGGGGTCAGCCCGTTCAGCCGCGACGCCAGCTCCTGCCTTCCCGGCTCACCGCCGATCGGCGTCACCGGCCGTAGTTCGACGAAGTCCTTCTCGCCGTCGAGTTTCGTCGAGAACATCCACAGCCCGACCTTGTCCGCGTCGCTGAACTGCGGCAACGACGCCACGGCGGCCTGTTTCGCGAGGTCCATCTTGTTCTTGCCGGTCCCGCTGACGCCGTCGCCCATCGAGCCGGAGACGTCGACGACCAGCAGCACGTTCGCCTTCTTCCGCAGGTCCTTCCACGACTTCAGCACCTCGGTCAGCACCGGAGGGCTCGGCGGGCGAATGAGGTTGAGCTTCACGTCGGGCTGGGCACCGTTCTCCGAAATGGTCTGTGAACCGGGTTTCCCGTCGAACGTGCGGAAACCGATGTCGGAGAACTTCTGTTGCGCTTCGGCGCCGCGAAGGTGCGCGAGGAAGTCCGCCGCGACCTGCTTGTGGACGTCGTCCGCCCAGTTCAGCACGGTGAACGGGTGATCGGAGTTGAGCGTGCCGTCGCTGGGATAGATGCCGACGAGCGGCACCTTCGGCGGCGCGTGCTGCCCGCGCTTCTCCGGATCGTTCGTGGGATTGCCCTGGTTGTAGCCGACGAGGGAGTTCTCCTCGACCGTCACCGCGGAGATGTACGACAGCGCCGCGCCGCGATCGTCGGCCTTCTGCAGGTTCGTCAGGAACGTCAGGGTGTTGTCGCCGTAGTGGACGATGGCCTGCTCGACGTTCTGCACGAACGTCCGGGCCTCCGGCTTCGCGAGTGCGGCCGCGGTGAGGTCCGAAGACGTCCCTGTCGCCGCGTAGTAGGCGCCGATCGTCGCGTTCAGGCCGGACGTCGAGATGTTGGGATTCGTCTTGCCCAGCCGGAACTTGCCCCACTCCGGATGGCCGTACTTCGCCCAGCCCTGCGGATCCGTGGCGAGCGCGGCGAGATCCTTCCAGCCGATGCCCTTACCCGGCCAGCCGAGTGCCTCGGCCATCGGTTTCGGCATCGCGACGACCAAGGGAGCGTTCGCGACCGATTCCGCGTCGCCCTCGGGCACCAGCGCGGGATGGTCGGTGCCGGTGAGGTTCTGGCGCAACAGGTTCACCCAGCCGGACGCGGCGGGCGTCCAGACGTCCGGCCGTGGCCCGTCCACCGCCTCGTTCCAGCCGCGCGACAGCGCCTGCATCGCGGTCCCGGAGGACTTCGACTGCACCATGACGTCGACGCAGCGTCCGGCCACCGTGCGGCCGCTGTAGCCCTTCGCGATCTCCGTGACCACGCCGGCCTTCTCCGGAGACGACGAGACCTGCAGCTTGACGGCGTCGCCGGTGGTGCATTTCGCTTCCGCGGCCTCTTCGCCGGAGTCGCTGGTGATCGCGCGCAACCCGATGATCAACCCGACGGCGACCACCGCCGCCGCCACGAACGCCAGGACCTTGCGGCCCCCGCGGGACTGACCGGGATTCACGACCATGGAGAACCTCCAGCGGTGGGAACACCGATTATCCGGAGGTTCGACCTCGCCCGGGGCCGCTTCGGTGCCGCGTTGCCGAACCGTTGCGGGGGTGGCGGTACTTCTCCCGCCAACCTGCCGCATTCAGTCCTCTGAATGCGTGGGCGCCTGTTCGCGCCTGCCGTTGAACAGCACATCCAGAGGACTGAATGCGCTGTCGCTAGGCGCCCGGGCCCCGGCCGGACCAGGTCCACGCGTAGCGGTGGTCCTCGGAAGCGTCCGCGGCCTCACCGAGGTCCAGCGGCGCGAAGGTGTCCACCATGACCGCGGTCTCGTCGAAGAACTGGGCCCCGATCGAAGCCTCCGCCGCGCCGGGCTGCGGCCCGTGGGTGAAGCCGGACGGGTGCAGCGAGAGCGAGCCGACCTCGATCCCGGAGCCCTTCCGCGCCTCGTAGTTGCCGCGGACGTAGAACATCAGCTCGTCGGAGTCGACGTTCGCGTGGTTGTACGGCACCGGGATCGACTCGGGGTGGTAGTCGACCTTGCGCGGGCAGAACGAGCAGACCACGAAGTTGGGGCCTTCGAACGTCTGGTGCACGGGCGGCGGCTGGTGCACGCGGCCGGTGATCGGTTCGAAGTCGTCGATGTTGAACACCCACGGGTACAGGCAGCCGTCCCAGCCGACGACGTCGAACGGGTGGGTCGCGTAGGTGTAGCGCGTCAGACCCGCACGGTGCCGCACGAGGACCTCGACGTCGGTGCCGTCGACGACCAGCGGCTCCGACGGGCCGCGGATGTCGCGCTCGCAGTACGGCGAGTGCTCCAGGAACTGGCCCTTCGCCGACAGGTAGCGCTTCGGCGGGCCGATGTGGCCGCGGGCCTCGATGGTCAGCAGTTTGACACCGTCGTCGTGCGGGAGCACGCGATAGGTGCACGACGTCGGGATGACGAGGTAGTCGCCGTCGCCGATCTCCAGGGAGCCGTAGATCGTCTCGACGGTCGCGCTGCCGCCCTGGACGTAGAAGAGCTCGTCGCCCGCCGCGTTGCGGTACAGCGGCGAAGGACGCGTCGCGTGGACGAAGCCGATGGTGACGTCGGCGTTGCCGAACAGCCGGCGGCGATCGGTGACCGCGTCGGCGTCGCCGAACTTGAGGTCGTGGGTCTTGAAGGCGCGGGGCTTGAGCGGGTGGTTCGGGGTGATCGGGCCGCGCTCGTCCTCGATCGCGACGGCGTCGACGATCGCGGTGGGCAGGCCGCGGTGGTACAGCAGGGCCGAGTCCGCCGAGAAGCCCTCGACACCCATCAGTTCCTCGGCGTACAGGCCCCCGTCGGGCTTGCGGAACGCCGTGTGGCGCTTGTGCGGGATCTCGCCTACCTGCCGGTAGTAAGGCATCGGAATCTCCCCGGAACGTGTCCGTTGTGCGAACGATTTTGTCCTGATGTCGTACGCTACTAGCGTGTCAGTCGTGTCAAGCGCTGTGGAACTCACGCCACCCGGCCCCCGAGGAATCCCTCCCCTGTTCGCGCGGCTCGTCGACGACTCGGCGTTGTTCCCGCCCGGTGAGGCGTCCATGCCCGAAGCGCTGCGTGCGCACTTCGCGTCGAGGGCCGGTGAACACTCCGGCGTCCTCGGTGTGTTCCTGTGCCAGGCGTCCAGGCTGCCCGAGCTCATCACCGAACTCATCAAGATCAAGCCGAAGGAACCGCTGCCGCTGTCGCTGATCATCGACACCGGTCTCGGCGGGGTCCCGAAGGCGATCTCGATCGTCGAGTCGCGCAGCGAGATCCTCGCGCTGCGGATGGTGGAGATGCCGGCGCCGTCGGACGTCGACGAGGTCTGGCTGGAGCGGGTCTCCGAATTCGTGCCGGAAGACGTCATCCGGGTGGTCGAGCCGCGGCGCGGCGTCGGCTGGCTGGACGGCGTGCGGAAGGTGATCGAGCACGGCAGCTGGCCGAAGATCCGCTGCGGCGGCAAGGCGGGCGAGAACTTCCCGAGCGTCGACGAGGTCGCCGACTTCCTCTCGGTGGTCAGCGGCTCGACGGGGGCGTCGTTCAAGGCGACGAACAGCCTGCACCGCGCCGTCCGGCACACCGACGAGATCTCCGGCTTCACCCATCACGGGTTCCTGAACCTCATCGTCGCGTCCGCGCGGTGTCTTTCGGGCGGTGACGTGCGCGCCGCGCTCGAGTCGACCGACAGCGCCGCACTCGCCGCCGAGGCCAAGGGGATGTCCGAACAGGCCGCGAAGGCGGTCCGAGGGCTCTTCGCGTCCTACGCCGCAGCCTCGTTCGACGAACCCGTCGCCGATCTCGGGGAGCTAGAGCTCTTGTGACCCGCGAAGGGTCGCTGACCCTGGATCGAGGGCTGGCGCTGCTGCAAGCGGTGGCGGACGCCGGTGGCGAAGCGGCGACGATCTCCGAACTCGCCGTGGCCATCGGCGCGAGCCGGGCCGCCGTCTACCGGCTGCTCGTCCCGCTGTCCGAACGGGGGCTCGTCTGGCGCGACGGGAACAAGGTACGGCTCGGTGTCGGCCTGCTCCGGCTCGCGGGGCAGGTCCTCCCTCAGTTGCGGGAGGCGGCCCGGCCGGTCCTGCGCGAGCTCGCGGAGAAGGTCGGCGCGACGGCGCATCTGTCCGTCGTCCAGGGGGACCAGGCGCAGGCCGTCGCGGTCGTCGAACCTTCGTGGACGAGCTTCCACGTCGCCTACCGCGTCGGCACGCGCCATCCGTTGTCCGCCGGCGCGGCGGGTAAGGCGATGACGCTGCGCCCTGGCGGCGACGGCTGGGTGACCTCCACCGGCGAACTCGAGGCGGGCGCGTCCGGGGTCGCCGCGCCCGTGCGGGGCGTGCCGGGGCTGCGCGCCAGCCTCGGCGTCGTGTCCCTGGAGCCGCTGGACGCCTCCGTCGTGGGGCCCGCGGTCGTCGGAGCGGCTCAGCGCCTGGCCGAAGTGCTCAAGCAGCCGGAGTAGCGCCTCAGCGGTTGCTGAGCAGCGGGCGCACCATGGTCGCCAGCAGCGTGAGGTCGACCGCGAACAGCAGCCGCTCGAACAGGCCGAGCGTGACCTCCTGATGCGAGGGACCCGTGAGCATCGTCCAGACGAACCCGCCGAGCACGATCACGACGGCGGCGAAACTGGCGATCGAAAGCCGCCGGATCGTCGTGCGGCGCGGCTCCCACGGGCAGCGCGCGCGGCCTGGGCGGGTCAGCACCCAGGCGGCGGCGGGAAGCGCGAGGAACGCCGTCAGCGCGGCGTAGTTGTGGATCTGCCCGGCCAGCGAACGGGCCTCGCCCTCGGGGTCGACGGGGACGAGCGCGAGGACGAACAGCCCCGCGCACCACACGCCGAGCAGGACGAGCACCGACCCGTAGCCGCTGTGGTGCGCCTTCGCGATCCCGCCGAGCAGGGCCAGCGAACCGAGCCCCAGTGCCAGGCACATCGCGCCGAACAGCGGGGCGGCGGTCGAACCGGGCGAGAGGTAGCCGTAGACGTACTCGGACAGCGTCTGCCAGATCGGGCTGACCTGACTGGACAGCCGTAGGTGCAGGTCGATCGAGATCGCGACGGCGACGGCCATGCCGAAGACCGCGAGCCTGCCGTGCACGGGGGAGACGGCACGGGCGGCGAGGATCTTCGGGGAGGTCACGACCGGCTACTCCAGGCTCGTCGGGGGCGAGTCAAAGCAGTGGGCAAGGTGAGTGTTCACCTTGCCCACACGTTTTCGTTCCCGAAAGGTTACCTGGCGAACCTGTGAAAACCCCGTGCGCCTCAGAAGGCCAGCTGGGCCAGTGCGAACAGGGAGAAACCGGCGAAGACGAACCCGGCCACGCGCTGGATGAGCTTGGGGCGGATCCGGCTACGGACCTTCGCGCCGATGAAGACGGCGAGCCCGGCGACGGCGACCAGTGCGACGAAGGAGCCGAGAGCGACCGCGAACGGGTTGCCGAAGCGCGCCGTGAGGCTGGCCGTCGCGAGCTGGGAGGCGTCGCCCCACTCGGCGGCGAACAGCACGCCGAACGAGGTCAACGCGGAGCGGAAGAAGGTCGCGGGGCCGGGTCCGGAACGCGACGCGTCCTCGCCGCCGTCCTTGGTGGGGCTGAACCCTTCGCGAAGGAGCATGTACGCACCGATACCGAACATCACGGCGACGATCGTGGTGACCAGCGCTTCCGGCAGCAAAGTGAGCACGCTGCCGAATGTGGCGGCGATCGCGCATTGCACGGCGAACGCCGCGGTGACCCCGACGAATACCGGCCAGGCGCGGAAACGGGTGGTGAGAACGAGGGTGGCGACGAGCGTCTTGTCCGGCAGTTCCACGGCGAGGACCAGGCCGAACGCACTGATCAGAGCCAACATCGAACCTGACATGATGATTCTTCACCCCTTTCACTGCAACGATAAAGGGGTGATTCAGAAAAGGGCAAGCTGATGGCTTTTCCGAATCGGGCGGCAGGTCCGGGCGAATTGTATTTCTTGGCGGGGCGGAAAGGAGGTTTCGGCAAACCGAATTCTTTTCTTCCGTTCCACTGATAGCGTGCGGACATGGACGAGAGAGCGCGGATCGACGACGTGTGCAGGCGGTTGCGAGACCACTACGTCTTCCCTGACGTCGCCGAGAAACTGGCGGTGTTCTTGCAGGCGAGGCTGGGCGAAGGCGCGTACGCCGGGCTCGACGACAAGGCGCTCGCCGAAGCGGTGACCCGGGACCTGCAATCGGTCAACGGGGACAAACACCTGCGGCTGCGGTTCCACATCGACCCGCTGCCCGAGGTGGACGGCGAGTCCTTCGATCCCGAGGTGTACCGGCGCGAGGCCGAACTGAACGGCTTCGGCATCGCGTCGGCGCGACGGCTGTCCGGGAACGTCGGCTACCTGGAGACGAAGCTGCTCTACGGGCCGGACATCTCCGGGGAGGTCTTGGCGGCGGCGATGACGCTGCTCGCGACCGCGGACGCGTTGCTGATCGACGTCCGGGAGAACCGGGGCGGCGACCCGACGGCGGTGGCCATGCTGATCAGCTACCTGGTCGGCGAGCCGACCCACTACAACAGTATCTATCTGCGCGACGGCGACGTGACCAACCAGTTCTGGACACTGCCGCACGTGCCGGGACGCAAGTTCGGGGCGGACAAGCCGGTGTGGGTACTGACCGGCCCGACGACCTTCTCCGGCGCCGAGGACCTGAGCTATTCGCTCCAGCAGCTGGGGCGGGCGAAGACGGTCGGCGCGGTGACCGGCGGCGGCGCGAATCCGCGTAAGCAGTTCAAAGTGGACACCCATCTGGATGTCACCGTCCCGGGCGGACGGGCCGTGAACCCGGTCACGGGGACCAACTGGGAAGGCGTCGGCGTGCGGCCGGATATCCCTGTAGCCGTCGAGGACGCGTTCGGCACCGCTTACGCGTTGGCCCTGGAACACGTGCTGACACTGGGGGATTCGGGCGTGCGGCGGCAGATCGCCGACGAGGCGCGGCTCGCGCTCGCCGACCTCGGCTGAGCCCGGGCGAGGGACCTACGTCCCGGCGAGATCGGGACCACTTGAACTGGCGGGCCCACCTCGGGTTGAGCAGGCTTGAGGCGTGGAGGTTCTCGATCTCGCTCGGTGGCAGTTCGGCATAACCACCGTCTATCACTTCCTGATGGTCCCGCTGACCATCGGGCTTTCGGTCCTGGTCGCCGGGATGCAGACGGCGTGGGTCCGGACAGGTGACCGCCGCTATCTGAAGATGACCAAGTTCTGGGGGAAACTCCTGCTGGTCAACTTCGCGATGGGCGTCGTCACCGGAATCGTGCAGGAGTTCCAGTTCGGGATGAACTGGAGCGCGTACTCGCGGTTCGTCGGAGACGTGTTCGGCGCGCCTCTGGCGATGGAAGGGCTCGTCGCGTTCTTCGTCGAGTCCACCTTCCTGGGGCTGTGGATCTTCGGCTGGGACAAGCTGCCGAAGAGGGTCCACCTGGCGTGCGCCTGGGCGTACTCCCTGGCGACCGTGGCGTCCGCGTACTTCATCCTGGCCGCGAACTCGTGGATGCAGCATCCGGTCGGGGTCGAGTTCGTCGACGGGAAGCCGACGATGAACTCGATCTGGGCGGTGCTGACGAACAACACCGCGCTCGCCGCGATCCCGCATACGATCGCGGGTGCCTTCTCGGTGGCGGCGGCGTTCCTGGTCGGCGTGGCCGGCTGGCAGTTGTGGCGCAAGCGTTCCGAGGACGACGAGCACCGCGCGGTGTGGCGTTCTTCGCTGCGGCTCGGCGGCTGGGTCGGCGTGGTGTCGTTCGCGGTGCTGGCGATCACCGGTGACGTCCAGGGCAAGCTGATGTTCGAGCAGCAGCCGATGAAGATGGCGTCGGCGGAAGCGTTGTGCCATACGGAGAAACCGGCGAGCTTCTCGATCATCGCGATCGGGGACGTCCGGGGCGCGAACTGCGAGGACGTCAAGACGTTCACCGTGCCCGCGCTGCTGTCGTTCTTGGCGCACAACGATTTCTCGACCGAGGTCAAGGGCGTCGAGAACCTGGTGACCGAGTACCAGGCGAAATACGGGACGAACTACCCGGACGACCCGCAGCTCGGTTCGCTCGCGGGCAAGCCGATCGACTACGTGCCCAACCTGCCGGTGACCTACTGGGGTTTCCGGGCGATGATCGGCTTCGGTGCGATTTCGGCCGGGATCGGGCTCCTCGCGCTGTGGCTGACACGGCGCGGACGGATCCCCGGGCAGCGATGGTTCCCGTGGCTCGTGCTCGGCGGGATCGCGACGCCGTTCATCGCCAACAGCGCCGGCTGGATCTTCACCGAGATGGGCCGTCAGCCGTTCGTGGTGGTGCCGAACCCCACCGGTGTCGACGGAGTGTGGATGTTCACCGCCCAGGCGGTCTCGAAGTTGTCCACAGGCGAGGTGTGGACGTCGCTGATCGCTCTGACGACCGTTTACGCGGTGCTCGGCGTCGTGGAGGTCTACCTCGTGCGCAAGTACGTCCGCGGTGGCGTCGACGCCGTCATGCCACCTACGAAACCATCCTCTACCAGCAAGAACGACGACCAGGAAGGCGGTGACAGCGATGACGAGGCACTCGCTTTCGCCTACTGATCGCCTCTCGACGTCACCAGCCCAGCCCCCCGCCCTTCCCGGGGGACGGCCCCGCACCCAGCGTATCGGGGGTATCGCTCGGGAGGGTTACCCACAGCCAATCTGTGGACAACTTGGCCGGTTGTGGATAACTCAGGGCTACCGGGTGCGGGGAGGCCGATCCGGTCGCCTCTGCGTGGTACGGGCGGGTTGCGAAAGCCACTTTCGCAACGTTCAAGGTTGCCAAAGTGGCTTTCGCAACGTCCGGGAGCGCCGAGTAGCAGAGCACCGGCCCCAAGCGACCGGGAGCGTCCGATGACCCTCGAAACGATCTGGTTCTGCGTCATCGCCCTCTTCTGGCTCGGGTATCTCTTCCTCGAGGGCTTCGACTTCGGCGTCGGCATGCTCATGCCGGTCCTCGCGAAGGACAACACCGAACGCCGCGTCATGGTCAACACGATCGGCCCGGTCTGGGACGGCAACGAGGTCTGGCTGATCGTCGCGGGCGGCGCGATGTTCGCCGCGTTCCCCGGTTGGTACGCGTCGCTGTTCTCGGCCGCGTACCTGCCGCTCCTGGTCGTCCTGCTCGCCCTCATCGGCCGCGGCGTCGCGTTCGAGTACCGCGGCAAGGTCGACACCGACCGCTGGCGCCGCAACTGGGACCGCGTCATCGTCCTCGGTTCGTGGATCCCGCCGTTCGGGGTCGGGCTGCTCCTCGCGACCACCGTCCTCGGCCTGCCGCTGGACGCCGACGGCAACCGTGTCGGCGGCGCGTTCGCCGCGCTCAGTCTCGAAACGCTGCTCGGCGCGGTCGCGGTCGTCGGGTTCTCGCTGGTCCACGGTGCCGCGTTCCTCGCGCTCAAGACCGAAGGCGACCTCCGTCATCGGGCGCGGAAGCTGGCCACGCGCCTGCTCCCGTTCGCGCTGCTGCCGCTGCTCGCGTTCCTCATCGTCGTCCAGCTGCGCTCGGGCGACCTGTGGACGCTGCTGCTGATCGGCGTCGCCGTCGTCGCCGCGACCCTCGCCTGGTTCCGGATCCACGCGGGCCGGGAAGGGCAGGCGTTCGCCGCGCTCGGCGGGGTCATCGCCGCCTCGGCGGTCGCGATCTTCGTCGCGCTCTACCCGAACGTCCTCCCGTCCACTTTGGACCCGGCGAACACGCTGACCATCGCCGGCGAGGCGTCGAGCCCGTACACCCTGACCGTGATGACCTGGGTCGCGCTGTTCGGCGCGCCCGCGGTGCTGATCTACCAGGGCTGGACGTACTGGGTGTTCCGCAAACGCATCGGCACCCGGCACATCCCGCCGGTACACGTGCCATGACCGAACTTCCCGGCCGCGAAACCCTTTCCGCCACGGAGTCTACAATGGACCCAGCGCGACCGGGGAAGGGTCCGCTCGGCGCGCTCGCCCCGCTTTCGGCGGCGGCGCGCCGGGCGTTGATCCTCAGCGGCCTGCTGTCCTTCGTCAACGCCGTATTGCTGGTGGGACAAGCGTTCCTGCTGGCCGACGTCCTCTCCGCGGTCGTCCGCGGAGCGCCGGGGGACCGCACCGCTCAGCTGGCCGTGCTGCTCGCGCTGGTCGCAGGGCGCGCGTGGACCGGCTGGGCGGTGCGGGTCGTCTCCGCCCGGGCAGCGGCCCGCGCGAAAGAGGAACTGCGCGCCAAGGCTCTCGATCACGCCTTGAAACTCGGCCCGGAATGGATCGCCCGTCGCGGCCACGGCGAGCTGACGTCGTTGACCACCAAGGGTCTCGACGCGCTCGACGCCTACTTCACCCAGTACCTGCCGGCGCTGGTGACCGCCGCGATCGTGCCGCTCGCCGCCGGCGCCGCGATCCTGTTCGCGGACTGGCCTTCGGCCGCGCTCATCGTGATCACCGTGCCGCTGGTGCCGCTGTTCGCCATCCTGATCGGCAAGCACACGGCGGAACGCGTCGCGGAAGCCGCCGACGCCGAACACCGGATGTCGGGCCATCTGCTCGAACTCGTCCGCGCGCTGCCGGTGCTCAGCGCGTTCCGCCGCGCCGAGGCGCAGGCCACGACGGTCCGGAAGATCTCCGAGCGCCACCGCCGCGCGACGCTGAAGACCCTGAAGGTCGCGTTCGCGTCGGCGTTCGCCCTGGAACTGATCGCGACGCTTTCGGTCGCGTTGGTGGCGGTCGTCATCGGCGTCCGGCTGGTGTCCGGCGAACTGCCGCTGGCCATCGGGCTCGGCGTGCTCATCCTGGCACCGGAGTGCTACCAACCGCTGCGCGCGGTCGGCGCCGCGTTCCACGCCAGCGAAGACGGCGTCGAGGCCGTCCGCCGCGTCGCGGACGTACTCGCGGAACCCTTGCCCGCCAACGGTTCCGAGACACCGGCCAAGGGTGAGGTCCGCGTCGAAGGACTCCGTGTCGCCCGGAGGGGCGGATTCGCGCCCGACGGCGAGACCTTCGCGGTCCGGCCGGGCGAACTGAGCTGGCTGCGCGCGCCCAGTGGCGGCGGCAAGTCGACGACTCTCGCCGCCTTGCTCGGCTTCGTACAGGCGCATGACGGGTCGATCCGAATCGGCGGCACCAGCCTCGCCGACGCCGATCTCGACCGCTGGCGCGAGAACGTCGCGTGGGTGCCGCAGTCGCCCGTGTTCGGCGGGGGAACGGTCCGCGAGGAGGTCGGCGCCGACGACGTCCTCGACGAACTCGGCCTGGCCGGTCTGGCCGGGCGTCCGGTTTCGAAGCTGTCGCGGGGACAACGGCAGCGTGTCGCGGTCGCGCGGGCGCTGGTGCGGGTCCGGTCGGGAGCGTGGCTGCTCCTGCTCGACGAGCCCACGGCCCACCTCGACGAAGCCAGCGCCGGACTCGTCATGGCCGCGATCCGGAAGGCCGTCGACAACGGTGCGGCCGCGATCATCGCCGCACACGAACGTACTTCCGGTGTCGACATGTCGACCGGATCGGCCGGGCGAGCCGTCATGACGGACGAGCAGCCGACGTCCAGGCCGCTGGCCTGGCGCGGGCTGCTGCACCGCCGGTTCTTCGGTGGCGCCCTGCTCGGTGCCGCCGCCCTGCTCGCCGGGGTCGCGCTGACCGCGACGTCCGGCTGGCTGATCGCCAAGGCCTCGCAGCAGCCGCCGATCCTGACCCTGACGGTGATGATCGTCGGCGTGCGGACGTTCGGCCTCGGCCGTGCGGGGCTGCGGTACCTCGAACGGCTGGTCACGCACGACGCCGCGTTCCGGATCGCCGGAAGCCTGCGGGTCCGCCTGTGGGAGTCGCTGGTGCGGCTCGGGCCGGCGCGGGCGCTTCGGGCCGGTGAGGAACAGCGGCGGCTGGTCGGGGACACCGACACGGTGCGCGATCTGCTGCCCCGGGTCGTCACGCCCCTGATCGTGGTCTTCCTGGTGGCCGTGGGTGCCGTCGCGGTCCAGGCCGCCGTGCTACCCGAAGCCGGGCTCGTGCTGGCCGCGGCCGTGGTGGTGAGCGCGTTCGCGCCGCTGCTCGCGCTGCGAGCGGAACGCCGCGCGACGAGTGCGCTGGCCGCCGGACGGCGTTCGGTGTCGGCGCAGGTGCTGAGCCTGTTCGAGGCCGCCGCCGAGCTGATCGCGTTCGGCGCCGACAAGGAGCGACGTCGCCGCATCGCCGCGACCGATACCGCCTTGACCGCCGAAGCGCGGCGACAGGCCTTCGGCGCCGGTGCGGCCGACGCCCTGATCATCCTGGCGACAGGTGCGGCCACCGTCGTGAGCACCGGGTTCGCCATGAGCGCCGTCGCCGCCGGAGCGCTGAACCCGGTCCTCGCGCCGGTGGTCGCGCTGGTCCCGCTCGCGTTGGCGGAGGTCCTCTCCCTTCTTCCGCCTGCCGCACAGCACTGGGACACCCTGCGCCAGGCCCGCCTCCGCCTCGCCGCGTGTGATGAACGGACCGTTCCTCACAAAGACCGTTATGAACGGTCCGTTCATAACACCGGCGGGGTGCGGATCCGGAACGCCGACCTCGGCTGGCCCGGTACGGAACACCCGGTCCTCACGGGCGTCGACCTCGACATCGCGCCCGGCACACACGTCGCCGTCGTCGGCCCGAGCGGCGCCGGGAAGTCGACGCTCGTCGCGGCCTTGCTCGGCTTCCTGAAACCCGGCAAGGGCACCATCGACGTCCCGGAAAACGTCGTCTGGGCGCCGCAGGAGCCGATGCTGGTGTCCACCACGGTCGCCGAAAACCTGCGCCTCGCCAAACCGGCCGCGTCCGAGGCGGACCTGAGGAAAGCCTTGTACCAGGCCGTTCTCGAGGACGTCGAGATCTCCACGATGCTCGACAGCGCGGGCGCCGGACTGTCCGGCGGGCAGGCGCAGCGGGTCGCGCTCGCGCGCGCCATGCTCGGTGCCGCCGAGGCCGATCTCGTCCTGCTCGACGAGCCGACCGCGCACCTCGACGAAGCCCGCGCTCGCACCATCCGCGAACGCCTCGGCGAGGCGCTGGCGGGGAAGACCGTCTTGCACGTCACCCACAACGCCGCCGAGGCCGCCGACGCCGACGTCGTCCTGGAGGTACGAGAGGGTCGCGTCACAGCGCGAACACGGGCCGGAGCGGGCTAATGTCGGTAGCGCTCATGGATCCCACACTTGCCGCGCGCGCCTTGTCCGCCGCCACCGAGATCACCGGCACCGCCCTGTCCGGGGACGACCCGGGTGACGTGCTGGAGACCGTCGTCGCCCGCGCCGTCGAACTGGCCGAGGCCGACCTCGGTCTCGTCATGGTGCGCTCGGACGACGGCCAGGTGGTCGTCGAGGCCGCGCACGGGGCCACCACACAAGGTCTGCGAGGGCTGGCCTTTTCCGCTGATTCCGCCGCCGGGCAGGTCGCCCGGGGCGGTAAGCCGGTGGTCAGCGAGGACTTCACCGTCGACCCACGGACGGCTCGGTTCGTGCCGACGGAACTGCAGGGCTTCGGCCCCTTCGCGGCTTCGGCGTTCGGAGCGGGCGGGCGCGTTCTCGGCGCGCTGACCGTGTATCGCCGTCACGGCGGGGATCCGTTCTCCGAAAGCACTGTCGAGGTGCTCACCGCCTTCGCGGCGCAGGCCGGTGTCGTCCTCGCCTTGGCCGAAGGCGCCAACGCCCGGCATCGCGTGACGCTCTACCAAGAGCGCGAACGCATCGCGCGCGAACTGCACGACGTCATCGTGCAACGCCTGTACGGCGCCGGGATGCAGCTCGACCGCGTCCGCAAGAACATGCGGAAACGCTTCGCCCAGGCCGACGGCGTCCGGCTGTCCGAGGCGATCGACCAGCTCGACCAGACCATCGAAGAGATCCGCGGCACCGTGCGCGCGCTGCGCAGCCCGGAACCCGCCAACGAGACGGTCACCGCCACCGACCTCGCCGAATCCGCGCGAGGCGAGGTGCGCATCGCGGGCGAACTCCTGGGCTACCCGCCGACCCTCGAACTTTCCGGAGAACTGGCCGACATCCCCGCCGAACAGGCGGACCACATCCGTGCCGCGCTCCGCGAAGCACTGTCCAATGTGGTCAGACACTCGGGAGCGAGCGAGACCCGCGTGACGCTCAGCCGCGACGTCGAGGGTGTCAAACTTCGCGTGCGGGACAACGGATCCGGCGTCCCGCAGGGCGTCGCCAAACGCGGTCTCCGCCACCTCGACGAACGCGCGACGACCTCCGGTGGGCGGTTCTCGATCAATTCGTCGCCGAGCCTGGGGACTTTGGTCGCTTTCGACGTCCCACTCGATTGATTCGTGTGAAATTCACCAGCACCGTCGCTCGTTAGAGTGACGTTTCTCGTTTTCCGATTAATCCGTAACGAATGCGGCCGGTGCGCGACATCTAGTGCATCTAACGCGCTCGGAGCGCGAATTCCCATCGAAAGGACTTCCCATGTCCTCGGTTCGTCGCGCCCTCGGCACGGCCGTGATCCTCGCCGGATTCTCCTTGTTCGGCCCCGCTTCCGTCGCGTTCGCGCTGTCCGAAGCGCCCGCGATCGCCGATCTGAACTGCAAGCGTGACTTCAAGTACCAGGAAGACGCCCAGGCGGTTCTCGATCAAGACCGATCCGATCCGCATAACCTCGATGATGATGACGACGGAGTCGCCTGTGAAACGCTGCCGAAGCGCGGAACGGTCCCGACGACGACCCCGACGAAAACGATCACTCCCACTCTTCCGCCCATCACCACGGAAACGAAACCGGTGCCGAGCAGTGCGCGCTTCGTCGACAAGGACTGTGCCGATTTCCCCTCTCAGGCCGCCGCGCAGGCCGAGCTCAAGAGGAACGCGAGTGACCCGCACAGGCTCGACGGTGACAACGACGGTTATGCCTGCGAGTCCCACTTCGGTGAGCCTTCGGGATCCGGCCAGGTGAAGGTCAAGCCCGTCGGCGGCGTCGCGACCGGTGGCGGCGAAACCACCGAAGCCAACGGCGGACTGCTGGAGGTCGGCGCGGTCGCGCTGACCGGCACGGCCCTGTTGGCCGGGGCGGCGGCCGGTTTGACCCTCGTCCTCCGGCGGCGTGCCGAGCGATGACCGAGGCTTCTTGGCGCCGGTGGCCGTTCCCGCTGGTCATCGGCACTCTCATCGGGGTGGTGCTCGCGGTCGCGCTGACCGCTTGCGCCGGTCCGTCGGCGGGTCAGGCGGCGCCGTCCGCCCGGCCCACCACGGTTTCTTCGGCCGCGGTGGTCCCCTCGTCCGCCGCGGCCGCTCCGCTCGGGCCGGCGAAACCGGGGACGCTCGAAATCCCCGCGATCGGGGTGCGCACCGGCGAGATCGTCGACCTCGGCCTGGCGGGCGACGGCAGCCTGCAGGTGCCGGACGACGCGATCACCACCGGCTGGTTCACCGGTGGCCCGGCGCCCGGCGAGATCGGGCCCGCCGTGCTCGCGGGACACGTCGACTACAAGAAGGTCCCCGGGATCTTCGTCCGCCTCAAGGAACTCAAGACCGGTGACGAGGCCATCGTCCATCGCAAGGACGGCGTGACCGCGGTGTTCACCGTGTACGCCGTCGAGCGGCATGCGAAGGCGTCCTTCCCGACGGAGAAGGTCTACGGCGACACGACCGGGCCGGAACTCCGCCTGATCACCTGTGGCGGCGACTTCGACTCCTCGACCGGCAACTACCTCGACAACGTCATCGCCTACGCGAAGCTGACCCGCGCCTAGATTCGAGGGATGCGCACCGTCTACGTCGTCACGCATCCGCAGGCCACGCACCACGTCGATCACCTCGTGGGCGGATGGTTCGATTCCGAACTCACCCCCGAAGGCGAGCTGGCCGCCGTCGCCATCGCGGCTTCTCTCCACGCGAAGGTGCCGTCGGACGTCGAGCTGTACTCCTCGGATCTGCGCCGCACCGCGCGGACGGCGGAGGTCATCGGCGAACGGCTCGGCGTCGAGCCGGTGCTGGATCGACGGCTGCGCGAGAAGTCGTACGGCGAGGCCGGGGGCAAGCCGCAGGAATGGCTGGACCAGCGGTTCGTCCCGCCGCCCGCGACCGGCGAGCGGCTGGGGCACGACGAGGGGATCCCCGGCGCCGAAACCAAGGGTGCGATGGGCGCGCGGGTCTACGCGGCGATGGATTCGATCCTGCGAAGCCGCTGCGAACACCAGATCGTCGTGACGCACGGCGGCGCGCTCACGTTCGTCGTCGCGGCATGGATCCGGATGCCGCTGGAAGCAGCCGGTTACGTCGACTTCCGCGGTTCACCCGGCAGCATCACGGTGCTCCGTGAGGACGACTACTTTCACAACCGGCAGGTCGTGACCCTCGCCGGAAAATGACAGGATCTCCCCGAACTGTCGACGATGATGTGGGGAGATGACATGCCGAGGTTCCTGCGAGCCGTGGCCCTTGCCGCCGCGGTGGCGGTCGTTCCGATCGCCCTGCCCGCGACGTCGATGGCCTCGACCGAGTCGCGCTGCCCGCAGCTACGGCTGGCCGACGACTGGTACGGCGACAACGCCGCGAAGATCCAGAAGGTCATCGACGAACGCGGCAGCTGCGGCGCGAAGCACGGCGAGCGGCCGGTGGCGGTGTTCGACTGGGACAACACCGTCATCAAGAACGACATCTCCGATCAGACCGTGTTCTGGATGATCGCGCACGACAAGGTCCTGCAGCCGCGGAACAAGGACTGGCGGACGACCAGCCGGTTCATGACCGCCGCCGGCGCGAACGCGCTGAGCAAGGCGTGCGGTACCGCGACCCCGGCCGGGAAACCGCTTCCGACCAGCAAGAACATCGCCTGCGCCGACGAGCTCCTCTCCGTGCGGAAGAACGCGAAGACGAGCACTGGTGAGGAGGTCTTCGCCGGGAACGACAAGCGGTACATGGAAGCGGCCTACGCCTGGGTCGCGCAGATCAACGCGGGCTACCGTCCCGACGAGGTCCGCGCGATCGCCCGGCAGGCCAGGGCGGCGGCGCTGCTGGCGCCGATCGGCGCGACCCAGAAGGTCGGATCGAGCACCCAGGTCGCGTGGATCCGCTACTACCCGCAGATCAAGGACCTGATCGCGACGCTGACCAAGGCGGGCTTCTCCACCTGGGTCGTTTCGGCCTCGCCCAAGGAGTTCGCGGACGTCTGGGGTTCCGCGGTCGGCATCCCGCCGAGCCGCACCCTCGGGATCTACTCGCAGACCACGAACGGCCGGATCAACGGGCACCTCGAAGGCTGCGGCGGGCACGCCGACGGCGCCGACGAGATCATGACCTACATCGACGGCAAACGCTGCTTCATCAACGAGCGGATCCTCGGGATCCGCGGCGCGAAGGCGATGGAGGCGGCACCGGCGGCCAAACGGCAGGCGCTCGCCGGCGGCGACGCGACCACCGACGTCACCATGCTGCGCGACGCCACCGGGGTCCGCGTCACGCTCAACCGCAACAAGGACGAGCTGATGTGCCGCGCCTACGACAACGCGGACGGCAAATGGGCGGTCAACCCGATGTTCATCGAGCCCTTCCCGGCGTTGAACCGCACCTACCCGTGCTCGACGACGGCGTACGAGAACGCCGACGGCACGCATGGCCCGGTGCTTCGCGACGACGGCACGGTCATCCCGGATCAGAAGGACACCGTGCACCCCTGAGGCGCTAGCGGTCGCGGCGTGCGATCCACGCCGCGGCCTGCGTGCGCCGCTGCATACCCAGTTTCGCGAGGACGGACGTCACGTAGTTCTTCACCGTCTTCTCGGCGAGGAACAGGCGTTCCGCGATCTCGCGGTTCGACATGCCCTGCCCGATCAGGTCCAGCACCTCGCGCTCGCGTTCGGTGAGGGAGCCGAGTTCGTCCTCGGGCGGATGCCGCAGTTTGTCCAGCACCCGCGCAGTCGACAGCGGGTCGAGCAGCGACCGGCCCGCCGCCACCTCGCGGACCGCGTTGACGACGTCCTGCCCGCGGACCTGTTTCAGCAGGTACCCGGCGGCGCCCGCCATGATCGCGCCGACCATGGCCTCCTCGTCGTCGAACGCGGTCAGCATCAGGCACTGCGGCGGATTCGGCTTCGACCGCAGTTCGCGGCAGAGCGAGATGCCGTCCCCGTCGCCGAGCCGCACGTCGACCACGGCGACGTCCGGTTCGACGTGCATCGCCACGGCCAGGGCCTCGTCGACCCCGCTCGCCTCGGCGACGACCTCGATGTCGGGCTCGTCGGTGAGGAGGTCGCGCAGACCGCGCCTCACCACCTCGTGGTCGTCGATGAGCAGCACCTGGATCGGCATACCCCCACGTTACTTCGTCGCCTTGGCGACCACCCGCTCCAGCAGGGGAGACGGCAGGTCGGCCCGCTCGCCCAGCCAGCGCGCCCACTTCGGTAACAGGGCGAGCGCCGCGGGATCCCGCCAGTCGCCGATCACTTCCTGGTAGTAGCCGATCCGGCCGGGGGAGGCGCAGAACCGGGTGTCCGGAACCAGGCCGTCCATCCATTCGGACGCCAGATCTTCCACGAGTTCGGGATCCGGCTCGTTGCCGAAGCGCTCGATGTGCCACGCGGCGAACGGGGTGGCCATTTCTGCCGGATCTGCGTCGCCGAAGAACACCTGGTGCGGCGGGAGCGGGAGGTTCCGCTTCTTCAGCGCTGTATCGAGATCCTCGAAGCGACGCTGCGCTCGATACCAGTTGTCCAATGCGTCGCCTGACTCGAAGCCGATGACATCGAAGTCGCAGCTGACCAGGCCGGTCAGTCGTCCGGTGTCGGTCACCGCCTTCGGCTCCGCGTCACCGGCTTCGTCGCCGAGCTTCGTCCGCCACGCTTCGACGGCTTGCCCGACGTCGTCGTGGACACTGCCGCCCGCCAGGACCGGGATTCCGGACAGATCGACGTCGAAGAGGTACACACCGGGGTAGGTGTACGTCGCGATGACCGCGAGGCGGGTGCCGTAGACGTCGCGCATCTCCCGGACGTCACCGGTCGCCTCGATGTTCGCGAGGGACCGTGGCCATTCCGACAGACTCTCGGACTCGATGCGGGCGATCGTGGACCGCAGCATGGCCACCACGCCGGGCGCCGCGATCGCGAGCAGGCCGTGAAACAGCCGCCACAGAGACTCCGTCGGCTCGGCCTTCGCCTTGGCGGCCATCTCGGCGACCAGGGCGGCGAAGAACAGGTCGAAGTCGAGGCCGTGGTTCTCGTCGTCGATGGCGCGCTTCAGTGTGGACCCGAGTAATTCACAGGTCGCCTGCTCGAGATCGCGAGCCGTCTCGCAGGCCATGAGACCACCGACGTCGCGCAAGACCTCCTCGATGCCCTCTTCGAACCAGTCCGGGAGGGGCACCGGTTCGGTGGCGAGCGGAGACTTCGGTTTCGTCGCTTGCTTCTTGTTCTTCTTGGCTTTCTTCGTCTTCCGGCCACGGGAAACAGGGGACATGACCGCAAAGCGTAGAACGTCCGCTCAGGAGGCGGCCCAGTAAACCGCCTTGGCCACCTGCGTATACAAGCCCTTCGGGTGATCGCGGAACAGCGGCTCGGTGCCGAACAGCACGACCCGTCCGCCGAGCCCCGAGGTACCGGAGACGACGGCCGCCTGGCCCGCCGCCTGCAGCGGTCCGCCGGTGCCGTCCTCACGCGTCCGCCAATGCCCCGCGACCAACGGATTCCCGCTCGCGTAGCGCTGCTCGACGTTGACCGAGGAGCCGAGATCGGCGAACCAGAACGGGCCGTAGACGAACGAGTCCGGCAGGGCGCCGGTCCCGACCGGACCGGTTCCGTTGACGACCGAGACGACGCCGTTGCCGTCCTCCCAGCCCGCGACCGGACGCGCTTCGAGAAGTCCCGCGTCAGTGTTGAAACGCGCGCCTGTCGCACCTCGGGTCACTACGCCGCCACGAGCGAGGAAGGCACGCAACGCATCCCTCGCGGCTGGGGTGAGGTCGGTGTAGCGAAGGCCCGATGACACGAACAACAGGTCCACACGGGACCAGTCGAAGCCCGCGTTGAGCACCGCCGCCGAAACCGGCCGGACGTCGAAGCCCATGTCGCGCAACGCCTTCAGCTCGTCCGGTCCGACAGCGCCCGCGATCGTCTTACGGCTCAACGGCGTCGACGTTCCCCGCGCTTCGGTGAACCGGACGCCGTAGCGGTCGGCCACCTCGGCGGCGGCCGGGCGCGCCGACGCGGGGACGACGACCGAGCCGTCGGCCGCGCGTCCCAGGGCGAAGCCGCGGTTCAGCAGGTCGTTGGCGGCGCTGACGTCCTTGCCGTCGACGAGCTTCAGCGCGAGGTCGCGGCCGGGCGCGGCGTCGATGCCGCCGGTGGGCGACGCGGCGGCGACGTCGTGCGTGCGGACGTCGAGCCTGCTCTGCTTGACGATGTCGACCGACGCGCCCCACAGCAGACGGTGGCTCCAGCCGGAGATGTCGTACATGACCGGCACCTTCGACGAGATGTCGCTGCCCTGCTCAAGCATCACGTTCGCCAGGCCGCGTTTCGGCTGGTGCATGTCCACCAGGTACGAACCGGCCGGATACCGGCGCCCGGCCAGCGAGAACGCGCGATCCGCCTGGCGGACACGGACGTCGTTGGCCACCAGGTGATCGACGAGCCGCGAAGCCGCGACGGCCGATCGCTGGCCGTCACCGGCGGGGATGACGTACGCGCGCGGGAATTCGGTGCGGTAGCGGTCTTCCGGGCCGAACCCGGGGACGAAGCCGTCGGGGATCTCGCGCTGCGCCTCGCCCGCGGTGCCGCGGCGGAACATCTCGATCTGATTCGCGATCAGCTCGCCGCGATTGCGGTCGACGTAGTTCAGTGTGCTGCCGATGGTGGCCTCGACGACCTCGGTGTTGATCACCGAACGCCGCTGGAGCTCCGGCACCGGCTGCGTTTCGTAGTCCGCGTTGTTGACCCGCATCGGGATCTCGATCGTGAAGGACACCGCGCCGTGGTACATCGCGTACTGGGCGGTGTAGATCGGCGCCCAGCCGTCCCAGCTGCCCGGGTCGTAGTCGCGGAAGGGGATCTCCGGCTTCGCCGTCTCCGGCCTCCCGAGCGCCTTGACCGCCTGCTCCATGCCGAGACCGTTGGCGTATCCGTGCTTGATGTAGAGGTCGAAGTCGTAGTTCTGGCCGTGCGGCGGCGTGGTCGGCTCGATGAGCGTGTTCTCGACGTAGCCGTGTTCGTCCAGCATCATCAGCGGCTGCTTGCCGATGGCGATCCCGCGCATGGCCTTCACTTCCGGCTGCGACGCGGTGACGAAGTCGCGGTTGGGGTCGAAGCCCAGCGACGTCTGCCGTGTACCGGCGACGCGACCGTCCGGATTGGCCGTCACGTTGAAGTAGAAGCGATTGCGCTTCAGCAGGTCGGCCGTCTTGGGATCGTTCGACGTCGCCAGCTTCTCGATGACGCGCAGCGCGCCGTCGGTCCCTTCCCATTCGTTGCCGTGGATGTTGTTGTTGATCCACACCGGCGCCTTGTAGCCGTGGCGCAGGAACGGGTCACGCGCGGCGCGGGCCGGGTCGTTCTCGATCTGCGACCGCCACGCGTCCTGCCGTCGCGTCTCGAAAGGACTCTCCGGCGCCGTCAGCGTCACCAGATAGAGGTCACGGCCCAGCCCGGACTGCCCGGCGATCTCGACCGAGATCCGATTGCTCCGCGCCTGCAGCGCGTTCAGCTTCGGCGCGATCGAGTGGTACGGCGCGAGCCCGAGCTTGATCGACTTGTCGGCCGTGTTCTCCGGGTACACACGCAGCTTGGTCTTGCGCGGATAGCCGGAGTGGTCGCCCGCGACGTTCTCGCCGGCCGCGGCCCGCGCGGCGCTCATCGGCGGGTCGGTCGCGGCGACGTCGTTGCGCTCCGGACCGTTGCCGGGATCCCGGTGCGGCGCCGTCGGGGCCGTCGGTGGTGGCGCCGCGTAGGCGGGCGCGGCGACCGCGCTCAGGGAAAGCATCAAGGCCAGGACCACGGTGCGAGCCGAACGCGACAAGTGCCACCTCCAGGGACGTCGGCACAGTGTTTCGGCTCGCCAAAGACGTCACAAGACCCGAAAGGCGGCTAATCGGGCGCCGGGAAGCGGTGCTCGTTCCGGTCGATCTTCGCGTTGGCGGCCTCGACGAGGTCGACGCCGAGGCTGTTCGCCAGCTGAAGGAGATACAGCGTCACGTCGGCGATTTCGTCGACGACGTTGTGCGCCAGTTCGGGGTCGGAACGCCACTTCGCCGACTCCTCCGGAGTGAGCCATTGGAACAGCGAAGTCAGCTCGCCGACTTCGCCGGACAATGCCATGACCAGGTTTTTCGGGGTGTGGAACGGTTCCCAGGACCGGGCCGCGGCGAAGTCGCGGAGGCGCTGGTTGAGGTCGTCGAGAGTCACGTGCCGTGCCTACCAGATCGTCACGGTGCGCTAACGGCCGTATGGCGGACGAACGTTGACGTGCAATTTGCAACTTGCATAGCGTCGCTGGACGTCGGGAGACCGATCCGGAAGGAAAGCCTTGACGTACCAGCGAAGCATTCGCTCTCGCATGCTCTCCATCGCGTTCGTACCGTGCGCGGCCCTCGTGCTCGTCGCGTTGTTCATCGGCGGGTTCCTCGTCCACCAGGCCATTCAGATCCGTGACGACGCCGAGGGCGGCGCGGTCACCATGGCCGAAGCGAGCCGGAGCATCGCGGCGCTCCGGCAGGAGCGGACGGCCGCGTTGGAGGCGCCGGGCAGCCGTGCGGCCACCTACACCGCGTACGCCGACCGTATCGACACCTCGCTCTCGTCCCTGCGCGAGATCGCGCGTGCCGCTCCGGACGCCGAAGTCGGCTACCAGCAGACGATCGCGGTCGAACTGCTCACCGTCGTCGAGGGGATGGACCGCAGTGATTCCCTCGCGGTCGCCGGGATCGACGACGAAGGGCGGCGAGAGTACGCGGCGGCCGTCGGCGCCTACCATTCCCGGCTCGACGCCATCGCCGGAAACCTGACGGAAAGTAGCCGCCGGGTCTACCGGGATCTCGTCGGCAGCGAGGACTGGAGCCGGTTCGGTGCGGTCGAAACCGCGTTGAGCGCCGCCACCCCGCCCCCGGTCACCCAGGACGCGTGGCGCGCCGCGGCCGGCGTCGTCGGCCGCGCATTGGGCGACCTCGCGACGCGGCAGATCGAGTACTCGGCGCAGCTCGCGATCGACGCCGGCCGCCGGGTACTGAGCGGCGCACTGGCCGCGGCCACGGCGATCTCCGTGCTCGCGTGGCTGGTGATGGCGATCGTGATGCTGATCGCGCGGCGCCTCCCGGTACCGATCGTCCGCTGCCCTTCGCGCCTCGAAACGCTGTCGCGGTCGGCTCGCCGGGAGCCTTTGGACTGGTCACACCTTGTGAACGACTACGCCGAAAAGAGCACGCTGTTGGCCCACACGCGTCGGTGAACCCTTCGGGCAGACTTGTCCGGGTGAGTTCCACGACGGATCTGCGCCCCTACCTGCGCACCTTGGACGCGGAGACGCTGGCGGACCTGCTGCACGCCCAGGCCGAGCGTGACCCTGCGTTACGGCAGATCCTGGAGAGCCGCTTCGTCACCCAGGGGAGTGACGTCGCCGAGGCGCACCGTCTGCTCGACACCGCAGTCATGGCGGGCAACGTCGAATACGCCGCGAAGGTCGGCTCCGTCCTCGACACGCTTCAGCGGCTTCTCGACGCTGGAAGCCGGGCCGATCTGGCCCCGCTCGCCCGCCGGACCGTGGACGACATCAGCGAAATGCTGGAGCAGATCGACGACGCTTCGGGCGAGGTCGCGGACCGGTTGGATCGCGCCGTCGAGCTGTACGCGCGTGCCTGTGTCGCGCGCCCACCGGACCCGGAGAGCCTTGCCGACTGGATCCTCGAAGTCGAGTTCGACGGGCCGGGCTGGCCGGTCATCGAGCTCGCAGACTTCGCCTCCGCTTTGGGGGACAAGGGGATCGCGCGAATAAAGTCTACTGTGGACAGTGTGCTCGCGGAGAATCCGGCCGGGGTGAAGCGCGAGACGGCCGACCGGTTGCGCGAGGAACTGGCGGAGGTGTCCGGCGACGTCGACGCGCTCGTCGCGATCCTCGCCGCGAAGCCGCCGCGAGTCGACGTCAGCCTCAAGATCGTGCGCGTGCTGCGCGCCGCCGGACGGCACAGCGAGGCCATCGCGCACGCCGCGCGGGCGCTCACGCACGACAAGAAAGAGGAGCCGGCTCCTGTCCAAGAGGAACCGGTTTCGTTGTCACGCAAGGAATTCGACGACAATCCCGGCTGCGCGACCTACCTCGCGCTGCGCGAGGAGTCGCTGGACGCCGGACGCTGGGTCGCCCAGCGGAAGACCGCGCTCGCCCGGCTTCGCGAACTCGCCGCCGAAAGTACCGACGCCGCCGACGAACTCGTCCGCGCGCTGCTCGGCGAGGCCCGTCCCGACGAGGCGTGGCGGGCCGCCGTCCGTTTCGAAGCCTCATTGGCCGTTCGTGTGGAACTCGCCGATTCGCGTTCGGTAGCCCATCCGGCGGAGACCATTCCCATATATCGGGACCATGTCGAAGAATTGATCACGCATAAGGATCCGAACTCCTACCGCGAGGCGGCCCGTCAGCTGCGCAAACTGCGCACGGTGCACAAAAAGGCCGGTACGGCTGAAGAATTCAGCTCGTACCTGGGCACATTGGTGGAAATACACAAACGGAAGACGCGGCTGATCGCCGAGGTCAAGGCGGCGAGAATCGCGATTCCGAAACAAGTCCGGGCGTAACCGTCGACATCGTCGGTCGTTATTCGAAGTGAACCGAGGAAACCCGGCGAAGAAGGTCGATCAGTATCCCGGCCGTCCGAGTCGCGGTGGTCCTGAACCGGTGTCCGCCCGCGCCCTCCCTGCGACCGGGACACCGTGTTTCGCGCCCAGGACCACCGCGACGAGGCGGTTCCGGCTCGCGTGAAAACATGTCGTCATGAGTCCCGTGAGTCGTGCCCGTAAGAAGGCAGCCCAGCCCTCCACTCCGAGTGTGACGGGCCTTTTCAAGGACGTCCTGCGGGACTTCTCCACCCTCGGTGCCGAACCCGAGGTGATCGACGTCGAGCTGCTGACCTCCGAGGTGCTCGGGCAGTGGTGGGAGATCGAGGTCGAAGAGGACGAAACGCCGCTGGGGCTGGAGCTCATCGCGTTCGCCGAGCGGAAGATCACGCCCGCCGCGGCCGCGTTGCTCGCCGGGTTGCGGGCGTTCGCCGAGACCGATGAAGAGCGCGAGGCCGCAGCCGCGGCGCTGGGCACCGTGCTGGGCCGGGGTATCCCGGAGCCGGAGTGGGCGGCGGATCTGGCCGCGGTGACCGTCGGCGACTGCTGGCGGACCGGTGACGTCTTCGGCGACGAGTCCTCCCTTCTCTGCGTCTTCTCCCGCGGCGGGGTCGAGCACGGCCTGCTCGCGTTGGTCGACTTCACCGAGGGCGGCCGGATCCGCGACGTCGTCGTGGTCGACAAGCCGCACGACGTGCTGGGCGAGATGCGGCAGCAGGCCGCCGACGACCCGGATCTGGTCACACTGGAGCGGGTCCTGCCCGAGCGTGCCCACCAGTTGCTCGCGGACGGACTGGCCGCGACGGACGAGGTCGAAGAGCCCGACGTCAGCGAGGACTACGCGCGGTTCCACGCGCTCGCGATGGGGTGGATCCGGACGCTGCCCGCCGCCGAGCCTTCGCCCGAGGTCACCGAGTGGCCGGAGCAGGTCCGCGAAGAGGTCGTCGCCGACTTCATCTCTTCCGGGCTCGTCGAGGACACCGAAGCGACGCGCTTCTACGCGCGGCTGCTCGTCGACTACGGCTGCGAGACCGAGCCGGGCAGCCCGCTGCGGGTCGGTCCCGAGAAGCTCGCCCGATTCCTCGAGTCGCTGCTCGACGGCGAATTCGAGGTCGACGAGGCGTACGAGGACGCGCTGGAGCCCGCGCTGCTCGGCTGGGTCACCTGGGCCGCCGACCGCGCCGGGCTGCCCGAAGCCGCCCGCGTGGCGCTGCTGGAGAGCGCGACGGAGTTCCTGGAGGAGTTCGCGCAGGAAGAGGACTCCGCGCTCGACGTCTACTTCGACGGCTCCGAAGGCATCGAGGACCCGGCCGAACTCGCGGAGGCTCTCGAACGCCGCATGTTCGCCGTGCCCACGGTCTACACGGAGATCGGCGAGGAGGAGCTGGAACTCGAGCCCGCAGACCCCGAACAGCGCCGCCTGCTGGTGATCGGCGAGCACCCCGAGTACCACGAGGCGCTCGCCGAGGACACCTTCGACGGCGAGCCGAGGCTGCGGCTCGCGCTCAAGACCACGATCGTCGATCAGCTCTGGGCCGACGAGCCCGCCGAGGTCTGGCAGGCCGTGCGGCGGCTGAGCGACGCCGGTCAGGAGCGCGACGTGATCTTCGACCGGCTGATCGACGCACTGTCCGGACAGCTGAGCGAAGCCGGCGAGCACGAGATGGACTACGACGTCGACGACTACCGGAAGGCGCTCGGCGAACTCGCCTGACGGCACTTTCCCACCGGTCACGAACCTGCCCGGCCCTTGCCAACCCGCACAGTTCTGTCTAGTCTGTCTAGATGGAAGCACCGACCTGGCAAGTGCAGGACGCCAAGCAGCGGCTGAGCGAGTTGCTGCGCCGGGCCACGGCCGAGGGGCCGCAGTTCGTCACCAAACACGGGGAGGAGGTGGCCGTGGTGCTGGACATCGCGGACTACCGCAGGCTGACCGGAGGCGGTGAGGCCGCCGATTTCAAACTCGTGCTCTCCGGCGAGCAGTACCACTCCGAGCACGGGGAGGCGCTGGCCGACGTCCTCGAGGAGATCGCCGCCGAGCGTGCGGAGGACCTGCCGAGAGAGGTCACGGAGGTGAGCGGGTGAGTTTTCTGCTGGACACGAACATCGTGTCCGAGGCCCGTCGCCGCACGCGGAACCCGGGTTTCGCCCGGTGGTGGGGTGGAGTGTCGTCGAGCAGGCTCTACCTGAGCGTGCTGACCGTGGGAGAGATCGAGAGGGGCATCCACAAACTCAGGCATCGAGGAGATCGGGACCGGGAACGGGCGGACGCGCTCGCCGACTGGCTGGGCGGGCTCACCGCGCAGTTCTCGGATCGGATCCTTCCGGTGACCGCCGACATCGCGGCCGAATGGGGCAGGCAGTGCGCGCCGAGGAAAGTGCCGTCCATCGACGGGCTGATCGCCGCGACCGCCCGGATCCACGAATTGACCCTGGTCACGAGGAACGTCGTCGATATGGCCGGGCTGGGCGCGCAGGTGCACAACCCGTTCGACTGAGGAAGGACCAAGGCGTCCGGACGTCTTGATCGTCGCGGTCCGTGGAGTAAGGCGGCCGGTGAGTACCGGCAGGTGTCAGCCGGTGAAGATCAACCCATCGGGGCCGCGGTGGTCCCCTTGCTTTCCGTGACTTCCGGCTTCTTCCGGCGACGGTCCCCTCGGGCGTCGTCGAAGTCGACGAAGAAGGTGCCGGCGGCCATGGCCACCAAGAGCGCGAGTCCGAGAATCGAGCCGACCCAGGTCAGGATCATCGAGAACATCGTGAGCCTCCTCCCTGCTCAAGGTCCTTTTCGAGACCTCTCGGGCCTCTGTCACAAGGGTCGCCTCGGGGGGCTGTAGCCGGTATCGGCCAACCGGTTACACGTACTGAGCGTGGATCGGCCGATCGGCCGAGGAAATCCGGCCGGCTGTCGCATAGTGCGACCAGTGGGCGCGAACGGCTCGCCCGTGGTGCGAAGGCTGGTGCTTGTGAGGGAACGGCCGGAAAACGCCCGTGTGATCGGCTTCCGGCGAAATGATCTCGGAAGCCGTCGTGAACGTTCGCCGTGAGTAGGGATTCCGTGCTCGTCCGGTTACACAGAGTCCGGGCTCAGAGCTTGCGCAGCCGAACCCGGTTGATGGCGTGGTCGGCGTCCTTGCGGAGGACGAGGGTCGCCCGCGGCCGCGTCGGCTTGATGTTCTCCATCAGGTTCGGCTCGTTGATCGTGCGCCACAGGTGGCGCGCCTCGGCCCTGGCCTCGTCGTCCGGCAGGCCGGCGAAGTGGTGGAAATGTGACGCAGGGTCCGCGAAGGCGGTGTGCCGCAGTTTGAGGAAGCGCTCGATGTACCAGCGCTCGATGTCGGTCGTCGGCGCATCCACGTAGATCGAGAAGTCGAACAGATCGGAGACGGTGAGCCGGGGGCCGGGCTGGAGGACGTTCAGTCCTTCGAGGATCAGGATGTCGGGTTGCTGAACGACCTGTTCCTCGTCGGGAAGGATGTCGTAGGCGAGGTGCGAGTACACCGGCGCGCTGACCCGTTCCGCCCCGGATTTCACCTCGGTGACGAACCGCAGCAGGGCCCGCCGGTCGTAGCTCTCCGGGAAACCCTTGCGATGCATGATGCCGCGACGGACCAGTTCCGCCCGCGGGTAGAGGAATCCGTCGGTGGTCACCAGGTCGACCCTGGGGTGATCCGGCCAGCGGGCGAGCAGTGTGCGCAGGATGCGCGCGGTGGTCGACTTGCCGACGGCGACGCTTCCGGCGATCCCGATGATGTAGGGCACCTTGGTGCCCCGACTGTCTTCACCGAGGAAGGTGGTGGTGGCTTCATACAACCGTTGCCTGGCGGCGACCTGGAGATTGATCAACCGCGAAAGCGGCAGGTAGACCTCGGCGACCTCGGCCAGGTCGACCTGCTCACCGAGACCGCGCAACCGCAGCAGTTCGGCGGCCGTCAGCGGCAGGGGGGTCGACCTGCGCAGTTCGCGCCATTGCTCACGGTGCAGCTCCACATAGGGGCTGAGCTCACGGACCCGCGGCATCGCACACTCCTCGCCCGTCGCCTGCGCTGGCGCCGTACAAAAACCGTGTTGACGAGTTCTCGGCGGGGAAACGTGCCTCGAACCGGATGAAGCCGCTTTAACGGTAGGGCTTACGGCTCGTGAACGCGCTGTGATGTGATGTAGCCCGCTTCGGGTGGTTACCGTCCGTGACGGGGGCGGCCGGGTGTGAAGACCTCGTCCCAGGCTGCGGCGACCTGTCGTGCGCAGGTGGCGGGGGCGACCCCGCCGACGCCGGTGCCGAGTCCGGGCATCGCGATCGTGTGCACCAGGTCGCGGACCCTGCCCTGGTCGAGCCTGCCGTCACGCCACTTCCGGAACACGGCCCGGGCGGCGAGGTACGGGTGCACGGTGTCGCGGGGAAGGCGTTCGCCGGGTTCCCGCATCGTCGGGGCACTGATCATCCAGGCGGGTTCGGCCTCGCCGGTGGGCACGATCACCGATTCCCCGATCGGGAGTTCCCCGCCGTGGTAGGCGAGTACCGCGCTGCGCACGTTCTGCTCGACGTCGGGATACGCGCGGGCGTAGACGGCGTCGATGCCGCCGCGCATCCAGCCGTAGGAGTTGGCGGGGCTGACGACGGCCTGGGCGACGACGTCGAGCACCGACCCGCGGTGCACGAAGATCCGTCCGTCCACAGTGTCCGCGACGGTGGTCCAGGCTTGCGCGAGCAGGTCATCGACGGCGCACAGCACCAGCTCCGGAGTGGGATGGTCCGGCATGGGAACGGGAGAGGAGCCGACATCCTCGTGGCCGGTGTGCGTGCCCGGTTCGGCGGTCACGCCCTTAGCATGGCAAAAAATGGCACCCGGCGTAACCGGTTTGCGTACCGGCTGTCCGAGTGAAAGTCGCCACCCGCGGCGTGCGTAATCTGGCGGGGTGTCACGGATCGCCTACTTCGGCCCCCAGGGAACCTTCACCGAACAGGCCGCGCGCCGGCTCGCCCCCGGCGAGGAGCTGATCCCCGCGGAGACGATCCCGGCGGCACTGGCCGCGGTCCGCTCCGGCGAGGCCGACGCGGCCTGCGTGCCGATCGAGAACTCCGTCGAGGGCGCGGTCACCGCCACCCTCGACAGCCTGAGCGACGCCGAGCCGCTCGTCGCGGTGGCCGAGGTGCTGCTGCCGGTCCACTTCAGCGTGCTGACCCGGCCGGGCACCACCGAGATCCGCACCGTCGCCAGCCACCCGCACGCGCTCGCGCAGGTCCGCCATTGGGTGGAGGCGAACCTTCCCGGCGCCCATCCGGTCGCGACGTCGTCCACCGCCGCGGCCGCCGTCGCGGTCGACGCGGGCGAGTTCGACGCCGCCGTCACCGCGCCGGTCGCCGTCGAGCACTATCCGCTCGACGTGCTGGCCACCGAGGTCGCCGACGTCCGCGACGCCAAGACACGGTTCCTGCTGGTCCGCGCCCCCGGTGAGCTGCCGGAGCCGACCGGTGCCGACCGCACCTCGATCGTCGCCGCCGCCGCGAACCGCACCGGCACGCTGGCCGAACTGCTCACCGAACTGGCCGTCCGAGGGATCAACCTGACCAAGTTGGACGCCCGCCCGACCAGGAACAACTTCGGCGAGTACCGCTTCTTCATCGACTTCGAGGGGCATGTGGCCGAGCCTCGGATCGGCGACGTGCTGGCAGCCTTGCGCCGCCGGTGCCGCAACGTGCGGTTCCTCGGTTCGCATCCGCGTGCGGACGGTGGCAGGACCGAACTCGAACCGGGTGCCGCCAACGAGGACTTCACCGACGCGATCGCGTGGGTCGAGTCGGTCCGGAAGGGAGCGCAGGCGTGAAACTCCTTCTCGTCCGCCACGGTCAGACCGAGGGCAACGTGCGCGGCGCGCTCGACACCGCGTTGCCCGGCCCGCCGCTCACCGAACTGGGCCGCGAGCAGGCTCAGGACCTCGCGACGCGGCTCGACGGCGAGCCGATCGTCGCGGTCTACGCCTCGCAGGCCGTCCGCGCCCAGCAGACCGCCGCACCGCTCGCCGCCAAGCTCGGGCTTGACGTCCAGGTCCTCGACGGGGTGCACGAGGTCGCCGCGGGTGACCTCGAAGGCAATACCGACAAGGACTCGGTCACGACCTACATGAGCGTCGTCCGCCGGTGGACGCTCGGCGAGCTCGACCCGCCGATCCCCGGCGGCGAGACCGGCGCGCAGGTCCGCGGCCGGATGCTCGACGCGGTCGCCCGTCTTCGCGCGAAGCACGAGCAGGCCGACCCCGACGGCACGGTCGTCCTCGTCAGTCACGGTGGCGCGATCCGGCTCGGCGGTGAGTGGCTCGCCGGGAACGTCGACGCCGAGGTCGCGAACCAGGGCCTCATCCCGAACACCGGCATCGTCGAGCTCACCGCGACCGACTCCGGCTGGACCTGTCTCACCTGGGCGGGAGCCCCCGTAACGCGCTGAGCCGGACGTTTGCCTCCCCTCCTCCGGGGAATACACCCCACGAGATCAATTAACACCTTGTGGGGAATTAACCGGGGGAGCGCAACCCCCACGGCGGACAACACGTCTACTGATCGGTGGGTCACCCGGCTACACGGAGGCGAATGACCATGGTTCGTTCGAAGATGATCTCCATCGGCGGTCTCATCGCGGGCACCGCCGGGATCCTGCTGCTCGGTGCGTGCGGATCGGAAAGCACGCCGGTCGCGCAGAGTTCGTCCGCGTCGCCGTCCAGTTCGGCGCCCGACACCTCGGCCGCGCCCAGCGCGAGTTCGTCGAGTCCGGCACCGGCCTCGCAGCCCGCTCAGGCGCCCGCCCCGGCGCCGAAGAACGACGGGCTGTGCAAGGCGGGAGACGTGAAGCTCTCCATCGCGAACGGTGACGCGGCTGCCGGGACGGTGTACCGGAAGCTCGTCATCACCAACGCGAGCGGGCACGCGTGCACCATCCAGGGCTTCCCCGGTGTCTCCTACGTGACCGGCGCTGACGGTCACCAGGTCGGTGAAGCCGCGTTCCGCGACGGTTCCAAGGGCGAGCCGGTCCAGCTGAACAACGGCGAGAGCGCGTCCGCCGACCTGGGTTTCGTGAACGTCCGCAACTACGACGAGGCGGCCTGCAAGCCCACCGAGACCCGAGGGCTGCGGGTGTACCTGCCGCAGGAGACCGCGTCGAACTTCGTGGCGGTGCAGGGGCTCGGCTGCGCGGGGAAGATCCCCGGCAACCAGCTGACCGTCAAGACGGTCCACAAGGGAGCGTGACGGGCTACAGCTGGGTGCAGAGCTGTTCGGCCTGCGCCAGATGCCGCTGTCCGGCGATCTGGTTGAAGTGCAGGCTGAACACCATCCGGCTGACGCCGTCGATGTGCTCGGCGAGTGGCCGGTAGGTGTCGTTGGCGGCGGCCGCCGCGGCGGAGAGTTCGCGGGCGGCCGTCATCCGGTGCAGGACCTCGGGGGCCAGCACCGGGACGGTCCGTTCCTCGGGCGCCGAGTCGGTGGTGTCCGGGATCGTGCCGACCCTGGCCAGTGCCTGGCAGGCGTCCTGCGCGTCTTCGAGCGCGCCCGCGTTGACGCCCGAGAGCGCCCACAGCATGCCGAGGACGCCGGCGCCGATCACGAAGCCCGCGACCGCGGTGACCACTTGTGGGCGTCGTGAAGGCTGGGCCGGTTCTCTGTCGGAGTCCGGCTCGGACTTCGACCCCGACTGCGATTCCGACTGCGCTGTCTGCATCGCGGACCTCCGAGGGTGATGTGCCATTTCAGCACCAAAGGCCTCGTTTTTCACCGGTCTTGGTGCAGTACCCGCAAGGCCGTGGCCGATTCGTCATCGAGCGCGCCCGGCCGTAACGAGACGAACGCGAAGGCGGCGACGCCGAACAGCAGGAGCCCGGACGTCAGGAACGTCCGGGCCGGGGAGCCGAGTGCGTGGGTGAGGACCCCGCCGAGCAGGGCCCCGACCGGGATCGAGCCCCAGACGACGGTGCGCCAGACGCCGAGGACCCGGCCGAGCAGTTCGCCGGGGACGATCGTGTGCCGCACCGTCCCCAGCACGATGTTGACCGCGACGATGGCCGCCGCGAACAGGCCGAACAGCGTCGCGCCGGCCACCGGCGAGGCCGTCAGGCCCATTCCGGCGAACGCGGCGCCGCTGCAGGCCGTCCCGCCGAGGAGCACCGCGCGACGGCTCGACACCTTCACCAGGCGTGGGGCGACGGCCGCGCCCAGCAAACCGCCGACGCCGCCGACCAGCGCGAAGAGCCCGAAGGCCGCTTCGGACAGCTGCAGGTGTTCGACCGCGTAGAGCACCAACTGCGCCTGCGCGAGCTCGCTGACCAGACCGATCAGCCCGGCGACGGCGACCAGGCGCAACACCAGACGGTTGTGCTTCAGCCAGGCGAAGCCCTCCGCCAACTCCGCGCGAAGGTCTGCGGGTGCGCCTTCGGCGGCTTTCGGCCGGTAGCTTCCCGCGAGTCCGATCAGCACGACCGCCGCGATCGCGAACCCCACCGAGTTGAGCAGGAACGGGAAGGCCGCGAAGAGCGCGAAGGTGGCACTGCCGACCGGCCCGCCGAGGAAGGTCTGCCCGACGATCTCGCAGGCCTGGAGCTTGCTGTTCGCGCTGTCGAGCGAACCCTTGCCGGCGACCGCCGGGATCAGCACGTTCGCGGCGCTGTCGGCGACCGTCTCCGCGGTGCCGATGAGCAGGGCGGCGACGTAGACCACCCAGATCGTCACCCCGTCGGCCGCGACCAGGACGGCCATCGCGCCGACCACCACCGCGCGGGCGGCGTTCGCGACGATCATCGCGCGGCGCCGGTCGATGCGGTCCAGCAGCGCGCCCGCCGGGAGCGCGAACAGAAGCCACGGGAGGAACTGGGTCGCCGAGAGCCCGGCGATGAGCAGCGGATCGCGAGTGAGGGTCACGGCGAGCAGGGGAAACGCGACCTTGCCGATCCCGTCGCCGAGATTCGACGCCGCACTGGACGCGAGCAACCAGCGCAATCGCCGGTCGCCTCGCCCACGCACCGGTGCTCCGGCCATGACGCCTCCCCAGGCATTCGCCGGCGCCGGCCGACGACAACGTGTCGAAAAGTTTAGCGGGGTTGTCGCCCAAAGTGGCGGGCTTGTTACGGCCAGTTAAGAATCCGGATTCCCCATGGTGCTCGACGCACAAAAATCACCGACCGTTCCCCCGGCGGCGCGGAATCCGCCGGGAGAGAGCAAGGGACCTTTGCTATCACTTGCCGCCCGCTGCCTGGTCGATCGAGTGCGCCGGGCTCAGGACCACCGCGACTCGCGCCTGAGGGCGGCTCAGCCCCAGCCGAGTTCGTGCAGGCGCGCGTCGTCGATGCCGAAGTGGTGGCCGATCTCGTGGACCACCGTGACCAGCACCTCTTCGACGACGTCTTCCTCGGTGTCGCACATCTGCAGCAACGGCCGCCGGTAGATCGAGATCCGGTCCGGCAGTACCCCGCCGTACTCGTGGGTCCGTTCGGTCAGCGCGACACCGTGGTAGAGCCCGAGGATCGTGGGCGACTCCTCGTTGAACTCCTCCACGAGCACCACGACGTTGTCCATGGCGTCGGCGAATTCGCCGGGCAGCTCGTCCAAGGCCTCCGACACCAGCTCCTCGAAGCGCTGCCGGGTCATCTCGACGGGCACGGACTCACCCGCCGGTCTTGGTCGAAGACGGGGGTGCCTGCGACTGGCCGCCGCTCGGGGGCGGGGCCTCGCCGCTGCCGACCTTGACGCTCCCGGTGATCGGCGCGAGCCCCTTGCCGTCGGCCAGGGTCGCCGCCACCTTGCAGTTCACCAGCGTCGACCCGGCGTCCCAGCTCTCCTGCTCCCGGACGTCCCAGCCGAGGATGACCTTCTTCGCCGCCAGGTCCGCGTTGCCGGTGTACTCCTGCGCGGCCGTCGAGCATTCGGTGTCCAACCAGGTGTTCTGTTGCTCCTGCGACGGGTAGGACTCCTTGAACTTCGTCTTGAGGTCCAGGGTCGCGATGATCTCGTACGAATGCGGCTGGGCGCAGTCGACCGGGTCGCCGTAGCTGGCGTTGAGCAGCGCGAGACAGGTGCCCGGCTCCCACACCGCGGACTGGTTCTGCTCCTTCGCCGCACCGGTGGTCGGCTGCAGCTTGCCGCCGGGACCCGCCCACTGCAGACCGCACCTCAGCTGCCGGTCGCCGTCCTCCCACTGCGCGGGAGTCGGCCGGAGCAGGTTCATGCTCAGCCTGCCGTAGGGATCCAGCGTGCGGCCCAGGTACGGCTTGACGTCCACGGTGCAGCGCGACCGGGAGATCTCCTGCCACTGGTCCAGGTTCGGGCTCGGCGCGCCCGCCGGGTACTGCGCGCCGATGTCGACGATGCTGGTGACCTCGAACAGATGGGACTCCGCGCACGCCACGCGGCGTGCGTCGGTGGCGTCCGGGTTGTTCCAGGTCAGACAGGTGCCCGGGGGAGATTGGAAGGCTTCGGTGGCGGCTGCCGACAACTTGGGGGCGCCACCGCCCGAACCGCCCTCCGGGCCCACGTTCCAGGAGAACGCGACACTCAGCGAAAGCGCGATGATCGCGCCCACGAACACACCGGCCATGACGAGCCGGGTGCGCAGGGTGCTCAGCGCGTTTCGCGGATCACGGAACCGCTCGGCCTGTTGAGACATCCACTCCATGATGCCCGCGCCGCACGTAAGGTGCGCGTACCGGGTGGTTAGTGTTGGACACGGGTTCGGGCCGGCGGGCGATTACGGAGCTTCGATGACGCAGGATGACAACCAGGGGGCGCAGCCGCCCCAGGAGCCGCCCAAGCGCGGCACCATGCGCTTTCAGGATGGCAGCACGCAGGCGCGGCAGCCGTCTTTGGCCGAGCAGCGCGCGCGGCAGCAGGCAGTGGCGGAGCAGGAACGCCAAGAGGCGCTCCAGGCCGAACAGGCTCGCGCCGCCGAGAAGAAGTCTTCGACCAAGAAGAAGCTGCTGATCGGCACCGGCGTGACCGTCGGCCTCGTCGGCTTGGTCGCGACTTTCTACACCGTCGCGAAGCCGGATAACGTGACGGCGGTCTGCACCACCAAGGACACCGAGATCGTCGACAAGGACGAGAACTGCGACGAGAACTACGTCCGGTCACACGGCGGTTACTCGTCCGGCGGATTCTTCTTCATTCCGATCGGTGGCGGCGGCTACAACAGCTACCGCTACAACTACGGCGGCTCCGGCGCGATCGGGCAGCGGGTGTCCGGCGGCTCCTACACCGCCCCCTCCGGCGCCAATGTCAGCACCAAATCGGGCAAGTCCGTCCAGCGCGGCGGATTCGGCATCAGTGGCAAGAGCGGTACCTCCGGCGGTACCGGCAAGAGCGGGGGCTCGTAGTTGTATCGGGATTCCAAGCCGCCCCGGCGGGACTGGCAGAACATCGTCGAAGAGCAGGGCCTCGTCTTCGGCACCCCCGCCCGTGACGGCTCCGGCAAGTCCAGGCCGTACTGGGACGAGTCGGTCCACTACGTCTTCGACATGGACGAGATCCTGTCCGTCGAGGCGGACGTCGAACTGCTGCACTCGATGTGCCTCGAAGCCGTCGACAACGTGGTGACCACCGAGCAGTACCACCGCTTCGGTATCCCCGAGTGGGTCTGGCCGCATATCGCCGAGTCGTGGAAGCGGCAGGATCCGCACGTCTACGGCCGGTTCGATCTGCGCTACGACGGCAAGAGCCCGGCGAAGCTGCTGGAGTACAACGCCGACACCCCGACCTCGCTGCTCGAGGCCGCGGTGCTGCAGTGGCATTGGAAGACCTCGGTCTTCCCGGACGACGACCAGTGGAACTCGATTCACGAGAAGCTGGTCGAGCGTTGGGGCGAACTCGCCGAAAAGCTGCCGTCGAACGAGCTGCACTTCACCTGGTCGTCCGCGGATCCGTCCGGTGAGGACCACGTGACGACGGCCTACCTGCAGGAGACCGCGGCCGAAGCCGGACTCGACACCGTCGGCCTGTCGATCGAGGAGATCGGCTGGGACCCGGTGCTCAAGCGGTTCGTCGACCTCGAAGAGGCGCAGATGGCGACCGTGGTGAAGCTCTACCCGTGGGAATGGGTGGTCGACGAGGAGTTCGGCCGCTTCGCCGTCGAGACCATGCCGCGCACGCTGTGGGTCGAGCCGCTGTGGAAGATGATCCTCTCCAACAAGACGCTGCTCGCGATCCTGTGGGAGAACTACCCGGGGCACCCGAACCTGCTGCCCGCCTTCGCCGACGACCCCGGCCTGCTGACGGAATACGTCCGCAAGCCGAAACTCGGCCGCGAGGGCGCGAACGTGCAGATCGTCGCCACCGGGTACGAGACGCAGACCGACGGCGTCTACGGCGCCGAAGGGTACGTCTACCAGGCGTTCGACCCGCTTCCGGAGTTCCAGGGTTACCGGCCCGCGCTGGGCGCGTGGATCGTCGGGGACCACGCCGCCGGTCTCGGTATCCGCGAGACCGCGGGTCTCGTTACGGACGACGGTGCGGCATTCGTCCCGCACCGCATCCGCGAGACGTGATAGAAGCAACCGCACAAACCTGACATTCTCGACCCGTACCTCTGGAGAACCCCTGTGACCACCACCCTTGCGCTGTCCGACACGTTCGGCTCCGACCTCGTGCGAGGGATCGGCGCGATCCTGCTGTACGGCGTCGTCGGCCTGCTGCTGATGTTCGCCGGCTTCTGGGCGATCGACTGGACCACGCCCGGCAAGCTGTCCCAGCTGGTCACCCGTGGCCTGCCGAACGCGGTGATCGTCACCGCGTCGGGGCTGCTGTCGATGGCGTTCATCGTCGTCGTGGCGATCGCGAACTCCGCCAGCGACCTCACCGAGGGCCTGATCACCTCGCTGGTCTACGGCCTGCTCGGCATCGTGGTCCAGGTGCTGGCCGTCCGGCTGCTGGAGTGGGCGACCCGCATCGACGTCCGTTCGACCATCGAGAGCGACAAGTTCGCCCCGGTCAGCGTCGTCGTCGCGGCCGCGCACCTCGCCCTCGGCCTGGTCGTGGCCGTCGGCATTTCGTGATCTTTCGGACCTTCTGAAACCGGCATCGGCGCACGATTCCCACTACCGTGGGAGTCGTGCGCCTTTTGAGGACACCGGACGACCGGTTCTCGGACCTGCCCGACTTCGACTTCGAACCGCGCTACGCGGAGCTCGTCGACCTTCACGGCGGCGTGATCAGAGTGGGTTACGTGGAGGCCGGACCCGAGGATGGGCCGCCCGTTCTCCTGCTGCACGGCGAGCCCACCTGGTCCTATCTCTATCGCAAGGTCATCCCGGTGCTCGCCGACGCCGGACTGCGCGCGATCGCGCCCGACCTGGTCGGCTTCGGCCGTTCCGACAAGCCCGGCGACATGGTGGACCACACCTACCAGCGGCACGTCGAGTGGATGCGCGCGTTCGCCTTCGACGTCCTCGACCTTCGTGAAGTGACGCTGGTCGGCCAGGACTGGGGCGGTTTGATCGGCCTGCGGCTGGTCGCCGAGAACCCCGACCGCTTCGCCCGCGTCGTCGCGGCCAACACCGGCCTTCCCGCCGGCGACACGGACATGCCCGAGATCTGGCACAAGTTCCGCGAGACCGTCGAAGAGGCCCAGGTCCTCGACATCGGCCGCTTCGTACAGTCGGGTTGCCAGACCAAGTTGTCGGAAGAGGTCCGCGCCGCCTACGACGCGCCCTTCCCGAACGAGATGTACAAGGCCGCGCCGCGCGCGATGCCGTCGCTGGTGCCGATCACGCCGGAAGACCCGGCCTCGGCCGCCAACCGGGCCGCGCTGAAGGTGCTCGCGGAACTGAACAAGCCGTTCCTGGTCTCGTTCTCCGACGGCGACCCGATCACCGCGCCCTGGGGCCTCGAACTGCGGGGCTCGATGCGCGGCGCCCGTGAACTCGAGCATCCGACCATCACCGGCGCCGGTCACTTCCTCCAGGAGGACGCCGGGGCCCGCCTCGGCGAGGTCATCGCGCGCTTCGTAAACTCCTAGCCCGTGCAATGAACGGCTCGTTACTTGCAAATTTTGCAAGTAACGAGCCGTTCATTGCACGGGGTACGGGGCCGTCAGGAGATCGCGGACAGCGAGTCCACGATGATCCCGAGCCCCTCGGCGGCCTCGTCGGCCGTGAGCGTCATCGGCGGAGCGATCCGCAGGACGTTGCCGTGCAGCCCGCCCTTGCCGATCAGCAGCCCGCGTGCCTTGGTCTCCTCCATCATCCGCGCCGCCGCCTGGGTGTCCGGTTCCATGCCGCCCGGTTTCACCAGTTCGACGCCGATCATCAGGCCCTTGCCGCGGACGTCCCCGATCAGGGGATTCCCGGCCGCGCGCAGGCCGGTGAGGAGTTCGTTGCCGCGGGCGAGCGCGTTGGCCTGGAGGTCGTGGTCGGCGATGTGGTCGAGGACCGCGGCCGCGCCTGCCATGGCGACCGGGTTGCCGCCGAAGGTCGAGATCGAGTTCGCGGTGAGGCAGTCGACGAGGTCGCCGCGCGCCACGAGACCACCGATCGCGAGACCGTTGCCGAGGCCCTTCGCGAAGGTCATCGCGTCGGGGACGACGTCGTGCGCCTGGATCCCCCAGTAGTGTTCCCCGGTCCGGCCCCAGCCGGTCTGGACCTCGTCGGAGATGAACAAGATCCCGTACTGGTCGAGGACCTCCTTCATCGCCTTGAACAGGCCGTCCGGCGGTGAGCTGAAGCCGCCGACGCCCTGGATCGGCTCGGCGATCATGCAGGCGACGTCGCCCGAAGTGCCCGTCTCCAGCACGTCGACCAGGTCCGCGACGCAGGCGTCGATGTACTCCGTGTCCGAAAGCGCCCGGAAGGGGCTCCGATATCGGTAGCCGCCGTGGACGTAGCTCACCTTCACCGGGCTGAGCGACGACGCCGACCAGCCGCGGTTGCCCGTGATGCCGACCGTCGCGAACGAGCGCCCGTGGTACGAGTTCCGCATCGCCAGCACCTGGTTGCTGCGCCGGTACTGGGTGGCGAGCATCAGCGCGGTGTCGTTGGCCTCGGTCCCGGAGTTGGTGAAGAACACCTTCGCGTCCGGGATGCCGGAGAGCTTCGCGATGCGCTCGGCCAATTCGACCTGCGAGCGGATCAGGTACAGCGTCGAGGTGTGCAGGATCCCGGTGTCGAGTTGCTTGCGCACGGCGTCACTGATCGCCGAGACGTCGTAGCCCATCGAGTTCGTCAGGATGCCGGCGAAGAAGTCGAGGTAGCTGCGCCCTGTCGAGTCGATGACCCGGCGGTCCTGCGCGTGCACGATCTCGATCGGCTCGTCGTAATAGAGCGCGAGCCACGACGGGAGTACCGCCTTGTGCCGCGCCAGCAGGTCCGCATCGGTCATCGGGTTTCTCCGTCCGCAGCAGGGAATCCGGGGCCGGGCTCAGTATGGGTAGGGCCCGAAACGGGCGACAACGATCAGACTGTCGGGTTATCCGCGACGGCCCGCACAGTGTGTACGGGAGGGCTACCGGGAAACTGCCTCGAAGTGCGCGAAGGCCACGGACTACCCTCAGTTCTCGTGATTGACCCCAGGACTCTGCGCGATGACCCGGACGTCGTGCGCGCTTCGCAGCGCGCCCGTGGCGAGGACGAAGGAGTGGTCGACAAGCTGCTCTCCCTCGACTCCCGCCGCCGGTCTTCGATCGCCGCCGCCAACACGCTGCGCGCCGAGCAGAAGTCGCTGGGCAAACTCGTCCCGAAGGCGCAGGGCGACGAGCGGGCCGCGCTGCTCGCCAAGGCGAAGGACCTCGCCGCGCAGGTGAAGGCCGCCGAGGTCGAGCAGACCGAGGCATCGGAGGAGTTCGACCAGCTGCACCGAGTGGTGCCGAACCTCGTCCACCCCGACGCGCCCGAAGGCGGCGAGGACGACTACGTCGTGCTCAAGCACGTCGGCGACCCGAAGAAGTTCGACTTCACGCCGAAGGACCACCTCGAACTCTGCGAGGGCCTCGGCGCGCTCGACATGGAGCGTGGCGCGAAGGTCTCGGGCTCGCGGTTCTACTTCCTCACCGGCATCGGCGCCCAGCTGCAGCTCGGCCTGCTGAACATGGCCATCGCGCAGGCGACCGCGAACGGCTTCACCCCGATGATCACGCCGACCCTGGTGCGGCCGGAGATCATGGCGGGCACCGGTTTCCTCGGCGCGCACTCGTCGGAGGTCTACCGGCTGCGCGACGACGACCTGTACCTCGTCGGTACCTCCGAGGTCCCCCTTGCCGGCTATCACGCCGACGAGATCCTCGACCTCGGCAAGGGCCCGAAGCGCTACGCGGGCTGGTCGTCCTGCTACCGCCGTGAGGCCGGTTCGTACGGCAAGGACACTCGCGGCATCATCCGTGTCCACCAGTTCGACAAGGTCGAGATGTTCGTCTACACGCGTCCCGAGGACGCCGAGACCGAGCACGCGCGCCTGCTGGACTGGGAAGAGCAGATGCTCGCCAAGATCGAGGTCCCGTACCGGGTGATCGACACCGCCACCGGTGACCTCGGCACCTCGGCGTACCGGAAGTTCGACTGCGAGGCGTGGGTGCCGTCGCAGGAGGCCTACCGCGAGCTGACCTCGACGTCGAACTGCACGACGTTCCAGGCCCGCCGCCTCGGCATCCGCTACCGCGACGACGACGGCCGCCCGCAGACCGTCGCCACGCTGAACGGGACGCTCGCCACCACCCGGTGGATCGTCGCGATCCTGGAGAACCACCAGCTCGAAGACGGCTCCGTCCGGGTGCCCGAAGCGCTCCGCCCCTTCCTCGGCGGAACCGAGGTGCTCACGCCGACATCGAAGTAGGGTCCGCGTCGAGGAGGACCCCGCATGAATCGCCGCAGCAAGCCGATCACCGCGATCTTCGCGGCGGTCCTCATGCTCGGCGGATGCGCGCAGACGATCGCGGGTACGGCGTCGCCGGTGCCCGGCCGAGGGCCGGTGCTCACCAAGGCGGCGCCGTGCTCGTTGCTCACTCCCGAACACGCGGACGCGCTGGCGCTGAAGCTGCCCGGCATCGAGACCAAGGGCAACAAGGCCCAGCTGCTCCCGCCGATGTGCATGCTGACCGAACGGGACGATTCGCCGCGCGGCGTGCCCCTTTCGATCACATGGAGCGTCGACATCCCGCTGAGCGAGTTCTACGCGGGTGCCCTGCCGGGGGAGAAGTTCGGCATCGGCGGCTTCACCTGGACGCGGTACGTGTCCCCCCTCGGCCCGACCGCCTGCTCTCTCAGCACCGAACTCGGACCGGCGTCGTTCGTCGAAATCGGGGGTGAGGCGCAGGCGGGTGCCGCCGAGTCGACGGCGTGCGACCTCGCGCTCGCGGCCGCCCCGGCGATCGCGTCGAGGCTGCCCGGCGGCGAGCGGAATCCGAAGATCACCGCGCCACCCGGGCAGAAGAAACCCGAGGCCGCCGGTCCGCTGCTGAACGTGGACCCGTGCTCGCTGCTCAAGCCGGACGAGGCAGCGAAGCTCGCCATCGGCGCGGGCGAGCCCGTCGAGCAGTCCAAGATGGCCAGTCCCGAGGACAAAGGCTGCGAGTGGAAGGACTCGGACGGCGAGCAGGGCCAGCGTCCGCTGAACGTGGCGCTCTACCTGGCGACGGCCGTCGCGGACGTCCCCGGTCTCGAAGGCGCCCCGGAGGAACTCGACCTCGCCGGTCGCAAGTGGACGGTCCGGTTCAAGGCGTCCATGAAGTACTGCACGGCCGCGCTGCCGATCACCGGTTCGTCCACGGTGAAGGTCTCCAGCGGCCACTGGGACGACGAGAAGAAGGCCTGTGACCTGCTGCGGGCCGCGCTCCCGATGGTGAGCGCGGCGCTGCCCGCCGGTTCGTGAACGGCGGCCGCGCACAAGTAGTGTGCGAGCCGATGAGGAGGGGACGCATGCGGTTTCGGAATTCGCTCGCGATCGGGCTGGCGGCGCTGGTGCTCGGCGGCTGCACGTCGACGATCGGCGGTTCGGCGGCGCCGGTGCCCGGACAGGGACCGGTGATCACGAAGGCCGAGCCGTGCAAATTGCTGTCGCAGCAGCAGGCGGACGCCCTCGGCGTCACCTTCCCGGGCAAGGAGCGTCCGGCGAAGCCCCAGCAGAAGATCCCCGGGGTCTGCCGGTTCCAGGAACTGGAGGACGCGCCGGCCGGTGTCGCGCTGGAGGTCTCGCAGAGCAAGGACCTGTCGGCGGAGGACTACTACGCCGGTGCTCTGCCGGGCGAGAAGTTCGGCGTCGGCGGGTTCACCTGGACGCGGTACGCGACCGTCCTCGGCCCGAGTTACTGCTCGCTGTCCACCGAACTCGACGCGAAGACGTTCATCGAGGTCTCCAGCGACGCCCCGGGCGACGACGACAGCAAGGCGTGCGACCTGGCGAAGGCCGCGCTCCCCGCGGTCGCCTCGCATCTGCCCGGCGGGCAGCAGGATCCGCAGATCACCGCGCCCCCGGGCCAGAAGCCGATCGAGCCGTCCGGGCCGCTGGTGAGTGTCGACCCGTGCACGCTGCTGAAGCCCGACCAGGCCGCCCAGTTCAAACTCGCCGCCGCCCGGCCGATGAACGGTTCGTCCAACGACCCGAAGAACGGCTGCCAGTGGGACGACACCGACGGCGAGGACGGCAAGAAGGCACTCGACCTCTGGGTCTACACGGCGACCAAGACCGAGGACGTTCCAGGCCTCGACGGCACTCCCGCCGAGCAGATGGTGAACGGCAAGAAGTGGATCGTCTACTCGGCTCCGGACAGCCCTCTCTGCGTCGCGCTCTACCCGGTCACCCCGACCTCGGCGATCAAGCTCGACACCGGTGACCTCACCGACAAGGCGAAGGCCTGCGAGATCCCTCAGGCCGTGATGCCGCTCGTGACCGCGAACGCGCCCGCCGCCTAGGCGGACACCTCGTCGGCGATGTACTTGGCGATCTCCAGCGCGCTGGTCGCCGCCGGTGAGGGCGCGTTGAGGACGTGCACCTGGTTTCGCGCGGTTTCGATCAGGAAGTCGTCGACGAGCGCGCCGTCCGGGCGCAGCGCCTGTGCCCGGACGCCGGAGCCGTGCCGCACGATGTCGTCCTCGGTGACGGCGGGGACGAGCCGGGCGAGGCTCTCGGCGAAACGGCGGCGGGAGAACGAGCGGCGGACCTCGTCGAGCCCGGTCGGGTACGCGTACTTGCGCGCGAGCCGCCAGACGCCGGGGAACCGGGCGACCTCGGCGAGGTCCTTCGCGGAGACGTCACGCCAGGTGTAGCCCTCACGGCGCAGCGCGAGCACCGCGTTGGGGCCGGCGTGCACGCTGCCGTCGAGCATGCGGGTCAGGTGCACGCCGAGGAACGGCAGCGACGCGTCCGGGACCGGGTAGATCAGGCCGCGCACCAGATGGCGGCGTTCGGGTTTCAGTTCGTAGTACTCGCCGCGGAACGGCACGATCCGCGCGCTCGGGGTGAGCCCGGCGAGCCGGGCGACGCGGTCCGCGTGCAGGCCCGCGCAGTTGACGAGGGCGTCCGCCTGGACGACGTCGTCGCCGGTCGCCACCTCGACGCCGCCGTCGCGGGCCGCGCGGATCCCCAGTGCCGGCGCGTTCAGGCGGAGGTCGGCGTCGGATTCGTCGAGCAGGCGCACCAGTGCGGTGCAGACCGCGGGGAAGTCGATGATGCCGGTGGATTCAACGCGCAGCGCGGCGACGCAGGAGACCTCGGGTTCGTACTCGCGGGCTTCGCTCGGGGTGATCAGCTTCGCCGGGACGCCGTTCGCTTCGGCCCGCTCGGCGAGCACCCTCAGCGCGGGGAGTTCGGCTTCGGAGGTGGCGACGACGAGTTTGCCGCAGACCTCCACCGGCACCCCGTACTGCCGTGCGAAGTCCACAATGGACCGGTTGCCCGCGGTGGACATCCTGGCCTTGAAGGATCCCGGCTTGTAGTAGAGCCCCGCGTGCACGACGTTCGAGTTGTGCCCGGTCTGATGGGCCGCCCAGCGGTCCTCCTTTTCGAGCACCGTGACGTCCAGGCCTCGTTTGGTCAGCTCCCAGGCCACGGCGAGACCGACGATCCCGCCCCCGATTACCACGACAGTGCGCACGATCGACCAGGTTACCCGGAGCGCTACCTGACAGTCGTCAGGTTAGGTGGTAGCGTACCTGACCGATGTCAGGTAAGAGGCTGAGCCGAGACGAACGCCGGGAGCGGATCCTGGCCGCGGCCGCGGGGGTGTTCGCCGCCTCCGGGTACGACGGGGCCGGGATGCGCGAGGTCGCGACGGCGGCCGGGATCAGCACGCCTGTCCTCTACGACCACTTCCCGTCCAAGGCGCGGCTGTACGCCGGGCTGCTTGAGTCCGAAGTGGACAGTCTGCTGGCCGGCTGGGACGCGCTGCCGCCGTCGGACACCGCCGAGGAGCTGCTGCGTGCCCGGGTCGCCGCGATCTTCGCCTGGATGGAGACGAACGAACGCGGCTGGCGGATGATCTTCGCCGAGACGCCGTCGGATCCCGACGTCGCCGAAGTCCACCGGCGCGGTCAGGCCAGGGCCACCGGGCAGCTGACCGGCGTTTTCGCGCAGGTCCCCGGTCTGAAGCTGACCGCGGACCTGCCGCGCGAACGCGCGAACGAAGCCCTCGCCGAAGCCGCGAAAAGCGCGCTGAACGCCATCGCCACCTGGTGGTGGAGCAACCGTGACATCCCGCGAGAGCAGGTCGTCGCGCTCACGACGGATCTGCTGTGGCGCGGTCTGGGGAACCTGATCCAGGAGGACTTATGAGTATGCCGACCACCGAGCGCTACCGCCGCGCCGCCGAGACGCGCGACGTCGAACTCGCGCTGAGCGCCTTCGCGCCGGACGCCGTCGTCCATTCGCCGCTGACCAGCCGGGTCCGGTTCACCGGGCACGCGGAACTCGGGCCGCTGCTGGAAGTGGCCTACTCGCATCTGCGCGACGTCCGGTTCCACACCGACACCGGTGACGACTCGACGCGCGTCGTCGTCTACACCGCGCGCATCGGCGGCGAAGAGATCGAAGAGGCGACGGTGCTGAAGCTCAACGAAGACGGGCTCATCGCCGAAGCGACGCTCTTCGTGCGGCCGCTTCCCGGACTCGTCGCGCTGATGGACGCCTTCGGCCCGGATATCGCCCGTCGCAACGGCCGCACCTTCGCGGCCCGGCTCCTGGCCGTCGCCGCGAAACCCCTGCTGGCCATGGTGCGGTCCGGCGACAAACACGCCGTCCCGCTCGCCGGGCCCCGCCTCTGAAGTAAGTGAAGGCCCCCATCCTGTACCTAGGCGCAAGGATGGGGGCCTTCGTGCACTTCACACCGGCGCGGAGGCAGGCGAAGCGGCGGAGTCGGCTGTGTCTCTTTCGGGGTCCTCAAGAATCTTCGGCACCCCTCGCAGCGTGAACAGCGCACTGATCGCCAGCACCGCCATCAGCCCCGCCGAGCACAGCATCGTCAGCTGAAGCCCGTCGACGAACGCCAGTTTCGCGCTGTCCAGCACCACCGCACCCTGCGCGGGCGGCAACTGGGCCGCGACCTGGACCGCGCCGCCGAGCGTGTCCGCGATCGTTCCGGCGGCTTCGGGCGGGACGCCGTCCGGGACGACGAGTTCGCTCCGGTACAGCGCGCCGAGCACGCTGCCGAGAACCGCGATCCCCAGCGCCCCGCCGAGTTCGGTCGCCGTTTCGGAGATCGCCGACGCCGCGCCCGCGCGGGCCTTCGGGACCACGCCGAGCACTGTGTCCGTCGCGACGGCGAGGATCAGCGCCAGCCCGACACCGAAGACGATCATCGCGAACAACAGGTCCGTGTACACGATCGTCACGCCGATACCCGAGTACAGCGCGAAGCCGGTGGCCGACAGTCCGCATCCCAGCGCGATCGTGACCGCCCGGCCGAACACCTTGATCCCCAGCGGCGCCAGCACACCGCCGAGGATCGCGCCCCCCATCCCGGGCAGTCCGGCGAGGCCGGATTTCAGCGGCGACCAGCCCGCCACCAGTTGCAGATACTGCGCGAACAGCACGGACACCGCGAGCTGCGCGAACATCGCCACGATCGTCGTGCCGACGGTCGCCGAGAACGCCCGCTGCGTGAACAGTTTCAGGTCCATCAGCGGTTCGGCGAGCCGCGGCTGGCGCAGGAGGAACGCCAGCAGACAGCCGAGTCCGAGCACCGCCGCGACGGCGATGTCCCCATGGGCCCAGCCCTTGTACGCGACCTCCTTGATCGTGTAAACGATCCCGACCATGCCGACGACGGAGAGCAGCACACTGGGCACGTCGATCCGGCCGGGCGCCGGATTCTTCGACTCGGGCAGGATCAGCGCGCCCGCGATCACCATCGCGATCACCACCGGCACGTTCACCAGGAACACCGAGCCCCACCAGAAATGGTCGAGCAGGACACCGCCGACGAGCGGCCCGAGTCCGAAGCCGAGGATCGTCAGCCCGCCCGAAATCCCGATCGCCGCCGCACGTTCCTTACCGGTGAACACGTTCCGGATGATCGACAACGTCGACGGCATCAGGGTCGCGGCGGCGATCCCGAGCAGCGCGCGGGCGGCGATCAGGAGTTCCGCCGTCGGCGCGTACGCCGTGATCACCGACGCGACGCCGAACAGGGCCGCTCCGATCAGCAGCAGTTTCTTCCGCCCGACGCGGTCGCCGATGTTGCCCATCGTGATCAGCAGCCCGGCGAGCGCGAACCCGTAGGCGTCGGCGATCCACAGCATTTCCGTGGTCGACGGATGCATCTGTTCGGACAGCGTCGGCAGCACCAGATGCAGCACCGTCAGGTCGATCGCGATCAGCAGCTGGGCCAGGACGCAGACCACGAGCGTGCCGGCCTTGCGTCCTCTGCCGATGTTCACCTCGAAACGCCGAAGGTGAGTTCGGGCGAGTGCCGCGCCGTCCCGTCCTCGGCGTCACCGAGGTAGAACCGCGTGCTCATGGTGCGCGCCGCCGGGTCGAAGACGCTGCGCCACAACGTCCGCCACGGCGCGCCCGGCTCGATCGCGACGGACACCGCGTCGAGCGCCTCGCGCGGTCCGGTGCCCGCTTCCTTGGTGATGGTGCGCAGCCGCTGGTAGGTGAGCATGGTCTCCGGCGTGTCCTCGGGCAGCGCGTCGATGTCCGGATACCGGTGCAGCGGGTGGTTCGTGACGCACAACGGCCCGTCGGCGACCTCGACGAAGTACTCGATGTCGTGCGCGCCGCGCTCGTAGACGAAACCGCGGCCGGAGGCGTCGGCGACGATGTAATGGCAGGGCGCGCCGTGCGAGTACTGCTTGGCGAGCATCAGCGCCTCCTTGGCCTCCTCGACGTTCTCGCATTTGTCGAGCAGGTAGCGGCACACCTGCGGTACGGAGAGCCCCGCCTGCGGACCGGGGTCGTCCTCCAGCGGCGAAGCCGCTTCGATGTCGGCCATCAGCAACGCGACGACGAGCCCGGCCTCGTTGACCCCCTCCATCGCACCGTCCACTGTGGACATCGTGAGCGACGTCGAGGCGATGCCGTCGTCGGGGATCGTGGTCAGCACGTAAGGCCGCGACGCCATCGGAACCGTGCCGTCGTCGACCGGTTCCGCCCCCGCCATCACCGCGCCGAGCTGCGACCAGCTCAGCGTGAAGAAGTCGTAGTTCCGGCCGAGGGTGCTGCCGTTCCACAACGCCGAACAACCGGATCCGGCGGGCAGCGCCGAGGCGTTGTCGAAGGCGACCGCCGCGTCGTACGGGAGTCCGTACGCCTGCGCGAAACCGGCCGTGCGCTCGGCGTACTGAGGCCAGTTCCGGTCGAACCAGGTGCGCCGCGCCCTGGCCACGATCGGATCGATCGACGGCGGCGACCAGTCGGAACGCGCCCGTGTTTCGGCGGCGAGCGCGTGGCCGATCTCGGCCTGCGAGCCGCGCAGCGTCAGATGCCGCACGGCGAGGAAGTCTTCGGGAGATCCCGCGATGTAGGTCATGGCGGGGAGCCTGTCCGCGAGCGCTGACGACGCACGCACCAACGGCTGACCGTCCTGACCGTCCTGGCAGCGCTGTCATCGGATTGTCATGTGCCCCGCGCGAAAGTCACTTCACACAGCAACGACGAGCGAGGGAAACCATGATCGGCAACAAGGTGTACATGATCGCCGGGGGCGTGTTCTGCGTTCTCTTCATCGCTTTGGGGATGGTCGAGTTCTCCACCGGCTACCCCGAGGACGGCCTCGAAGACCTGGGCTACGCCGCGCTGAGCGCCATCGCCGGCGGCGTCCTCTACGTCCTCGACCGCCGCCAGCGTGAGCGGCGTGATGCCCGATGAGGAACATCGACGGCGGCTACGGCGCCTTCCCGGCCGCTCCCGACCAGGCCGCGCTCGAACAGCGCGAACGGGACATCCGCAAGGGCAAGGGCGCGCTGATGCTGACCGTGGCGGGCGGCTTCGTGGCCCTCATCGCCGGCTACAACGCCCTCGTGGACTTCTCCCCGGGGTCGCTGGTGGTGACGATGATCGCGCTGGCCGCCGCCATCGGTGGCGGGGCGCTCACCAAACACCTGATGCGCACCGTGCGCTTCCGGGTGCACAAGCCCAACGCGGGCCTCGTCGGCGCCGCGAAGCTGACCGGGATCCTGGTGGTCTTCTTCGCGATCGCCGCCGTGCTCGGTTCGATCGAGGCACCCGGTGCGCTGCGCATCGTCCTGATCGCCGTCTGCTGCGGCGCCCTCGCTTACGTGAGGTCGCTGCACGACCAGCAGTGGGTGCTCTTCGAACTGGACGCGGTGGGCGTGCGGGTCGAGCGGACGGTCGTCCCCTGGCGCGACGTCACCCGTCTCACCACCGACCCGGTCGGTCCCGGGATGACCCGGCTGGGGGCGATCCCGGTCAACGCCGCGCCGCTGTACGTCGCCGTGCAGGACAGCGAACTCGACCCGCGCCTGCTGGTCGATGCCGTCGGCCGGTTCGCGCCGCGAGGGATCCAGCTGACGCGGTCCGCTCACGACTCGCTGGGCAACCCCGCCAGTTGAGCGGCACCGCGCAGACCGAGCCCCCTGCGGTAGGCCCGGTCGAACCCGTCCCCGAGCCGCTCCCGCACGCTCGAGCGGAGCAGGGCGGCGTCCAGATCGACGGCGAACGGGGTGCCCCGCACGGTCACCGCCGCACCGATCAGGACCGCCGCCCGCTCCGGGTCGTCCCGGAGCAGCGCGACCCCGGCGAGGCCTTCGACGGCGCAGGCCACGGTGGTGCTGTCGTTCCACTGATCCGCGGACGTCAGCGCCTGCCGGTGCAGTTCCTCGGCTTCGTCGGCGTGGCCCTCGGCGGCGGCGACCCAGCCGAGCGAGATCTGCGCACCGGCTCGGACCCCTTCGGCCGCGAACGAGCCGCCAGGGCATTCCGCGAGCGCGTGTTCGCTCAGCGCGCGGGCGGTGCCCAGATCGCCCTCGTGCCGGGCGAGGAACGCGAGCCCGATGTAGCCGGTCGCCCGGCTTTCCGGCATCCCGGCGCGGCGCGCGATCTCGATGGCGAGTTCGAAATCCGCCCGCGCACCAGCCGCGTCGCCGTGGAGCAGCTTGCTGCCGCCGCGACGGCACAGCAGATCCGCGTTGTCGTCGGACGCACCGAGTTCCCGCATCAGCAGTAGCGCTTCGTTCATCGTTTCGAGGGCTTCGGCCTGCCGGTCGGTCCAGGTCAGAACCTGCGAAAGATGATCGAGCGCCATCGAGAGCCCCCACCGTTCCCCGAGTTCCCGGAACGCGTCCGCTCCCTCGCGCAGGAAGCCTTCGGCCGTTTCGAGATCGCCCTGCATCAGCGCGCGGAGGCCGTAACCGGTCGGCGCGAGCGCCAGACTCCACGCGTCGCTGTTCGCCAGCAGGGCCTGGCTGCGCAGGATGAGCGCGTCGTCGTCACCCGGCGGACCGGTCACGACCCCCATCAACAGCAGCAGTGCCGGGTTCCGGGGCGCCTTGGCCAATTCCCGCACGAGGTCGTCCACGGCCGGGTAGTGCCGGGCGAGGGCTTCGTGACCGCGTAGTCCGGAAGCGGCGTTGAGCACGCAGAGCTGGTATTCCTCTTCGAGCCCGTCCGGTGGCCGGGTGTCGAGCCGTTTGACCACTTCCAGGCTCAGCGTCGCCCCTTCGAACCGGCGCCCGCGCATCCACCAGTACGTCACCAGCGCCGACGAAAGCCGCAGCGCGATCCGGGCGTCGGTCTCGGCCGCCCAGCGCAGCGCGGCCAGCAGGTCTTCGTACGCGGCGTCGAGGCGGTCCAGCCAGATCAGCTGGTCGCCGGTGCGGACGAGCGGGTCGGCCCGCTCCGCGAGCTCCAGGAAGTGTTCGGCGTGCGCGCGCCGCAAGCGGTCTGCTTCGCCCGCTTCGGCGAGTTTTTCGGCGAAGAACGCGCGGATGGTTTCGAGCATCCGGTACCGGTCGCCGGTCCGTTCGACCAGCGATCTGTCCACAAGGGACGGAAGGAGCTCCCCGGCGTCCGGTATGTCGCAGACCTCGCCGGCGTCGGCGAGGGTCGTCCCGCCCGCGAACACGGTCAACCGCCTGCCGAGCCGCCGTTCGTCCTCGTCGAGCAGATCCCAGCTCCATTCGACGACACCGCGCAGCGTGCGGTGCCGGGCCTCGGCGACGCGGCTACCGCGGGAAAGCAGGCCGAAGCGGTCGTCCAACCGGGTCGCGATCTCGCCGACCGGCAGCGTCCGCACGCGTGCCGCCGCCAGTTCGATGGCCAGCGGCAGCCCGTCGAGCGCGGCGCAGATGCGCTGGACGTCGCCCGCCGTGGCGTCGTCGACGGCGAATCCCGGGTCGGTGGCCCGCGCGCGGTCGGAGAACAGCCGCACCGCGGCGAACTCCAGCGATCGGGCGGGCGGCGTCCCCGGCGGCGGAACGGCCAGCCTCGGCACGGGGGAGACGACTTCGCCGGTGATGCCGAGCGGTTCGCGGCTGGTGGTGAGCACGCGCAGCGCCGCGGCCGCGGCGAGCAGCCGGGCGGCCAGCTTCGCGGCGGCGTCGACCAGATGCTCGCAGTTGTCGAGCACCAGCAGCACCGCCCTGTCGGCCAGCGCGTCGATCAGCCGCTCCAGCGGCGCGTTCTCCACCGGGGCGGTGGTCGCGCCGAGCGGGACCGTCCGCAGGCCGAGCGCGGTCAGCACGGCCTGGGCGACGTCGGAATCCTCGGTGTAGGGCGCGAGTTCGACGAAGACCACCGGGAGACTCACCTCGGCGGCGGCCTCGATGGCCAGCCGGGTCTTGCCCGCCCCGCCGGGGCCGGTCAGCGTCACCAGTCGGGAGCGGTCCAGCTCGCCGAGCACATGCCGAAGGTCGCCCTCGCGGCCGATGAAGCTGGTCAGCTGCGCAGGGAGGTTCACCGGCGTGCTCGGAGACGTCGTCTCGCCGCGCAGCACGGCCAGATGCGCCGCCGCGAGCTCCGGCCCCGGATCGGCACCCAGTTCGTCGGCGAGGACGCGGCGGGCGTCCTCGAACGCGGTGAGGGCGTCGGACTGACGTCCCGCCGCGTGCAGCGCGCGGATCAGCAGCGCGCGCGGCCGTTCCCGTAGCGGCTGGCCGGCGATGACCTCGCGAAGCTCGGCGAGGACGTCTTCGTGCCGTCCCAGCTTGAGGCCGGCTTCGGCGAGGTCCTCGATCGCGGACGTCTTCAGCTCGTCGAGCCTGGTGACCTGCGGATCCCGGAACGGCGCGTCGGTGATGTCCGCGAACGCCGGACCTCGCCAGAGCCCGAGAGCCTCGCGAAGCAGCTCCGCCGCCTTCGTGGCGTCTCCCGACGCGAGAGCGCGGCGGCCCTCGGCCGCGAGCCGCTCGAAGCGGTGTACATCGACGTCTTCGCGATCCACGGCCAGCCGGTAACCCGCTGGGCTGAACTCGACCGGCGCGAGATCCTTCAGCGCGCCGCGCAGCCGCGAGACCTGCGATTGCAGCGCGTTCGCCACGCCTTCCGGGACCTGTTCGCCGTAAAGGCCGTCGATGAGCCGCTCGGCCGGGACGATCCGGCCCGCCTCCAGCGCGAGCAACGCGAACAGCGTCCGGACCCTGGGCCCGCCGACCGGGACGAGGGTGCCGTCCTCACGGCGCACCTCCGTCGCCCCCAGAACGCCGAATCGCATGAGGGCACCATATCGGTGTTCGCGCGTTGACCTGGGCGGATCCAGCCCGCCCGAGATCCGTCGAATCGCGTCTATACACTTCGGCCGGTCCCCACGCAATGGGAGAGGTATGTCTACGCAGGAACCTGTGGTCCTCGGTCAGCCGACCGTCGGCGACGAAGAACTCGCCGCCGTGGCGGAGGTGTTCCGGTCCGGCTGGCTGGCCGGCGCCGGCCCCGCGTGCCGTCGTTTCGAGGAACGCTTCGCGAAGACCGTCGGTACCGCGCACGCCCTGACCACCAGCAACTGTGGGTCGGCACTCTTCCTCGGGCTGCGTGTGCTCGGTGTGAAGCCGGGCGACGAGGTCATCGTCGGCGACTACACGTTCCCCGCCACCGGCCACGCCGTGCTCCAGGCGGGCGCGACGCCGGTGTTCGCCGACATTCGCCCGGACGTGTGGAGCGCCGACCCCGCGTCGATCGAAGCCCTGATCACCCCGCGCACCGTCGGCATCCTCGCCGTCGACGTCGCCGGACAGCCCGGTGACTTCGACGAGTACCGCGCGATCGCCGACAAGCACGGCCTGTGGCTCTTCGAAGACGCCGCCTGCGCCGCGGGCGCGACCTACAAGACCCGCCCGGCCGGCAGCCTCGCCGACCTGGCCGCGTTCTCCTTCCACGGCCGCAAGGGCATCACCGCGGGCGAAGGCGGCGCGCTGGTCTCGGACCGCGAAGACCTCATCGCGCACGCGCGCAAGCTGCACACCTACGGCATCGAGCCCGCCATCACCCGCGAGGGTTCCGGCGCGCTGCCGATCCCGGAGTTCCACGAGCTGGGCTACAACTTCCGGCTTTCGGACGTGCAGGCCGCGATCATGAACGTCCAGCTGGACCGGCTCCCGGATCTGCTCTCGGCCCGCCGTTCGGTGGCCAAGCGCTACCACGAGGCCTTCGAGAACCTGCCCGGCCTGGATGTCCCGGTGGAACTGCCGGACCGCGAACACCCGTGGCAGGCCTACATCCTCACCACGGCCCCGGAGATCGACCGCGACGCGCTCGCGCTGCGGATCCGCGAGCAGGGCGTGCAGTGCAACTTCGGCACCTACGCCTCGCACCTCCAGCCCATCTACGGCAAGACGCAGACCTTGCCGGTTTCGGCGGACCTCTTCGCCCGTCACCTCGCCATCCCGATGCACGCCAACCTCACCGAGGCCCAGGTCGACCGGGTCATCGAGACCGTCAGCGCCGCACTGCCGAGCTAGGAGAGAAATGCCCGACAAGAAGGTCCTCTTCACCGGGGGCGGCGGTTTCATCGCCGCGCACGTCATCCCGATGCTGATCGACGGCGGCTACACCGTCCGCATCCTCGACAACATGACGCGGGGCGACCGCGCCAGGGTGAACGAGTTCGTCGCCACCGGCAAGGTCGAACTCGTCGAGAAGGACGTGCGCTACGGCGGCGCCGTGCGCGAAGCCATGCGCGGCTGCACGCACGTGATCCACTTCGCCACCGTGTCGATCAACAAGTCGGTCGCGGACCCGCACGAGTCCATCGACATCAACATGGTCGGTAACCACAACGTCTTCGCCGCCGCGGCGGACGAGGGTGTCGAGCGGATCGTGTTCGCGTCGACCGCGTCCGTCTACGGCGACCCGAAGCGGCTGCCGATGCACGAGGACGACGAGCTCAAACCGCTCACGCCGTACTGCATCTCGAAGCGGGCCGGCGAGGACATGCTCGGCTTCTACGAGCGCACCAAGGGTCTGTCCTGGAACGCGCTGCGGTTCTTCAACGTGTACGGCCCGGGCCAGAAGATCGAGGCCTACTACACGTCGGTGATCAACCACTTCATCCAGCGCCTGCGCGCCGGCCAGCCGCCGGTCATCGACGGCCGCGGCGACCAGTCGATGGACTTCGTGCACGTCACCGACCTCGCCCGCGCCGTCGTCGCGGCGCTGGAGTCGGATCAGGCGAACGTGCCGATCAACATCGGCACCGGGATCGACACCTCGATCGCGACGCTGGCGAAGATCCTCATCGACGCCGTCGGCGTCAACGTCGAGCCGCTGTTCAACGAGCGCGACGTGCTCGTTTCCCGTCGCGCGGCGGACATCACCCGCGCCCGCGAGGTCCTCGGCTGGGAGCCGAAGATCTCCGTGGAAGAGGGCATGTACGAACTGGTTAAGGCTTCGGAGGGATGACCGCCGGGCCGGGGGAGAGCCGCCCCATGCGCATCGCTGTCGTCAACAACTTCTTCCCGCCGAGGGTGGGCGGAAGCGCGCACATGGCGGCGTCCCTGGCCGAGCAGTACGCGGCGCGCGGGCACGAGGTGCTCGCGATCACCGCGGCCTACGCCGACGCCCCGGCCGACGAGACGAAGGACGGCTACCGCGTCGTCCGCCTGCCCGCGGTGAAGATGCCGCAGCTGGGCCTGTCGATCGACTTCGACATGAGCTTCGCCTCGTTGCGGCCGGGGAACTGGCGGCGGCTGTGGAAACTGCTGGACGAGTTCAAGCCGGACGCGATCCATCTCCACGGGCAGTTCTTCGACCTGTCGTGGCTGGCCGGCCTGTACGCGCGGCGGCGGAAGCTGCCGATGCTGCTGACCATCCACACCCTGCTGATCAGCGACAACAAGCTGTACGGCGGGGTCTTCCGGCTCCTGGACACCGTGCTGGTGAACCCGATCCTGCGGTATCTCAAGCCGCGGTACGTCATCCTCGACAAGCTCGGGGTCGACTACTGCGTCGAGCGCTACGGCACCAGCGACGACAACTCGGACTACTTCCCGATCGCCGTCGACACCGGGAACTTCGACAAGCCTTTGACGAAGGACGTCCGCGCGGAACACGACCTGGGCGACGGTCCGGTGATCGTCTCGCTCGGGCATGTGATCCCGCTGCGCAACCGGCTCCCGCTGGTCGAGGCGCTTCCGTCCATTTTGGACAAGCACCCCGACGTGAAGGTGGTCGTCGTCGGCCGCGTGTACCACGACGTCTTCCTGAAGCGGGCCGAAGAACTCGGCGTCGCCGACGCCATCATCGTCACCGGCGCCGTGCCGAAGGCCGACGTCCCCGCGTACTTCGCCGCTGCCGACATCGTCACCCACGACCTCAACGGCGGCTGCGGCACCGCGTCGCTGGAGGCGATGCTCTCGGGCACCGCCACCATCGCGTCGGTCACCGAGGACAACTACCCCGGGATCGAACTGCGCAACGGCGAGAACATCCTGCTGGTGCGTCCGGACGACAGTGAAGCCGTCGCGAACACCGTCATCGAGCTGCTGGACGACCCCCAGAAGCGGGCTTCGGTGGCACAGCGGGAAAGCGCGATGGTCCGGGCCAACTTCGGCCTCGACGTCGTCGCCGAGGAACACCTGCGCACCTTCGAGAAACTGGTGACCGAGGCCGATGTTCTTCGATGACGAGCGCAGCAACCGCCTGCGCCCGCAGATCCTGACGGAACTCGTCTCGCAGTACATGAACGACGCCGAGCGCGCTCGTTTCTACGGACTGCCCGAGTCGACGAGGGTCCGCGAACGCGTCAAGATCATCAGCCCGGAGAACCTGACGATCGGCGAACACTGCTGGATCGGCGAAGGCGCCGCGCTCGACGCGAGCGGCGGGCTGGAGATCGGCGAGCACACCAGCATCGGCCTGAACACGCTGATCTTCACGCATTCCAGCTGGCTCGCGAACATGACGCTGCAGAACCATTCCGGCAGCGACCTCATCGAACGCAAACCGGTGAAGATCGGCAAAGGCTGCTTCATCGGCGGCCTCGTGGTGATCATGGCGGGCGTGACGATCGGCGATTTCGCCACCGTGCAGCCGAATTCCGTGGTGGCCAAGGACGTCCCGCCGCGCACCCTGGTGGCGGGCAACCCCGCGCGTGTCTTCCAGCGCTACGACGACGAGTACATCCAGTCCGAAGTGGAGCGTGTGCGCGGCGAGAACGCGCGCCGGCGTGCTTTGGCGGAAGAGCGCGGGGACGCCCCTGGATCTTGGGGCGCACCCGCGGGTGACTTCACGGAGTAGCTAGAGGCGTTCGGCGAGCAGTTTCGCGACCGTTTCATAGGCGTCGGGCCGTATCTTGACGATGTCGAGGACGGCGAGCCGGGCCTCTCCATGACTGAGCTTGCCGACGGTCACGATCACCTTGGCCGGGTCCTTGGCCGACTCGCAGTAGACCGCCTTGTCTCCGACCCCGGCGATGGCGGTGATCGGTTCGCGGCAGCCGGCCTTCGCCGTGTCGTCCACGACCGCGATGACGGTGGCACCGCCCTTCGGCGGAACCACGATCTGCAGATGCGGCGCGAGAGCGGACGATTGAGCGGAGTTTTCGTAGAGGCAGCCGTACCGGTCTTCCTGGGGCCCGTCCACGTGTGCTTCCTGTTCGAGCGGCCTGATCTCGGTGGACAGGCCGGTGATCCAGGCGAGCTCGTCGACCGCGAGGAACGGGCACGCGTCGAGGACCACGGCCGGTGAGGCGGGCAGCGGGGTCGAGGGAAGGGTGGTCTCGTACGGGGCCGGCTCCGGCGAGCGGGCGGGAACCGTGATCGTGACAGTGCAGGCGGTGACCGAAAAGAGCAGGCCGACAGCCAGGAACCCCCAGGTTCTTCTCATGGCGATAATCTACCTGACCTGGGAAAACTTGCGTAGCGGCAACTCTGCGGCGCACCCCATTCACTACGGTGTGTAGTGATACCGTTTCGAGGAAACCATGGGAAGATGGTCTGGTGATCACGGGCGAAGGAGGAGTTCGATGAGTGTCGTGCAATGGCCTCACCGCCTCCTGACCCTCGACGACTGGGCCGGTCTGCCGGAAACCCCGGAGCATCGGGTCGAAGTCGTTGAAGGGGCCCTCCTCGTGTCGCCGCGTCCGTTGTACTTTCACCAGCGTGCGGTCAATCGCCTGACGTACTGGCTCGACGAACAGACGTCCCCGGACTTGAGCGCGATGGGCGAGGCCGAAATGGTCGTCACCCTCGCTCCTTTGACAGTCCGCGTGCCCGATGTGCTGGTGACCTCCGCGCTGGTGGCCGACGAGAACCCCGCGAGGGCGTCTGCCGAGGACGCGCGGCTCGTGATCGAAGTCCTGTCCGAAGGGACCGTCCGCACCGACCGGGTCACCAAGTTCTCCGAGTACGCCGAAGTCGGCATCGAGCACTATTGGATCGTCGACCTCGATGCTCCCGTCAGCATGATCACCTACCGCTTGGTGGATGGCGAGTACGAGAACTTCGGCGAGCACACCGGCAAGATCGACCTCGAATTCGAGGGCTCGGCGCTCACCTTCGATCTCGACGCGCTCACCACCCGGCGTCCCTGATCACAGCCGTTCGATCGGCGTTGTACCGCCGATGAACCGGCACTGAACCCCTCTGGCGCACGGTGATCGTCCAGGTCGTGGTCTCTCCGCGGCCACGGACGAGGGCGGTCGGATGACGAGCAGGGTTTCCAGCGTGCCGCGCGTTCTCGGGCAGGTGACCACCGGCGCGGCGTTCGCCGTCTTCTTCGGGTTGACGGGCGCGGCCGTCGCGAACGCGAAAGAGAGCCCCGGTGCTGACGCGTGCAAGGCGAGTACGGCGGGATGCGGTGGCGGGGGCGGCGGCGACAAGGGGCAGACGGGGGACCGTCCGCTCGGCCTCGCGCCATCGACGAAGCAGCGCATTCCGCAGATCATCAAGCCGCCGGAGAAGGGCAGCCTGCAGGAGAAGGGTAAGCAGCTGAAGCAGGCCGAGCCCAAGAAGGCCGCGCCGAAGCAGACCAAGCCGCAGAAGGCCGTACCGAAGAAACAGTCGGCCCAGCCCCGTGACAACGACGATCACGACGAGAAGGACCACAAGTCCAAGAAGGAACGCGCCACCGACGAGCGGGACGACCGCGAGAAGAACCACGGCGACGGTGACGACGGCCGGAAGTCCAAAAAGGATGACCGTGACGATGACGACGATCGAGAGTCCAAAAAGGATCGCCGAGAAAAGGCCAAGGACCGAAAGTCCGAGCACTCCCGCGAAGACCGCGACGAAGACAAGGCCGAGAAGCGGGGCAAGAAGCCTTCCAAGGCGGAGCGGCGCTCGAACGTCCGAGCTCGTTCCGTCCCCGCGAACTCGGTGCCCACCACACGCCTGGCGAGTCTGAAGGCACCGGCGGGCGGCGATGGCGGCACCCCCTGGGGCGACGACGACAACTGGATCAGTCCAGGCTGCAAGCAGGACAACGACGGCTGTGAGCTGGTGTGGGACTACGCGTCCCGTATCACCAAGCCCATCCAGGAGGCCATCGGCCGCCTGCTGAAAGTGGAATCGACCGGGCCCGGCGCGGACTTCGAAGCGGAGGGGCCGAACCGGAAGGGACGGGTCTTCTCCGTCGGGGGATATGCCTACGCGGACAAGGGGAAATGGAGTGCCTTGGACGGCCTGATCCAGGGGGAGTACTCGTTCGGCATCGACGGCAAGCTGGAGCTGACCATCACCAAGGAGGGCCCGCAGATCGACCTCGAAGCCTTGCTCGGCGCGAAGGTCACCGGGCCGGAGATGGAGGTGCCGCTGGGGCCGCTGCTGGTCAAGGCCAAGCCCGAGATCTCGGCGGGGATCGGTGGGCAGTACGGGGTGGGCGTCGAACGTGGTGAGGACGGCAAGCGCCGGATCAAGACCAAAGGCGGGCTGACCGGGCCGGTCGGCGGCAGCACGGGGCTGGAGACCGACCTGAACGACGACTACTTCGGCCAGCTACCGGACGGGGGTTACTGATTGTCGTGCGGGACTTGTCCAGCCCGAAGAGTTCCGCCTTCGTCCTGAGGGGAACCGCGAGGCGCGGGTGACCGACTACTGTCGTGCCAGGCGATAGTGGAGGGTATGTCCAGATGAGGTTCAAGCGGTTCGGTGCGTCGCTGCTGGTCTCCGGGTTGGCGCTGGTGGGTGCCGCGACCCCGGCCATGGCCCACTCGGAGTTGAAGAGCAGCGACCCCGCGAAGGGTGCTTCGCTGGCGACGCCGCCGACACAGGTCAAGCTGACCTTTTCCGGCCCGGTCACTCTCGCCGCGGACCCGATCCAGATCACCGGGCCCGAGAACGCGAAGTGGACCGTCGGACGCGCCGAGGTCGCGGGCACCGTCGTCACCGCGCCGGTCCAGGCCGTCGGGCCCGTGGGTGAGTACACCCTGCGCTACAAGGTGACCTTCGCGGATTCGCACGAGTCCAGCGGAACGGTGAAGTTCAACCTCAGCGCTCCCGTGGCACCGCCGGCTTCGAGTGCGCCGCCGGCGTCCTCCAGCAGCGCGGCGTCCGCTTCGCAGCAACCGGCGACCAGCGCCACGCCTGCCCCGCAGGCCGACGAGGCCACGCCCGAAGGCCTGCTGCCGACCTGGGTGTGGATCGTGCTGGCGGTCGCCGTGGTCCTCGCCGGAGTCGTCGTGGCGCTCCGCTTCACGCGCCGCAAGTCCGGCCCGGGCGACGAATCCTGACGTGAAGGCCTCCTTCCCAACCCTGAAAGTCGGGAAGGAGGCCTTCACGGACCGTCAGCCGTGGCCGACGTCGGTGTTGCCCTTGGGCAGCTTCTTGCCGGAGGCGTCGAAGGCGGCCAGGTGGAGCGGGTCGGCGTCCGAGTCGAACCAGAACACGACGATGTTCGGGTCCACGCTCCACGCGGCCTGGTGCGCGGTGACGGCCTTGCCGTTCACCTTCGCGGTGATCTTCGCGGCCGGACCGGCGTAGTACCCGAAGGACGGGACGCCGTTCAGCCCACCGGACACCGCGTGGAAGCCGGGCGACTTGTCGGAGCCCTGGAACTCGTTGGTCGTGATGGCCGCGTTCACCTTGCCGTTCGCCGACCGGTGCCCCGCCGTGATCCCGAACGTCGTCTCCGGAAGCTGCTCGACGTCGACCTTGACGCCGTAGAACACCAGTTCACCGGCGCCGCTCTGGACGCCGGTGCCGATGATGTCGCCCCACGGCGTGTTGTCCGGCTCCTCGGCCGACCGCGCCGGAGCGGCGGCCGCCACGACCTGCGCGGCCGGGGCGGGTACAGGGGCAGGAGCGGGGGTCGCACCGGCGGTCAGTGTGCTCGACAGCGCGACCGCGAGCCCGGCGGCCGTGAGCCCGCCGCCGACCAGCAGCGTCCGCTTCCCGGGTGATTTCATTTGCAGTGCCTCCCAGTGGTCGAAGATCATTCGGAGATCTCTACGTGGAAGTGGTCGAAAAGGTTGAGGCAACCTTTCGACCGGCCAACCGTCGAAGAAATGTGGGAATCAAGGTGGCTCGCGGCGATGACGAGTTCGTCGAGTTCGTCCGGAACTCGTCGACCCGTCTGCAGCATGCCGCCTACCTGCTGACCAGCGACCGGCATCAGGCTGAGGACGCCGCGCAGACGGCGCTCGCCAAGACGTACGCGGCCTGGTCGCGGGTGCGCCGGAAGGACGCCTACGCCTACGCGCGGCAGGTCCTGGTGAACCACATCATCGACGGCTGGCGGCGCCCGATCCGCGAGAACGCGACCGAGGAGATCCCCGAGCGACCGAGCGGCTTGGACGTCGCCGGGGCCGTTGTCCAGCGGAAATGGCTGCTTGACGCGTTGCGTACGCTCACAGACCGGGAGCGGGCCGTCGTCGTGCTCAGGCACTTCTTCGATCTGAAGGAGTCCGACGTGGCGGGCGAGCTGGGTGTCTCCGTGGGCACCGTGAAGAGCACCAACTCCCGCGCCCTGACCAAACTGCGGATCACCGCGGAGGACGGAACGGAACTGATCGGCGGACTGGGACGATGACCGACATCGAGACACTGCGCTCGGCACTGCGCGAAGAGCCTGCCGAGGAGTTCTCGGCGCCCGACATCGGCGCGATCATGGCCAAGGGCAGGCGCATCCGGCGGCGTCGCCGTCTGACGACCGGAGCGGGCGGTGTCGCCGCCACCGTGGTGACGGTGCTGGTCATCGTCGGCGCGGTCGCGCTGCGGGAGCCCGCGCGGCAGCCCGAGGTCCTCCCGCCCGCCGCGAGCGCGCCGTCGTCCTCGACGGCGTCACCGGTCCCGCCCGCCCCGGTCGCCACCGCACCGCCGTACTCGGAGCTGGCGCCGCTGGGCGACGTGATCCCCCTGGGCGTCAAGGGTGACGGCGACCGGGAGATGGTGCTCTACGCGTTCGCGATCGACCAGCCGACGCAGCCGGGCGTCGAGTTCGGCCTGAAGGTCGGCTACCGCAACGCCGACGGCACCTACGACGGGCTACTGGCCACCAACGAGTACAAGGGCTCGGACCGGTCGTTCGGCTTCCACGCCACCGACGGGGGCGAGCGGGTCCAGAACACCTTCATCCCGGTTTTCGGCTACTTCGCCGGTCCGGCGGTGCGGATCACCAGCACCGTCCGCGGCAAGCCGGTCGAGGCGAAGGCCGTCCCTTGGAGTGTGGACCCGTCGGTCGTGATCTTCTGGTTCGACCAGGCCCAAGTGGAGTCCTCGGACGTCCTGACCCCGCTCGTCGCCTACGACGCCAAGGGCCAGCGCCTCACCAAATAGCGCGTTTAGTCCTCTGGATGCGGTCCTTGCGTGTGCAAGTACCGCATTCAGAGGACTGAACGCGAGGAATCAGGCGGCGGCCTGGGTGAGGACCTGGTCGACGACGGTGTGCGACGGGAGGATCAGGTCGCGCTCGGTGCCGGCGTCGATCTTGCCTTCGAGCAGTTCGAGGAACCGGTCCAGCTGGGTGGCCAATGGCTCGCGGGCGGTGACCAGTTCCGGGATCTCGATGACGGTCTGCTGCCGGTAGCCGAGGCCGTCCGGGGTGACCGAGTCGTGCGAGACGTGCCGGTAGATGGTGACGTCGCGGCGGAGCAGGTCGATCTCGATCATACGGTCCAATTCGGACACCCAGAGCGAACGGACCTTGCGCTGTCCCAGGCGGGACGCGGAAACCGTGGCGAGTCCGGTCTCGAACGAAAGCACCGTCTCGATGGTGTCTTCGGCGCCCTCGACCGAGTTCGGGTGGAAGTAGCCGGCGCCGGAGGCGACCCGCGCCGGGGTCGCGCCGCCGAAGAACTGGATCGCCAGGTCGACGTCGTGCACCAGCAGGTCCCAGGCGACACCGGTCTTGATGCGCGGCGCGTACGGGCCGTGGCGGCGGGCCATCAGGTGGATCGGCTCGTTCACCAGCGCCCGCGCGGTCATCACGGCCGGGTTGTAGCGCTCCAGGAGCCCGCACATCAGCGGGACGTCCTTCTTCGCCGACAGCCCGACGATCTCCTGGGAGAATTCGAGGCTGTTGCAGACCGGCTTCTCGACCAGCATCGGCTTGCCCTGGCCCAGAACCTCCTGCGCCAGCTCGTAATGCGCCTCGGTGGCCGAAGCGAGCACAACAGCGTCCACATCGGACAGTGAGCCGATTTCGGGCGTCCACTGGGTTTCGTAGCGTTCGGCGACCTTGCGGCCGGCCTCTTCGCGCGGGTCGATCACGCGGACGAGGTCCACGTTCTCGTTCGCCGCGAGCACACGGGCGTGCAGCGAGCCCATGTTCCCCGTACCGATGAGGGCGATCTTGTGCGTGGTCATGCGCCGAGCACCTCACGAACCGTTTCGATGATGGTGTCCAGGTCGGACTCGGAAAGGTGCGGGTGCACAGGCAGGGAAAGCGCCTGAGCGGCGACGGAAGCGGCCACCGGGAAGTCCTCGACCTTCGCGTCGGGGATCAGCGGGTTGTTCCGGTAGCAGTCGTAGTCGAAGACGATCTTCGGGTAGTAGATCCCGTTGCCGATGCCGCGTTCGGTGAGCGCGGCGGCGAGCTCGTCACGCGAGAGGAACGCGTGCGGGCCGACCAGCACGGTGTACTGGTGCCACACGTGTTCGCGGCCCGGGAGGACCTGCGGGATGTCGAGACCCGGGGTGCCGGCGAGGCCTTCGGAAAGGCGCTTCGCGTTGGACTGGCGGGCGGCGGTGAGCTGGTCCAGCTTCTCCAGCTGCGGGATGCCGACGGCGGCGTGCAGATCGGTCATCCGGTAGTTGTGCCCGGCGACCTCGTACTGGTAGCGGGCACGCATGCCCTGGTTGCGCAGGACGCGCAGCGCGTCGGCCAGCTTGTCGTCATCCGTGGTGATGACGCCGCCCTCGGCGGTGGTGATGTTCTTGGTGGCGTACAAGGAGAAGCAGCCGATCCCGAAGGACCCCGCCTGCTTGCCCTCGAACGACGCCCCGACCGCCTGCGCGGAGTCCTCGATGACCTGGAGACCGTGCTCGGCGGCCAGCGGCGCGAGCTTGCCCATGTCCGCGGTCTGCCCGTAGAGGTGCACCGGCATGAGGACCTTGGTGCGGTCGGTGACCGCGGCGGCGACGGCGTCCGGGTCGATCGCGAAGTCGTCGCGCCGGATGTCGGCGAAGCGGACGGTCGCGCCGGCTTCCAGGATCGCGTTCAGCGTCGCCACGAAGGTGAACGGCGAGGTGACGACCTCGTCGCCCGGCTTGAGGTCGAGCGCCTGGAGCGCGGCGACCAGCGCGGTGGTGCCGTTGTTGACGGCGATCGCGTGCTTCGTGCCGGAAACGGTCGCGAACGCGTCCTCGAAGCGCTTGACCATCGGTCCCTGTGCGATGGCGCCGGATCGCAGCACCTCGACGACGAGGTCCTCCGCGTCACGGACGTCGACCACGGTAATGGGGATCATCTGCAAGTCTCTCTCGACTGGGCGTTCTGGTGCGTCCGGTACAGTGAGCCGCCGGTTCTGCGTCCGGCCGCCCTCTCTGGCGCGGGCCACACGTTACCGGGACCGCCGAAGCGCCCATTACCCCAGGCTGTCTCCCAGCCACAACGAACGGATCTCACGTGGTGAACCGCATCCACCCGACCGCGATCATCGGCGAGGGTGTCGAGCTCGGCGACGACAACGTCATCGGGCCGTTCACGGTCATCGTGGGGCCCGCCCGCATCGGCGACGGCAACTGGATCGGCCCGCACGTGACCATCGGGACCCCGGGTGAGGACCGCGGCCGCGAGCACCCCGCGGCCTGGGAAGCCGCGCCGACCGGTGATCCCGATCACGACGGCCACGGCGTCGTCATCGGCAGCCGCAACCGGATCCGCGAGTACGTCAGCGTCCACCAGGGCACCTGGCGCACGACCACCATCGGCGACGGCGGCTATTTCCTCCGCGGCTCCCACATTGCGCACGACTGCCTGGTCGAGGACGCCGTCACCGTCGCCTCGAACGTCATCACCGGTGGCCACTGCCACATCTGGTCTGGCGCGAACCTGGGCATGGGCGCGATCCTGCACCAGCGGGTCGTGATCGGCCCCGGCGCGATGGTCGGGATGAGCTCCGCGGTCCGCAAGGAGGTGGGCGCGTTCACCATCGCCGTCGGCAACCCCGCACGGGTGACAGGCGTCAATACCGTCGGGCTGTCCCGTCGCGGGCTGGACGAGGCCACCATCGAGGCACTGGGACCGTGGCTGAAGGGTAAGGGCGGTCTCCCTGAGGACGGGCTGGCCGACCGGCTGCCCGGCGACCTCTCTACCTTGGTGAAGGCGTGGGACGCCCGTCCGCGCGAGTGAGTACTAGGAGTTCAACGATGGCGGAAGTCGCCGGCAAGCTGCGTGAGGTCTTCGTCGAGGCGCTGGACCTCGACGGCGAGGTCGATGTCGAGAACCTGAAGTACCGCGACATCGAGGCCTGGGACTCGGTGGGGCACATGGCGCTGGTCGCGGCCATCGAGGACGAGTTCGATGTGGAATTCGACACCGACCAGGTGATCGACATGTCCAGCTTCAAGGTCGCCGTCGACATGGTGACCGACCTCCAGTCCAAGTGATGCTCGAAGGCAAGGTCGCCCTGGTCACCGGGGGCACCCGAGGGATCGGGCTGGCCACCGCGCGGGCGCTCGCCGAGGCGGGCGCCACCGTGGTGCTGACCGGCCGCGACGAGGCCAAGGCCAAGGAAGCGGCGGCCGCGGCGGGGGCCGCGAGCGGTCTCGCGCTGGACGTCACCGACGCCAAGGCCGTGTCGACGCTGGTCCGCGGCGTGGCCAAGGAGCACGGCAAGCTGGACATCGTGGTCGCCAACGCCGGGATCATGGAGGACGCGCTCCTCGGCATGATCCGCGAGGAACTGGTCGACACCACGCTGAGCACGAACGTCGCCGGCACGCTGCACACCGTCCAGGCCGCGGCCCGGGCGATGATGCGGAAGAAAACCGGTGCGATCGTGGTGCTCGCCTCGATCGTCGGCGAGCACGGAAGCGCCGGTCAGACGGTGTACGCGGCCTCGAAGGCGGCGGTGGCGAACATCGCGCGTTCGGCCGCGAAGGAACTCGGCCGCTCCGGGATCCGGGTCAACGCCGTGGCGCCCGGTGTCATCGACACCGACCTGACCTCGGGCCTGACCGACGACGCCAAGGCCGAGAATATCGGCAAGACGCCGCTCGGACGGCTCGGGACGCCCGAGGACGTGGCGAACGCGATCCGGTTCCTCGTCAGTGATGACGCTTCGTTCATCACCGGGCAGGTGCTGGGCATCGATGGAGGATTAGTTCTCTGATGACCCTTTTGGGTGTGGGTGCACGACTCATCGACGTCACGAGCGGCAAGACGCTCGCGGGCGAGGAACTCGACACCGAGGTCACCCGCGTGGGGACGGCGTTGTCGCTGCTGCCGCCGGGCGCGTTGTTCGCGCGGATGTCGGTGGACCTCGACAGCGTGCTGAACTACCTCGGCGCTTTCGAAGCGGGCCGGGCGATCGCGCTGATCGACCCGGCGCTGGACGCCGACGTCCTGGCCGGGCTCATCGAGCGGTTCCGGCCGTCGGCCGTGCTGTCCGCGCCGGACGCGCCCGCGCCTGAGGGTTATGGAGTCTCCGACGGCCACTGGGTCCGCGAGTCCGTTGAAGGTATCGAGCCGCATCCCCACCTGGCGATCCTGCTGCCGACCAGCGGATCCACCGGCAACCCCAAATTGGTCCGGCTGTCGCGTGGCGCGGTGTTCGCCAACGCCGACGCGATCGCCGAAGTGCTCGGCATCGACCGTGACGAGGTCGCGCCGACCAGCCTCCCGCTGCACTACAGCTACGGCCTGTCCGTGCTGAACTCGCACCTCGTCCGCGGCGCGACCGTCGTCATCGAGCCGTCCGGCGTGCTCGGACGCGGGTTCTGGGACGCGGTCAACGAGCACAAGGCGACGTCGCTCGCCGGCGTGCCGTACCACTACGAGATGCTGCGGCGCCTCAAGTTCGACCCGGCGAAGTACCCGACGCTGCGCACGCTGACCCAGGCGGGTGGCAAGCTCCGCGACGACCTCGTCGCCCAGTTCAACGACAAGATCCGCGCGGTCGGCGGCCGTATGTTCGTCATGTACGGGCAGACCGAGGCCGCGCCGCGGATGACCACCGTCCCGGCGGAACGGCTCGCGGAGAAGCTCGGTTCGGCCGGGCCCGCGTTGCCCGGCGGCTCGTTCGCCATCCGGCGCGAGGACGGCTCCGAGACCAAGCATCCGAAGATCGTCGGCGAGGTCGTCTACCGCGGGCCCAACGTGATGATGGGTTACGCCGACGACGAGGCCGGGCTGGCCGCGGGCGACGAATGGGGCGGCGTGCTGCCCACCGGCGACCTCGGTTACCTCGACGAGGACGGGTTCCTCTACATCACCGGACGGCTCAAGCGGATCGGCAAGGTCTTCGGGAACCGGGTCAGCCTGGATGATCTCGAGCACGCCGTGCGTTCTGCTTCGGTGGGGATCGACGTCGTGGCCGCCGTCCCGGCCGGGGACAAGGTCGTCCTGTTCGCCGAAGGGGCCGACAAGGACATCTGCAAGGACGCCGCCAAGGCGCTGTCCGAGCGGCTCCACCTGCACACGAGCGGTTTCGACGTCCGCCCCATCGACACCGTGCCGCTGCTGGCCAGCGGCAAGATCGACTACCGGTCGCTGGAGGCCCAGGTATGAGTAGCCGCGGCACACGAGCCGACCGCAGAGCGCGCGTTGGCCGTCAGGCCCCGCTATCGGGGTGGCAGGGCGTCTTTGTCGGGCAGGTGACGGGTAAGGCCATGTCAAGCCCTGTCGACACGATCGCGGTTGCGCGCAAACTCGCGGAGGAAACAGTATGAGCGTCTTTACGCTGTCTCAGGCCGAGCGCGAGAAGCACTTGCTTCCGCAGCTCGCCGAACTGACCGCGCACCACCGCGAGAACTCCGAGGGGTACGACCGGATCCTCTCGTCGCTCGGCATCGCCCGGGACGCGTCGTTCGCCTCGATCGCGGATCTGCCGTGGCTGCCGGTGCGGATGTTCAAGACGCACGACCTGCGGAGCATCCCCGAGTCGGAGGTCTTCAAGACGCTGACGTCCTCGGGCACCACCGGCGCGGGCGCGTCGCGGATCTACCTGGACAAGGCCGCCGCCGGCGCGCAGACCAAGCAGCTCGGCGCGACGCTGCAGGAGGTCCTCGGCGGCGAGCGGCTGCCGATGCTGATGGTCGACACCATCGGCATCATCAAGAACCGCCGCTCGTTCTCCGCGCGCGGCGCGGGTGTGCTGGGCATGGCGAACTTCGGCCGCAAGCACACCTACGTGCTCGACGAGAACGACCAGCCGGACGTCGAAGCGGTCAAGCAGTTCCTCGCGACCTACGGCGACAAGCCGTTCCTGATCTTCGGCTTCACCTTCATGGTGTGGCAATACCTCTACGAGGTCGCGCGTGAGCACGAACTGGACCTCTCGAACGGGATCCTGATCCACTCCGGTGGCTGGAAGAAGCTGATCGACCGCGCGGTCGACAACACCGAGTTCCGCCGTCGCTTCAAAGAGGACACCGGACTCACCCAGATCCACAACTACTACGGGATGATCGAGCAGATCGGCACCGTGTTCCTCGAAGGACCGTCCGGGAACTCTTTGTACTGCCCCGATTTCGCCGACGTCGTGATCCGGAACCCGGAGACCTGGGAAGAGCAGCCGGTCGGCGAGCCGGGGGTGATCGAGGTCGTCAGCACGCTGCCGCACTCGTACCCGGGCCACGTCCTGCTCACCGAGGATCTGGGCGTCTACAACGGGATCGACGACGGGGACTGGCCGGGCAAGCATTTCTCGGTCATGGGCAGGCTGCCCAAGGCCGAAGCCCGCGGTTGCTCGGACACCTTCCAGGGAGCGGCGGCATGACCCTCAACCAGCGTTTTCCGCTTTCGGACGCCATCGAGGTCGACAAGCTCGTCGAAGAGCTGCGGGCCGAGCCCGTCGGCGGACGGCTGCGCGTCGGTGACCCGCGTGTCGTCGAGTTCCTGACGAAGTTCGCGCGCAAACTTCTCGCGCCCGCGACGGCCCGGCGATTCCCGGAACTGGCGTCGCTCGGTTTCTTCCTGCGTAAGGGTGAAATCGCCAAGGCTCTGTCCACTTTGGAGACTTCCGGCGAAGCGCTGCGGTTCCCGCGCGGCCTCGTCTTCCACGTCCCGCCCGCCAACGTCGACACGATCTTCGTGTACTCGTGGGCACTTTCCGCGCTCGCGGGCAACCACAACGTCGTCCGGGTGTCGTCGCGTTCGGCCGGTGCGGCCGAGACGGTGCTGGAGGCGCTGAACGCCGCACTGTCCGAAGTGGACGCCGACACCGCGGCCGCGATCACCGCGACGCAGCGCATGGTCACCTACGACCGCAGCGACGCGATCAGTGGCGCGCTCTCGGTCGCCGCGGACCTGCGGGTCATCTGGGGCGGTGACGCCTCGGTCGCGGCGCTGCGCAAGTACCCGCTGGCACCGCACGCGCGCGACCTGACCTTCCCGGACCGCTCGTCGTTCGCGGTCGCGTCGGTGCGCGGCTGGCAGAACGCCTCCGAGGCCGAGCGCCGCGGTGCCGCCGAAGGCTTCTACAACGACTCCTACTGGTTCGACCAGGCCGCCTGCTCGTCGCCGCGCGCGGTGTTCTGGGTCGGTGACGAAGCAGGCGCTCGCGAAGCCGGGCAGGAGTTCCGGACGCTGCTCGCCGAGGTGCTGGCGACGAAACAGCACGTCACCGAGCCCGCGATGGCCGTCCAGAAGCGGGTTTCGGCGTACGGCGCCGCCGTCGACGGGCTCGTCGACGGCATCGAATTCCAGGGCAACGGCCTCGCGACGCTCGAACTGACCGATCCCGCGATCCTGCCGCGCGAGTGGCTCGGCGCGGGCACGTTCGCCAACGCGCGTGTCGACACGCTTTCCGACCTCGTGCCGATCGTGCTCCGCAAAGATCAAACCGTCGGTCAATTCGGCTTCACCAAAGAAGAATTGACCGAATTCGTGACGGAATTGGCGGGCCGCGGTGTCGACCGTGTCGTTCCGTTCGGATCGGCCCTGACGTTCTCCGCGATTTGGGACGGCTACGATCTGCTGACCGAGTTCAGCCGTCTGGTGACCGTACAGGTCTGACCTGCGGAGACAGAGTTCTTTGCGAGGAGGTTCAGTGACGACAGTCGAAACGCCCGAGGAGGAGTCTCCGGTTGCGGTAAAGCAGCCGAAATCCACCAAAGCGAAGATCCTCGACGTCGTCCGCTGGATCGCCATCATCGCCGTCGTCGGTTTCGCGGCGAAGACACTCGTCGCCAATTGGGGTGAATTCTGGCGGACGTTGTCCGACGTCGCCTGGGAATCCTCCACGTTGAGCCTGCTCGCGCTGATCGCCGCGATCATGGTGTCGACCTACGGCTGGCAGGTCATGGTCGACGACCTCGGCAAGCCGATCGGCTACGCCCGGGGCGCGCAGATCTGCCTCGTCGGCTCGCTCGGCAAGTACGTGCCGGGTTCGGTGTGGGCGTACCTGCTGCAGATGGAGCTGGGGCGCAAGGCGGGGCTCGCGAGGGCCCGGATCTTCACCGGTTCGCTGATCCAGCTCGGCGTCGGCGTGGTGTCCGCGCTGGTCGTCTCGCTGCTCGCGGCGCCCGCCGTGTTCAGCAACAGCCCGCGGGCGATGTGGCTGTTCGTGCTCATCCCGGTCGGGCTGGCGATGCTGCACCCGCGCGTGCTCACCTGGGGCACGTCGCTGGTGCTGCGGATCCTGCGCCGCCCGCCGCTGGACCACCGGCTGAGCTGGTCGGTCGTCGGCAAGGTGTTCGGCTCGTCGACCGCCGCGTGGGCGTTGCAGGGTGTGCACCTGTGGCTGCTGGCGAACTCCGTCGGCACGCCCGGCTTCAGCGGTTTCGTCCTTTGTGTCGGCGCGATGGCCGTCGCGATGACCGTCGGGACGTTCGCGTTCATCCTGCCCAGCGGGGTCGGTGTCCGCGAGGTCGCGCAGGTCGCCGTGCTGACCGCGTCCGGTCTCACCGTCGGCCAGGCGACGGCCTTCGCCATCGCTTCGCGCGTCATGTTCACCGTCGCCGACCTGATCACCGCCGGCGCCGCCGCCCTCTCCGCACGCCTCGCCGCCCGCTGACCCCTTCGCGGCGTGCCGTCCGTCCAATCACGCATACCGTCCGCTCAGTCACGCGTGTCGTCCACTGGATCACGCGCGCCGTCCTCCAGCCCCCGCGATTCGGCACCTACTCGCGATGGATGCACGCGCAACTACCGCATCCAGAGGACTAAACGCGTCAGGGGTTCAGCCGGTAGACGACGGCATCGGCGTTCCGGTAGACCTCGGTGACGAAGTTCAGACCCTCCAGGTCGCGCAGTCCGGCCTGACGCGGGGCGCCCGGCGGATAGCCGTACTGGCCGAGGATCACCCATCGCACGTTCAGCCGTCGCGTCGCCGCCCGCACGTCGGGATTCGACGGGTACTCGCGGAAGTGCAACTCCAGCAGCCGCGCGTCCGACGGCGAAAGTGTCTCGTCGAAATGCCCGGAAACCGTGCGGACGCCGGAAACCGCGTACGTCCACACCGTTCCGTCCAGCCGGTCGTTCAGCGCGCGCTCACCGGGCGCGGCGAACTCGGCCAGCTTCTCCATGGCCACGACCTCGTCGGGGCTCACCGGCAGTTTGTGCGTGTTGGTGCCGGGCGTGTTCGCGTATCCGGGTGCGATCTTCTCCGCGTTCGAGCGCGCGTAGAACCCGTTGCTCAGGAACGCGAAGCCGCCGAACACCACCACAGCGACGACGAGCGCCGGCACCTTCCGGTGCACCACGGTGTCCCGGAGCCAGGCCTGCGTCTCGGCGAGACCGTGCGCCGCGATGATGGACAGCGGGATCGCCGCCATCGACATGAACCGGTACGGGTCGTTCCACCACGGCCGGGACAGCGCCAGCACGATCGGCTGTTCCGACGACGTCACCACGATGTACGCCAGTCCCGTGATCAGCGCGGTCACGCCGATCCAGCGCAGCGCACCCGCCCGCGCGAAGAAGATGAAACCCGCGAGCAGCGCCGCCGACAGCCAGAGCTGCGGATACGGCTCGTAGTGCTGGAAGCCCAGCAGCGCGCCGAGTGCCGTCGTCGCCCGCCATTCGACCGGCCAGCTGCGGTAGGGCACCTCGCCGTTCGCGAGCCCGATCGCGCCGAACAACTGCAGCCCCGCGACCACGCTCGCGACGACGCCGACGATCGCCAGCGCGCGCAGGTCCCGCCCGATCCGCCGCCACCGCTCGCCCGGCGCGATCCACCGTTGCAGCAGTAGCGGGCCGGCGAACAGGATCGCGCCGAACAACGCCGACGAATGCACGCACAGCAGCCCGACGGCGCCGATCAGCAGCACGAAGCCGGTATCGGGTGCGGGGCGGTCGAGGTATCGCTTCACCGCGACGGCGGCCAGCGGTGTCAGTGCGAGTCCGAGCAGAAACGGGAGCAAAGGTCCCCTGCTCATCGATTCGTACAGTCCCATCACCGGTGCGATGGAGACGAGCGCGACCGCGCCCGCGAACACCGCGCGGCCCCGGAACACGCGCACCATCGTGACCAGCGACAACGCGAGCAGTACGGGCAGCAGCGCGGTGTTCACGTCCAGTGTCAGAGGGATGCTCGCGGGGCTGAGCAGGTACACCACGGACGCGAGCAGGTGATACGCGTTGGGATAGAACACCGGCGGCGCGTCGCCGTACCAGTTGACCTCGCCGGTACCGAACAGGCTGCCGTCCCCGGTCTCGGCGAGCTCCCGGACGCCGTTCGCGTGATACACCGCGTCGAAACCCTGCGGGATGGCGTCGAGCCTGCCCATCCCGCGCACCACCGCGTACATCCCGATGGCGCCCGCGAGCAGTACGCACACCCCGACGGCCAGGTGTCCCGTCCGGCCCCACAGTGGTTCCTCCGGCGGGGGCGGCCACCGGCGCAGGGTGAGCCGTCGCAGGCCGTACGCGACTCCGGCGAACAAGGCCGTCGCCACCGCGTAGGTCACGGGGTTGAACGGGATTCCGAGCGCGGCCGACCAGGGCCCGGCGAGACCGCCGATGGCGTAGCTCAGCAGCGGAGCCATACCGGCGAGGACCCAGCCACGCAGCCCGGCGGCGAGACCGGTGAGCAGTCCGGGAAGTCCGATGACGAGCAGTGCGACACAGACCGTGACGACGTCGGTCAGCGCGGAGGTCTCAGTGGGCACGAGCGGCACGAGCATCCTCGGGGGTGGGAAATCCGCACAGAACCCCCGGGGTGCGGAACGAATGGGAAGCCAGATTAACCGGCTGCGACCGTTACACGAACAGGTCACATCCCGACGGGGAAAACGGCGCAACATCGTCTACTCAGGGCGCTCATTACTCACCCATTCGTGTCAACTAACTGCGCCAAAAGAAACACCTTGGCGCGGTGATCGATACTTGACCGTAGTCTTTTCGCCAGGGGAGAGGCTCGGCCCGGAAGGGTGGGGATCAGGTGGTGGTCGCGGTCGTCGGCGCCTGGTTCTTGGTCGCCGCCTTCGTTCTCTTGGCCTGGCCCAAGATCGGCGCGGACAGGAACTGGCGTGCCGTCGCGCTTTCGCTGACTCTCGGTTTCTCACTGATACACCAGCTGTTGTTCTCGACCATCGCCGAAGACGCCTACATCACTTTCCGTTACGCGTTGAACATCGCCGACGGCAATGGCCCGGTGTTCAACACCGGGGAACGGGTCGAGGGCTACGCGAATTTCCTCTGGATGATCGCGATCGCGTTGCCGAAGGCCGCTTTCGGTGCCGATATCGAGACGTCCGCGATCGTGCTCGGCCTCCTCGCCACGCTCGGTGCCGTCCTGCTCGCGTACGTCACGGTCAACCGGGTGGTCGCCCGCGCGGCCGGTGAGCCGCGTCCGGCCTACGGCGTGGCCGCTGCGGTGCTCGTCGCGGGCGCCGGCGGCCTCGCCGCGTACGGCGGGTCCGGAACCGAGACGCCGTTGTTCGTGCTGCTCATGTTCGGCGTCTTCGCCTCGCTCGCGGCCCGGCGCCCGGTCGTCGCCGGGGTGCTCGTCTCCTTCGCGATGATGACGCGTCCGGCGGGGATGCTGCTCGCTGTGCTCGTCGGGCTCTGGCTGCTCATCGCCGCGCTGCGCGGCCGGTACACCTGGTGGTCGCCGGCGGGCTGGCTGCTCGGCGCCCTCGTCTTCGCCGCGCCGTGGACGGCGTGGCGGGTGACCTATTACGACCACGTCCTCCCGTCGTCGGTCCTCATTCCCTTCGACGTCGATGTCGGCGCGCGGATCGACCGCGGCTGGCAGTACCTGTCCGGGTTCTCGGTGGTGCACCAGGGGTTCCTGCTGCTCGGCCTGGTCGCGGCGGTGGCGTTGTCGCTGCGCCGCGGCACCGGCGGGTCGCCGCACGAGTCCGAGGCCCGTTCGCTGACCTGGCTGATGCTCGTCACCACCGTCGGACTCACCGGTTTCGTGGTCTTCTTCGGCGGCGACGCCGGTCCGGCGTGGCGTCTGCTCGCGCCGATCCCGCCGCTGCTTTCGGTCGCGGCGGTGTCGGTCTACGGCGTGCTCACCGTGGCCACGAAGCCGAGTCCGCGGCCGAGGCCGCAGGTGCAGCGGCTGATGCCCGCCGCCGCGATGACGCTGTCCGGGCTCGCGGTGCTGGTCTCGGTGTTCAGTCCCGAGATGCTGACCCGCGTGCGCGCCTGGCACGACCACGGCGCGCAGATGGAGGAGATCGGCCGCTGGCTCGACGCCTACCTGCCGCCCGGTTCGATCGTGAGTACCTCCGCACCCGGTGTGCTGTCGTATCACGCCGGGACGCAGCTGCAGATCGTCGGCGTCCGTGGTCAGACCGAGGAGATCGGCGAGGCCGTCGTCTCCCGAAGGCGTCCGACGCTCGCCGTCATCACCGACAGCGGCTACGCGGCGACGCAGTCCTGTGTGATCGACTCGGCGTACGCCTTGAGATACCGCGCCGCGAGCTTCCTGCGCGAAGGCACTTCGTCGTGGCTCACCGTGTTCCTGCGAGCGGACGTCGAACGGTCGGTCACGTCGGCCCTGGACCGTTCACCCGATTTCCGCCACGTACCGTGCCCTTCGTGAGTGTCGACGAACGCGTCCCCCTGAGCCGACCGGCAGCGCCTGAAGCACCTGCGCGCCTGTTCGGCCTCGGCGTATTCGCCGCCGCGCTCACCGTGCTCCTCGTCCGGTTCCTCGTGCCGCGGCCGATCGGGATGTCCGACAACGGTGACGGCTTTCGCGTGCTGTGCGGCGCGGGCATCCCGTGGAAGGGCAAGCCGGAGCAGTTCGCGCGCCTGGAGTACACCGCTCCGGCGGGCGAATGCGACGCGACCTATCTCCTGAGTCAGAGCTGGTTCGCGCGGATCGCACGGTCCCTCGGCGGCCTGCTCGGCCTGGAATCGACGCTCAGCCTGATCGTGCTCGGCGTGGTCATGAGCGTGCTCGCCGCCGCCGCGGTCGCGTTGATCGTCGTCGGGCTGCCGTACTCGCGCCGCGTTCGCGTACTCGCGACCGCGGGGCTTCTGCTGGTCGTCGCGGACTCCGCGTTCTTCGGTTACTTCGCGTCCGTGCTCGGCGAAGGCGCCGCGTTCCTCGGGCTGCTGCTCGCCCTCGGCGGCCTGCTGGTGGCCGCGCGGCCGGGTTGGTGGCGCTACGCGGGCTTGGTGGTCCTGGTCTTCGGCGGCGTCATCGCCGTCAACGCCAAGGTGCAGACGCTGATGATCCTGCCGTTGCTCGCGCTCGCCGTGGTGCTCGTCCGCCCGGCCGGGATCCGCGGGCTGAAGCGGTGGCTTCCCGTGGTCTTCGTGATCGGCGCGCTCGCCGGAGGGACCGCGTACGCGCAGCAGACCGTCGAACCGGCGAAGCTGCCCGACGGCTCACTCGCCGCACGCCCGGGCGACGATTCGCGCGAGATCAACATGTTCAACACGATTTTCCTGACCATTGTGGACGGTCGGCACGACACCCGGGGAGACCTCGCGGCACTCGGTCTGCCCGCCTCGTTCGCCCAGTACGCGGGCAACGGCTGGTGGCATCCGAAGCCTGCCACGATGGATCCCGAGTACCCGAAGTACCGCGAGCAGATCAGCAGGCGCAACGTCGTCGAGTACTTCGCCGCGCATCCCTTGCGCACCATCGGGATCCTGCACCGCGCGGCGGGCGACCTGCTCACCGCGCGGCCGCCCTACCTGGGGAGCTTCGACCAGTCGGCCGGCTTCGGCCCGGAGGCGCAGGAATACCGCGTCCCGGTCGCGTCGACGTTGACGAACCTGCTGGCACCACTGGGTTTCTTCGCGTTGCTGCCGCTATGGGCGCTGATCGCCTGGCGTGGCTGGAAGACCCGTCGCGACGCGGTGGGCGTCGCGCTGGGCTTCTTGCTCGCCGTCGCCGCCGGGCAGTTCGCGCTGGCGGCGCTGGGTGACGGCCTGGAGAACGTCAAGCACCAGGCGATCGCGCTGTACTGCACGCTGCTCGCCGTCGTCCTGGCGCCGGTGACCTTCGCGGCTCAGGACGAGCCGACGTCGCGGGTGTCCAAAGTCCCCTGATGCGGCCGGAAACCGGTGAAGCCCGTGTTCCGTGACCAGCGGGGTGTCGTCGGGTACGACACCAGCCCCGCGAAGATCAGGAGTGCGACGGCGTCGACCCAGAACACCGCCGCGCCGCCGACGAACCGCAGGTTCATCGCCACGTAGAGGAAGAACAGCGCGCCGACCCAGAGCCGCCGTCCCTCGCTTCGCTGCTGGTCGAGGACGAACGCGGTGATCGCGACGATCAGCGGGGCCATCATCACGAACACCCGCGGGGTGTCCGTGGCGACCAGGCGCCCGGCCAGGCAGCACGCGAACAGCCAGACACTGGAGATCAGCAGTTCCGAGCGCAGGCCATAGCGGCGGTACTGCTGGTAGAGGCCGTAGCCGAAGATCAGCCAGAAGAAGTGGAAGGTGTTGAACAGTTCGACCTGGCCGGCGCCCTTGCTCGCGTTGAGGGCGAACCGGATGTTGTCGAGCAGACCACTGTTGGACTGGCCCGCGCCGAAGCCGTAGTCGCCGCCGATGAGGTTCTGCGCCCAGAGCCGGTAGCCGATGTAGATACCGACGGCGACCACGAACACGCCGATGCCCCCCAGGACATCGCGATCGCGGAAGGATCGGCCGCGCGTCCACGCGATCAGCGGGTACAGCGGCGCCAGCAGGAGCGTGGTCTCCTTGTTGATCGCGCCGAGGACGATGACGATCGCGAACGGGATCAGCTTGCGCTTGAGGATGAACCAGATCGCGAGCAGGTAGAGCAGGTTGTTGAGCGGATCCACCAGGTACGGGTTGCTGAACGCGTACGGCGCGTACCAGAACGTGCAGGCCAGTGCGATCGACGCGAGCATCGAGGTGAACAACTGCAGCTTCAGGTACGAGCGCAGGAATTCGAAGAAGACGAGGATCGTCGCGAGAGTGACCACGAAGGTGAAGGCGACCCAGAGGACATCGAGCGAAAGCCCGGTCAAGAGATTGCCCCGGTGAACGATCCAGGGGCTCAACATCCGCAGCGCGAACGGGTTCTCCACGGCCGCGCCGGTCTGCTCCGACATGCGGTAGTAGTTCACCGCGTCCCCCCAGGCCTGCTCGTGCGGCTTGGGGAACTTGGGCATGAAGGAGATCAGATTGATCAGGGAAATCGTACCCAGCGCGAGATAGGCCCAGAAGCGCTGAGCGCCGGGTCTTCCTCTCGGCATGAGGACGATTTCGGAGGTTTCGTGCGTCACCACCGCAGATTAGTGCACTGACCTGGGATGATGCCGCGGATACCTCGATGTGAGCTACGCGACCGTAGGTCGGTTACCCTACGGTAGCGTAACCTGAACGAATGGCTGAGCTCGTTTACCCGCCCGTCATCATGGCGGCGAAGCTGATGTTCCGGGTGCTGGACAACCGCATCCGGGTGGAGGGCACCGAGCACATCCCCGCCGAGGGTGGGGCGGTCATCGCCTGCAACCACGTGAGTTATCTCGACTTCATCTTCTGCGGACTCGGCGCCCAACCGGCGAAACGCCTGGTCAGGTTCATGGCGAAGAAGGAGATCTTCAGCAATCGCATCGCCGGTCCGCTCATGCGCGGGATGCACCACATCTCCGTCGACCGTGGCGCGGGCCTCGCGTCGTACCAGGAAGCCGTCGAGCGCCTGAAGGCCGGCGAGGTCGTCGGGGTGTTTCCCGAAGCCACGATCAGCCGTTCGTTCACCGTCAAGGACATCAAGTCCGGTGCCGTCCGGATGGCCGCCGAAGCGGGCGTCCCGGTCGTGCCCATGGCGCTGTGGGGCACGCAGCGGCTGTGGACCAAGGGCCACCCGAAGGACCTCACCAAACGCCACGTCCCGATCTCGATCCTCGTGGGCGAGCCGATGCACCCGAAGGCCGAAGAAGACGCCGAGGTCCTCTCGAAGGACCTTCGCGTGCGGATGTCCGCGTTGGTCGAGCGGGTCCAGGCGGACTATCCCGAGAAGCCGTCCTCCGACGACGAGCGCTGGTGGCTGCCCGCGCACCTCGGCGGCACCGCGCCGACGCCGGAAGAGGCCGCCCGGCTCGACCGCGAGCGCCGCTGACGCCTGACGGCTAGAACCAGCGCTCGAGAACCTGCGCGACGCCGTCCTCGGAGTTCGGCGCGGTCACCTCGTCGGCGACGTCCAGGACGTAGCGGTGACCGTTCGCCATCGCGACGCCATGCCCTGCCCAGTCGAGCATCTCGACGTCGTTGGGCATGTCCCCGAACGCGATCACCCGCTCGCCCGGGACTCCGAGCCGCTCGGCGACCTCGGCCAGCCCGGTCGCCTTGGTGATGCCGTGCGCGGCGACCTCGATCAGGCCGGTGTTCGTCGAGTAGGTGATGTCGACGGAGCCGTCGAGCACCTCGCGCGCCGCCCGAGCCATCTCGTCGGAGCTCATCCCACGCCTGCTGATCAGCAGTTTGATCGCCGGATGCCCGAGCACCTCGGCCCTCGGCGCCTCCGCGCCCTCGTGGTTGCCCCAGGGGTTGTGGTAGTCCGGCTCGATCACGAAGTTGCGCGTGTGCGGGTCCCGCGCGGTCTCGCCGACCCGCTCCGCGGCGTACCGGCAGCCGGGAAGGGCGTGATCAAGAGCACTCACGGTGTCATGCAGCAGCGTGGGTTCCAGCAGCCCGTGGACCGCCACGATCCGGTCGGTCCCGATCTCGTAGAGCACCGCGCCGTTCGCGCAGACGGCGTATCCGGTCAGGTTCAGCGGGGTCGCGATCGGGGCGATCCAGCGCGGCGGACGGCCGCTGACCAGCACGAAGGGGATCCCGTCCTCGGTGACGCGCCGGACGACGTCGATCGTGCGCTGGGACAGGGCCTCCAACGGGCCGAGCAGGGTGCCGTCGACGTCGGACGCGATCAGAAGGGGTTTCTCCACCGTGACATTGTCCCCGAACATCCGCCCATCGGGCGAAGTGTCGCCGGGCACCGCTACCTTCCGGGGTGTGCGCGTAGGCATCGTGATCCTTCCGGAAGATCGTTGGTGGGCGGCCGAGCCGAAATGGCGGGCCGCCGAGGAGTACGGCTTCGACCACGCTTGGACGTACGACCACCTCGGCTGGCGGACTCTCGTCGACGGCCCGTGGTTCAGTGCGATGCCGACGTTGACGGCCGCCGCCATGGTGACGTCGCGAATCAGGCTGGGCACCTTCGTGGCCTCGCCCGTCGCGCGGCATCCCGTGCCGTTCACACGTGAGCTGACCACCCTCGACGACATCTCCGACGGCCGCTTCATCCTCGGCGTGGGCGCCGGCGTCCCGCAGTCCCACTACGACGCCGCCGTCCTCGACGGCCCGGAGCTGTCGACGAAAGAGCGCACGGACCGCTTCGCCGAGTTCGTCGAGGCGCTGGACGGCCTCCTGATGACCGACCGCTTCGATTTCGAGGGCGAGTACTACCGGGCCAAGGGCGCCCGGAACCAGCCCGGCTGCGTGCAGCGGCCGCGACTGCCGTTCCTGGTCGCCGCGAACGGCCCGCGCACGATGACGCTCGCCGCGCGCTTCGGCGCCGGCTGGGCCACCACCGGCATCAAGGCCGAGACCCAGGACGAATGGTGGAAGGGCGTCGCGGAACTCGTGAAGACCTTCGACGAGCGCGTCGAGGCCGTCGGCCGCGACAAGGCGAGCGTGCAGCGGTTCCTGAGCCTCGACTCGGCCCCGGTCTTCTCACTCTCCAGCGTCGGCGCGTTCACCGACGCGGCGGGCCGGGCCGGTGAACTCGGCTTCACCGACATCGTCACCCACTGGCCACGCTCCGGCGACTACTACGTCGGCCGTGAATCGACGCTCGAAGAAGTCGCCCGCGACGTACTACCGGTACTCCAGGGAAGAAACTCTTAGGCCGATCGGGTGACGTTGAGGCGACGGGTAAACCGGTTCCGCCTAACAGTCGTCTGAGAGATGAGTACAGCGAGTGGGTGTGGCCGCCAGGCGGCTGCCCCTCATGGGTCACCCCGGGGGTGAATGGGGGACTAAGGCTCGCGTGGTCGCGGCAGGGGCAGTCCGCGACCACGCGAGCCTTTATCTTTCGGCCTCGTGCCGTCCGCCGGATCACGCGTGTCGTCCGTCTGATCACGCCTGCCGTCCGTCTGATCACGCGTGCCGTCCCTCCGGACACGCGAAACAGCTGGCCTCACGACCTCCTGAACGGCTCGTTACTTGCAAAATTTGCAAGTAACGAGCCGTTCATAGCACGCGGCGGAACGCGAGAAGCGAGTCAGCGCAGTCAGCGCCGCTAGCGAGTCAGGGTGTAGATCGTCGCGCCCGGGTTGCTGAAGTCCTTCCGCAGGAAGTTCAGCCCGTCCAGATCCCGCAGCCCCGGCGCCGGCGGTTCGCCGATCTTGATCGGGGTACTCCCGATCAGCACGTGCTTGATGCCCAGTCGCTGCACCGCTGCCTGCACCTCGGGGTCCGTGTCGTAGTCGCGGAAGTGCAGCGCCAGGTATTTCGCGTCCGGTGGCGGTACGCCCGGGTCGTAGTGTCCGGCGACCGGGTGGATGCCGGTGATGGCGTACAGCCAGGCCGTCCCGTCGAAGCGCTCGTTGAGCACCTTCTCGTTCGGCCCGATGTTCATTTTGGTGAGTTCGTTCATCGCGGCGAGTTCGTCGGCGCTGACCGGCGGGGTGACCTCGCCTTCGGGGCCGTTGTAGTAGAGGAACGACACCGCGTGCGCGTTCGACTCGGTGTAGAAGCCCTTGGTCAGCACGGCCGACGCGGCCACGACGAACACCGCGGTCGCCAGCCCGAGCCGCGCGGGCAGGGCGGGCCGGTTCTTCACCCAGGAGCGGCCGCTCGCCCATTTCGCGAACCAGCGCTGCAGTTCGGCCATCCCGTGCCCGGCGAGCAGGCACAGCGGGATCGCGGCGAGCGCCATCAGCCGGTACCGGTCGTTCCACCACGGCCGTGACAGCGAGACCACCCACGGTTCGGCGCCGAACGAGGCGACCAGCACGAACAGTGCCGAGAAGCCGAGCGCGGCGAGTCCGATCCAGCGCATCCGTCCGAGCCGGAACAGGCTCAGGACGCCGATGGCCAGCAGCACCGTCAGCCACACCTGCGGCGCGCTCAGCACCTGCCGGAAGGTCACCAGCAGGCCCAGCGACTTCACCACCGGCAGTTCCGAGCCCCAGGCGTAGTACGGATATGAACCCGAAGTGAATTTCAGCGCACCGAGGATGTGCGGGGCCGCGAGCAGTCCGCTCGCCAGCATCACCGGCACCATCTTGACGACGTCGCCGCCGATGATCCGCAGTCCGCCGCGGCCTTCGGGGACGCCGTCGAGCGGTTTGTGCCGCAGCGCGCGGTACCAGCGCTGCACGACCAGCGGGAAGGCGAACAGCAGCGCGCCGAACAGTGCGGACGAGTGCGCCGCGAGCAGTCCGACGGCGGTCAGCGCGAGCACGTAGCCGGTGTCGAGGCCCGGCCGCGCGAGGAAGCGGGCCAGCGCGACCACGGCCAGCGGCGTCAGCACGATCCCCAGCGCGAACGGCAGCAGCCCGCTGGACACCGACTCGTACGCGCCCGTGGTCGCCGCGGCGGCCACCAGGGCCGTGCAGCCCGCGAACACCGCGCGCCCGCCGAGCTGGCGGATCAGCGCGACCATCGCCAGCGCGAAGATCCCGGCGACCGGCATCGTGATGGCGTTCAGCGTGACCGGGATCGTCGTACCCGAAATCGAGTACACGAGCGAGCCGACCAGGTGATACGCGTTCGGATAGAACGAGCCGTCCGGGTACCAGTTGATGGTGCCCATGCCGGTCAGCGAGCCGTCGCCGCTCTCGGCGATGTAGCGGATGCCGTTCGCGTGGAACACGGTGTCCCAGCGCTGGAACACCGCCGTCGTCCCGCCGCGGGCCGAGAGCACCACGAGGATCGAGATCCCGACGGCGAGCGCCACACACGCCGCGACGGCGTAGTGCGCGCGAGGGTGCCACTTCGTCGGCGGCTCTTCGGCGTCCGACTTGATCCAGCCGCGGCTCTGCCCGAGCTTTCGCAGACCGAAGCCGATGCCGGCGAGCACGGCCGTGACGCCTGCCACGGTCAGCGGGTTGTACGACACACCGGCGAGTGCCAGCCACGGACCGGCCAGTCCGGTTACCGTGTACGACAGCAGCGGGGCCAGCCCTGCCAGGGCCCAGCCGCGCAGGCCGGAGGCCCGGCCGACGAGCCCGCCGGGGATCGCCAGCACTGCCAGGTAGGTGACGGTCGCACCGAAGTACGACCAAAAGGTGTCCGGAGTAGGCACTGCTTCCTAAAATGTGTCTGTCGAAGGTGAAAACCGGTGCTCGGTGCAGGGCACGGAGGTGACCTGCGTACCCTCGATGCCCGTGAGCGCGCACACGAACCCCGACAAGATTACTGAAGCCGATTTCACCGGCTACGACCTCATCGTGGTCGGGTCCGGTTTCTTCGGGCTGACCGTGGCCGAACGGGCCGCGGCCGAGCTCGGCAAGAAGGTCCTCGTGCTGGAGCGGCGCCACCACCTCGGTGGCAACGCCTACTCCGAAGCCGAGCCCGAGACCGGGATCGAGGTGCACCGCTATGGTGCGCACCTGTTCCACACCTCGAACAAGCGCGTGTGGGAGTACGTCAACCGCTTCACCGAGTTCACCGGCTACCAGCACCGGGTCTTCGCCAAGGTCAAGGAGCAGGTCTACTCCTTCCCGATGAACCTCGGCCTGATCAACGAGTTCTTCGGGAAGTCGCACACGCCGGACGAGGCCCGTGAACTGATCGCCAAGCAGTCGTCGGAGTTCGAGACCGCGAACGCGCAGAACCTCGAAGAGAAGGCGATCTCGCTGGTCGGCCGCCCGCTGTACGAGGCGTTCATCCGCGGCTACACGGCCAAGCAGTGGGAGAACGACCCGAAGAACCTCGGCGCCGACATCATCACCCGGCTCCCGGTCCGCTACACCTTCGACAACCGGTACTTCAACGACACCTACGAGGGTCTGCCGGTCGACGGCTACACCGCGTGGCTCGAGAAGATGGCCGAGCACGAGAACATCGAGGTGCGGCTGAACGTCGACTACTTCGACGTCCGCGAGCACATCCCCGCCGGCACCCCGACCGTCTACACCGGGCCGCTGGACCGCTACTTCGGCTACTCCGAGGGCCGGTTCACCTGGCGCACGGTGGACTTCGAGTCCGAGGTCGTCGAGACCGGTGACTTCCAGGGAACCTCGGTCGTCAACTACAACGACGAAGAAGTGCCCTACACCCGGATCATCGAGTTCCGGCACTTCCACCCGGAGCGCAAGCACTACCCGAACGACAAGACGGTCGTGTTCCGCGAGTACTCCCGCTTCGCCGGTGAGACCGACGAGCCGTACTACCCGATCAACACCCCGGACAACCGCGAGAAGCTCGAGGCCTACCGCGAGCTGGCCAAGAAAGAGGCCAAGGAGCGCAACGTCCTCTTCGGTGGACGCCTGGGCACCTACAAGTACCTCGACATGCACATGGCCATCGGCTCGGCGCTGTCCGCGTTCGACAACAAGATCGCGCCGCACCTGACCGATGGCGCGCCTCTCGATGGGTCCCTCGATGCTTGAGAAGGGCGCACCCACGGGCGAGGTGGCGGTTCTCGCGAAGGCACAGGGCGTCCTGAAGAGTGACGTCACCGTCAAGGCGGCACGGGGTCTTTCGCACTTCGGCGAGCACAGCGCGGGGTGGTTCGCGCTGGGCCTCGTCGGGGCCGCGGTCGACAAGAAGCGCCGCAAGGACTGGCTGATCGCGGCGGCCGGCGTCGTCGGCGCGCACGCCGCGTCGATCGCGGTGAAGCGCGTGGTCAGGCGGCCGCGACCGGACCACGGAAGCGTCGAGGTCCTGGTCTCGACGCCGAGCAAGCTGAGCTTCCCGTCGTCGCACGCGACCTCCACTACGGCGGCGGCGGTGCTCTACTCCGGATTGACCGGGCGTAACCTGGTCCCGGCCCTGGTACCGCCGATGCTGGCCTCCCGGCTCGTGCTCGGTGTCCACTACCCGACCGACGTTCTGGCCGGAGCGGCCCTTGGGGGCATAGTCGGCGGCTTGATACGTAGGAAGCTGAAGCGACGATGAGCGAAACGACCGAGAAGGCCGATTCCAAGCCTGACGACGTAGATCCCGTGGCCGAGGCCGCCGAACCGAAGAAGGTCGCCGGCGGTCTCGTCGGCGGCATCATCAAGACGGCACGCCCGCGCCAGTGGGTGAAGAACGTGCTGGTGTTCGCCGCACCGTTCTTCGCTTTCTCCAAGTCGACGGACCGGACCGGCCTGCTGATCGCCGCGGTGATCGCCTTCGCGGCGTTCTCGCTGGTGGCCTCCTCGGTCTATCTCATCAACGACGCGATCGACGTCGAGGCGGACAAGGCCCACCCGACCAAGCGGAACCGGCCGATCGCGGCCGGGATCGTGCCGGTCCCGGTGGCCTTCGTCGCGGCGGGCTTCTTCTTCGCCGCCGGCCTCGGCATCTCGTTCCTCGCCAGCTGGCAGCTCGCGGTCGTGCTGGCGGTCTACGAGGCCGTCCAGCTCGGCTACTGCTTCGGGCTCAAGCACCAGCCGGTGGTCGACCTGGCCATCGTCGGCTCGGGCTTCCTGATGCGGTCGATCGCCGGTGGTGTGGCCGCCGGTATCGCACTTTCGCAGTGGTTCCTGCTGGTCACGGCGTTCGGTTCGCTGTTCATGGTGGCCGGTAAGCGCTACGCCGAGATCATGCTCTTCGAACGGACTGGGGCGAAGATCCGGTCTTCGCTGAAGAAGTACTCGGCGAGCTACCTGCGGTTCGTGTGGGCGACGTCCGCGGCGATCCTGATCATGTCGTACTGCCTGTGGGCCTTCGAGATCCGCCAGGTCGAGCACGACTCGGTCTGGGCGGTCGTCTCGATGGTGCCGTTCGTGGTGGCCGTCCTGCGCTACGCCGTCGACGTCGACGGCGGCAACGCGGGCGAGCCGGAGGAGATCGCGCTCAAGGACCGCGTGCTCCAGGTACTCGGCGCAAGCTGGGTCGTCACGTTGTTCCTGTCGTTCTATCTCTGATTAGACAGCTTCAGCACAGCGCATCCACAGGTTGCGCACGCATCCTCGGTGATGGGGGCGGGTGACATACCCGCTCCCATCGACCTAGGAGCGAAAGATGAGCGACCCGCAGCGGCCGTCCGGTGACGACGACAAGACGGTCGAACAGCCCGCGGTGAGTGCGGACGAGGCCGCGAAGACCGAGAAGCCCGCCGAGACCACCGCTGAAACCCCGGCCGCCGCACCCGCGGGGCCGCCTCGATCCTCAACGGCACCGCCGCCCACCGGACCGTCTCCGGCCGCGGCCGTGCCTCCTGCGGCCGTTCAGCCGCCCAGGAAGGGCGGTTTCCGCCGGTTCGCCGCGGCCAGGGCCACTCAGCTGGTCGCGGTCGGCGTCCTCGGGTTCGTCCTCGGCGGCGGGATCATCGGCACCGCCGTCGGACTCGCGTCCCGTGACGGCGGCAGGCACGGCGACCGGCCCGGTTTCTCCCGCGAGTACCGCGGCCCGGACGGGCATGGCCCGCATCGCGACTTCCGTGACGGCCCCGGCGAACGCGGTCCGCGTAACGGCGGTAACTGAGCATCATCCGTCCGTGGGACCGCCGGGCGTGACGGGTCCCACGGACGGTAGATAACGGAATCATCACGGGACCGTGTACGGTATTCGTGATGCGAAGCGCCTCCGCTGAACTGCCCAAGGCCCCCGGTGCGCTGCCGGTGGCCGCCGTCCTCGCCCGCCCCTGGGTGCTTCCCGCCGGGGCGGCGGTGGTGTCGGCACTGGTGTTCGTGCTGGTCAGCGGGCATTTGATCGACGACACGTACATCACGCTGTCGTATGCGAAGAACCTCGCCTTCCACGGCCATTGGGGCCTGATCGAGGACGGCACCGCCAACACCGCGACGTCGCCGCTGAACGTCCTCGCGCTGGGTCTCGTCACGTTCATCGTCCGAGACGCCGTCTTCGCCGCCGGGATCGTCTTCGTCGCGAGTCAGGTGGCCCTCGTCCTCGGCCTGCGGCGCATCGGCGCCGCGACCGGCCTCCCCGCCGGGTTCGCCCCGCTCGCCCTCGGCCTGATGCTGGTGAACCCGCTGCTGATCTCCTCGGTCGGCCTCGAGGTCGCCCTCGGCGCGGCCGCCGTCGTCTGGCTGATGGTGTTCCTGCACGAACGCCGTCCCGCCGCCGCGGGTGCGGTGATCGGCCTGATCGCGCTGATCCGGATCGACCTGCTGCTGATCGCGTTCGTGCTGTTCCTCGCGCGCCGCGAGTTCTGGGTGGGCATCTGGCGGATGACGTTCGCCGCGCTCGCGGTGATGCTGCCGTGGTTCCTGTTCAGCTGGCTGGTGCTGGGCTCGGCGGTGCCGGACACCCTGGTCATCAAGATCATGCAGCGTTCTTGGGGACCGTTCAGTTTCACCAACGGGCCGCTGCTGTACTGGCGCAATTTCCCCGAGGCGGCGACACTTTCGTTTCTGCCACTCGTGATCGGCGGCCTCGCTGGTCTACTGTGGACATTCCACTACCGGCGCGGCTCGGACCGCGCGAAGCGGCTGGCGCCGTTCGCGACGCTGGCGATCGCCGGTGCGACGCACTATCTGGCGTATTGCTGGCTGAACGTCCCGCCGTATCACTGGTACTACGCGCCGAGCATCATCGGTGCGACGATCTTCCTCGCCGCCGCTGCCTGCGCGGTGCCCGGCCGGGCCCGCCTCGGGGCGGGGATCCTCGCCGGCGCGTTCCTGCTCGCGAGCGTCGTCTCGTACGCGACGCCGGAACTGCCGCGCCGGTTCGCGCCGATCACCAGCAACCACGCCGCGTCCGACGAGTACCGCGAGATCGGCTCGCAACTGGCCGAACTGACCAAGGGACGCAAGGTGGAAAGCGCCGGTGAGGTCGGCGCGCTCGCCTATGCCTGCGATTGCGACATCGTCGACCAGTTCTCCGACCGCGGCTCGGTGGATCCGGCGATCACCGAGACGAAGAGCCGCAGCGGTGACCTCGGCAAGGCGTTGCTGGAAGCGAACTTCCGGTTCTTCGACCACAGCGTCCCGCCCGCGACCCCGGATCTGGTGCTGGCCACCACCCGGAAGGCACCACCGCCGAACGCGCTGGCCAGCTGGACGATCAGCTCACCGTGGATGGGCACGCAGAAGCTCTACCTGGTGCCCGCGCGGTAGAACCCCGTCACGAACGGGCGGACGACCTCACCGCCGAAGCGGTCGTGGACCAGGTTCTCGATGGCGTCGAGCAGGCGCACGCGCTCTTCCGGCGGATGACTGAGCACGAGCGCCATCGAGGCGTACAACGTGCGCAGCCGGGCGGCGTCCATCCGTGTCTCGGAGCGGATCACTTCGCTGGCGAAGCCGGTGAACCCCGCGGCGGTCAGGTACTCGCGATGGGCGTCCACGTCCAGCTGGAACGGCGGCCCGCCCGGATCCATCACGGTCCCCGGTGACATCCCGAGGATCTCCTCGGCGGCCGTGTCGAACTCGTGCGGCCGGGCCGGATCCTCGAACATCATCCACCAGAGCGCGATCTGCCCGCCCGGTTTGACGATCCGACGCAGCTTCGCGGCGCCGACGTCGGGCTCGACCCAGTGGAAGGACGTGGCCGCCACCGCGAGGTCGTAGGCATCGTCGGGGAGTTCGGCGTCTTCGAACGGGGCGGTGACGACTTCGAGGGCTTCCGTCGGGTGCGCGACGCGGAGGAAGTCGGCCAGGGGAGCGCTGGGTTCGACGGCGGTGACCGTGGCCTGGTGCGCGAGCAGCCGGGCGGTGACCAGGCCGGTCGCCGGTCCGATCTCGACGACCCGGGCACCGGGGCCGAGGCCGCAGTGGGTGGCGAGGATCTCGTAGACGCGGTCCGGGTAGTCGGGGCGCCCGGCGTCGTAGGACTCGGGATCCTGGCCGAAGAGGTGCCTGCCCTGATGCGTGTCGAGCCGCTTTCTCCCCATGGCCTCCAGTGTCCCGCATTTAGTCCTCTGGTTGCGGTCCTTGCGCGTGCAACTACCGCAACCAGAGGACGAAATGCGGCCGGGGTCAGCGGCGCGAGTCCGCCCGGGCGGCTTTGGTGACGGCCAGCATGTCCCGTTGGAAGACCACGGAGCCATCCGCGAAGACGAACTGCAGCACCGGCCGTGCGGGGAAGCTCCGCCCCAGGTAGACCGCGCCCACCGAACGCACCACGCTCGACGGCATCTCGTCGAAGGTCCGGAACGGCTGGGCGGGATCCTCGCCCTCCAGCATCCGCGCCGGGTACACGAGGGCCAGCCGCCGGTCGGACAGCGTCAGCCGTGCCTCGCCGCGACCACCGGCCAGGTGGTCCGCGATCCGCACCGCGGTCTGCTCCGCCGACCGCGCGATGATCCAGTAGGCGATCGTCGGGTCGTCGGTCCAGTCGGCTTCGAGTACGTCCGGAGCGGGGAGTGGCCACCGCGTTTTCCCGGTCACCGCAGGGGTTTCCCGAGCCGCCTCGTAGGACAGCGAGAGCTTTCCGTCCAGCAACAGGCCCACGTAACCGTGCGCGGGCGGGCAGCCGATGATCAGGCGCTCGCCGGGAGCGAGCCAGTACTGGTGCAGTTCCCGCTCGACGATCTCGTCGACGGACGTCGCCATGGGAAGAGTGTTCTCCATCAGCTCACCGTCACCGAGTAGAGCCAGGCGAACTGCCGGGGATCGTCGCAGTCGAACAGGAAATCCATCCCTGATCCGTCCACAAAGGACGCGCGAAGGCAGGGAACCCGTTTCTTGCCGCGCTCCGCCACCGCGAAACCGCCGATCCGCTCGCGCGGGATCTCGGCGCAGGGGACCATCTCGTGCCGCGCGATCGGGACGCCCTCGGCGTTCTCGCCGTACGTCTTCGTGGTCATGATCGCGGCGATCTCCTTGCCGGTCTTGACCACGCCCTTGCCGAAGCCGATCGCCTTCGACATGAACGACTTCTCGGCGGCCTTCTCCGGCTCCGGCGTGACGACCTTCTCCAGCACCAGCAGCCGCGCGCTGGTCAGCGCCCAGAGCCGCGACAGTGAGCCGCTGGTGGACAGGTCCCGCACCGTCGTATGCGCCAAGCCGCCCTGCTCACCGAACACGATGACCTGCGGCGACGGCGGATTCGACGCGCCGCTGTCGTCACCCCCGCCCAGCGCCGCGCCGACCATGTCCCCCGCGAAGTTCGCCGCACCCGAGCCGAGTTTGCCCAGTACGCTCTTCTTCGGCACACCCCACGGGTCGAGGCCGCGTACGTCGTAGTTCAACGTCCGGCCGTACGCGGCCCACAGCAACCGTTCGCCCGGGTGCAGCGAGGGCAGGGCCTGCGACGCCGCCCCGAGCGGGTAGCCGAGATTCATTCTTCGATCGTGAACCCTCTGTCGGTCGCCGCACGGCGCTCTTCCTCGGACGACGAATCCTGCGATTCGTTGTAGCCCGCCTTGACGCCCTGCTCGACGCCCAGTTCGGCCAGGTTACCGGCACTGCCGCGGAAGGCGGCCTTGCCGACGCTGGTCGTCCCGCTCATGCCCATCGCGCGCAGCCCGGCCTCGGTGAGGTTCGTGGTGAGCGCGTCCGAGCCCTCGCCGCCGACGCCGAACCGGTCGGCGAACCTGTTGGCGGTCTTGGAGGCCCCGGTCGTGGGGTTGGCCTTCGTGACGATCTTGGCCAGCGGGTTCTTGTCGATCTGGTCGGCGAGCCGCTTCTGGAGCCAGTTGCCGTCGCGCAGGCCCTCGGCGCGCTCGACGACCTTCTTCAGCGGACCGTTACGGAGCATCTTCAGGATGTCTTCGAGCTTCTCGATCAGCGGCTTGAGCTTGCCGAGCAGCTGCTTGACCTTCATCCCGAGCCGTCCGCCGGTCACCGCGACCTGGCCGGCCGTGGCCGCACCCGCCGCGCCGACCGAGGCGCCCGCCGTGATCCACGAGGCGGCCAGCGCGGCCAGCCACTCGATGATCAGGCCCATCACCAGTTCTCCGATGATGTCGATGACGATCTCGACGAACGCGTCGAACAGGTCGGCGGCGATCTCCAGGATCTGCTGCAGCCCGCGGACGTCGTTCGCGAACGCCTTGGCGCCGCCCGAGAACTCGGTCATCTGGCTGCGGAACGCCTCACCGGCGTCGCCCTTCCAGGGTTCCTTGGTCGCTTCCGCCCGCTTCTGCTCGTGCTCGGCGACGCCGTCGAGCCACTTCGCGGTCTGCTCCCAGCCCTTGGCGGTGCTGCGCATCTGCTCGGGATCGCCGATCGCCGGCTCCAGCACCAGTTCGACCAGCGGGCTGATCACGATCCCGATCAGGAAGCCGAGTCCGTTGTCCAAAAAGGACTGGCCGGGGCTCGTCACGAGCTGCAGCTGTTCCATCCGCGCGTGCACGGCCGCGATCGCGACGTCCGGCGGGCTGCTCGCCCTGGACACCTCGGAGGACGTGCTGATCCACGAGCTGCCGTAGCCGCCGTTCTGCTCCCAGAATCCCTTGCGGTTCGAATCGCCCGCGCTGTTGACGTCACTCAGGCTGCCGGGCCCGCTGCCGCCGTCGTCCAGGCCGGCGCCGAGGCCGGTGATGACCTCGGCGGTGCCCTGGTTGTGGTCGACATAGGTCTTCGCCGCGGTGGTGGTCTTGTCGGCGATCTGGTCCATGAAGGACTTCGCCTGCTCGGCGAGGTCCTGGCATTCCTGCAGACCTTCGAAGTACTTGAACGCCATCAGCTCACCGAGCGGGCCGAAGCAGTCGTCCGAGACCCTGGCCTGCTCCAGCAGGCTCGCGAGGCTGCCGAAGTTCCCCGACGCCTCTTTGGACCCTGTCGCGTGCGCGGTGAGCGCTTCCGTCTGTACACCGAAGCCGGTCATGAGTCCCTCCGCAGGATCGGGCCGCCGAAGTCGTCGTCCTCGGTGGGTGCCGGACGAGCCGGACGCTGGGTGCGGACGGGCTGCTGCTGAACAGGAGAGGCCGGCCCGGCGAGGGATTCCGCGGGCGGGGGAGCGCTCGGCCCGAGCGGCTCGACATGGGCGTTGAACGCCTCTTTGAACTGTTCCGCGCGGTCGCCGAGGATCGGCTGGACGGCCTGCTGCATCGCGGCCGCCGCCTGCTGCGTGGCTTCCCTGATCGCGGTCAGGATCTCCTGCTGCAGCGCGGTGTGCGAGCGGTTCATCGCCCTGGGAGACAGCTGGAGTCCCAGCAGCGCGCCCGACGGGGCGACGGTCACCGTCACCGAACCGTCGGCGTTGCGCGCGGATCCGCGCAATCCGGCGATCTTGTCCTTCAGCTCCGCGGCCTTGGCGGCCTGCTCTTGAAACGACCGGATGGCCGCGTCGAGCTTGGCTTCCTGGTCAGCCATCGATTCCTCTCAACCCGTGAACGAAGGGGAGACCCCCTCCCCGTCCGTGCACGGGTTGAGACGAACGGAGCAGCGACGCCGTTCCCTAGATCGGCAGTTTCCGGAAGATCGGCCGGGGGATGTGCCGCAGGGCCGACATGACCAGGCGGAACGGCGCGGGCGACCACACCAGTTCCTTGCCCGCGCGCGAGGCGGCGACCGAGGTCTCGGCGACCTGTGCGGCGTCCACCGTCAGCGGGGCGTCCTTGAGGCCTTCGGTCATCTTGGTCCGGACCTGGCCCGAGCGGACGACGGTGATCTGCACGCCGAACTCCGCCAGGGCCTCGCCGAGGCCGAGGTAGAAGCCGTCGAAACCGGCCTTGGAGGAGCCGTAGACGAAGTTCGAGCGGCGGACGCGCTCACCGGCCACCGACGACAGCGCGATGACCTTGCCGTGCCCCTGCGTCTTGAGCTTGTTCGACAGCGCGACGCCGACGGACACCGCGGCCGTGTAGTTCACGGTCGCCGCCTCGACGGCCTTCGCGTGGTCCTGCCACAGCTCTTCCTGGTCGCCGAGCAGGCCGAACGCGACGACGGTGACGTCGATGTCGCCACCCTCGAAGGCCTTGTCCAGTACAGCCGGGTGGGTGTCGGTGGCCTCCGCGTCGAAGTCCACAGTGGACACCTCGGCGCCCTTGTCCTTCAGGCGCTGGGCCGCGGCGTCGAGCCGCGGCGACTGGCGGCCGGCCAGGACGACCCGGAGCGGGCGCTCGGCCAGGTACTTCTCCGCGATCGCGAGCGCGATGTCGGAGGTACCGCCGAGCAGGAGCAGGGACTGGGGGTTGCCCACAGCGTCGATCACAGTTCCAACCTTCGGGACATGTCAGAGGCGAAAACGCCTTCGGGGTCAACGGAAGCGCGGACCTTGCGCCATTCCTCGAGCCGCGGGTACATCTTCGCGAAGTTCTCCGCGGAGGTGCGCGAGTCCTTCGCCGTGTACAGGCGCCCGCCGATGGCGAGCACGTCTTCGTCGAGTTCCTGGCAGAACCGGCTCAAGCCGTCCTTGATCGGGAAGTCGAGGCAGACCATCCAGCCGGGGTGCGGGAACGACAGCGGCGCCGCGTTGCCCTCGCCCATCTGCTTGAACACGTTGAGGAACGACACGTGTCCGGAATCCGCGACCTTCTGGATGATGCGGCGCAGCGGCTCGTGCGCGTTCAGCGGAGTGCTGAACTGGTACTGCAGGAAACCCTTGGAGCCGTAGGCGCGGTTCCACTCGCCGAACAGGTCGAGCGGGTGGTAGAACGCGGTCAGGCTCTGGATCTGGTCGCGCGCGTTCTTCGCGGTCTTGCGGTAGTACAGCTCGCCGATCGCGGAGAACGACAGCTTGTTCGCCAGCCCGTTCGGGAACACGTCCGGCAGGGTCGCGAGGGTTCCCGGGTTGAACTTGAGCGGGTCGGCCCGCAGCTTGGGCGGCAGCTCGTCCAGCTTCGCGAGCGAGCCGCGCTGGAAGGCCGCGCGGCCGAGTTTCGCGCCCCTGGAGATCGAGTCGAACCAGCCGGACGAGTAGGTGTAGTTGTCCTCGGAGCCGTCGGTGACCAGCGCCAGGGTCTCGTCGAGGTTCGCCGTGCGCTGGATGTCGGCCTTGAAGTAGGCCGTCTCCGTCTTCGTCATCCGGATCTTGGCGCGGACGATGATGCCGGTCAGGCCGATACCCGCGACGGTCGCCCAGAAGAGCTCCGACTCGGGGCCGTCCGGGGTGATCGTGCGCACCTGCCCGTCGGCGGTGATCAGGTCCAGCGAGACGACGTGGTTGCCGAAGCTGCCCGCCGAGTGGTGGTTCTTGCCGTGGATGTCGTTCGCGATCGCGCCGCCGATCGTCACCTGGCGCGTACCCGGCAGCACCGGGACCCACAGGCCGTAGGGGAGGCCCTCGCGCATCAGCTTGTCGAGGCTCACGCCGGCGTCGAGGTCGACGATGCCGGAGTCCGGGTCGATCGAGTGGATGCGGTCCAGCGCGGTCATGTCGACGACCAGGCCGCCGGCGTTCTGCGCGGGGTCGCCGTAGGACCGGCCGAGACCGCGCGCGATGACCCCGCGTTCCCCGGCCTGCGTCACCGCGCGGGCGATGGTCTCCACGTCGGGGGTGCTCAGGACGTCCGCGATGCTCGGCGAGGTCCTTGCCCAGCCCATGAGCGACTGCCGCTGTGTCTTGGGTGCTTGGGTCACGCCGACCAGGGTAACCACGCCGAACACTGCCCGGAACGTGACCCTGAAGTGCTCGCTTCTACACTTTGGGCACCAGCCCCAGCAGTTTATGAGGTAGAGCAGTGGTGGCGACCGACCCGCAAGCCGGTTCGACGGCGGCAGCGCCGTCCTCCCCTGGGCTGCTCGGGCAGCTCATCCGCTTCGCCCTCATCGGTGGCTTCTGCGCACTGGTCGATTTCGGTGTCTACCAGGGGCTCCGTGCCCTCGGAATGGACGCGACGCCGTGGGTGGACATCGCCCGCGCGCTCAGTTTCATCGTGGGCACCACCACCGCCTTCTTCCTGAACCGCAAGTTCACCTTCGCCGGTGGACGCCAGGAAGGCGCACGTCAGATCGGTAGCTTCGTACTCCTGTACGCCGTGACGTTCCTCGTCGCCGTCGGCGTCAACCGCACGATGCTGCACGTCCTGCCCGAGTCGGCCTGGAAGTCGACCTTCGGCTGGGTCGTTTCGCAGGCAACCGCGACCGTGATCAATTTCGTCATGCTCAAGTGGGTCGTCTTTCGTGAGCCCCGCGCCATCGCCCAGTCTTGACCAGCACAGAGGAGAACTGAGGATTCATGCCCGGTAAAGCCGCCGTCACCGGAGAGGCCCCGAGCGCCATGGTGAGCACTATCGACGACACCCGCTTCGCGGAACGCACCCCGCAGGGCCGTCTCACCGCGCAGCGCGGGCTTTACGCCGGCCCGGCCCCCATCGTCAGCAAGGACCTCTACGCCGAGCTCCAGTGGGGCAGTGCCGTGCGCGAGCGCGCGGGCATCGCCATCGAGCCGGCGTCGAAGGTGTCCGGCAACACCTATTTCGGGCGCTTCCCCGCGAGCTACTGGCAGCGCTGGACCGACGTCACCGAGGTCGCGGTCGAGGCCGTCGTCACCGGTGACGGTCAGCTGTCCGTCGGTGCCTCCGACATCGAAGGCGACTCGCGCGTCGTCGCCGCCGAGGTCGTCACGGGCGCGAAGCAGAAAAAGGTGACGCTGACCGCCAAGCTGGACAAGTTCTACGACGGCGGCGCGCTCTGGCTCGACCTCGAGACCGAGGGTGGCCAGTCGCTGCGTGTCGAGGGCGTCCGCTGGACGGTCGAGGCGCCGGAGAAGATCCGCCCGACCGCGGTGACCATCTGCACGATGAACCGCGCCGACGACTGTCTGTCGAACCTGCAGGCGCTCGCCGCCGACGTCTCCTCGCTGGAGACGCTCGACGCGATCTACGTCGCCGACCAGGGCACCGACCTCGTCGAGTCGCGTGACGGCTTCGAGCAGGTCTCGAAGGACCTCGGCGACAAGCTGCACTACATCAAGCAGCCGAACCTCGGCGGCGCCGGCGGCTTCACCCGCGGCCTGTTCGAGGTCGCCGGGCACACCGAGACCGAGCACGCGAACGTCCTGTTCATGGACGACGACGTGCTGCTCGAGCCGGACCTGGTGATCCGGATGACCGCGTTCTCCAACCGCACGGTCAACCCGGTCATCGTCGGCGGGCAGATGCTGAACCTGCTGCACCCGAACCAGCTGCACGTCGGCGCCGAATACGCCCGGCTGAACACGCTGGAGCCCGGCCAGCCGGTGACGCACTCGCTCTCGACCGCCGACCTGCTCGGCGTCGACGAGGAGACCCTCAAGCCGAACCGTCAGGAACGCCGCCTCGACGCCGGGTACAACGGCTGGTGGTCCTGCCTGATCCCCTACGAGGTCGTCAAGGCCACGGGCTACCCGCTGCCGTTCTTCTTCCAGTGGGACGACGCGGAGTACAGCTACCGCGCCCGCGCGCACGGCTTCCCCACGGTCACCCTTCCGGGCGCCGGCGTCTGGCACGCCGACTTCCACTGGAAGGACTGGGACGAGTGGCACCGCTACTTCAACCTGCGGAACTCGATCATCACCGCCGCGCTGCACTCGCCGTTCAACCTGAACCTGCTCTCGCGTGTGCTCATCGCGCAGCTGGTCCGGTACCTGCTCGGCATGCAGTACGGCCTGTCCGCCACGCTGATCAAGGCCGTCGAGGACTTCCTCGAAGGGCCGGAGGTCCTGCGTGACGGCGGCGTCGCCGCGATGAAGGAGATCCGCCGGATCCGCGACGAGTACCCCGAGACCAAGCGGCACAAGGCCACCGACGTCCCGGGCATCGCGTCGAACGACATCGGCATCATCAACAGCGCGCCGCGGCCCAGCATGCAGCGGCTGGTGCTGATCAAGCGGATCCTCGACCGGGTGCTCGGCCGCAGCCGTCACTCGCTCGGCGCGATCCCGATCGACGAGGCCCACTGGTGGCACGTCGCGACCTTCGACACCGCCGTCGTCACCGACGCTTCGCAGGAAGGCGTGCGGGTCCGCTCGTACGACCGCGTGAAGATGTTCGAGCTCGCCCGCAAGGGCGCGAAGACGATCCAGCGGCTTCGCAAGGAGGGCGCGGCGGTGCAGGAGCAGTACAAGCGCGCCATGCCCGAGCTCACGTCGCGCGACAACTGGAAGCGCCTCTACGAGCTGTGAGCAGTGCTATGAACGGGTCGTTCCTTGCAAATTTCGCAAGGAACGACCCGTTCATAGCGTTCAGGGGAAGTTTTCGATGGGGCGACCCGGTGCTCGCCGACTGAGGCGAGTGGCCGCGAGGGGGTCGTGAGTGGCAATGAGGGTTAGAACCCGAATTGCCACTCACGACCCCCGGCCGGTCACCTCACCAGCCCCATCGGTCACTTCAGCCGCAGCAAAAGGGGAGCAAGGGACCTTTAGTATCGCTAGCTTTCCTAGCGACGCTAGGTCGCCTGATGGTCAAGTAAGGGTAGCCTTACTCGCATGACGGATCTGGTCGCCCGAGCCCGCACCCTCGCCGATGACTTGCTCTTTCCCGCAGCCGCCGAGGTCGACCTCAAGGGCGAAGTCCCTTCGAGCCACTTCGACGCGTTAGCCGCCGAAGGCTTCTACGGCCTCGCGGCGCCGAAGGAAGCAGGCGGTCCCGGGCTCGACCTGACGACGATCACCCAGATCCTCGAAATCCTGGCGGGCGGCTGCCTCAGCACGATGTTCACCTGGGTCCAGCATCACGGCCTGGTCGCCGGCCTCGCCACGACCGACCGCGCGGATCTGCGCGAGCGCTACCTCCCGGCGCTGCTCAGCGGCGAACTCAAGGCAGGCGCCGCGTTCGCCGCGGTGATCCCGACCCCGCCGAGACTGCGTGCGGAGCGCGTCGAGGGCGGCTACCTGCTCGACGGCGAGGCCCCGTTCGTCAGCGGCTGGGGCGTCATCGACCTGCTCCAGCTGTGCGCCCGAGACGGCGACACCGGCGACACCGGCGACACTGTTGTCAGCGCGATCATCGACCCGGTGCCGGGGGAGCAGCTGGAGGTCCAGCCACTCGACCTCGTCGCGGCGCAGGGGACGTCCACCGTGCACCTTGGTTTCACCCGCTACTTCCTGGCCGACGAACGCGTCTACGGAAAGACCCCGCACGCGGAGTTCGTCGCGGGGAACACCTTCCCCTCCCGCCTCAACGGCTGCGCGCCGCTCGGCCTGGCCGCCCGCGCCGCCCGGCTCATCGAGGAGCTCGGAAGGGCCGACGTCGCCGCCGGGATCCGCGCGGAGA
>NZ_JACBXD010000022.1 GCF_013870525.1 Amycolatopsis pittospori
TTCTGGTCAGCAGGCGCGGCCCGGCCGCGCCGGGCGCGGCGGAACTGGCGGCGGAGCTGGAAGCACTGGGCGCCACGGTGTCGGTCGTCGCCTGCGACGTCGCCGATCGTGACGCCCTCGCGAACCTGCTCACCACGGCGGGGGAGCGGTATCCGCTCACCGCCGTGGTGCACACGGCCGGTGTGGTCGCCGACGGCGTACTCGACTCCCTGACCCCGGACCGCATCCAGGAGGTCATGCGGCCCAAGGTGGACGCCGCGAGGAACCTGCACGAGCTGACCTGTCATCTGGAGCTGGACGCGTTCGTCCTGTACTCGGCGATGGCCGGGGCGGTCGGCAGCCCGGGGCAGGGTAACTACGCCGCCGCGAACTCGTACCTCGACGCACTCGCCGAGCACCGCCGGGCCGAAGGGCTGACCGCACTGTCGGTCTCCTGGGGCTGGTGGGAGGGCGAGGGGATGGCCCAGCTCGAAGGGGTGGACGAAAGCCGCCTGCGCCGCAACGGCGTGCGGCCGATGGCGCCCGAACGAGCGGTCGCCGAACTGGTCCGTGCAGTTCCCGGTACCGGGCCGACCCTGTTGGTGTCCAATGTGGACTGGGCGGGTTTCGTGCCCGCCTTCACCACCACCCGGCCCAGTCCATTGCTGGACATGCTGGCGGTCGCCGGCTGGGCGGCCGGTCCGGAACGAGCTGTGACCGAGACGGGACCGGCGTTGCCGGAGCACCTGGCGGCGGCTCCGGCGGCGGAGCGGACGAGGATCCTGCTGGATCTGGTCCGCGCACATGTCGCGGACGTACTCGGCCACGACTCCCGTGACACGGTCGAGGTCACCAGGGGCTTCCTGGAACTGGGCTTCGACTCGCTGACCGCGGTGGAGCTGCGCAACCAGCTCGCCGCCCGCACCGGGCTCCGCCTGCCGCCGACGCTGATCTTCGATCACCCCAGCCCGGTCGCTCTCGCGGACTGGCTGCTCACGGAGCTGGCGGGCGAGCAGGGGGAGATCGACCCCCGCGAGGCGCGGGTGCGCGCGATCCTCGCCGCCATCCCGTTGGAACGACTGGAGGAGGCCGGGCTGCTCAACGATCTGCTCGCACTGGACGGCGGCGGCGCGGCCGTACCGGACGGCGTGGAGCTGATCGACGAAATGGATGTCACGAGCCTGGTGCGCATGGCCCGGGAAACCCTCGACTCTTGACGGAGCGAACTGTGTCGGACAGTACGAACACGTCCCAGGCCGAAGTCGTCGGCGCCTTGCGGGACTCGCTGAAGGAAGTCAGCCGTCTCCGGCGGCAGAACCGGCAGCTGGCCGCCGAGGCCCGCGAGCCGATCGCCATCGTGGGCATGGGCTGCCGGTTCCCCGGCGGCGCGAACTCGCCGGAACGGCTGTGGGAACTGCTCGCCGAGGGCCGGGACGCGCTGTCCGGGTTCCCCGCCGACCGTGGCTGGGATCTGGAGAACCTGTACCACCCCGACCCCGACCACCCCGGCACCTCCTACGTCCGCGACGGCGGTTTCCTGCACGACGCCGGACAGTTCGACGCGGAGTTCTTCGGGATTTCGCCGCGGGAAGCACTGGCGATGGACCCGCAGCACCGCCTGCTGCTGGAGGTCGGCTGGGAGACCATCGAACGCTCCGGCATCGACCCGGCGTCCCTGCGCGGCAGTCGGACCGGGGTGTTCGTCGGCACCAACGGGCGGGACTACCCGATGCTGCTGCTGGACGCGCCGGAAGAGCTCGAAGGACATATCGGCATCGGCAACGCGGCCAGCGTCGCCTCCGGGCGGATCTCCTACGAACTGGGCCTGGAAGGTCCCACGGTCACCGTGGACACCGCGTGCTCGTCCTCTTTGGTCGCCCTGCATCTGGCCATGCAAGCGTTGCGGGGCAAGGAATGCTCACTGGCGCTGGTCACCGGTGTCTCGCTGATGACGACACCGGAGGGGTTCATCGGCTTCAGCCGTCAACGCGGACTCGCCGCCGACGGCCGGTGCAAACCCTTCGCCGCCGCGGCCGACGGCACCGGCTGGGGCGAGGGCGTCGGCGCGGTCGTGGTCGAGCGGCTGTCCGACGCGGTCCGGAACGGACGCCGGGTGCTGGCCGTATTACGTGGATCCGCGGTCAACTCCGACGGCGCCAGCAGCGGCCTGACAGCGCCGAACGGACCTTCGCAGGAGCGGGTGATCCGGCAGGCGCTGGCGAGCGCGAGGCTGTCTCCCGCCGAGGTGGACGTCGTCGAGGCGCACGGTACGGGTACCACTCTCGGTGACCCGATCGAGGCGCAGGCGCTGCTCGCGACCTACGGCCAGGATCGGGAAACCCCGCTGCTACTGGGGTCGATCAAGTCGAATATCGGGCACACCCAGGCCGCCGCCGGGATGGCCGGGGTGATCAAGATGGTCGAGGCACTGCGGCGTGGCACGCTTCCGCGCACGCTGCACATCGACGCCCCGACACCCGAGGTGGACTGGGCGGCGGGCTCGGTGGAGCTGCTGACCGAACAGACGCCGTGGCCGGAGCTGGACCGCCCGCGCCGCGCCGGGGTCTCCTCGTTCGGAGTCAGCGGCACGAACGCCCACGTGATTCTCGAAGAGGCACCGGCCGCGGTGGAACCGCCGCCGGCCTCGGTCACCGGCCCGGTGCCCCTCGCGCTGGCCGGCCGGACCGAGGCCGCCCTGCGTGACCAGGCGCGGCGGCTGCTGGAGCTAGTGTCGCGTGACCCTGCTTGTCTTACGCCGCTGCGGCCCACGGCGGACGCAAGACAAAGGGATCACGCGACACTAGAGGAGGACCTGAACCCGGCCGACCTCGGAAGGTCGCTGGTGACCACCCGCACCGCGTTCGAGGAGCGTGCGGTGCTCGTCGGCGAGACCGTGGCCGACCTTCGCGGCGCGCTGCTGTCCTTGGCCGACGGCCTGCCGGACGCCGCGGTGGTCAAGGGCCGGGTTTCGCGGGGCGGTCACCGGCCGGTGTTCGTCTTCCCCGGACAGGGCTCGCAGTGGCCGGGTATGGCGCTGGAGCTGATCGAGACCACGCCGGTGTTCGCCGAGTCGATGGCCGACTGCGCCAGGGCCATCGAATCCTTTGTGGACTGGAAAGTGGCCGAACGGTTGCGCGCACCGGACTTCGACCGGGTCGACGTGGTGCAGCCGTTGTTGTTCGCGGTGCTGGTCTCGCTGGCGAAGCTGTGGCGTCACCACGGTGTCGAACCGGCCGCCGTCGTCGGGCACTCGCAAGGCGAGATCGCCGCGGCCTGTGTCGCGGGCGCGCTGTCCCTGGAGGACGCCGCTCGGGTGGTCACCCTGCGCTCGCGGCTCATCGGCGCCGAGCTCGCCGGGTACGGCGGCATGGTCTCGGTGGCCGCTCCCGCCGAGGAGGTCCGGAACAGGATCGAGCGCTGGGACGGCCGGATCTCCGTCGCCGCCGTCAACGGCTCGAACTCCACGGTCGTCTCGGGTGAACCGGCCGCGCTGGCCGAACTGATCGCCGAGGCCAGGGCGGACAAGGTCCGGGCGAAGGCCGTTCCCGTGGACTACGCCTCGCACTCGGTCCAGGTGGAACGGATCCGGACGTCGCTGATCGAGGTGCTCGCCGGGATCGAACCGTGCGAGTCGGAGGTGCCCTTCTTCTCCACGGTGACCGGGGACTGGCTGGACACCACCACCATGAACCCCGAGTACTGGTACCGGAACCTGCGTCAGACCGTCGAGTTCGACACGGCGGTCCGGAGCCTGGCCGAAGCGGGCTACGGCACTTTCGTCGAGACAAGCCCGCATCCCGTGCTCACCATGGCCGTCGAGGAGACCCTCGGCGAGGGAGTGGTGCTCGGCTCGCTCCGGCGTGACGACGGTGGCCTCCGGCGCTTCCTGCTTTCCCTCGGCGAAGCGTATGTCAACGGCCTGCCGGTCGAGTTCTCCTCCGCGTTCGGCGACTCGACGCGGACGCTCGATCTACCCACCTACCCGTTCCAGCACAGGCGTTTCTGGCCGGAACCCTGGCACGCGGGGAGCGGCGACCCCGCGGGGCTGGGGCTGCGCTCCGCCGCGCATCCCTTGCTGGGCGCGGCGGTCCGCCTCGCCGAGCGCGCCGGAGCGGTGTTCACCGGACGTCTCTCGCTGGGCACCCACCCGTGGCTGGCCGACCACTCCGTGCTCGACACGGTGATCGCGCCGGGTTCGCTGTTCGCGGAGCTGGCCTTGCATGCCGGGGCCGAGCTGGGTGCCCGCACCCTGGAGGAACTGACCCTCGAAGCGCCACTGGTGTTCACGGAGGACTCCGCTTTCCATGTCCAGGTGATCGTCGACGACGGCGGCGTGAGCATCCACTCCCGCCCCGCCGACGCCGAGGCGGACGAGCCGTGGGTCCGGCATGCCGGCGGAATTCTGGGTTCTGAACAGGAAACGGCCGCCGGGTTCGCCGCCGAGTGGCCGCCTCCGGGAGCCGAACCGCTGCCCGCCGCCGAGTTGTATCCGCGGCTCGCCGCGTCGGGCATCGACTACGGACCTTCCTTCCGTGGCCTGAGAGCCGCTTGGCAGCGGGAGAACGAGATCTTCGCCGAGATCCGCTTGCCGGAGGACGTCTCGGCGGACCGGTACGGCGTACATCCAGCGCTGCTGGACGCGGCCCTGCACGGAATGGGGCTGGGCTCGGTGTTCGCCGGCCCCGACGAGGATTCCCAGGGCTCGGTCGCCTTCGCCTGGACCGGGGTGACCCTGCACTCGGCGGGCGCGTCCTCGGTCCGGGTGCGGCTGACTCCGGCCGGGACCGACGCGGTGTCGGTGGAAGTCGCCGACGAAGCGGGCAAGCCGGTCGCTTCGGTGGCCTCGCTGGTGATGCGCCCGGTGACGGCGGCGCAGCTCGGCGACACCGGAAGGCTGCCCCGCAACTCGCTGTTCGCCGTGGACTGGACGGAACTGCCCGCCTTGCCCGCCGAACCTTGGCGTCTCGCGTTGGTGGGCGCGGACGAATGGGGCTGGGGCGACTGGCTCGAACTCGGGGCCCACACCGGGAGTTTCGCGTCGATGCCCGAGCTCGCCCACGCGCTCGAATGGGGTGCTTCGCCGCCGGACATCGTGGTGCTGCCCGTTCCCGGCCTGTCGGGGGAGACGACGGCCGCGATGCGCGACGTCCTGGCCGGGGTGCTCGCCGCGCTTCGCCGGTGGCTGACCGACGAGCGGCTGGCCGACACCCGGCTCGCCGTGGTGACCCGCCGGGCGGTGACCACCGACGGCGCCGATCTCGACCTGAGCGCGTCGCCGGTCTGGGGCCTGGTCCGCAGCGCGCAATCCGAACACCCGGACCGGATCGTCCTGGTGGACATCGACGACGAGAACGCCGCCGTCGGCGTGCTGCCGTCGGTGTTCGACACCGGAGAACCGCAGGTCGCCGTGCGGGCGGGGAAGCTGCTCGCGCCGAGGCTGGTCAAGGTCGGCCCGCCCGCGGGCTCCGGATTCGGCTTCGCCGAGAACGGTACGGTGCTGATCACCGGCGCGTCCGGCGGCCTCGGCAGGCTGGTCGCGAAGCACCTGGTGGAGCGGCACGGGGTGCGGAACCTCGTGCTGCTGTCTCGCCGGGGGATCGAGGCCGCGGGCGCCGCCGAGCAGGCCGCCGAGCTTCGGGAGCTGGGTGCGGAGGTCCGGTATGCGGCCTGCGACGTCGCCGACGCTGACGGACTCGCCGAAGTACTCGCCGCCATTCCCGCCGCGCATCCGCTGACCGGCGTCGTGCACACGGCCGGTGTCGTGGACGACGCCGTGGTGGACCAGCTCACCGACGAGCAGATCGCGCGGGTGCTGCTGCCGAAGGCGCGGGGAGCCTGGCTGCTGCACGAGCTGACCAAGGAGCTCGACCTGGCCGCGTTCGTGCTCTTCTCCTCCGGTGCGACCACTTTCGGCGGTCCGGGGCAGGGTGGGTACGCGGCTGCCAACGCCTTTCTCGACGCGCTCGCCTCGTATCGGCGTACGCGGGGTCTCGCCGCGGTTTCCCTCGCCTGGGGAATGTGGGACGAGGACCGCGGCATGGGCAGCAGGCTGGGGGAGGCCGCGCTCGCACGCATGGCCCGCAACGGCTCACTGCCGCTCTCGGTCGACGACGGTCTCGCGTTGCTCGACGCCACCCACGGTCTCGAGCAGGCGAACCTGGTGCCGGTCCGGCTGGACCTGGCTGTGCTGCGGGCGCAGGCGGGCACCTTGCCCACCTTGTTCGCCGAGCTGATTCCCCCCGCCACCACGGATCCGGCCGCCGACGAGGGCTCGCTGGCGCAGCGTCTGGCCGGGATGACCGAGCCGGAGCGGGAACGCGCGCTCCTGGACCTGGTGCGCCTCCACGCGGCCGCGGTGCTGGGGCACTCCTCCGCCGCGGCGGTCGACCCCCAGCGTCCGTTCCTGGAGATGGGGTTCGACTCGCTGACCGCGGTCGAACTGCGTAACCGGATGGTCCGGGCCAGCGGCGAGAAACTGCGCACCACGCTGGTCTTCGACTTCCCGACCCCGGTACGGCTGGCCGCGCACCTGCGGGAGCGGTTCGCTCTCACCGAGCCCGTCCCGGTGTCGCCGGCGGACCAGGTACTGGCCGGACTGAACGAGATCGGCGAAGCACTGCCCGCCATCGTGTCCGATGTGGACGATCGCGACCGGATCGCCGCGCTGCTGCGCGCGTTGCTGGCCTCCTGCGGGGAACCTGCCGATGATCTCGACTCCGCGACGGACGAGGAACTGTTCGCGCTGGTCGACGACGAGTCCGAGCGAGGAGTGGACATCACGTGACCGAGGACGGCAAACTCCGCGACTATCTGAAGCGGGCGATCAGCGACGCCCGTGACGCCAAGGCACGGTTGCGCGAGGTGACCGAGGCGGCGCACGAGCCGATCGCCATCGTGGGGATGGCCTGCCGGTTCCCCGGCGGGGTGTCCTCGCCCGACGACCTGTGGCGCATGGTGTCGACCGGACGGGACGGCGTCTCCGGCTTTCCCGCCGACCGCGGCTGGGACGTCGCCGGGTTGTTCGACCCCGACCCAGACAATCCCGGCACCGCGTATGTCACCGAGGGCGGCTTCCTGCACGAGGCGGGCCTGTTCGACCCGGCCTTCTTCGGCATCTCACCGCGTGAGGCGCTGGCGATGGACCCGCAGCAACGGCTCCTGCTGGAGACGTCGTGGGAGGCGTTCGAGCGGGCCGGGATCGACCCGTCGTCCTTGCCGGGCAGCAGAACCGGGGTGTTCGCCGGGATCAGCGGGATGGACTACAGCGCCGCGCTGGCGAAGACGGCGAAGGGCCGTGACGGCACGCTCGCGATGAGCACCGGCGGCAGCCTGGTGTCCGGCCGGGTCGCCTACACCCTGGGGCTGGAGGGGCCGGCGGTCACCGTCGACACCGCGTGCTCGTCCTCGTTGGTGGCACTGCATCTCGCCGCGCAGGCCCTGCGCGCGGGCGAATGCTCGCTCGCGCTGGCGGGCGGTGTCACGGTGATGTCGGTGCCCGATCCGTTCGTCACCTTCAGCCGTCAGCGCGGGCTCGCCGCCGACGGCCGGTGCAAGGCGTTCGCCGAGGCGGCCGACGGTTTCAGCCTCGCCGAAGGGGTCGGCGTGCTGGTGGTGGCGCGGCTTTCGGTGGCGAGGGAACGCGGATACCGGGTGCTCGCCGTCTTGCGGGGCTCCGCGGTCAACCAGGACGGGGCGAGCAGCGGGTTCGCCGCTCCCCACGGTCCTTCCCAGGAGAAGGTGATCCTCCAGGCGCTGGCGAGCGCCAGGCTCCGGCCGTCCGAAGTGGACGTCGTGGAGGCGCATGGCACGGGAACCTCGCTGGGCGACCCGATCGAGGCCCACGCGCTGCTGGCCACCTACGGCCAGGACCGGGAGCATCCGCTGCTGCTCGGTTCGGTCAAGTCGAACATCGCCCATACGCAGGCGGCCGCCGGGGTGGCCGGGGTGATCAAGATGGTGGAGGCGATCCGCCACGGCGTACTGCCGCCGACCCTGCACGTGGACACGCCGTCGTCGAAGGTGGACTGGAGTCTGGGCGCGGTCGAGGTGCTGACCGAGGCCAAGCCGTGGCCGGTGCCGGACCGGCCGCGTCGCGCCGGGGTGTCCTCGTTCGGGATCAGCGGCACCAACGCGCACGTCATTCTCGAACAGGTGCCGGCCGAATCCGCCGAAGTCCCAGCGGTGCGGTTTTCGGTGGTGCCGTGGGTGCTCTCCGCCCGGTCCGCCGAGGCGCTGCGCGCTCAGGCTCATCGCCTGGTGTCCTATGTGGACGCGAATCCCGAGGCGCGGATCGACGAGGTCGGTGTTTCCCTCGCCGCCCGCACGTCGTTCGAAGAGCGCGCGGTCGTCGTCGGAACCGGGCCGGCGGAGCTGAGGGAAGGGCTCGTCTCGATCGCCTCCGGCAACACCGCGGCGGGAGTCGTGCTGGGTACGGCGTCCGCTGAGGACCGGGTGGTGTTCGTGTTCCCCGGTCAGGGTTCGCAGTGGGCCGGGATGGCCGTCTCGCTGCTGGAAAGTTCGCCTGTGTTCGCCGCCCACTTCGCCGACTGCGCCGCGGCGCTGGAGGCCCACGTGGACTTCTCCGTGACAGACGTGCTTCGTGGTGAGTCAGGAGCGCCGACCCTGGACCGCGTCGATGTCGTCCAGCCGGTGTTGTTCGCGGTGCTGGTCTCACTGGCCGGGCTTTGGCGTTCGCACGGTGTTGAGCCCGCCGCGGTGGTCGGCCACTCGCAGGGCGAGATCGCCGCCGCGTATGTCTCGGGCGCGCTGTCCCTCGCCGACGCCGCGAGTGTGGTCGCCCTGCGGTCGAAGCTGATCGCCGAGGTGCTCGCCGGGCACGGCGGCATGGTCTCGATCGCCTTGCCCGCCGAAAAGGTGGCCGTGCGGATCAAGGACCGGGGCAGCCTGTCGATCGCCGCGGTGAACAGCCCGGACTCCGTCGTGATGTCCGGCGACCCCGTCGCGCTGGCCGAGCTGGTGGCCGATTGCACCACCGAGGGCGTGCGGGCGAAGAAGATCCCGGTGGACTACGCCTCGCATTCCGCGCATGTGGAGCGCATCAAGGACCGGCTGCTCGACGCACTCGCCCATCTCACCCCGGTCCGCGGCAAGATCCCGTTCTTCTCGACGGTGACAGGGGACTGGTTCGACACCTCGGGCCTGGACGCCACCTACTGGTACACGAACCTCCGCGAGCGGGTGCGTTTCGACGTCGCCGTGGGCGGACTGGCCGCGCAGGGCCACGGGATCTTCCTGGAGACCAGTCCGCATCCGGTCCTCACCACGGCCGTGCAGGAGAGCTCGGACACGGCGATCGCGCTCGGCACCCTGCGTCGCGACGACGGCGGGCTGGACCGTTTCCTGCTTTCCGTCGGTGAACTGCACACGCGCGGGATCTCGCCGGACTGGTCGACCGTGTTCCCCGCGAGCGTGCCGGTGGAGCTGCCCACCTATGCCTTCCAGCACAAGCGGTACTGGCCCGAACCGGAGCCGGGCGGCGCCGGCGATCTCGGCGCGGTCGGGCTCGGTCTCGCCGGGCATCCGCTGCTGGACGCGGTGGTCGAACTCCCGGACGGGTTCCTGCTGACGGGACTGCTTTCGCTGCGGACGCATCCGTGGCTGGCCGACCACTCGGTGCTGGACACGGTGATCCTGCCGGGAACGGCGTTCGTCGAGCTGGCCTTGCGGGCGGGGGCCGAAGCCGGCCTCGGCCGGATCGAGGAGCTGACTCTGGAGACCCCGCTGACGCTGCCCGAGGACGGGCCGGTCCAGCTGCGGGTGCTGGTGGGTGCCGAGGAAGCGGGGCGGCGGGAGGTGACCGTCCACTCGCGACGCGACGACGAGCCGTGGACGCGGCACGCCACCGGCACACTGACCGAAGCCGCTCTGTCCACCATGGACACCAAGATCCCGGAGTGGCCGCCCGCCGGCGCGACGGCGCTCGCGGTGGACGAGATCTACCCGCGCCTGGAAGAAGCAGGGATCGGCTACGGCCCCCTGTTCACCGGTCTGCGGTCGGCTTGGCGGACCGAGGACGCCGTGTTCGCCGAAGTCGGGCTGTCCGAGGAAGCCGAAACCGGTCGGTTCGGCATTCACCCGGCGCTGCTCGACTCGGCGTTGCATCCGGCCGATCCGGTCCTGGAACGGGACGGCGACGACGCGCGGTTGCCGTTCAGCTGGAGCGGGGTGACCCTGCACGCGAACGGCGCCTCGACTCTGCGGGTCCGGATCGCCTCCGGTGGCGAGGACACGCTTTCGCTGACCGCGTTCGACGAATCCGGCGCACCGGTGATCTCCGTGGACTCGCTGGTCCTGCGCCCGGTGTCGCGAAGCCTGTTTTCCGACCAGCGACGAAACCCGCTGTACCGGGTGGACTGGACACCGGTGACCCCGGTGAACACGATGGCCGGAACGCCAGGGGTCATCGTGGAGTGCCCGGTGGCCGACTCGGTCGGCGAAACGCTCGGCCAGGTGCTCGGCCTGCTTCAGTCCTGGTTGCGGGAGGACGCGCCACTGGTCTTGGTGACCGACGGCGCGGTCGCGGTCGGCGACGAGCCCGCGCCGAGGAATCCGGCGCAGGCCGCCGTCTGGGGCCTGGTCCGGAGCGCTCAGTCGGAGCATCCCGGCCGGTTCGTCCTCGTCGACACCGCGACGCCGGAGTCGGTGCCGTTCGTGCCGGACGAACCGCAGCTGGCCGTCCGCGGTGGTCGGCTCTTCGTGCCCCGGCTCGCGAAAACGGTGCTCCCGGCGACCGGGGAGACGGTGTTCGCGGCCGGTGGGACGGTGTTGATCACCGGTGGCTCCGGCACGCTCGCCGGCCTTCTCGCCCGGCATCTGGTGACCACGCACGGCGTCGAGCGCCTGATACTGGCCAGCCGCAGCGGACGGCTCCCGGAAGCCCTGAACGGCGTCGAGAACGCCGAGATCACCGCGGTCGCCTGTGACGTGGCCGATCGGGACGCTCTCGCCGCGGCGCTGGACGCGATCCCCGACGGGCATCCGCTGACCGGGGTGGTGCACACCGCGGGCGTGGTCGACGACGGGGTGATCGAGTCGCTGACCGCCGACCGGTTCGAGCGGGTGCTCGGGCCGAAACTGGACGGTGCCCGCAACCTGCACGAGCTGACCGCGGGGCTGGACCTGGCCGCGTTCGTGCTCTTTTCTTCCGGTGCGACCACGTTCGGGGCACCAGGGCAGGGAAACTATGCCGCCGCCAACGCCGGCCTCGACGCGCTGGCGCAGCAACGCAAGGCGGACGGGCTCCCCGCCGTGTCCCTCGCCTGGGGGCTCTGGGCCGAACGCAGCGGGCTCACCGGCGATCTCACCGACTCCGACCTCGCCAGGATGGCGCGCAGCGGTTCCGCTCCGATGTCCACAGAGGACGCACTGGCCTTGTTCGATCGCTCACTGACCGCGGAGCCCGCCGTACTGGTGCCGATCCAGTTCGACTCCCGCGTGCTCCGGAAACAGGCGGAGGCCGGCACCCTTCCCGCGCTGCTGCGTGGTCTCGTCCGGCTCCCCGCCGCCTCCCGTTCCCAGGCCACCGAGGACATTTCGTGGGCGGAACTCCCGGCCGGCGACCGGGTGCGCAAACTGCTCGACCTCGTCCGGAAGCAGGCCGCCGACGTGCTCGGGCACGACGCTGAGGGGGAAGGCGCGGTCGGACCGGACCGGGCGTTCAAGGAGCTCGGTTTCGACTCGCTCACCTCGGTCGAACTGCGGAACCGGCTGAGCGCGGCCACCGGGCTCAGGCTGCGGGCCACCCTCGCCTTCGACCAGCCGACCGCGACCGCGCTGGCCGCGTACCTGTCCGACCAGTTCTCCGTAGACGAGGTCGGGGCCGCCGACGAGGTGCTGACGCAGCTCGACCGGATCGAGCTCCTGCTCACCGGACTGGACGACGGCGACCGCGGCCGGGTCACCGCCCGGCTGCGGGCGCTGGCCGCCAGGAACGCGGGCGAACGGGAAGAGACCGCTAGCGACCGGCTGAGCTCGGCCAGCGACGACGAGATGTTCGCCTTCATCGACCAAGAGCTCGGAATCTGATGCCGCAGCGCGAACCGAAGGGCACTGGAATGTCCACAGAGGACAAACTGCGCGACTACCTCCGCCGGGTGTCGGCCGATCTGCACGCCACCCGGCAGCGGCTCACCGATGTCGAGGACCGACGCCACGAACCGATCGCCGTGGTCGGGATGAGCTGCCGGTTCCCCGGCGGGGTGCGCGATCCCGAGCAGCTCTGGCGGCTGGTGGCCGACGGGGTCGACGCGGTCACCGAGTTCCCGGCGGATCGAGGCTGGGACGTCGGCGGGCTGTACGACCCGGATCCGGACCACGCCGACACCACCTATGCGAAGGAGGGCGGCTTCCTCGACGAGGCGGGCGAGTTCGACGCCGGGTTCTTCGGCATCTCGCCGCGTGAGGCGCTGGCGATGGACCCGCAGCAACGGCTGCTGCTGGAATCGGCCTGGGAGGTCTGCGAACACGCCCGCATCGACCCGGCGACCCTGCGCGGAAGCCGTACCGGGGTGTTCGCCGGGGCGATGTATCACGACTACGGCGTCCGGCTCACGCCCGTGCCGAAGGGCACCGGCCGCTACCTGAGCAACGACAGCATCGGCAGTCTCGTGTCCGGCCGGATCGCCTACGCGCTGGGCCTGGAGGGGCCGGCGGTCACCGTGGACACCGCCTGCTCCTCCTCGCTGGTGGCGCTGCACATGGCCGTCCGGTCCCTGCGCGAGGGCGAATGTTCGCTCGCCATGGCGGGCGGTGTCGCGGTGATGTCCACGCCGTGGTTGTTCGTGGAGCTGAGCCGTCAGCGCGGACTGGCGAAGGACGGACGCTGCAAGGCCTTCTCCGCCGCGACCGACGGCGCCGGGTTCTCCGAGGGGGCCGGGCTGCTGCTTCTGGAACGGCTGTCCGACGCCGAACGCCTCGGCCACCGCGTGCTGGCCGTCGTGCGGGGGACGGCGGTGAACCAGGACGGCGCGAGCAACGGGTTCAGCGCGCCGAACGGCAACTCCCAGGAGAAGGTGATCCGGCAGGCGCTGGAGGACGCACGCCTGACCACCAAGGACATCGACGCGGTCGAAGCACACGGCACCGGGACCTCGCTCGGCGATCCGATCGAGGCGCACGCGTTGCTGGCCACCTACGGCCAGGATCGTCCGCGGCCGTTGTGGCTGGGCACCATCAAGTCGAACATCGCCCACGCGCAGGCCGCGGCCGGGGTGGCCGGGGTGATCAAGATGGTGCAGGCGATCCGGCACGGTGTGCTGCCGCGAACCCTGCATGTCGACCAGCCCTCGCCGCGAATCGACTGGGACGCCGGGAACATCGAGCTGCTGACCGGGTCGCGAGAGTGGCCGGAGACCGGGCAGCCGCGACGGGCGGGCGTATCCTCGTTCGGGATCAGCGGTACCAACGCGCACGTCATCCTCGAAGGTGTCGCCGCCACGACTGAGCCGAAACCGTCCGAAAAGGACACTGGTACTTCACTGGTCGTCCTTTCCGGCAAGGGACGTGACGCCCTGCGCGGTCAGGCGGCCAAACTGCTGTCCTTCGTGGACGAGAATCCGGACGCGTCGCGGGCGGATATCGGTTTCTCGCTGGCGACCACCAGGTCCGCGCTGGAACATCGGGCCGCGTTCGTCAGCGAGAACCGGGCCGAGCTGCGCGCGTCCTTGTCCGCGCTCGCCGAGGACCGGCCAGGGCCGGGTATCGCACAGGGCATGGCGCCGTCCGCCGCCCGCGTGGTGTTCGTGTTCCCCGGCCAGGGCACGCATTGGGCGGGGATGGCGGGCGAGCTGCTGGACACCGCGCCCGTGTTCGCCGAGGCGCTCCACTCCTGCGCCGAGGCACTCGCCGAATTCACCGGTTGGAACCTGCTCGACGTCCTGCGGGAGGCACCTGGAGCGCCGCCCCTGGAACGGGTCGATGTGCTCCAGCCGTCGTCGTTCGCGGTGATGGTGTCGCTGGCGAAGCTGTGGGAGTCGATGGGGGTGCGGCCGGACGCGGTGGTCGGGCATTCCCAGGGCGAGATCGCCGCCGCCTACGTCTCCGGCGCGCTGAGCCTGCGTGACGCCTGCCGGGTAGTGGCGTTGCGCAGCCGGGAGCTGGTCGCGCTCGCCGGGCTGGGCGGCATGATCTCGGTGGAGCGGACCCACGAGGAAGTGGCCGCCTGGCTGGAACCCTGGGCGGACCGGCTCGCCGTCGCCGCGGTGAACGGCCCCACCTCGGTGGTGGTGTCCGGAGAGCGGGACGCGCTCACCGAGTTCGGCCGGATCCTCGCCGCCGAGCGCGCTTTGCGCTGGGAGATTCCCGGCGTCGACTTCCCCGCCCACTCCGCGTCGATCGACCGGCTTTCCGATGTGCTGCACCAGGTCCTCGAACCGATCACGCCGGGAAAGGCGGAGATCCCGTTCTACTCGGCCACCGATTCGCGATGGCTCACCGGAACCGAGCTGGACGCTGCGTACTGGTACCGGAACCTGCGGCGAACGGTCCGGTTCGAAGCGGCGACGACGGCTCTGATCGAGGAGGGGCACACCGTGTTCGTCGAGGTCAGTGCCCATCCCGTACTGGCCATGTCGGTGGAGGCGACCGCCGAGGTCGCCGGGAAACGGATCGCCGCCGTCGGCTCCCTGCGCCGAGGTGAAGGCGGTCTCAAACGGTTCCTGCTCTCGGTCGGTCAGGCCCAGGTGCACGGGGCCACCGTCGACTGGCCCGCGGTGTTCCCCGGAGCGCGGCGCATCGACCTGCCCACTTACGCCTTCCAGCACGAGCGGTACTGGCACGACACGACCACCGACGTGGCCGACGCCGCCGGGTTCGGGCTCACCCCGGCCGGGCATCCGCTGCTCGGTGCGGCGGCGGACCTGCCGGACACCGACGGGTTCCTGATGACCGGCCTGCTTTCCCGGCACGGCCAGCCGTGGCTGGCCGACCACTCGGTGATGGGCGAGGTGATCCTGCCGGGGACCGCGTTCGGCGAGCTCGCCCTGCGCGCCGGGGACGAGGTCGGCTGCCCGGTGGTGGAGGAACTGACCATCGAAGTGCCGCTGCTCCTGCCCGAGCAGGGCGGGGTCGCGGTGCGCGTGCTGGCCGGCCCGGCCGACGAGACCGGTTCCCGTTCGCTGAGCGTGTACGCCCGGCCGGACGGTGCGGACGTATGGACCCGCCACGCCGGCGGAATCCTTGCTCCGCAAGGTGACGAGTCGCCCGACCGCCTGACCGCCTGGCCACCCGAGGACGCCGAGGAGATCGACCTCGCCGAGTTCTACGACCGGATCAACGAGACCACCTTGTATTACGGGCCCGCGTTCCAGGGTTTGCGGGCCGCCTGGCGGCGTGGCCGGGAGATCTACGCCGAGGTCGGCCTGCCGGAGACCCAGCACGCCGACGCCGCGCGGTTCGGGCTGCACCCGGCGTTGCTGGACGCCGCGCTGCACGGAATCGGTCTCGGAACCTTGATCGACACCGGCAAGGACCCGAACCGGGTGCTGCTGCCGTTCTCCTGGAACGGCCTGAGCCTGCACGCCTCGGGCGCCACCGCGGTGCGGGTCCGGCTCGCGCCCGCCGGGGACCTGATGTCGGACGGGATCTCGGTGCTGGTCACCGACGAAGCGGGCACTCCGGTGGCCACGGTGGACTCACTGGTCGTGCGACCGGTCGCCGCGGAGCAACTCCGCGCGGCCCGTAGCGGCGGTTCCCTCTACCGCGTCGACTGGATTCCGGCACCCGCCACCTCGACCGACGCCGGTCGGGGAGTGGGGCTCGACTCACTCGATCTTGAGTCCATTTCGGACACCGGAGACCATGTCGTGTACTCCTGCCCGGTGGGCTCCGGCGTACCGGACGAGGAAGCCGTCCGCACTTCGGTGAACGAGACACTCGGGCTGCTCCAGTCCTGGTTGGACGATGAACGGTTCGCCGACGCCAAGCTGGTCGTCGTCACCCGCAACGCGGTCGCCGCGACTCCGGAGGACGGCGAACCGGACCTCCTGCACGCTCCGCTGTGGGGTCTGCTGCGGTCCGCCCAGTCGGAGAACCCGGACCGGTTCGTGGTGGTGGACGTCGACGACCACGACTCGTCACAAGCGAAGCTGGCCGAGGCGGTGGCCACCGGAGAACCGCAGGCGGCGATCCGCGGCGGCGCGATCCTGCTCCCCAGGCTGGCCGGTGCCGACACCGCCGGAGTGCTCACCCCGCCGGACGAACCCGCCTGGCGTCTGGACATCCCGACCACCGGCACCTTCGACAACCTCGTGCTCAGCCCCTGCCCGGAAGTGCTGGAACCGCTGGCGGACGGGCAGGTCCGGGTGGAGGTCCGCGCGGCCGGGTTGAACTTCCGCGACGTCCTTTACGGACTCGGGCTTTCCTTGGGGGAGGGCTCGTTCGGCGGCGAGGCCGCGGGTGTGGTGCTCGACGTCGGTCCCGGTGTGACGAACGTGGGGCCCGGCGACCGGGTGATGGGCGCGCTCGCCGGCGCCTTCGGCCCGGTGGCCGTCGCGGACCACCGCATGATGACGAAGATCCCGGCCGGGCTGACCTTCGCCGAAGCCGCCACCGTGCCGATCGCCTTCCTCACCGCGTACTACGGCCTGGTGGACCTCGCCGGTCTGCGCCGGGGGGAGACGCTGCTGGTGCACGCCGCCGCCGGCGGTGTCGGCATGGCGGCCGTGCAGATCGCCCGCCATCTCGGTGCGGAGATCTACGGCACGGCGAGTGAGGGGAAGTGGGACGCGCTGCGGACCACCGGGTTCGCGGACGACCGCATCGGCTCCTCGCGCTCCCTCGACTTCGCGCCGAAATTCCTGGAGACCACGGGCGGGCTCGGGGTGGACGTGGTGCTCAACTCGCTGGCCCGCGAGTACGTCGACACCTCGCTGGGGCTGCTGCCGCGCGGCGGCCGGTTCCTGGAAATGGGCAAGACCGACAAGCGGATCCCGGAGCAGGTCGCGGCCGATCACCCCGGCGTCCGGTACGAGGCGTACGACCTGCAGGAAGCCGGTCTGGACCGGATCCAGTCCATGCTCGTGGAGCTGGCCGGGCTGTTCGAGCAGGGGTTGCTCCGACCGCTTCCGCTACGGGCCTGGGACGTGCGCCGCGCGCCGCAGGCGTTCCGCCATCTCAGCCAGGCGAAGCACGTCGGCAAGGTGGTGCTCACCTGCCCGCCGTCTCATCGTCAACAAGGGACGATCCTGGTCACCGGCGGTTCCGGCACGCTCGGCGGCCTCGTCGCCAGGCATCTGGTCCGCGAGTACGGCGCCCGCGACGTGATCCTGGCCAGCCGTAGCGGCCGGGGCTCGGCGGAACTGGCCGCCGAGATGAAGGAGCTGGGCGCCCGGGTCCGGTTCGCCGCCTGCGACGTCGCCGACCGTGCGGCGCTGGCGGCTCTGCTCGCCGGAATCCCGGCGGACCGGCCGCTGACCGGCGTGGTGCACACCGCGGGCGTGCTCGCCGACGCCGTACTCGGCCAGCTCACCCCGGAGCAGGTCGAGCAGGTGCTGCGGCCCAAGGTCAAGGGCGCGCTCAACCTGCACGAGCTGACGCGGGACCTCGATCTGTCGATGTTCGTGCTGTTCTCTTCGGGTGCGGCCACTTTCGGCTCGCCAGGTCAGGGGAACTACTCCGCGGCGAACGCGTTCCTCGACGCGCTGGCGGCGCACCGGCGTGGCAGCGGACTTCCGGCGATCTCGCTGGCCTGGGGCCTGTGGGCCGAGCGCAGTGCGCTGACCGCGAGGCTGGACGAGGCCGATCTCTCCCGGATGGCCCGCGGCGGCGCGGTCGCACTGTCCACTGAGGACGGACTGGCACTGTTCGACACCGCGCTGGCCACGGACGAACCGATGCTGGTGCCGGTCCGGATGGATCTCGCCGTCCTGCGCGGTCAGGGTGACCGTCTTCCGGCGCTGTTCCGCGGTCTGGTCCGTACCCGGTCCCGCCGCGTGGCCGGGGCCGACGCCTCCGGTGCCCGGTCTTTGCGGACCGAGCTTCCGCGAATGCCTCAGGAGGAACGCGACCGCGCGGTGCTGGACCTGGTGCGCTCCCACGCCGCCGCGGTGCTGGGCCACCACTCGGCCGATGGCGTCGAACCGGAACGGGCCTTCAAGGACCTCGGGTTCGACTCGCTGACCTCGCTCGAGCTCCGCAACCGGCTCACTTCGGCCACCGGGCTGAAACTGCGCGCCACGCTGATCTTCGACCATCCGACACCGGTCGAGCTGGCGCGGCGGCTGCTGACCGACCTCGCTCCCGACTCGCAGGCGCGGCCGGTGGCGGCGGCCGAAAGCGGGGACGCGGAGATCGAACGGCTGCTGTCGACCATCCCGGCGAGCCGGGTGCGGGAAGCCGGGCTGCTCGACGCCCTGCTGCGCCTGGCCAAGGGTGGCGAGCCCGCGGCGCCGGTTTCGGAGGGCGAGATCGACGACATGGACGTGCAGAGCCTGCTGCGCAAGGCGAGCCAGAGCCTCGGCTCCTGAACCACGGAATGGGGAAACCAGTCATGGAGGCACCGGCCGAGCAGGTGGTCGTCGCGCTGCGGGATTCGCTCAAGGAGATCGACCGGCTCCGCGCGCGGAACCAGCAGCTCTCGGACGCGCCGGCCGAGCCGATCGCGATCGTCGGGATGAGCTGCCGGTTCCCCGGCGGCGTCGGCTCGCCCGAGGAACTGTGGCGGCTGGTGGCCGACGAGGTGGACGCGGTCGGGGAGTTCCCCGCCGATCGCGGCTGGCCCGAGGAGGGCAGCGGCGGTTTCCTGCCCGACGCCGGGGAGTTCGACGCCGCGTTCTTCGGGATCAGCCCGCGTGAGGCGCTGGCGATGGACCCGCAGCAACGGCTGCTGCTGGAAGTGTCCTGGGAGGTGCTCGAACGCGCCGGGGTCGATCCGGGAACCTTGCGGGGAAGCCGGACCGGCGTGTTCGTCGGGACCCACGGACAGGACTACCTCGGCCTGCTGACCAGCGCCGCGCAGAGCGACGGCTACCTCGCCACCAGCACCAGCGCGAGCATCATGTCCGGCCGCGTCGCCTATACCTTCGGTCTCGAAGGGCCCGCGGTCACAGTGGACACCGCCTGCTCGTCCTCGCTGGTGGCGCTGCACCTCGCGGCACAGGCGCTGCGGGCGGGGGAGTGTTCCCTGGCGCTCGTCGGCGGGGTTTCCGTGGTGTGCATGCCGGACGGGCTGGCCGCCTTCCGGAAACAGGGCGGGATGGCCCCGGACTTCCGGTGCAAGGCGTTCGCCTCGGCGGCGAACGGCACCGGCTTCGCCGAAGGCGTCGGCATGCTCGCGGTGGAACGGCTGTCGGAGGCCCGGCGCAACGGTCACCGCGTGCTCGCGGTGATGCGGGGCAGCGCGGTCAACTCCGACGGCGCGTCGAACGGCATGACCGCGCCCAACGGACGATCACAGGAAGCGGTCATCCGGCAGGCGCTGGCGAACGCGCGCCTCACCACGGCGGACGTCGACGCGGTGGAGGCGCACGGCACGGGGACCTCGCTCGGCGACCCCATCGAAGCCCACGCGCTCCTGGCCACCTACGGCCAGGGCCGCGAACGCCCGCTGCTGCTGGGTTCGCTGAAGTCGAACATCGGGCACGCGCAGGCCGCCGCCGGAGTGGCGGGAGTGATCAAAACGGTGATGGCGCTCCGCAAGGGCGTGTTGCCGCGCACCTTGCACGTCGACGAGCCTTCGCGGCACATCGACTGGGAATCGGGCTCGGTCGAACTGCTCACCGAGGCGCGGGACTGGCCGGAGACCGGACGTCCGCGCCGGGCCGGGGTGTCCTCGTTCGGGATCAGCGGCACCAACGCGCACGTGATCCTCGAACAGGTGCCGGAGCAGGCGGCGGTCTCCTCGCCGGAGCCCGACGGCGTGGTGCCATGGGTGCTGTCCGCGCGCGGCGCCAAGGCGCTCGACGCCCAAGCGGGACGGCTGCTCGCCGCCGATGGACAGTCCACTGTGGATTCAATCGTGGACATCGCACGCTCGCTGCTGACCACCCGGTCCGCACTGGACCATCGTGCGGTGGTGGTCGGCCGGAGTCGCGACGAGCTGCGCCGGGGTCTCGCCGCACTGGCCGCGGGCGAGCCGGACGCGGCCGTGGTCCGTGGTTCGGCCGGTTCCGGGAAGCTGGCGTTCCTGTTCTCCGGTCAGGGTTCCCAGCGGCTGGGCATGGGACGTGAACTGGCCGGGGAGTACCCGGTCTTCGCCGCCGCCTTCGACGAGGTCCGTGCCGAGCTGGACCGGCATCTCGACCAGCCGCTGGACACGGTGGTGGACTCGGACGCGTTGCACCGCACGGAGTACACGCAGGCCGCCCTGTTCGCCTTCGAGGTGGCGCTGTTCCGGCTCGTGGAGCACTGGGGCGTCCGCCCGGATTTCGTCTCCGGACATTCGATCGGCGAGCTGAGCGCCGCGCACGTCGCCGGAGTGCTCTCCCTCTCCGACGCGGCCCGGCTCGTCGCGGCCCGCGGCAGGCTGATGCAGGCGTTGCCCGGTGGGCACGACGCGGGAGCGATGCTGGCGGTGGCGGCGTCCGAAGCGGAAGTGCTGCCGCTGCTGGATGGCGAGGTGTCGATCGCTGCGCTGAACGGTCCCCGGTCCACTGTGGTCTCCGGCGCGGCGACGGCGATCGAGCGGATCGCCGCGCACTGGACCGGTGAAGGCCGCAAATGCAAGCGCCTCAACGTCTCCCACGCGTTCCACTCACCCTTGATGGAACCGATGCTGGAGGACTTCCGTCGCGTCGCCGAGGGCATGACCTTCTATCGGCCTCGGTTCCCTGTGGTGTCCAATCTGACCGGTGAGCCGGTGACCGCGTTCTCCGCAGGGCACTGGGTACGGCATGTCCGCGAGGCCGTGCGGTTCCACGACGGCATCGACTGGCTGCGTGCTCACGGCGCCGGACGGTTCCTGGAGATCGGGCCGGACGCCGTGTTGACGGCCATGGCGCGTGATTGCGTCGTCGAACCGGAAGGCGGGCGGAAGGCGGTGCTCGCGGCGACCTGCCGCAAGGACCGGTCCGAACCGCTCACACTGCTGAGGGCGCTCGGGCGGCTGTATGCCGACGGGGTGAAGGTCGACTGGCTCGCCGTGCTCGGCGACGCGGGCCGCACGGTCGATCTCCCGACGTACGCCTTCCAGCGCAAGCGTTACTGGCCGGCGGCGCAGTTCGGTTCCCACGAGCCGATCGCGTCCGCCGAGCAGGTTCCCGAGCCTAGGGTGACGTCGCCACCACGTGAACTTCCCGAACTGCTGGCGTTGGTGCGCCGGAGCGCGGCCACCGTGCTCGGCCATGATTCGCCGGACGAGATCGACCCGGCGGAACCGTTCGCCGACCTCGGTTTCGACTCGATGACCGCGGTCGAGTTCCGCACCCTGCTAGCCGACGCCGCCGGCGTCGCCCTGCCCGCCACGCTGGTGTTCGACTATCCGACGTCCGAGGTGCTCGCTCGTCATCTTCGTTCGGTGCTCGCGGGCGAGACCGGCGAGATCACCGTGACCACCACCGGCGCCGTCGAAAACGAGCCGATCGCCATCATCGGCATGAGCTGCCGCTATCCCGGTGGGGTGGCCACCCCGGAAGACCTCTGGCGGCTGGTCGACTCGGGCACCGACGCGATCTCCGGTTTCCCGGCCGACCGCGGCTGGGATCTGGCCGGGTCGTTCGACCCGGACCCGGACAAGGCGGGCAAGAGCTACACCGAGCACGGCGGATTCGTGCTGGACGCCGCCGACTTCGACAGCGGCTTCTTCGGTATCGGCCCGCGTGAGGCGCTGGCGATGGACCCGCAGCAGCGGTTGCTGCTGGAAGCCGCCTGGGAGGCGGTGGAACGCTCCGGTATCGACCCGGTGTCCCTGCGGGGCAGCCGGACCGGGGTGTTCGCCGGTGTCGTGTCCCACGACTACGCCAGCCGCCTGCGGGTGGTGCCGGACGAGCTCGCGGGCTATCTGGGCAACGGCAGCGCGGCGAGTGTCCTTTCCGGACGGATCTCGTACCTGTTCGGCTTCGAGGGACCGGCCATGACGGTCGACACCGCGTGCTCGTCGTCCTTGGTCGCGTTGCACTTGGCCGCGCAGGCGCTGCGATCGGGGGAGTGTTCGCTCGCGCTGGCCGGCGGGGTGACCATCATGTCCACCCCGGCCGCGTTCATCGAGTTCAGCCGCCAGCGCGGGCTCGCGGTGGACGGCCGCTGCAAATCCTTCGCCGCCGCGGCCGACGGAACGAGCTGGGGCGAGGGCGTCGGCGTGGTGATGGTCGAACGGCTCTCCGACGCGCTGCGCAACGGGCGGGAGATCCTCGCGGTGATGCGGGGTTCGGCGGTGAACTCCGATGGCGCGTCGAACGGCCTGACCGCGCCGAACGGGCCGTCGCAGCAGCGGGTGATCCGCCAGGCACTGGCCACCGCGAAACTTGAACCGCGAGACATCGACCTCGTGGAGGCGCATGGCACGGGCACCAGGCTCGGCGATCCGATCGAGGCACAGGCCCTGCTCGCCACCTACGGCCAGGACCGTGACGAGCCCGTGGGTCTCGGCTCGCTGAAGTCCAATATCGGGCACACCCTCGGCGCCGCCGGTGTCGGCGGGGTGATCAAGGCGGTGCTCGCGCTGCGACACGGCGTCTGGCCGAAGACGCTGCACGTGGACGAGCCCTCACCGGAGATCGACTGGTCGGTGGGTGCGGTGAAGCTGCTCACCGAGTCGGCTCCCTGGCCGGAGACGGGCCGTCCACGGCGGGCGGCGGTGTCGTCCTTCGGGGTCAGCGGCACCAACGCCCACGTGATCTTGGAGCAGGCGCCCGAGCGGGAGGAGCCGGTGACCACGGCGAATCTGCCCGCGGTGCCCTGGCTGCTCTCGGCCAAGTCGGAGGTGGCGCTGCGGGCGCAGGCCGCCCGGCTGCGGTCCGCGGTGGCGGGGATGAATCCCCTGGACGTCGCCTTCTCACTGGCCACCACCCGATCTCGGTTCACTCATCGCGCTGTCGTCGTGGGCGACGGGGAAAGCCTGCTCACCGGGCTGGACGCGCTCGCTTCCGGGGCGAGCCTGCCGGAAACCGTGGGCGGTGGGACCGCGTTCCTGTTCTCCGGTCAGGGTTCCCAGCGGCCGGGAATGGGACGGGAGCTCTACGACACGTTCCCCGTTTTCGCTCGGGCCTTCGACGAGGTTTGTGAACGCCTCGAAGTTCACCTCGGCGCGTCCGTGCGCGAGGTCGTCTTCGGTACGGACGCCGACCAGCTCGGCGAAACGGTCTTCACGCAAACGGGCTTGTTCGCCTTCGAGATCGCGTTGTTCCGCCTGCTGGAGAGCTGGGGCGTCCGTCCCGACCACGTGCTCGGCCATTCCATCGGCGAGCTGGCCGCCGCCCACGCCGCCGGGGTGCTCGGCCTCGACGACGCGGCGAAGCTGGTCGCCGCTCGCGGACGGCTGATGCAGGAACTCCCGCGTGGCGGGGCGATGGTGTCCGTGCAGGCGTCCGAGGCCGAGGTTCTCCCGCTGCTCGGGGACGGTGTGGCGATCGCCGCGATCAACGGCCCGGCCGCCACGGTGCTCTCCGGCGAGGAGGCCGCTGTGCTGGCCGTCGCGGAGGCCCTGGCGGCGCGAGGCCGTCGTACCAAGCGGCTCAAGGTGAGCCACGCGTTCCATTCGCCGCTGATGGACGACATGCTCGAGGAGTTCGGCCGGGTCGCCGAATCCCTCGACCACGCCGAACCGAAGATCCCGCTGATGTCCACTATGGACGGCGCGCCGGTGCGGATCGATGCCGGCCACTGGGTCCGGCACGTGTCCAGGGGAGTCCATTTCCAGCAGGCCGTGGACCGGCTGCGAAGCGACGGCGTGCGGCGCTTCGTCGAGCTGGGCCCCGACGGGATCCTGACCGCGATGGCACTGGACTGCTCGGCGGAGCTCGCCGTCGCCACCGCGCGCCGGGATCGTCCGGAAGTGGAGGCGTTGTTCGGTGCGGTCGGCCTGTTGCATGTGGACGGTGCTTCCGTCGACTGGGCGGCCGTGTTCGCCGGGACCGGCGCGCGTCGTGTCGACCTGCCGACCTACGCGTTCCAGCGGCAGCGTTACTGGCTGGAGGACAGTGAGCCGGTCGCCGCCGACGCGGACGGACTGGGCCTGGCCTCGGCCGGGCACCCCCTGCTGGGGGCGGCGGTCGGGTTCGCCGAAGGTGACGGGTTGATGCTGACCGGCCGGACGGCGTCCGCGTTGAGCGCCTCCGCACTGGTGGAACTGGCGTTCCGCGCCGGGCAGGAAGTCGGGCTCGACCGGATCGAGACGCTGACCGTGGACAGCCCGATCGCCGGTGAGAACCGGAGGCTCCAAGTGCTCCTGGGCGCCGAGGAGGCGGGCAGGCGTGCGGTGAGCGTCCACTCCCGGGCGGACGGCGACGGGTCATGGTCCAGACACACCACCGGATTCCTGACGGCCGGGACGGCTTCGTCGACCGATCTGACCGAATGGCCTCCCGCCGGATCCGGGGAACTTTGGCTCGACGGCGCCACCGCCGCTTGGCAGCGCGACGGCGAGATCTTCGCGGAAGTGTCCGTCGAGGACGAGGCCGGCGGTTTCGGCATTCACCCGGAGATACTGGACGTCCTGGTGCGAGCCGAGGGCAAGATGCCGGGGAGCTGGCAGGACGTGAGGCTGCACGCGACCGGCGCGACCACCGTCCGCGCCCGGATCACCGAGCCGGAACCCGGCGTTCTCGAGCTGCTGCTGGCCGATGAGACCGGTGCTCCCGTGCTCACGGCCGCTGCCGTCTCGTTGCGGGACCTGCCGGCCGAGCACCGGGTCGCGAGGTCGACGTTGAGTCTGGAGTGGACGGTCCGCGCCGCTTCGGGAACACCGGATTCCTTTGCCGTTCTCGGGTTCGACGAGCTGAAGCTGGCAGTCGGGCTGGCAGGGGCCGGCATCACGGTCCGCACGGCGCCCGAGCCGGCCGAGTTGGTCGAGTTGCAGGAGCCCGTGCCCGAGTTCGTGCTGGTGCCCTGCGGGCCGTGGTCCGGCGACATCGGCGCGAACGTGCGTGAAGCCACGGCGACCGTACTCGACCTGCTCCGGCAGTGGGCCGGTGACGAGCGTTTCCAGCACTCGCGGCTGGTCTTCGTCACCAGGGATGCCTCCACGGACCTCGTGGCGGCGCCGATCTGGGGTCTGCTGCGATCCGCGCAGCTGGAGCACCCGGACCGGTTCGTGCTCGCCGATGTCGGCGGGGACGGCTGGTCGCCGACTGCGCTCGCACAGGCCTGCGGTCTCGGCGAGCCCCAGGTGTCGGTGCGAGGCGAAGAGATCAGAGTGCCCAGGTTCACCAGGGTGACCCTCGCCGAGGAGAGCGGCCGGGAAGATCCGGTGTTCGACCCGGCGGGCACGGTGCTGGTCACCGGGGCGACCGGTGGCCTCGGCCGCCTGCTCACCCGGCATCTGGCCGAGCGACACGGGGTGCGTCATCTCGTGTTGCTCTCCCGCAGCGCGGATCCCGCGCTCTCGACCGAGCATGTCCGGCAGGTGGCCGGCGACGTCGCCGATCGCCCGACCGTGGCCCGTGTGCTGGCTGAGATTCCCGCCGACCGGCCGCTGACCGGTGTGGTGCATCTGGCCGGAGTGGTCGACGACGGTCTGATCGGCTCGCTTACCACAGCGAAGTTCGACCGGGTACTGCGTCCGAAGGTGGACGGCGCGCTGGTGCTGCACGAACTGACCCGCGACCTGGGCCTCTCGGCGTTCGTGGTTTTCTCCTCCGCTGGAGCCACCGTCGGCAGCCCGGGGCAGGGCAACTACGCGGCTGCCAACGCCTTTCTGGACGCGCTGGCCCGCCGCCGCCGGGCGGAGGGACTGCCCGGCACGTCGCTCGCCTGGGCACCTTGGCTGGAACCCGGCGGTATCACCGGCCGGCTGGCGGAGAAGGACCGCGCCCGGATCACCAGAGGCGGCGCGATTCCCTGGGAGACCGGCGAAGCGCTGGAGCAATTCGACCTGGCCTGCCGGGGTGCGGACCCGGCGCCGGTGCTGATGCGGGTGGACCTGGCCGTGCTGGCCGAGCAGGCTCGCGCGGGCTCCCTGCCCCCGGTCCTCGGTGGACTGGTGAACACCCGCAGGGTCGCACGCTCGAAGGCCGGTGGCGAGACCACTGCCTCCGTAACCGAGGGGATGGCGGCACTGTCCGAAGAGGACCGGGTCGCCGCGATGCTGAAGCTGGTGCGCACGCACGCCGCCACCGCGCTCGGGCACGCGTCCGCCGAGGCCGTCGAACCGCGAGCGGCCTTCCTGGAACAGGGTTTCGACTCGCTCAGCGCGATGGAGCTGCGCAACCACCTCACCACCGCGACGGAGTTGAGCCTGCCGGCCACCCTGGTCTTCGACTTCCCCGATCCCGCCGCGCTGGCCGAGCATCTGGCGGCCGAGGTGCAACGTGCCGCGTCCCCGGTGACGACCTCTGCCGCGGTCACACTCGATTCCGACGTCGCCGGTCCGCTGGCCGCCTTGTACTGGCAGGCCACGCAACTGGGCAAGGTCGAGGAGTCGGTGAAACTGCTGGAGGCCGCCTCCCGGCTGCGTCCCGCGTTCACCGCCCGGGAGCTGGACGAGGCGCCGCCCACGGTCCGGCTCGCCCGCGGCGCGGCGGACCCGCTGCTGATCTGCTTCCCGTCCTTCGCCCCGGTCGCCGGACCGCACGAGTTCGCCCGGTTCGCCGGTTCCTTCGCCGAGCCCCGTGAGGTCTGGGCCATTCCGCAGCCGGGGTTCATGAAGGGACAGCGGCTGCCGGACACCATCGAGGCGCTGGCGCTGATGCACGCCGAAGCGGTGGTGGATCGTGCCGACGGCCGCCCGTTCGTCCTCGTGGGACGGTCCGCCAGTGGCTGGCTCGCCCAGGAGATCGCCTATCAGCTTGAAAAGCGCGGGCTTCTGGCCGGGGCGGTGGTGCTGATGGACAGCTCTTCGCCGGAACATATGGCGAAAACCGGCGTGGCCAACGCGATGGGTGGCGCGATGGCCGATCGGGAGAGCGGATTCGATCTGCTCAGCGACATCCGGCTGGCGGCGATGGGCGGTTACTCGCGGATCTTCGACGGCTGGCGGCCGAAACCCATCGACGCGCCGACCCTGCTGCTCAGCGCGCTCAATCCGTTCTCCCCGGCCCTGCTGGACGAGGACAACCCGCACAAGAACGACTGGCGGTCTTTCTGGGAGTTGCCGCATACCGCCGTGGACGTTCCTGGTGACCATTTCACGATTCTGGAGAAGCACGCCGATTCCACGGCTCAAGCCGTCGACCAGTGGCTCCAAGAGAATCCGGTTCGAATTGGAGGTTCCCCCGCATGAAAATCGTCATCATCGGCGCCGGGTTCGGCGGTATGGCCTGTGCCATTTGGCTGGCCGAGGCCGGGCACGAGGTCGAGCTGTACGAGCAGGCCCCTCAGCTGCGCACCAGCGGCAACGGGGTGCTGTTGCTGCCCAACGGCACCGGCCTGCTGAGTGATCTCGGTGTGGAGCTGTCCGGGCTCGGCGCGCGGATGGACTCCGTGGACGGGCTCTATCATGACGGATCGCTGTCGCTGAGGGTGCAGCTGTCCAAGATCGCCGCCAAATTCGGTTCGCCGGTGCTCGTGGGCTCGCGTGGCCTGATCGTCGAGCGGATGGCCGCGTGCCTGCTCGACGGCTCGCTGCGGTTGAACATGCGCTGCACCGGCATCGAGCAGAACGGCGACGGGCCGGTGCGCGTCACCTTCGCCGACGGCTCCGAGGTCAAGGCCGATCTCGTGATCGGCGCGGACGGGCAGCGTTCGGTCGTCCGCACCAAGCTGTTCGGCGAGGATCCGGCGGTCTATCTCGGTGACGCCACCTGGCACGGGATCACCGAACTTCCCGGTGCTTTCGCCGAGGGGCACGCGGTCCACAGCATCTTCGGCAATGAGGGCATCTGCGTGATGCACCCCGTAGGCGACGGAAAGGTCTACTGGGCTTTCGAGCTGCCGTTCGACGACGGCGACATCCTGCCGCCCGGCGCGCCCGGTGACACCGCCTCGCTCAAGGAGCCCGGCTCGGCGGTGGCCAACCTGCGTGCCCGGTTCGGGCAGTGGACCGCGCCCGGTCTGCGGAATCTGCTCGACGCGATGAAGGACGAGGACGTCAGCGTCTTCCCCCACATCATCCACCGGGAGCTGCCGCAGTGGGGCGAAGGCCCGATCACCCTGGTCGGCGACGCCGCGCATGTGGTGCCGCCGCGGGTGGGCATGGGGCTGAGCCAGGCACTGGAGGACGCGTGGGTGCTCAGCCGCGCGCTCGCCGGCGGCGGCAGAGACCCCATCGCCAGGGTCCGGGCCTACGAGCAGGTCCGGATCAAGCGGGTGCGCGGTATGCAGAAGGCCGCGCGGGCGCTGGGACGCAAGACCGTGCCCGCACCGCCGTGGCTGCTCCGGGCGTTCGGTCGCCTGCTGCCGGTCACCAAGCTCAACATGGCGCAGGTCAGGGGATCGAGCAACTACCTGAACAACGACCTGCCCGAGGAGGTCGCGTGATGCGCGCGGCGGTGCTGCACGAGTTCGGCGCCGTGCCGCGCTACGAGAAGTTCGGCAGGCCGGTCCCCGGAGACGGCGAGGTGCTGGTCCGGGTCAAGGCCGCCGCGCTCACCCAGCTTTCCCGCTGGGTGTCGAAGGACCCCGACTACGCCAGGGGCCGCGAGGTGCCGTTCGTCTGCGGCACCGAGGGAATCGGCGAACTGGAGAACGGCACCAGGGTCTCCTTCGGTGTTCCGCGTGGGCCGTACGGTGCGATGGCGGAATACGCCGTGGCACCGGAAAGGCTGTGCACCCCCATTCCCGGCGAGATCGACGACATCGCCGCCGCTGCGCTGATGAACCCGGGACTCTCCGGATGGAGCGCGTTGTCCTGGGGCGCGAAACTCCAGCCGGGGGAGACGGTGCTGGTGCTCGGCGCGACCGGGGTGGCAGGCCGGACCGCCGTGCAGATCGCGAAGCTGCTCGGCGCCGGCCGGGTGGTCGCCGCCGGGCGTAACGAAAGCGTGCTCCGCGAAACCGGTGCCGACACGACTATCCTTTTAGGACAGGAGGACGCGGCACTGGCGGAGGACTTCCGCGCCCAGGCCGGGGTGGACGGCTACCACGTGGTACTGGACTACCTGTGGGGCCGCCCGGCGCAGGTGCTGCTGGACTCCCTGCCGCGCACCTTTTTGGCGCGCAAGGAGATCCGCTATCTGCAACTCGGAAGCAGCGCCGGGACCGAGGTCTCGGTACACGCCAACGTCCTGCGCCGTGCCGGCGTCACCCTCGGTGCGGGCAGCCCACCGCCGATCGAGTTCATCCAGGGTCTGCACTCCACCGTCATGACCCACGCCGTACGCGGTGAAGTGCGGGTGGAGACCGAAACCGTGCCACTGGCCGAGGTCGCCGAGGCATGGCGACGCGAGTCGCCGGGCCGCCGTCTGGTCCTCGTCCCCTGACCACCGGCCCGATCGCGCCCCTTCGCAACACCGTTTCCCATCGGAGCGCGCTGGGTCGTCGGGTGCACGGACGAACTCGCGGTACGAACCAACGACTCAGGACCGTATGTCGGAGAAAGTAGGTAGAGATGGATTCCCTGGCCGAGGCCGCCGTCCGCGGGGCCGGACCCGAGGAACTCGAACGTCACCCGGTGCCCGCGGAGTACGTCGCCGCGCATACCCGGATCGAGGACGTGGACATGTTCCGCGGCGTGGAGGACAAGGACGTCCGGAAGTCGCTGAGGGTGAGCGCGGTGCCGATGCCGGAGCTGGCGCCGGACGAGGTGCTGATCGCGGTGATGGCCAGCTCCATCAACTACAACACCGTCTGGTCCGGCACCTTCGAACCGGTCTCCACCTTCGAGTTCCTGAAGGCGTACGGGAAGCGCGGTCGCTGGGAGACCCGCCACGATCAGCCTTTCCACGTACTGGGCTCGGACGCGGCCGGGGTGATCGTGCGCACCGGCGTCGGCGTGCGCCGGTGGAAGGTCGGCGACCACGTGCTGGCCAGCCCGATCCAGGTGGACGACCAGGAGGCGATGACCCACGCCGACGGAATGCTCGGCGAGGGCCAGAAGGCCTGGGGTTACGAGACCAACTTCGGCGGGCTGGCGGAGTACGCCGTGGTCCGCGCCAGCCAGCTGATCCCCAAACCGGCGCATCTGACCTGGGAGGAGGCGGCCAGCACGCCCGCCTGCGCCGGGACCGCGTACCGCATGCTGATCAGCGACCGCGGCGCGCGGATGAAGCAGGGCGACGTCGTCCTGATCTGGGGTGCGGCAGGCGGGCTCGGTGTGTACGCCACCCAATTGGTCAAGCAGGGCGGCGGCATTCCCGTCGGAGTGGTCAGCTCCGAGGAGAAGGCCGAGCGGATGAGGCGGCTGGGCTGTGATGTGGTGATCAACCGCGAGGAGATCGACATCGCGGACGCGGCGGACAGTCCCGAGGCGGTGATCGCCGCCGGCAAGCGGCTCGGCAAGGCCATCCGCCGCGAGACCGGCGAGGACCCGCACATCGTCTTCGAGTACGTCGGCCGGGCCACCTTCGGCATCTCCATGTTCGTGGTGCGGCGCGGCGGCGTCATCGTCACCTGCGGGTCGAGCACCGGCTACCACCACGAGTACGACAACCGGTACCTGTGGATGAAGCTGAAGCGGGTGATCGGCAGCCACGCGGCGAACCTGCAGGAGCAGTGGGAGAGCAACCGGCTGATCGACCTCGGCCGGATCCAGCCCGCACTGTCCACTGTGTACCCGCTCGCGGAGATCGGCGAGGCGGGCCGCCTGGTGCAGACCAACGGGCATATCGGCAAGGTCGGCGTCCTGTGCCTGGCTCCGGAACGCGGGCTCGGCGTCACCGACCCGGCCAAACGCGCCCGGATCGGGGAACACCGGATCAACCCGCTGGCGGGTGGCTGACATGGTCGCCACCGGGATTCTCGCCACCGGGTCCTACGTGCCCGCCCGTTCGGTCACCAACGCGGAGCTGGCGCCTCGGTTCGGCGTGACCGGCGAGTGGATCGAGCGCAAGACGAAGATCCGCGCGCGGCGCTACGCCGCGCCGGAGGAGGCCACGTCGGACCTCGCGGTGCATGCCGCCAGGGCCACTCTCGACCGGATCGGTTTTCCGGCGGAGAAGCTGGACTTCCTCATCGTCGCCACGTCCACCGGGGACGCCCCGCTCCCGCCGACCTCCTCACTGGTACAGGTCGGGATCGGCGCGCGCCGGGCGGCCTGTTTCGACATCAACATCGCCTGCAGCGGGTTCGCTTACGCGCTCGCCGTGGCCAATGGCCTGGTGGCGACCCGGCCGGGTGCGCACGCGCTGGTGATCGCCGCGGATCTGTGGTCCCGGTTCATCGACCCGGCCGACCGGTCCACCACGGTGCTGCTCGGCGACGGGGCAGGTGCGGCGCTGGTCGGTCCGGTGGCCGAGCCGTACGGGATTCTCGGCACCGACCTCGTCGGCTACGGGGAGCAGTCCTCGTTGCTGGTGGTCGAGGCCGGGGGCAGCAGGCGGCCCGCTTCGCACGAGACCGTGGACGAAATCGGTCACGTACTGCGGATGCGCGGCCGGGAGGTCACCGAGTTCGCGCTGGGCACGGTGCCGCAGGCGGTGAAGGAACTGCTCCTGCGCACCGGCGTCCACCACGACGACGTCGCGCATTTCGTCCCACACCAAGCGAATGGCGTGCTGTTGGGCAAACTCGCCGAGCAGATCGGGTTCGAGCGGGCAAGTACGCATCTCACGCTGGAGGAGTACGGGAACTCGGGCGCGGCCTCGATGGCCGTCACGCTCGACCACGCGGCCCGTTCGGGTGCGCTGAAGGACGGGGATCTGGTGCTGCTGGCCGGATTCGGCGGCGGGATGGCGGTGGGCACCTGCCTGCTGCGCTGGAAGGCGGAGGAGCCGGGATGAACGAGATCAGCAAGGTCGGCGTGGTCGGCTGCGGGTTGATGGGCGCCGGACTGGCCGAGATCTGCGCGCGGCCGGGGCTGGACGTGCTGGTCGCGGTGCGCTCGCCCGAGTCCGGGGTGGCGGGACGGCGGCGGATCACCGATTCGCTCGACCGCGCGGTGGGCAAGGGGAAGATGAGCGCCGACGAGCGGGATTCGATCCTCGGGCGGATCGAGTTCACCACCGAACTCGCCGCCTTCGCCGACCGTGAACTGGTCATCGAGGCCATCACCGAGGACGAGCGCGAGAAGGTGGCGTTGTTCGCCACCTTGGACCGGATCGTCGAGGCGCCCTCGGCGATCTTCGCCACCAACACCTCTTCGCTGCCGATCACCCGTATCGCCGGCGCGACCGCCCGCCCCGGGCAGGTTCTCGGCACGCACTTCTTCAACCCGGTACCCGTGCTGCCACTGGTGGAACTGGCCGGTTCACTGCTCACCACCGAGGAGACCTTCGAGCGGTTCTCCTTGTTCGCCACGAAGTTCCTGGACAAGGAGGTGATCCGTTCACCGGACAGGGCCGGGTTCGTCGTCAACGCCCTGTTGGTGCCGTACCTGCTTTCCGCGATGCGGATGGTGGAGTCCGGCTTCGCTTCGGCCGAAGACGTCGACCGGGGCATGATGCTGGGCTGCGCGCATCCGATGGGGCCGCTTCGCCTGTCGGACATGATCGGGCTGGACACCCTGGTGGCGGTGGCTGACGGACTCTACGCCGAATTCAAGGAACCGCTCTACGCCGCCCCGCCGCTGCTGTGCCGCATGGTCGACGGCGGACTCCTCGGCCGGAAGTCCGGCCGAGGCTTCTACGCCTACCCGTGACAGCGTCATCGAAATCCCTCGCCGAGGCATGAAACACGGCCGAGGCGACCTGATCGAACGGAACGAGCCATGGAACCGAAAACCCGGCGTGTCGCGGTGGCGGGCCGACCCGGCGGCCCCGAGGTGATCGAGACGGTGACCGAGGATCTGCCCCCGCTCGGACCAGGGCAGGTGCTGGTGCGGGTCGCGGCCACCGGGCTCAATCACGCCGACAGCCTGATCCGGGGTGGCGACTACGTGGTGACCATGCCCTTTCCCCTCGCGGTGGGCGTGGAGGCGGCGGGCACGGTGATCGCCACCGGTGAGGGGGTCGCCGCCGAGGTGGGGGCCAGGGTGTGCGGTACCGGCTGGCTCGGTTCCTGCGCGGACCACGTCGTGGTGCCCGAAGAGAGACTCGTGCCCATTCCCGACGGTCTGGGTTTCGAGGAGGCCGCGTCCGTGGCGCACGCCGGCGCTGCGGCGGGCGCGCTGCTCCGGGTGTGGCCGCTGGACGGGGCCCGGGCCGTGGTGTGGGGTGCGGCAGGCGCGGTCGGACGGCTGCTGGTCACCTGGCTGAGCCGGAAAGGCGCGGAGGTGATCGGTGTCGCCGGCGGGAGCCGGGTGGCGATCCCGCGCGATCTCGGTGCCAAGCACGTGATCGACCGCGACGCCGGGGACGTCGCGGCGGCCGTGCGCGCGGTCACCGGTGGCCGTGGCGCGGACGTGATCTTCGACCCGGTAGCCGGAGAGACCTTCCGTACCAGCCTGGCCATGCTCGCGCCGAGGGGCTGTCTGATCAACTACGGGCAGCTCACCGGACCGGTCGGTGCGGAATTCGGCGAATTGTTCAAGGCGGGCGGGGTTTTCGTCACCAAGTTCAACGCCGGGGCCTATGTGGACGGTTACGCGGACGTGGCCGCGCTGATCCGCGAGGCGTTGGAACTGGCCGTCGCCCAGCCGGGGGTGGCGGGCCCGATCGCCGGACGTTTTCCGCTGGACCGGGCCGCCGATGCCTTTCGCGCGCTGGAATCGGGCGCGCGGGGCAAAGTGCTCGTCGTACCCGGCCCGGAGGAGTCCTGATGCCGGAGTACACGACCAGCACGGCCTTTCTCGAAGCGCTGGGGGAGGCCGGGGTCCGGTACCTGTTCGCCAACCTCGGCAGCGATCACCCCGGGCTGATCGAGGCGTACGCGTTGGCGCGCGCCCAAGGCCGGGCGGACCGTTTCCCGGAGATCGTGATCTGTCCACATGAGAGTGTCGCACTCTCGGCAGCGCAGGGATACGCCCAGGTCACCGGCGAACCGCAGGCCGTGGTGGTCCATGTGGACTGTGGCACGCAGAACGTCGGCGGAATGCTGCACAACGCCGCCAAGGCGCGGATCCCGGTGCTGCTGTTCGCCGGTGCCTCCCCGGTGACCCAGGAGGGCGAGCTTCCCGGTGGGCGCAACGAGTTCATCCACTGGATACAGGACGTGCACGATCAGCGGGGAATCGTCCGGGGCTACACCAAGTACGACAACGAGATCCGGACTGGGCACAACGTCAAACAACTGGTGCACCGGGCGTTGCAGATCGCCCGCAGCTCACCGGCCGGTCCGGTCTACCTGGTCGGCGCGCGCGAGGTGATGGAGCAGGTGCTCGACTCGCGGCCGGGGGTCCCGCTGCCCGCGGTGGAACCCGCGGTGCTGGCGCCGTCGACCGTGCGGCATATCGCGAAAGCCCTGACGACGGCCAAGAAGCCGGTGGTCGTCACCTCGTACGCCGGACGGGATCCCCTCGCCGTGCCGGAACTGGTCCGGCTCTGCGAACAGCTCGCGATCCCGGTGCTCGAATCGGTACCGACCTACGTCAATTTCCCGGCGTCGAATCCCTTGCACGCCGGGTACCAGTGGAACACCCGCGAACCGAATCCGGTGCTGGCCGAGGCGGACATGGTGCTGGTGCTCGGCAGCGACGTACCGTGGATCCCGGTGAGTAATCGTCCCGCGGCGGACGCGCGGGTGTTCGTCGTGGACATCGATCCGTTGAAGGAACAGATGCCACTGTGGCAGGTTCCCGCCGAACTGTTCGCTTGCGCCGATCTTCGCGCCGCGCTCGGCCAGCTCGCCGACGCCGTCGCCACGAGCGAGATCGACGCCGAGCTGGTGGCGACGCGCCGGGCCGCCGCTGTCGCCGGGTACGAACGTCAGGGTGTCGAACGGAGCCTTGCGGAAACCGCGCTGCCGGACGAGATCACCCCGGAGTATCTCGTGTCCTGCGTGCGGGAAGCGATCACCGAGGACACCATCGTGCTCTCCGAGGCGATCACCGGATTCCAGGTGGTGAACGAACATCTGCGCCGGTCGGTACCCGGCACCCTGCTCGGATCGGGCGGCGGTTCGCTCGGCTGGCACGCGGGCGCGGCGATCGGCGTCAAATTGGCCGCGCCGGACAGCCTGGTGGTCTCGTTGGTCGGTGACGGCACCTATCTCTTCGGCGTGCCGTCCTCGGCCCAGTGGGTGGCCCGTCGCTACGGCGCGCCGAGTCTGACGGTGATCATCGACAACCAGGGCTGGAAGGCGCCGAAACAGTCCACCCTCGCGGTACATCCCACCGGTGCGGCGGCACGGAACGACGATTTCGGTGTGAGCTTCGCGCCGTCGGCGGATCTGCCGGGGATCGCGATGGCAGCGGGCGGCGCCTGGGGTCGCACGGTGGCGGATCCGGCGGAGTTGCCGGTGCTGCTGAAGGACGCGGTCGAGATGGTGCGGAGTGGACGCGGAGCAGTGCTGGCCGTGCGGTGTGAGCCGGTATGAGGAACGGGTGAGGCCCTGGATCGTCGCGCTGGGGCGCGACCTGAATCCGCTGGCCGGTGCGGCGCTGCCTCGGCATGCCCGGCTCGGGTGGGCGCCGCACCTGCTGGTGTCCGCCATCGCCGTGGTGCTCGGGGTGGGGAGCTGCGCGCGGCTGTCGCAGATCGATCCGGCATGGACGCTCGCCGGTGTGCTGCACGGCGTACCGCTGCTGGCCTGTCTTTACCGTCCGCTGGCGGGCGTCTGGCTTTCGCTGGTGCTGAACCCGGTGCTCAGCGAGGCGATGTGGACGGAGGTTAGCCTGCTGTCGCATCTGTGCGTGCTCGCCTTCGCCGGCTGGCGGGTGCGGCCGCGAGTGCTGCTGGAGATCTGGATCCTCACGCTCGCCGCCGGTCTCGTGCTCCGCCTCCCGGCCGCCGAAGACCTCGCCGACGTCGAGGAGATGACCGCGTTGTCCGCCGTGGTGCTGATCGCCGCGGGTGCCCTGCGCAGCCGCGGCGAGGCGTGGCGGCGCCTTGCCGAGCAGCTCGACATCAACGCCACCGAACGGAAACGCCGCGCGGTACTCGAGGAACGCAGCCGGATCGCGCGCGAGCTGCACGATGTGCTGGCGCACCACATGTCGGTGATCGCGATCCTCGCCGAGGCCGCGCCCTATCGGGTGGCAGCCTCGCCCGAGCCGCTGACCAGGAGTTTCGCCACCATTCGTGATCACGCGCAGGACGCGCTCGACGAGGTCCGCCGGGTTCTGGGCGTTCTTCGCGCCGAGGGCGGAAGTCCGGACTCCCAGCCGCAGCCGAGTCTGCGACGCCTTCCGGAGTTGATCGCCGGGGTGCGGGAGGCCGGCCTGGCCGTGACCACCGTGGTCACCGGCGAGCCCGGCGCCCTGCCGTCCGGACTCGAGCTGTCCGCCTACCGGATCATCCAGGAAGGGCTCAACAACGTGATGCGGCACGCACCGGACGCGGCGGTCCGGGTGGACTTGGAATACCGGCATGAGGAGGTGCGGCTCCAAGTGGTCAACGGCCCGGGTGGCCCCGGTTCGGGCGGGGCGGGCTCCGGGCACGGTGTGGTCGGCATGCGGGAACGGGTGGGCATGCTCAGGGGGTCGCTGGAGGTCGGCGCGACGCCGGAGGGTGGCTATCGGGTGTCGGCGGTCTTGCCGGTGCCGCCGGGGGAGGGGACATGCTGATTCGGGTCCTGATCGCCGACGATCAGGAGTTGGTCAGGGAAGGGCTTTCGGTGGTGCTGTCCGCACAGCCCGACATCGAGGTCGTCGGTGAGGCCGTCGACGGGCGGCACGCGGTGGAGCAGGTCGGCACGCTGGCCCCGGATCTGGTGCTGATGGACATCCGCATGCCGGTGCTCGATGGCTTGCGGGCCACCCGGATGATCACCGACCGGGACGCTACGAAGGTTCTCGTGCTGACCACCTTCGACTTGGACGAGTACGTCTATGAGGCGTTGCGGGCGGGCGCCAGCGGGTTCCTGCTGAAGGACGCTTCCGCCAGGACACTCGCGGAAGCGGTCCGGGTGGTCGCCACCGGCGGTGCGTTGCTCTCGCCCTCGGTGACCAAGCGGTTGATCGTCGAGTTCGCTCGGCAGGGGCCGATGCGCCTGTCGAGCAGGCAGCGCGTCGAGGAACTCACCGATCGCGAGACCGACGTGCTCTCTCTGCTGGCCCGCGGGTGCTCCAACGCGGAGATCGCCGCGGACCTGGGTATCGCCGAGCAGACGGTGAAAACGCACGTCGGCCGGATTCTCGGCAAGCTCGAGCTGCGGGACCGTACTCAGGCGGTGATCTTCGCCTACGAGACCGGCCTGGTCCTGCCGGGCTGCTGAGCAACGAGACAAAGTGTGCCGGCGGAGTCGGGCGTGGTGGTGGCCATGCCGGTTTCCACCCTCGCGGTGCCTCCCGCCTCGGCGGTACAGGAACTGCCGCTGCCGGGGTTCGGCGACATCGTGGTCCAGTCCCGCACCGACTCCGGCGCCGGAACGACCGTGAGATCATTCCACGCCGCTGACGGCGACCGGCTCGTCCGCCGCGACCCGACCGGGACGACCCTGTACCTCGGGCCACAGGAAGTGCGGCTCGACAAAGCGAGCGGGACCGCGACTACCACCCGCTACTACACCCACGGCGGCCTGACCATCGCGATGCGCTCGGCCGGTACCCTGAGCTGGCTAGCCGGCGACCATCAAGGGACTACGCAGGTCGCGATCAACGCCAACGACCTGACGGTCAGGCAAAGACGCCAAACGCCGTTCGGAGCCCAGCGTGGTCCGGCTGTCTCGATGCCTGGCGAACGTGCCTTCGTCGGTGGCACGAACGACGCTTCCACCGGCCTGCTCCATCTCGGGGCCCGTGACTACGACGCCGACCTAGGCCGGTTCATCTCTCTCGACCCGATCATGCGGCCGACCGACCCACAGCAGATCAACGGCTACAACTATGCGAACAACTCCCCGGTCAGCCTGAGTGACCCAAGTGGCACGGAGCCGTGCCGCACCAACTGCGACTGTATGTACACCGGCAACTGCGGCGGTGGCAGCGGCGGATGGACACCTCCAGTGGCCCCACCTCCGTCACCCAAGGACACGAAGCATGCCTACCCGACCTCGGTGGGCAAAGACACGCCCAAGATGTCGCCGAAACAGCGTCGCGCGACGTGGGAGAACCGCTTCTCTTCCTGGAAACACCTACCGGTCGCTCAACGCCCCGCCGACTTTGCCCAGTTCGAATTCGCCTTCTGTTCTGAGTTCCCTGACGTCCGCAGCTGCGATCCCAGCCCGCCTGGTTGGGAGGAAACTCTCCAGGCGGCGATCTTCTTCTTGCCTTGGGGTGGGGCTGCCAGAATCGGTGGAGAGCTGGTAGCTGCGGCGGTCGGCGCCCGGGCAAGCTCTGTCATAGCTGGTGGCACCATACCTGCCGGAGCGAGAACCTTCAGCGCGGCCAACGCTGGGCGAGGTGCCGGATTCGCCGAAGATGCAGGCAGGGGAGGAGGCGGGTTTCGAGCTCCGAATCCGGCGTTTCCCCCCGATGCGCGAGTGATGGGCGCGATGAAGGAGCAGCCAATCAATGTGTTCGGATTCGATTGTTCTGAAATTGCCACAAATCTTCAGCGAGCTGCCGGGGGTGAAGGGAAGGTTGTCTCGTTCAAAGGTGCGGGAGATGACCTGCTGGTTCGAGAGGGAAGCTCGGTCAGCAACTACTCTTACCACCATGTGTATACCGACGGGCGCTACGCGTATGATCCTCGCATGAGTGCGGATGCCATACCGTGGGGAGACTATATGCGAACGATGAAATCATTGAATCCGGGCTTGCGCTGGGGTAACCCTGGATTCGCGGGGATGTTCTCGTGATTGATAGCAAGATTGTGGTCGAGTCGCTTACCGTGCACGGCATGGTGGGATGGTATCGAATTTCGGTGGGGCGCGATAAGTTGAGCGGGCTTATCAATCCACCCCTTGTTGTCTGGCGCTATGTAGAGCCTGATGAGCGTGTGAAAAGTAAGCTCAGGTCTTGCGTTGAAGAATTTAGCGGAAATGTTAAGTGGTCGATGAATTTGAACGGCGTTAACTGGACTCTGATGCCAGTAGTTCTTCAGGATGAATTTGATAACGCTGACCCGACTTATGTTGATGTTGTAGCCGACCTTGCTCATGCTGATCAAGAGTTTTGCAAATTGGCTAATGAGGACTTGGTCGACTTGCTTGAGAACATTAGGAAGATTTAGGGGTCGGTTGTCTCGCCCTGTACTGACGATCTCTGCGATGCGGCGTGCGCCGAGAGTTGTGTGCTGTCGGACAGGGGCGAGCTCCGCGAGACAGTTGACCGGCTGTTGGAGCAGCAGCGCCTTGCGGATAGTCGCCGAGTCGTGGTCGCGTTCGGTTGTGAAGAGTCTGCGGTGTGGGTCGCGCCGTTGGTTGCGCCCGCGGTAGACCTGACGGTCGTGGCGTTGCTCTTGGCGATTCGCCGCTTGGCGGCACATGGAGCGGGTCCTTGTTTTCGCGAGCGCGGTGACTGTTGGCGTTGAACGTGCCGAGCTGCTGATCGCAGGAGAGATTTGCTTGCCGTCGCCGAGGGGTAGCGCCTGGGTGAGGGGCAGGCTCAGGCTTTGCCGGACGCCGGGGCGCGGCGATGTGGTGCCGTAGCGCTGATCTGGACACACTCGTGACGACGGTGAAGCGTAGTCATCATCAGGTCCGGATAGCGCATTTGACGCTCGCTGGCAGCCCGTCGGCGGACCTATCCAAGTGTATAACGTCATGCACGCGGCGGCTTCGTCATTCTTGCCGAGCACTGTCGATAATCCGCCGGTTGGGAATCGGCACTTATAATTCAGTGAATTTGTCCGCGCGAGCGGGTTGCTGGAAGCCGTGACTCGTCAACCGTTCGTGCGAAAAATCCGAAATTCTCCGATTTTCAGGCCCGCGAGAACCGGCAACGTGAATCTTTACCGCGAAACCCGTTCTGAATGTAAGTAATTCACCTGAGGCCGTGGGCCTCACTGCGACGTCAAGCCCGCGTCTCAAAGAGCACTATCTCGTGCGGTAGAATCACGCTTCTGGGTGTTGACGTAAGACTCAAACTCTGAAGTTGGCGCATCCGTCGAGGTCGACGGGTTCCTGGGGTTACCCGTGTGGGTGCCGAGCTGGGCGATGTGGCCGGAGCGTAGTGACGCGGGGCGCAGCTGCGGGGTTCTCAAACTTGGCTATGGGGGTTCATCACGTGAGCAGTGTTAAGGTGACCGACCCGCCCTCGGTGGCGGAACCAGACCGCGCCCAGGCGCGGTCGATGGGTAACGGCCGTGCGTTCGTGCGTCGAGACTTCCTTGGCGCTTTTGCCTCCGTCATCGCTGGCACGGCGCTGATCGCCGTCCACGCGAGTTTCTACGGCAACTGGATGATCGACGACGCGGCTATCACCTTCGCCTATTCCCGCAACCTCGCCGACGGATTCGGACCGGTGCTGCAGCCTGGAGTTGAGCCGGTCGAGGGCTTCTCGAACCCGGTGTGGATGCTGCTGCTGGCCTTCGGGAAGCTGGTCGGCCTGTTCGACCACGGCACGGTCTTCGGTGTGCCCGACTACGTCCTGTTCCCTAAGGGGCTGGCGCTGCTGTGCTGCGCGGCCATCCTGACCTTGGTCTACGTCGCGGCGAAGCGTGTGACGCCGCGGCCGGCTCTGGTCACCCTGATCGCCGGCGTGGCGCTCGCCGTTAACTCCTCGTTCATCATCTGGTGCTTCTCCGGCTTGGAGAACTCGGTCTACGCCCTCGTGGCCACTGCGCTCGCCGTGGTCATCTTGTGCGGCGTGAACTCTGGCACTCTTCTGACCACGAAAATCGCCGTGTCGACCGGTGCGCTCGCCGCACTCGCAGGACTGAGCCGTCCGGACGGTGTCATCTACGCGGCCGCGTTCCCGATCGTGGTCGCGTTGTTCACCCGCCGCGGTGGCCTCCCCGCCGCTATCCGGGCTGTACTGCTGTCCGCCGCTGGGTTCATCGTTCCCTTCGGAGGCTATCTGCTGTTCCGCTGGATCGAGTACGGACGCCTGCTGCCCAACACTGCGATCGCCAAGGCACAACCGCTCCCGACCATCGAGGACATCGCGAAGGCCGGAACGGTTCTTCAGTACGCGGGTTGGTTGTTGGTCGCGGTCGCGATCGTCTGCCTCGCGCTGGTGATGCAGAAGCCGTCCAAGCTCCGCGCGAGCATGGTGGCGCTCCTGGTCCCGTTCGGCTTGTCGGTGGTCGCCTTCTGCGTGCTCCAAGCCGACTGGATGGGACAGCTGCGGTTCGCCACCCCGATCTGGGCCCTCGGCACGCTCGGTGGGGCGATCGTGATCGTTGAGACGGTACGGAAGGCGCGTATCCGCGGACGGGCCCTGTTGGCATGTGCGCTCGTCGTCGCGACAGTGTCGTCGGTCAGTGGCTTCTATACCCAAGGCAAGAGCTACCGCGCAGCCCCGAAGACACCGTTCTGCAGCGTTGTCGAGCGTGATGCCAGGGTCGCCAACGGCGTTGCGGATCTCCTGAAGTTGCCGAACTCGGCGAAGATCGGCGTGATCGACCTCGGCGGGATGGCGTTGGTCAGCAGGCTCCAGGTGATCGACCTCGCCGGTCTCGCCGACCGAGTCATCGCCGACTATCTGCGCACAGCCGATTTCGCGGGCGAGCGGCAGTACGTCTTCAACGAGGTCCGGCCTGAACTCATCTCGCTCATCGGCACATGGGACACGACGCTCGGCTTCGCCCAGGATCCGCGATTCGCGCAGGAGTACGAGGTGCTCTACCGCAGCCCTCGGAACGCGGCCGCGTTTGGTGATGTCGGGGTGTGGGTACGCAAGGACCTCGTGCGCAACGACTCCGCGCTGCTGGCCGAGGCACAGAACTACGTCACCATCGAGACCGGGAAAGTCGTCGCATCCAACTCGGTTGCGCACCTGCGGTCCTGCGGGGACAGGCTTCGCCCCGGCCAGACACCCACTCCTTGACCTGTAACGGTGCCCAATTCTGGGGGCTTCGCTGGGCGCAGCCGCTATCTCGTGGTAGCGCCGCGTCTTCTGCGGCTGCGTTCCTCGCTGGGGAACTCCGCGCCAGGTGCCGTTGCTCGGCCGGATCAGGACACTGGGAACGCGCCGCGCGGCTGGGCGAGGTCCGTCCCGACGCCGACGAAGGCGTAGGTACCGGTCTTGCCGATCGGGTAATGGGCCCAGCGACGCACGGTGGGGCCGGACTCGGTGTCCCCCACCCACCACTGGTGGGCGACGAAGCGGCTTCGGTGCAGCGGCCACGGCACCGGAACGTCGGCGGTGCGCCGCCGGAACGGTTCCAGCCGGTCCCACGGGAGGGCGGCGGCCACCGCGGTCAGGTCGGTTGCGCGCCGCAACGCGCTCTCCTGGCTGATCCCGGTGTTGCTCATCGCCGCCGCGACCAGTTGATCTCCGCTGATGGTCCAGAGCAGATCCAGGTCGTGCGCCGCCCGCAGAACCTTCGGTACGGACAGAAGCAGGGTTGCGAAATCCGGGTCGTCGGTATGCCGCAGCTCCGCGGGAACGTCGCTGTCCATCGATTCCTCGAGTTCCGCGAGCATGCCGGGTTCCCAGGCGGCCAGCGACGACAGGTAGGGCAGGGGATAGGGCAGCGTCACTGCGCACACGGTCAAATACCCCGTCGCGGCCTCGATCGCCCGTTCGGCCTTGCCCATTTTGACGAGGCTGTCGAAATCGGCCTCGTTGATCACATCAAGGTCGAAGACGGTGACTGGGAAGCCGCAGAACCGCATGCCGGTCACCCCCTCGGCAGCGAGTTCGGCAGCGTGCCGGGCACGGACCGCCTTCCGTGGGACCACCACGCCCGCGACGTCCTGGTCGACGCGCCCGAAACGGGCGGCCAGCGTCGTCGAACGCTCTTGGAAGGTCGTGTCCGCGAACTCGACCAGCCTTCCGCGGCGGGCGATCAGTTCGTCGTGGGCGTGCCGGTCCTCCTCGCGGGCTCGCGCCACTTTGGCGAACTCCCGGCGGCTGGAGGCGAATCCTCCGTACATCAGGGCCGCCGACCACAGGCTGAAGACGACGAGAAAGCCGGTCCACCCCGCGTACGCCAGCGTCGCGATGAACAAGGCGAGTGAGAGAGCCGCCGCTATTTGGTTGTACGGCGTGCGCCCCAAAAGCGGTGTTTTCAGTATTGTGCGATTCACGGAAAATGGGCTCCCTTCGTGGTGAGTGGGCTTAAGTTTATTGACACTCAGTGATCCGGTCCCGTGCCTCTGAGCTGCGAATTCAAGGTTTCGGCAAGACCGGGACGCGGTTCCGGTGCGCCCGTCCTAGGATGTGTCCGACGGGGGAGAGTGATCATGCGTTTCGCTGTTCTCGGGGCGATCGAGGCCTACGTGGACGAGCGGCCGGTGGACCTGGGCCACGCGGTACAGCAGGGTGTGCTGGCCGCCCTGCTGGTCGAGGCCGGCCAGGTGGTGCCGCCAGATCAGATCCTCGATCGGGTGTGGAGCGACCGCCTGCCGCATCGAGCCGTGGACAACCTCTACACCTACATTTCTCGGCTGCGGCGGATCGAAGGTGTCGACATCGTCCGCCGGCAGGGCGGTTACCTGCTCGACGTCGCTCCTGATGCCGTCGACCTGCACCGGTTCCGGGCACTGCTCGATGAGGCGCGCGGCCTGGCGGACGCCGAGGCTCTCGTTCTGCTCGACGAGGCGTTGGGTCTTTGGCGCGGCGAGCCGTTCGGTGCGCTGGACACCCCGTGGTTCGCGGCCTTGCGCGGCCGGCTGGTCAAGGAACGGTTCGCCGCGCGGTTGCACCGCAACGACATCGTGCTGCGTCGCGGCGGGCACGCGGAACTCATTCCCGACCTGCTGGCCGCGACGGCCGAATGTCCTCGGGACGAACGGCTGGCGGGCCAGTTGATGCTCGCGCTGTATCGGGACGGCCGCCAGGCCGAGTCGCTGTCGTTGTACGACCGGTTGCGTCGTCGTCTCGCCGACGAACAGGGTGTGGACCCGAGCCCGCCCCTGCAAAGCCTGTACTTGCAGGTCCTTTCCGCCGATGCGGCGATCGCCGCCCCGGTGGGGCGGGCCGCGCCGTGTCAGCTGCCTGCCCGGCCACCGGTGTTCGTCGGTCGCGCGAGTGAACTCGCGGCGTTGGACGCCAGGTCGTCCGGAGTGGTGGTGGTCGGCGGCCCCGGCGGGGTCGGCAAGACGTCGTTCGTGCTGCGCTGGGCCCACGACCGGCTGGACCGGTTCCCCGACGGCCAGCTGTACATCAACCTTCGGGGTTTCGACCCCACCGCGGTACCCCTCGAACCCGCTGTCGCGTTGCGGAGCTTCCTGGACGCGCTCCAGGTTCCGGCGGAGCGCATTCCGGACGACGTCGACGCGCGCAGCACGCTGTTGCGGGGTTTGGTGGCGCGACGGCGACTGCTGATGGTGCTGGACAACGCGCGGGACGAGAGCCAGGTTCGGCCGCTGCTGCCCGGCGGGGGCGACTGCCTGGTGGTGGTCACCAGCCGCAGCCAGCTGACCGGGCTCGTCGCCGTGGAGCAGGCCCACCCTCTCCGGATGCCGATGCTGGAGGTGTCCGACGCCGCGGCGCTGCTGACCCACCGGATCGACCGGCGAGGGCTCGCCGACGAGGCCGCCGTCGAGGACCTGGTCCGGTTCACCGGGGGACTGCCGCTGGCGCTGGCCGTGGTGGCCGCGAGGGCGATTGCGCATCCCGGGTTCCCGTTACGGGCGCTCGTCGCGGAACTACGGGACGAACAGGGACGTCTGGACGCGGGCGACCCGGCCTCCAGCGTGCGTGCGGTGACTTCGTGGTCGTACCACGGGCTTTCCCCGGAAGCGGCCCGGCTGTTCCGGCTCCTCGGCCTCCACGCCGGACCGGACATCGGCTTGGCCGCCGCGGCCGCGCTGGCAGGCGTGACCATCGCCCATGTGCGGCCACTGCTCGCGGAGCTGAACCGGACCCACATGGTCGACGAGCGCGAACCTGGCCGGTTCCGCTCCCACGACCTGCTCCGCGCCTTCGCCCGGGAACAGGCGTCCGACGACGAAGCACAAGAAGCGCTTGGGCGTGTGCTGGATCACTACCTCCACACCGGATTCGCCGCGGAACGGCGACTGTCCCCGCACTGGCCGCCGATCACCCTCGCCACCCCGCGCGCCGGGGCGGCGCCCCGCGCGATCGAGACCTACGACGAGGCGATCGACTGGTTCACCGCCGAGCACGCCGCGATACTCGCGGCGACCGAACTCGCCGTCGTCTCCGGGGAATTCGACACGCACGCGTGGCAGATACCGTGGACGATCTCGACGTTCCTCACCCGCACCGGCCGTTGGGATCAGCGGGCCGCGACCCAGCAGACCGCCCTGAACGCCGCGAAGCGCCTCGGTGATCGCGCCGCGCAAGCCGCCGCCCTGCACCTGCTCGGCCGCGTGCACAGCATGGCCGGTGACCATCCGCGGGCCTTGGCGGACTTGACCGGCGCGCTGACGCTGTATCAAGAGATCGGTGACCTCACCGGAGAAGCCACGACCCACTTCTCCCTCGGCCTCGCCGGAGCGGGTCGCGAAGACCACGAGACCGCGCTGAATCACGCACACCGAGCGCTGGAGTTGTTCCGCGCCAAGGAGAACCGCCCCTGGGAGGCATTCAGTGTGAGCGCCCTCGGCTGGTACAGCGCCCGGCTCGGCCAGGACGAACCCGCGCTCGCCTACAGCTCGGAAGCGCTGGAGCTCCTGCGCGACGTCGGCGACCGCGACTGCGAGGCCCACGTCCTGCGCACCCTCGGCTACGTGCACCACCGCCGCGGCGAATACGGCCTCGCCGCCGAGTATCACGCGCTGGCAGGCGACCTCTTCCACGCCCTGGGTGACACATACAGCGAAGCGGCAACCGCCGACCAACTCGGCGACGCCCGGCATCACGAAGGAGACATCGACGCGGCACGTCAGGCCTGGCAGCGGGCAGAAACGCTGCTCAGCGGCCTCGGGCACCCGGACGCCGCAGCCGCCCGGGCCAAACTAACGGCGTCGGAAAACTGAAGTCCGCGAAGTGGTCTTCCGGTCTAGCACGATGTGGGGTTCGCAGCGTGTGTGTTCGGTGGTGAAGATCCACCGGTCGATGAACGCCGCGGCGCCGAACCGCTCCGAGCCGGCTGCGATGAAGTGGGCGGCAGCCGAGTCGGGCCATGATCATTTCGGATACCTTGACCTCGCCAGCCGGTTCAGCAGGCCGATCCGGCCGTGGTTGGGAACCGAGCGGATCGGGTGCCCGGCAAGGCCCCAATGCCCGAGGAGGGAGTTGGCCGCGGCCCAGCCGGTGGCGGCGGCGCGTTCCATGAGGGCGACCGGCAGATCGATGCGGATGCCGTCCCCGGCGAGTGCCAGTGCCGTTTCGGGGGTTTCGACAGTCGGACGGCGCGCGAAATCGCCGACTCCGAACAACGGGCAGTCTTCGCGCCACAGCGTGAGGTCGCCGACGACGCGCGCGTCCCGTGTCTCCGGGTAGATCTCGTGGAGCCGTTTCTCCAAGGCCTTTTCCAAACCGCTCGAGTCCTTGGTGGCAGCGGCGTAGGCGTGCAGTTCCACGACCGCCCCGCCGGTGCGGGTGGCCCAGCTGCGTGCTTCTCCCTCGTACCGGTCGAGCAGACTGATGTTGTCCAGCGGCGGGATGCTGCCGGTACCGAGGAACGACGACCGGTATGGCTCGACCGGGCGGTCGAGCCAGAGTCGCCGGACCAGGAACGGCGGTGCGGTGCGCAGACCGTCGATGGAGGCACGCCAGGCTTCGGTGCCGAGGTCTGGGGAAGCGTCCACGATTTTCCGCAGGCCGGGGACGTCGCAGGCGAGCACCACACCGTCGAAGTTCTTCGTGCGGCCGCCGGATTCGATCGCGAAGCCGTCCCGGGTCCGGCCGATGCCGGTGACCGGCGTACCGGTGCGGATGTCGACACGACGGCTGGAGAGGTAGCTCGCGAGCGGGTCCCAGAGTGCTTGGGGGAACGGCTCGGTCGGCACGTCGAAGACGAGACCTTCGCTGGACCCGAGGAAGTACAGGTGGAACATCGTCGCCAGCTCCGCGGCGGACAGCTCTCGCGGGTCGGCGAAGAAGCTGCGGGAGAAGACCTCGAACGCGAGATGTTTGGCCGCTTCCGGGAAGTTGATCGTTTCGAGGAAGGAGGAGGCGTCGACGCGGTCGAGCAGGTGATAGGTCTCCGGCACGCTGACCGTCGCCAGCGGCAGGGCGTTACGTCCGCTGAGACGCAGCAGGTCCTTACGCGTGAAGGTCGGGCTCCGCCACGCGAACGCCGCCGCGTTCCACGGCGGAGTACGCGGAAGCCCGGCGAAGGTGTCGATGCGGCCGTGCGCGTCGAGCAGCGGGTAGTCGGTCAAGGGAATGAGCCGATCCAGCCGCGGATCGGTGCGAGAGAGCAGGGTGCGCAGGTTGTAGTACTGGCGGAAGAACGCGTGGAAACCCCGGCTCATGGTCACCGCGGTGCCGTCCGGCAGCCGTTCCCGCCAGCCGCCGACCCTTCCGCCGAGATGGTGCTCGCGCTCGAAGACGGTGACATCGACGCCGCGTTCGGCCAGCCCGGTCGCCGCGGTGAGCCCGGCGATGCCACCGCCCACCACCGCCGCGGTGGGACGCCGTCCGAGCAGTCCGGCATCGGGCAGGCCTCGCGGTGCGGGCAGGGTGACGCGGCGGGGATCCCGGGGAGAGGTCACGGTTTCTCCAGTGGGGCGATGCCGACGACGGTGTGCACGATGTCCCGCTGCCAGCCGCCGACGGTCGCGGTGTGGACGTCGGTGAATCCGGCGTCGGTGAGGCGCCGGGCGAGTGACGTGATTCCGTCGAACTCGAGGACGCTGCGGCGAAGATGGCGGTAGAGCGTCGCGTCGCCGGTGGCGAGCTTCCCCAGCGGGATGATCACGCCCGCGCAGACGGCGTTCCAGACCCAGCGGGCGCGCCGGGAATCACGGACGGAGTACTCGTGCACGGCGATCCGTCCACCCGGCCGCAGCAGCGCGCGAAGCCGGCGCAGCTGCGTGGTCGGGTCGGTGAGGTTGCGCAGGAGGTACGCCGCCAGGATCGCGTCGAAGGGGCCGTCGATCCCGGCCAGGTCCTCGACCGGCGTATGCACGAATTCGACACCGTCGGGCCAGGTCTTGCTCCGGGCTCGCTCCAGCATCTCGCCGGAGGCGTCGAAGGCGGTGATCCTGGCGTGCGGCGCCACCGACACAAGTGCCGCGGTGGACGCGCCGGTTCCGCAACCGGCGTCCAGCACCCGCAATCCGGGGTCCCCGGTCTGGAGCTCCAGTCTGCGGGCGGACAGGCGCAAATGTTCGTGGTAGCCGGGATTCGCGCCCACGAGGCGGTCGTAGAACCGGGCTTCGGTGTCGAAGGCCGAGGGGACGGTCTCGCGCGGCAAGCCGTCTCGGGCCATCGCGTTCATCGTGTCTCCTCGCGTGTTTTGGCTCGTTCCCACAGCAGCAGTACGGCCGTCACCATCGCGAAGCCGAAGAAGAAGTCTTCGACCGGGATGTCCCACGGGAAGCGCCAGCCGGTGATGTGCTCGGGCGCGTAGAGGACGATCGGGGCGGACAACTTCGTCAGCCAGCCGTCGACGGGGATCTGGAAGCCGGTGACGATGGCCATCGTCAGCCAGTAGGCGGGTTTGCGGAACAGACCGGTCTTCAGCACGGCGGCTTCGACGAGTACGACCACGATCACCGCGGCGACGGCTGGAACGGTGTAGCCCCAGGGGATCATCGCCGGACCGCCGTTTTCTCGCGCCGCCGGACCGCGGTCAGGACGAGCTGGACGGCCTCGTAGGTCAGCAATCCGCAGATCGGGATGACGACGAAGAACAGGATCTCTTCCAGCGGAACGGAAAACGGTGCGTGGACACCGGTGACGAACTCCGGCGCGTAACCCCAGACCTCGCCCGCGATCGCCACCGCGTCCCAGACGAGGAACACCGCGGCCACCGGGAGCAGTGCGCGGGCGAGCCGTTTCGGCCGCCGGTAGACGCGGGCACCGGCCATCTCCAGTGGCAGCGTCGACAGGACGCACGCCGCCAGCACGAGCAGGTATTCGACCTTGCCCACTCAGCCCACCGCCGACGGGGGAGCGGGGGCGGGATGCCGTGTGCGAGCCCACTGCGAACGGGCGAGCGCCCCGCAGGCGACACCGATCCGACGGCGACGGGACACCTTGGCCCGTCCGGCGAAGACGTCGTGATCCGCGTCCTCGATTCGGTCGAGGATCTCCCCGTAGAGGGTCGCGGCGGTGGCCACGCAGGGGCGCGAGACCGGATGGAGCATCGCGATCCCCGGCCGGGCTTCGGCGTAGATCCTTCGTGTGGTGGCGATCTGCTCTCTGATCGCGGCCCGTACGGGTGCGTCGGCCCGGCCCTGCTCCTCGCACCAGGACAGCCGTTCGCGGTCGACGTCGTGGTCCTTGAGTTCGTCCGCGGGGAGATAGACCCGTCCGCGCGCGAAGTCTTCGGCGACGTCGCGGAGGAAGTTGGTCAGCTGGAAGGCCTTGCCGAGTGCGGCGGCTCGCGGCGCGGCCTCCTCGCGAGGGGCCACCGCGCCGAGGATCGGGAGCACCTGCAGGCCGATCACCTCGGCCGAGCCGTGCACGTAGGTGTCGAGGTCGTCCCTGGTGGCGTAGTCGGTCACGCTCAGGTCCATCCGCATCGACGTGAAGAAGTCGCGGAAGAGCTGCTCGTCCAGCGTGTACCTGGCCGCCGTGTCGATCACCGCCCTCAGCAGGGGATCGTCGCTGGTGCCCGCCGTCAGGTCGGCGAGGAAACGATCCTCCACTTCGGACAGCCGAACGGCCAGGGATTCCGGTGTGTCGCGGGGATCCGGCTCGTCGACGATGTCGTCCAGCCACCGGGCGAAGCCGTAGAGCGCGTGGACGGCGGGCCGCTGGGCCGGGGTCAGCATCCGTGTCGCCAGGAAGTAGGTCCTGCCGTGCCTGGCGTTGACGTCGCGGCACCAGGAATAGGCGGCGCGCAGGTTCGGATCGTGGATCTCGGCGGCGTCGAGTTCGCGTCGCGTCATCGGTTCGCCTCCGCGGCCAGGTCGAGTACCCGTGAGCGACGGCCGGATGTCCCGGTGATCCGGTCGGCGGCCAGCCTCCCTGAGATCAGCACGGTCGGTACCCCCACTCCCGGTACCGTCGCGCCGCCGGCGAGGACGACGTTTTCGGTGCCGGGCGGCAGGTTCCGTGGCCGGAAGGGCCCGGTTTGCACGAACGAGTGCGCGTAGCTGAAAGGAGTGCCGGCCACCAGCCCGCGGTCGGCCCAGTCGGCGGGGCTGATGATTTCGGTGAACTCGGAGTCGAAGTCGGGCAGTCCTCGCTGTCGTGCGACGGCGAGGATTTCCTCCGCGTACGGTCCCGCGTCCGTCGTCCAATCGGCGGGTCCGCGGTCGAGGTTCGGTACCGGCGCGAGGATGGAATAGAGCTGACGACCTGGCGGCGCGAGGCCCGGATCGGTCGCGGTCGGCCGGGTGATCAGCAGGGACGGATCGGACATCCGGCGGCCGGAGGTGATGAGCTCGTCGAAGGTCGAGCGCCACCCCCGCCCGAAGGAGATGGTGTGGTGCCCCACCGCCGGTCGGGCGTCGCGGCCTCCGGTGTGCAGGATCAACGCCGACGGCGCCGGCCGCAGCGGAACCGGCCGTTTCGGGTGCCGGCCCAGCAGACGGTAGCTCTCGGGGAGTTCGGTGGTGAGGACGACGGCGTCGCACGGATGACGGACGCCGGCGGCCGTCCGGACCGTGTGGATCCGGGTACCGTCGCGTTCGAGTGCGTGGACGGGATCGCCGTAGTGGAAGGTGACGCCGTTCTCGGCGGCGACCCTGGCCAGCGCCCGGGGGAGTGCCGCGACACCGCCGGGCGGGAAGTACACGCCGCCGATGGTGTCCATGTACGAGATGACCGCGTAGAGGGCCAGCGCGCGCATCGGCGACTCGCCCGCGTAGAGCGCTTGGAAGGTGAACACGCGCTTCAGTCGTTCGTCGGACAGGAACGACCCGATCTTGGGATCCAAGCGACGAAATCCGCCGAGCGCCACCAGCCGGGCCAGGTCCGGGTTGAGCATGCCCAGCGGTGAGTCGATGTTGGAGTCGATGAACCGGCCGAACTCGGTCCGGTAGAGCCGGGTCAGCCACTCGCGCAGCCGGAGGTAGCCCGCGGCCTCGGCGGGACCGGCGAACTCCCGGACCGCGTCCGTCATCACCTCGGCCTCGGTGTGCACGGGCAGGGTGCTGCCGTCGGCGAACTGCGCCAGATAGGCCGGATCGAGCCGGGTCAGCGGCAACTCCCGGCTCAGCTCGGCACCGACTGCGCCGAAGGTGTCTTGCAGGATCGACGGCATGGTCAGCACTGTCGGACCGGTGTCGAGCAGGTAGCCCTGGCGTTCGACGCGGCCCGCGCGTCCGCCCGGGCCGGAGTCGCGTTCGAGGACGGTGACCTCACGGCCGCGGCCCGCCAGGTGCAGGGCCGCGGCCAGCCCCGACAGCCCCGCCCCCACCACGACGATCCGGTCCGTCCGCCCCGGTACCGTTTTCACTGTTCGCGCTCCGTGCACCTGGTCGCGAGGACGGCCAGGGCGTCTGCGGCTTCTCGTGGGAACACGGCCGGATCGATCGCCGCCAGTGCCTTCTCGACGTGCTCCCGGATGAGTTCGCCGAGTCGTCCGCGTGCCCCGGTCGCGGTGATCAGCCCGCACCAGCGGGAGACGGCGTCGTCGTCCACCGTTGTCAGTCCGAGCAGTTCGTCGAGTTCGCGGCGCTGTGACCGGTCGGCCATCTCGGTGGCGAGCACCACCACGCTGGACGCCTTGCGATCGCGCAGATCCTGGCCGACGGGTTTACCGGTGACCGCGGGGTCGCCGAACACGCCGAGGAGGTCGTCCTTGAACTGGAACGCCTCACCCACCAGCCCGCCGTACTCGGCGAGAGCGGCCAGGACGTCCCGATCGCAACCGGCCAGCGCCGCGCCGAACTCCAAGGGTCTGCGGACGGTGTAGTTACCGGATTTCCGGCGCAGCACATCGAGCAGCTCGTCCCAGCGGGGGAGCGACCGGGCGTCGTTCACGAGGTCGGCGAGCTGCCCGACGGCCAGCTCCGCGCGCATCTGATCGTATCTCGGCCAGCCCCGCGACAACGTGTCCGCGTCAAGACCGGATTCCCGGAGCAGCTGCTCCGACCAGACCAGGAAGAGATCGCCCGACAACGTCGCCGCGGATTCGCCGAACCGGTCGGCGGAACCGCTCCAGCCCTGTTCGGCGTGCCATCGCGCGAACCGGATGTGCAGCGACGGACGGCCTCGGCGCAGGTCCGAACCGTCCATGACGTCGTCCTGTGCCAGCGCGAAACAATGAAGCAACTCCAAACTCGACGCCGCCCGCACCGCGGCGATCGAGTCCGGGCCGCCGCACCGCCAACCCACGTAGGCGAACATCGGGCGGAGGAATTTCCCGCCGGCGAGGAACTGGGGAAGAACGGATTCCGCGAGCCGGCCTTCGTTTCGGCCGGAGAAGTGCTCGACGGCACGTGCCGCGACGAAGCCGAGTGCTTCGGCAAGGCACCGCTCAGCCACGGCGTCCAGCCACGCGGTAGGCGTCCTCTCCGATGGCGTCGCTTCGGCCGCCATGATCGACGCCATCCGAGTGTCCCTCCGCCGATCCGGTGATTCGTTTCATAACCGTTTCACGTTGGTGTACCTTGTCTACTAGATCCGGCGGCACCCCCGCAACTTGGGCGATATTGCCTGTAGTGCAAGGAGTCCGGGGTTCCCGGCGGTGCTCCACTCAAACCCGGATCGGCGAAGAACCCGCCTTGTGAAATGAGGATGGTCGAGCCCCCGCCACCCTCCGGAGTCCGGCGGTGTCCCGGCGTGGACGGTCCCCTCCTGGTCGCGCCCTGGTGCCGTCGGACTTTCGCTGTCACGACCCGGTCGAACACCCGCCCGGCCTCCATCCGGTGACCTCGTAAGCTGGCCGTAGTGGATATCCGCGTGAGCGCGGCACTACGCCGGAAATGTGGTACTGGATGGATGTCGACGAGATGAGCGGCCGGGGCGGCGCCCCGGCCGGCGGTTCGTGGACGCCCGGCAAGGTCGCCGAAGTGCTGGGCGTCTCGCCGGTCACGCTCCGGACCTGGGCCGCGCGCTACGACATCGGGCCCACCTTGCGGGCCGGCGGACGTCATCGCCGCTACTCGGACGCGGATGTCCGTCGGCTGCAGCATATGCGGCGATTGATCGACCGCGGGATGCGCGCCAGGGAGGCGGCCGCGGCGGCGTTCGCCGGCCCCGACGAGACGGCTCCCGGTGTGCCCGCCGACAGGCTGGCCGACGAACTCGAGCAGGCGGCGGAAGACCTCGAGTTCGCCTCCGTCGCGGCCTTGCTGGACGAGACCCTCGACTCGATCGGCGCGGCGGCGACGTGGGTCGACGTGCTCCTGCCGATCCTGCGCGGCCTCGGTGGCCGTTGGGTCCGGGGTGACGTGTGCTTCGAGTCGGAGTGGGTGCTCACCAGCGAGATTTCCCTGGCACTCCACCGCTATGTCGCCCGGTTCGCCTCCGCGCCGTCCGAGCGTGGAGTGCTGATCGCCTGCTGCCCGGACGAGCGGCACAGCCTGCCGGTCGAGGTTCTCCGCGCGTCGTTGGCGGAGGTCGGTATCCCCGCCGTCTACCTGGGGCAGATGGTGCCCGCGGAGACCTTGGCCGGTCTGGCGTCCAAATTGGATCCGGTGCTGGTCGTGCTGTGGTCGATGTCCGCCACCACCGTCGACGACCTGCTGTGCCGACGTCTTCAGCGCGGTGGGGTCGAGGTCGTCGTCGCCGGTCCCGGCTGGGAGGGACTCAACGTCCATGGCGCCCCCTGGGTCAACGATCTGGCCGCCGCGCTGGACCTCGCCGCCGCGCGCCTCAAGATCTGAATCGCGCCCCAAACCGTTGCGGGAACGCTCCAAGTACCTGAGGATGACTGTGCAGGCAACGCGGAGCGGAAGGATTTCCGGTGGATCTCAGGCGTCAGGTGGTCGAGCGCTGGCCGGCGAAATGGCCGGTCCAGCCGTTCCGTGAACCGGCTTGGGCACGGCAGGAGCCGACCTACCGCGAATGCAGCCCCGCGCTGATCGACGCCGCCGTCAAACGCGCCGACGTCCGGCCCGCCGGTAACTGGTTCGTCGTCGCGGCCAGCCGGGAGATCGGCGAGGACCAGCCGCTGGGAACGCGGGTGGGCGGCCGGGAACTGGTGGCCTGGCGTCAAGCGGACGGTGATCTGGTCATCGGCCCCGGCGCCTGCCCTCACCTCGGCGCCCCGCTGGACCAGGCTCGTGTCCACTGTGGAGAGTTGGTCTGCCGATGGCACGGAATGCGGGTCGGGCCCGAGCGGCCGGGCTGGTCGCGGTTGCCGTCCTACGACGACGGCGTGCTCGCCTGGGTCCGCCTCGACGGTCTCGGCGGCGAAAGCCCCACAGAGCGGCCGATCGTGCCGGAGCGCCCGCGAGGCGACGTCACGGTCGACGCGGTCGCGACCCTGACCGGGACCTGCGAACCGGTGGACATCGTCGCCAACCGGCTCGATCCTTGGCACGGCGCCTGGTTCCATCCGTACTCGTTCACGCGGCTGCGGGTTCTGTCGGCGCCACAAGGGAACGACGTCACCGACGCCGACGACAAGTTCGTGGTCGAAGTGACCTTCCGGCTCGCCGGGAAACTGGGCGTGCCGGTGATCGCCGAGTTCACCTGTCCCGAACCCCGCACGGTGCTGATGACCATCGTCGACGGCGAGGGGGCGGGCAGCGTGGTCGAAACCCATGCCACCCCGCTCGGGAAGGGTCCCGACGGCCTCCCTCGTACCGCTGTGATCGAGGCGACGATAGCCACGTCCGGGCGGCCAGGGTTCGCCAAGGCCGCCCGGATCGCACCGGTCCTGCGGCCCCTGATGCGCCGTGCGTCCGCACGTCTGTGGCGGGACGACCTCGCCTACGCCGAACGGCGTTACGCCTTGCGAACCGGAAGTGTCGCCGATGGCCTCGTATGAAACCGGCGTCGTGGTCGTCGGTGCCGGGCTCGCCGGCCTTTCCGCCGGACTGCACCTGCACCGCGCCGGGATCGCCTGTGTCGTCCTCGAAGCGGGGGACGAGGTCGGTGGCAGGGTGCGCACCGACCTCGTCGACGGTTTTCGGCTGGATCGCGGTTTTCAGATCCTCAACCCCGCCTATCCCGCCATTCGGCGTCTGGTGGATGTCGACGCGCTGCGGCTGGGGAAGTTCTGGCGTGCGGTCCGGGTGTCCGACGGCGATCGTCTCAGCCTGCTCGGAAATCCCCTCGACGCGCCCAAAGCGTTACGCGACGTCGCGGCACGGCGTTACCTGTCGGCCAAGGACCTCGCCGCTCTCGGGGCATTCACGGCGCGGGTCGCGGGCGGTCCGGTCTGGTCGATCGTCCAGAGCGCCGACGGCACGACAGCCGACGAACTTCACCGGGCCGGTCTGTCGGACCGAGCGGTGGAAACCGTGCTCCGCCCGTTTCTCGCCGGGGTTTTCCTGGAATCCGGCTTGAGTACCTCTTCGCGCTTCTTCCGGCTCGTGTGGCGAAGCTTCCTCCGGTCCGCGCCGTCGTTGCCCGCGCTCGGGATGGGAGACCTGCCGAGACAGCTGGCTCGGCGGCTGCCCGTCGACGCCGTTCGGACCGGCACGGTGGTCGAGGGGGTCGACAGTGGCCGGGTGCGTACCGCCGGCGGCGACGTCTGGAACGCCCGCGCGGTCATCGTCGCCACGGACGGATCCGCCGCCGCGCGCCTGGTCCCCGCTGTTCCGGAACCACGGTGGAACAGCGTCACGACGTGGTACTTCGCGCCGCCGCGGTCACCTTTGGCGGAACCGGTCATCATGATCGACGCCCACGGCGGACCGATCCTCAACACCGCCGTGCTCAGCGAGGTGTGTCCCACCTACGCCCCGGACGACGCCGCGCTCGTCAGCGCCTCGGCCCTGATACCGCTCGAGGAACAGGAAGTGCGGCGAGAGCTGAGCCGGATGTACCGCACGGACGCGTCCCGGTGGCCACTGGTCGGGCGCTACGAGATCCCCGACGCGCTCCCTGTGATGCCGGCACCGCACGACCTCCGCCGCGAGATCCATTTCGGTGAAGGGCTTTACGTCTGCGGCGACCATCGGGACACCAGTTCGCTGCAAGGTGCTCTCGCGTCCGGCGGCCGGACAGCCCGAGCCGTGCTCCGCGACCTCGGTTCGAGACGGTCTTGAGTGCACGACTCAGCCCGCGCCGCGGGCGAAGAAAGAGCGCCGGTCCCTGCCACGCTGCCGGGACGCGGCGGGTCTGTCACCGTGGACGGCATGACCACACCCGGACCCGAGCCACAGGACGCACCCGGGTTGGAGCCTGGCGGTTCCGTTTCGCCCGGCGACACCCCGCCGGACGCAGGGCAGACCTCGGGGCTGTCCCATCCTCAGCCGATACCTTCGCGCAAGCCCGCGGTCTTGGCGCTCGTCGTGATCGGCATTCTCGTCGTAGGCGTCGCCGGCTTCTTCGTCCTCCGCGCCTTGGATCTGCTTTGACCGATCCAGGACTTGCCGGACGAACTCTGTGACCGCCCTTGGCCCACTTCGTCGGACAGGGCGGCCGGATACGTGAAGCTTGCGGCAGGACCCTGAACGAGGGCCTGGCGTCACGAACACGCCAGGCCCTCGGGGGAGTGGGTCTGCGGAGTGGCCTCAGTTTTGAACGAGCCTGTCGACGACGCTGCCGTCGACGTGCACCAGATTGCCGTTGGACAGGTTGTTCTGGTGCGTGCCCTTGTAGTTGCTGAGCACTGGAACGACGGCGATCTGCTGGCCGCCGGTGAGAGGCACGGGGCAGATGCAGGTCGCGTGGTCGAAATTGTTGGCCGCCTGAATGCCGCCCTCGGTGAACTGCTGGACGTCGTCGTCGGCCGACGCGGAGCCCGCCGTGACGGCGGCCGCGCCGGCGACCATGAGAAGAACGGTTGCGATTCGTGATGAATTGAACACGTTACGCAACGTAGCAAAGCCGGTTCTGGTCTGCCGATCGACACCTTTATCGGGTGGCGTAGGTCGTCGCGGACAACACCAACGTTCGGGATGAGCGCTCGGGCAGCGGAACCGGGGTGCGCGAGAACGTCGGGCGCGACGGGGCTCGGCTGAGGAGCGAATGCAAAGCGTCCTTCGGATGGTGGCAGTGGCGTTACCGTGAAACAGAGTCGTCATTGGCTGGCATCTGCTCTCTTTGAGGGATCAGGCGCCCGTCGACGCTCCGCCGGTCGGGCCGACAGGGGCGGCACGGCGGTCGTGATCCCTCCGCATCTGTCGGCTTGTTCGTCTGGGCGCGTCGCGGGACCCTCGGTCCGGGGCGACGGGACTTCGGGCCCTCCCGTGCGCTCCCGCGCTGGTCGAAGCTGGAAGCGACCAGACGGGAGGGCGAAGATGAAGATCCTCGTGGCGGTGGCGAGTCGCCATGGCGCGACGCGGGACATCGCCGACGAGATCGGCCGATGTCTCCGATCGGAACTGGGTGCCCGGGCCGTCGTGGAGGTGCTTTTCGCCGAGAACGTCGCCTCGGTCGACGACTACGACGCGGTACTGCTGGGCAGTGCCGTGTACATGGGGCATTGGCTCGACGGGGCGGCCGGTCTGGTCGAGCGGCAGCACGAAGGCTTGCGGCAGAAGGACGTGTGGTTGTTCTCGAGTGGTCCGGTGGGGGAGCCGCCGAAGCCCGCCGAGGATTCGGTCGACGTCACCGGACTGGTGACGCTGTCCGGGGCGCGCGGGCATCGTGTCTTTTCGGGCCGGATCGATCGGAGCCGACTCCGGTTGCCCGAGCGGGCGATGGTCGCGGCACTGCGCGTCAAGGACGGCGATTACCGGGATTGGACGGCGGTCCGGGACTGGGCCGCCGAGATCGCCGCGCAGCTGAAAGCGACGAAGGGGAGTGGACATGCCGGGCGTGGCTGAGGGCGCGGTGATCGCCGGGACCGACGGTCCGCCCCGGGCGCTGGAGCGTCGAGGTCGATGACGGCGCGGTCCGGATAGCCGACTGATACGACGGCGACCCGATCGGCATGTGGCGAAGCTGCTGGCCGAGGCCGTTCCGGGTGTCGTGGAAGCCAAAGTGATCTACCAGGAGGACGAACGATGAGCACGACAGGACTGAAGATCGTCGTCGGGGTGGACGGGACCGAACCCGGACGGGAAGCGGCCCGGTGGGCCGCGACGATCGCGGATCAGCGCGGGCTCGGGCTGCTGATCGTGCACGCGCTGCGAGCCGAGCAACTCTCCTATGGAGGCGGCCTGGCGGGACCGGCGCCGTGGTTCGACGTGCTGGCAGGCGAAGGTGAGCGGATCATCGACGAGGCCGTCGAGCAGGTACGTGCCGTCGCGCCGGAAGTGACCGTGGATACCGTCATGCCGGCCGACTCGCCCGTGCCGTTCCTCATCGATGTCTCGAAGAAGGCGACGATGGTCGTGGTCGGCGGTACCGGGCGTGGCTTCTTCGGCGAGATGACGATCGGCTCGACCGCATCGGCGGTGGTCTCGCACGCGCATTGCCCGGTGGTCGTCATCCGCGGCAGGAAGGGAACGGCGAACCACCCCCAGGAAGGGCCGGTCGTCGTCGGCGTCGACGGAAGCCCGTTGAGCGAGCGTGCCGTCGAGATCGCCTTCGAAGAGGCGTCGTGGCGCGACACCGGCCTGGTGGCCGTGCATGCGTGGCGCGACGTCACCTATGACGACGCTTTCGGCATGTCCAGGCTCGTCGTGCAGTGGGAATCCATCGAGGACGAGGAAAAGCGCTTGCTGGCGCAGCGCCTGGCGGGCTGGAGTGAAAAGTATCCGGACGTCGAGGTCCAGCGAGTGCTCGTCCGCGACAGGCCGCGGCACACCTTGCTCGAATGGAGCGCGAAGGCACAGCTCGTCGTGGTCGGCAGCCGTGGTCACGGTGGCTTCACCGGGCAGTTGCTCGGCTCCACCAGTCAGGCGCTCGCACATCACGCCGAATGCCCGGTCATGGTGGTCCGCGCAAAGAAGAAGTGACCATGCGGCCGGCCCCCAAGGCAAGGAACGGAAAGGCCACGGACGAGTCGTGTCGTCCGTGGCCTTTCCGCGTCGCCCTCAGGAATCGTTCGGGCTGAACCGGTGCACGGCTTCGGGTGTGACGAGCACGATCGGGCAGGTGGCGTGCTTGATACAGGCCGTGGCGACGCTGCCGAACACGAGCCGTTCCATTCCCTTCCGGGACGGGGAACCCAGGACCAGGAGGTCGGCGCCGTGGGCCGCCGCGAGGAGTTCCGAGGAGGGATTTCCTTGCCGCACCGAGGCTTCCACCGGCACGTCCGCGTCGAGCTTCGCACGTGTCCGTTCCGCGGCCTCCTTGACCGAATAACCGTTCCTGACGGGTACACGGCCGTGTGGCTGGAGGGCGAACGAGGTACCGGGCAGGAGTTCCTCTCTCGGCAATACGAGCAGGACCTCGACGCGGTCACCACGGGCCGCCGCCTCGGTGATGGCCCAGCTGATCGCTTCCTCGCCACCGGGTGACCCGTCGGCGCCGACGACGATGCGGCGCGCGTTCTCCGTGCTTGCGTTCATGGTTTGTTCCTTTGTGCCGGAAGGTCGATCTTTGCGCGGAGAAGGTCCTGCCAGGTGACGACACCGATCACGTGGCCGAGTTCGAGCACCGGGACCGACCTGAGCCGGTGTTCGAGCATTCTGTCCGTGAGATCGGTGAGGTCGGCGTCCGGATGGGCGCCCACACCGGGCGCCCGCATGATGTCCCGGACGGTGGTGGGCGCACCGAGGTGAACGCCGGCGTCGGGCCCGCCGTCCAGCCGTGGATCGGGCTGGTAGCCCGCGCGGATGACGTCCTCCTCGGAGAGCAGGCCGATGAGCTCGCCGAGGTCGTCGACGACCGGCAGTGAGGTGATTCCCTTGCCGGTCAGTACGACGATCGCCTCGCTGATCGTCGCCGCGGGTGTCACCGCGACGACAGGAGTGGTCATGACCTCACGTACTCGCATGGACCGAGTGTCGGCCGGGCGGCGCCCCGGCGACACCGCTGGAGGTCCCGCATGGGAGGGACGGTCGACCCTGTCCGAAGCGAACGGACACGCGCGACTCTGACGACATCAACCGCTGGGGCCAGCGTCGGAGGTCGAGGTCATGGATGCGTCGTCACGGTGGGCGCGAGTCTGGTGCACCGTTCACATCGGGGGTAATCCGCTCGCCCGCGGGGAAGATCGGGCCGAAGCGATCACCCTGCTGGTCGCCGCGCTCATCGTGCTGCTCACTTTGCCGTTCGCCGCGGCCGTCGGCTCGGCGGTCTTCGCGGCGAAGTCGGAGCGAGCCGCCGGGGAGCAGGGTGAGCGGTATCGCGCCGAGGCGAGGTTGCTGGAGGACGGGGCGCCGCTCGCCATGGGCGGACGTGCGGGCCTGACGCGGGACACCCTTCCCGCCGAAGCCACCTGGTCCACGCGCGGGGGAGAGGTCCGAGTCGGCGAAGTCCCGGCGACCCGGGGCACGCGAGCGGGCGCGACGGTACCCGTCTGGCTCGACGGCGCGGGCAATCCGGTCGCCGCGCCGTTGACCGTGCCTGAGGCTCGCTTGATGGGGATCGGCGCGGCCATCGGGCTCTGGCTCGCCGCGATCGTGGTCGCTTCGCTGTTCTACGGGCTGGTCCGGTTGGGGCTCGATCGAAAGAGGTTCTCGCACTGGCAAGAGGAATGGCGGGAGACGGCCCCGAAATGGACGACCTGGTAGCGGTGCCGAAGGTCCCGGCTCACCGGGGCCCACGGCACTCCCGGCCCAGGCGTTCGCGGAGCAGGCTGAGAGGCAACGAACAGAAGGAGCGCACCATGGTCGCCACGCGGTCACCGGTCATCAAGGCCGCGCTGGAAGCGGCCGTTCGGGCGCCCTCACCGCACAACTCGCAACCTTGGATCTTCGAGCTGGCACAGGACGTCGTCGATCTGGTCCTCGACGAGGAGCGGATTCTGGAGGTCTGCGATCCCGACGGGCGAGAAGCCCGGCTGGCCTGTGGGGCGGCGTTGTTCAACATGGAGCTCGCCATAGCCGCGGCCGGACGAGTCGCGGACGTCGAACTGGCACCGGAGCGTGACCGGCCCTCCTTGCTCGCGAGGGTGAAACCGGGGCCCCGGCATCGGCCGAGTCCGGCTGAGCGGAGGCTCGTGGCCGCGGTGCCACGGCGTTTCAGCAACCGGCGCCCGTTCACCGAGCAGGCGGTGCCGCCCGCGGTGCGGTCGGCGATGGTCCAAGCGGCGCATGAGGAAGGAGCCGGCCTCGTGCTGCTCGACGAACACGGGCTGCTGGAGCCGGTGGCGGGGCTCATCCGCCGTGCCGACCACATACAGAACCAGGACGAGGCCTTCCGGGCAGAGCTCCGCGTCTGGGCCAAGGGGCATGGCGGGGACGACGGTGTCCCGGACTTCGCGGGCGGGCCCCGGTCCGCGGGCGGTCTGCTTCCGGTCCGGCATTTCATCGGCAGCGAAGAGACCCGGGTCTTCGAACGGGACCCGCTGGTGGCGGTCCTGACGACCCCGAGTGACGGATCTCTGTCGCAGGTCCGGGCGGGCCGGGCGATGCAACGCGTCCTGCTCGCCGCCACCGGCGCCGGAATGAGCGCGTCGTTCTATTCCCAGCCGATGGAAATCCCGTCCACCCGCGGGGAACTCCGGGCACTGCTCGGAGGTGCCGATCATCCGCAGACCGTTTTCCGGCTGGGATACGGCTATCCCGGCGTCCCGACGCCGCGCCGATCGATCGACGCGGTCGTCCGGGAGAGGCGGGTATCACGATGAACGGCTCCCTGCGGACCACGGTCCCCGCGCATGTCTGGTCGACCGAGGAGAAGCGGATCCTCGTCGGGGCGGCCAGGCTCGCGGCACGGCGTTGGCTCGGCGACGAATGGATCCTTTCCCTGCAAGGCGACGCGGTGGATCTCTTCGAAAAGCCGCACGACACGCACTGGCTCCGCGATCGTGGCGGCCGTGCCCGGTTGATCGCCTGCGGGGCCGCGCTCGCCCATCTCGAGGTCACCGTCCGGGTGCTGGGCTGGTCACCCCTGGTGGATCTGTCCGCCGACGTCCACGCGCTCGATCGCGTCGCGAGCATCCGGGCGACGACCCGGACACGCCCGGATGCCGGTGATTTCGCCCGGTTCGGCGCGATGTCGGGCAGGGCGTCGAAGCCCCTTCCGTCGTCGTTGCCCGAGTGGGGCCGGAGAGCCGCGGAGGAGAACGCCTCGGGCGGAGTGCACGTCGGTTCACTGTCTCCGTGCGCAGCGCGAGCCCTGCCCAAGGTCGGCGGGCAGATCGGCCGCAAGGCGGCGCCCGACACCGAGGACCGGGCCGGAACCTGGTCGGCCTTCGTGGTCGGCAGCGAAACGGAAGCGCGTCCCCTCCTTGTCCGTGCCGGGGCGGTGGCGCAACGGTTGCGGCTCGCCGCCGCGGAATACGGATTGCGCAGCTGCACGCTGACGGAGCCCTTCGACGCGCCAGGAGTCCGTGACTCACTCGCCGGTCTCGGCGGGGCCCCGGGTCTTCCCCAACTGGTCGTCATCGTCCGGAAACACCAGACAACAACGGCAGAGAAGGGATACACGTCATGACAGACGACACCACGGAGAACCGGATCGTCGTCGGAATGGACGGTTCGGCGAGTGCGGCCGCGGCCGTTCGATGGGCGGCGGAGCAGGCGACTCGGCAAGGTGCCGTGCTGCAGGTGGTCAACGCGTGGTTCCACGACTCGATGCTGGACGACGCCTCGGCGAACCGTACGCTCGCCGAGGCGAAAGACGTCCATCTGAAGGCTCTCGAAGCCGCGACTTCGAAACTGCTCGAAGGCCACGAAGCACTTCAGGTCCGCTACGAGGTACCCGTCGGGGACCCGGGTGACGTCCTGGTCGAGCAGTCGAAGAATGCCTCCTTACTCGTTCTCGGTAGCCACGGAACGGGGAAGCTGCGAGAACTGCTCGTGGGCTCCGTGTGCAACGCGTGCCTGCACAACGCGACCTGCCCGGTCGTCGTGATCCCACCGCCCGCCCGGAAGCCGGGCAGCAGGCTGGGCCGGCTCCTGAACTCCGTTTCCTACGAACCGGGTCCGATCCTCTGAGGACGCCCTGAGCCAGGAGAGATGTCATGCGAGAGCAGCCAGGAATCGTCGCCATGATGTGGCGGCGGCTCCGCCCCGGGCGGAATCCACTGGCCCGCGGGTCCGACCGGTGCGAAGCCGCGTTCGCGATCGGAGCCGTCCTGGCCGCCTTGCTGGCGATCCCGTTCGCCGCCACTGTGGGATCGGACGTGTACGCCGGCCAGATGCTCAAGGCGGCCGAGCAGACCGTGGACCGGTATGAGACGACGGCGAGGTTGCTGGCCGACGCACCACCGGTCCGGATCCGGCTCGACGGAGTACCGATCGAGGAGACGGCGTATGTGCACGCCCACTGGACCGTGCCGGGCGGGCCGATTCGGGAGGGCGTGGTCGCCGTGGACTCCGGTGCGGTAGCGGGCAACGAAGTGCGGATCTGGCTCGATTCCGCGGGGTCGGTGGTCGATCCGCCCGTGACGCCCACCGACGCGACGAGCACGGGAATCGGTGTCGGTACTGGAATCTGGCTCGCGTTCGTGACCGTGCTGGCCGGCCTGTATCTGGGTGCGCGGGCGATGCTCGCCCGCGCGCGTAGCGCCGCTTGGGCCCGGGAGTGGCAGCGGGTCGCCAAGGACTGGACCGCTGCCTGAGAAAGGAGTTTCGATGCATGCTTCAGAGATCATGACGAGTCCGGCGGTGGCGACCACACCCGACACACCTGTCCGTGAGGCGGTCGCGTTGCTGATCGAGAAGGGGTTCGCCGGGCTTCCGGTCGTCGACCCCGAAGGCCGGGTCGTGGGGACCTTCACCGAGTTCGACGCCCTGCGCCGGGCATGGGCCGGTGGCAACGGAATCTCGGTCGGCGAGTTGATGACCACCCCGGTCGAGGTCGTCTCACCGAAGACCGACGTCGCGGAGATCGGCCGCCGAATGCTCGGTGACCGGCTCCGCTGTCTGCCGGTCGTCGAGGAAGGGGTGCTGGTCGGGGTCGTCAGCAGGCGGGACCTGCTCCGCCCTCTGGTGCGGCCGGACGACACCGTCGCCGCCCACGTCCACAACCTGCTGAGCGACTATGCCGGTCACCGTCCGAAATGGACGGTAGAGGTCGACGGTGGCTACGTCCGGATCTCCGGCGAGTACCGGGACGAGGCGGAGCGCCGCGTACTGGACGCCTTGGCCCGAACCGTGCCGGGCGTCGTCGCGGTGGTGCTGGCCGGCCGGAAGCCGGCCACGACGTGACAGCCGGGATCACGGCACTGCTGGCGGACGGGGCCATGGTCTCCGTCCGCCTGTTGTGTGAGGACGATTTCGACGCCGTCCTGGACCTGCACCGGCGGCTCGACGAGCGAGACCGCTACTTGCGGTTCTTCACGGTCCATCCGGCCGGGCTGGAGTATCTGACGCGTCTGGTGATCGAAGGTCCCGGCCTGGGGGCGTTTCGCGGTGACGAGTTGCTCGGTGTCGCCCACTATCGCGTCGGGGGTGAGGGGGACACGGCGGAAGTCGCGCTCACCGTCGACGGTGGTTCCCAGGCGCACGGCGTCGGGACCCTGCTGCTGGAGCACCTCGTCTCCCTGGCGCTCGGCAAGGGGATCCGCCGGTTCCTCGCCCTGGTGCTCGCGGAGAACAGCCGCATGGTCCGCGTGTTCACCGACCTCGGCCTGCCCTACGTCATCGGCCATACCGGTCCGGAACGCGACGTCGAGATCGAACTCGGTGAACCCGAGAGGTATCTCGCGCGCATCGAGGAGCGGGAACGGATCGCGGACGTGGCGAGCCTTCGGGCGATCTTGGAACCCGCGTCCGTCGCCGTGGTGGGCGCGGGACGCCGAGAGGATTCGGTGGGGCGCGCGGTCCTGCGCAACCTCGTCGGTTCCGGTTACCCGGGCGAACTGCACGTGGTGAACCCGAACGCCACGGAAATCCTGGGGGTCCCCGCCGTTCCGGACATCGACTCGCTGCCGGGGCCGGTGGATCTCGTCGTCATCTGCGTACCAGCCGGAGCGGTACCCGGCGTGGTCGAAGCCTGCGGCCGTCACGGCGTTCGAGCGATCGTCCTCGTCACCGCCGGGCTGACCGGCACACCACTCGGCGAAACGGTTCGCGCGAGCGTGCGGCGTCACGGAATACGGCTGGTCGGACCGAACTGCTTCGGCGTGGCCAACACCGCGCCTTCGGTGCGTTTCGATACGACGTTCGCGCACGGAGTGGCGCCGCGGGGCAGGATCGGTGTCGTGACCCAGTCCGGCGGATTCGGCATAGCCCTGCTGGATTCGTTGTCCGCACTGGGCCTCGGTGTGTCCACCCTGGTCTCCACCGGGGACAAGTACGACGTCAGCGGAAACGACCTCCTGCGCTGGTGGCGCCGGGACGAGAACACCGACATCGCCGTGCTGTACCTGGAATCATTCGGCAACCCACAGAAGTTCGGCAGAGTGGCTCGGGCACTCGCACGGGAGAAACCGGTGGTGGCCATTCGTGGTGCCGGTACGGCGGCCGCCCAGCGGGCCGCCGCCGCCCATACGTCGGCGCGAGCCGTACCGGCCGCCACGAAGCTGGCGTTGTTCGGCCAGGCCGGGGTGCTCGTCGTGGATTCCGTGACCGAAGTGGTCGGGCTCCTCGCGGCTCTGTCCTGGCAGCCTCTCCCCGCGAGTGGGCGGGTCGTCGTGGTGAGCAACGCGGGTGGCGCCGCGGTACTCGGCGCCGAAGCATGTGCCCGTCACGGTCTGGTGTCCGCTGAGCTGGGCACGGACACCGTGGCCGGACTGCGTCGCCTGCTCCCCGAGCACGCGACCGTGGGGAATCCGGTCGACACGAGTGCCGCCGTCACCGCGGAGACGTTCGCCGCTTGCGTTTCGGCCGTGCTCGCGGACGACGCCGTCGACGCCGTGATCGCCGCCGGCGTGCCGACCGGCGTGGGAGATCCGCTCGCCGCGCTCGAACCGTCAGGACAGGGGAAGCCTGTTCTCGCCGTACGTCTCGGTCAGCTGGAATCCGTGACCGCGCACGCGGGTATACCTTGCTATGGCGACGTCGAAGAGGCGGCGGTGATCATGGCGAAGCTGGCTGCCCGCGCACAATGGCTGAAGACGGTCGAAGGCGCGGTTCCCGATCTGGACGGCATCGACCTGGTGACGGCAGCCCATCTCGTCGACGAGTTCCTCGTTGCCCATCCCGATGGTGGTTGGCTGTCCCGAAAGGACAGTGAGGATTTCGTCGGCTGCTTCGGCGTCCGGAGCACCGGACGCCGGTTCGGTGACCGTGAACTCATCGTGCGCGCCCAGATCGACGAGACGTTCGGCCCGGTGATCGTGCTCGGTCTCGGCGGCCTGGACGAGGCGCTGCTCGACGATCGCGTCACCGCGCTCTGCCCGCTCACGACCGCCGGTGTGGACGGCCTGATGGACGGTCTGCGGTCGGCTCACCTGCTCTTCGGTGACGGCGAAGGCTCTGTCGACAAGGCCGCGGTGCGGGATCTTCTGCTCCGGGTGGGCCGGATGGTGGAGTCGTTGCCCGAGATCGTGGACGTCGACCTCGATCCGGTGCTGGCCTCTTCCGAAGGCGCGGCGGTGGGGGCGGCCCGGGTGCTCGTCCGACGTCGGCCGCACAGCGATCCTTACCTTCGGGCCCTGTGCTGAACCTTCCCGCACCGTACGTCCGTGAAGGCCTCCTTGAGGGACTCTGGGTCCCTCAAGGAGGCCTTCACGGACTTGGGTCCGGTCGTGTCAGCGAAGCCAGCGGTTGTGGTCGACGAAAGGCATACGGGACCAGAGATTTCCCAGCCCCCAGGTGGCCCCGGCCGCCGTCGCGGCGAGCGCGATCAGGACGAGTGCGTAGACGAGGTGGTAGTCGATGACGGGGTTGGTCGACATCGTCGGTTCGCCCGCGGCGGTGGTACGGGAAAGCGGCCACTCGGCCACCCACATCAGCAGCATCATCACGGTTCCGGCGATGGCGGAAAGCCGCAGGGCGATCCCCAGGGTCACGGCGATGCCGATGCCGAGCAGACCGGCCATGAACAGCCAGTCCGCCCACCAGGTGCCGCCCCAGGAGCGCAGCGTCTCGGCGAACGGTCCGACGTCGACGCGGCTGAGGAAACCCTTCGTCGGCGAGCCGCCGTTGATCCAGGCGTTGCCGGACGAGGTCGCGTAGCCGAAACCGAAGGTCTTGTCGGCGAAAGCCCACAGGAACAACAACCCGGTCGCGATCCGGAGCACCGCGAGACTCTTGGCGCCCGCGCTCTGTCCAGTGTGGACGTTCAGGTCGCCGGCGGGAACGGTGTGGCGGTGGCCGCTGTCGGTGGTGGCCATGGAATTCTCCTCGTATTCGGCCTTGATGGTCGAATCCAGTCTGTTACGGAGTGGTGCGCGGCTCTGGGGTCGAAAGGCCCGGGTCGGCGAGGCCATCGTCATGCGCCGCGGCGAAGCCGGTGTGCCGAGCGTCAGATGCCGAGCGCGGCGGGGCGGATCGTTTCGTCGTCCCAGACGAAGTCGAGCCGGTTCCGCACCTCGACCACGCCGGCGACGTCCGCGACGAGCGCACCGGCTCGTTCGACGGCACCGCGGTTGTCGAGCCTGCCGAGCAGGGTGACGACGCCGTCTTGGACGGTCACGGACGCCTGACCCGGTGCCACCCAGAGGATGCCGGCGAGGACGTCGCGCTCGATGTCGTGGCGGATCTCCTCATCCGGACGTTGGAAGTTCGAGAGCAGATCCCGCCGCGAGACGACTCCGGTCAGCTTGCCGTCTTCGACGACGAACAGCCGCCGGACGCCCTTGCGGGCGAGCAAGGTCGCCGCCGCTTCGACGGATTCCGCGCCGCCGACGGTCAGGACCGGTTCGGTCATCAGGTCCTTCGCGAGAAGCCCGGTCGCCTTTCGGACCTCGTCCTTGGCGTGGCGGCCGGAGACGAAGGAGGCCCGGGGCCGACGGAACCGTGCGAGAAGGTCGGCCTCGGATACGACACCGATCGGGACACCGGCCTCGTCGACGATGGGGATCGCGCTGATGCGATGCAGCGCCATCAGGCCGGCGAGCCGCTTGTAGGTCGTGTCCGGCGTGACCGCGATCGGACTGTCGGTCATGACTTGGGAAACGGTCGTGCGCATGGCCCTTCCTCTACTTTCCGGGTGCCGCGGTGCGGGCGATCAAGACCGGGCAGGCGGCGTGGTGCAGCAGGGCCTGTCCGGTCGAACCGAGGAGGAGGCCGCGAAATCCGCCCCGTCCCCGGCTTCCGACGATGATCAGCTGAGCCTTGACGCTCCAGCGGAGCAGTTCCTGGCGCGGGTCGTCGCGAACGGCGACCTGCTGGACCTTGACGTCCGGATGGCTGTCGCGGAACTTCGCGAGTTGTCCGGTCACCATGGTCCGCGCGGACTCGGCGACGAGTTCCCACTCGTAGTGGCCGAGGGAGTCTCCGAAGGATCGCGAGCCGCCGACCTCTCCCCAAGCGTGGACGGCGATCAGTTCGGCGTCGCGGGCGCTCGCTTCGGCGAAGGCGGCCGCGATGGCGAGGTCGCTGGTGGAACCGCCGTCGACGCCGACCACGACCGGCCGGTTCCGAGCGTCGGGCAGATCCCAGGTGCGGCCGCGGACCGAGACGACCGGGCACCGCGCATGGGCCGCCAGAGGAGTCGTCACCGAGCCTCCGAACAACGCTGTGAGGCGGTTGTGCTCGGTAGAGCCGAGGACGATCATCCTGGCTTCACGGGAGACTTCGAGCAGTGCGAGGGCGGGGGAGTCGTCGGAGATCCTGGTTTCGACCCCGGACACGGCGACGTGTTCGGCGATCTCGGTCATCTCGCGTGCGAGGGATTCGCCGCGGACGCGTACTTTGCGAAGGAGTTCCTCGGTCGGCGGGACGATCGGGCCCGCGTAGAAGTCGGGAATCGCCAACGCGTGCAGGAGAACCAGAGGCGCACCGTGTCGCGCCGCGGCCTGCGCGCTCCAGACGGTGGCCGCCTTGGAACCGGCGGATCCGTCGACGCCGACCACGATCGGTCCGGCCGACGGCAGGGGGCGGTCGATGATCGGATCCTTCCGTTCCTCACGGCTCATGCCGCAAAGCTAAGGCCCTGGAGGCGGGCTACGCCGGTGTCGTAGGTCCCGGATTCGCGGGACCCCAGGCGCGCCACTGGGCCCTATCGGGCGTACCTCGCGGAGCTGTGGACTCGATCGATGAGGATCCTCATCGCCGGCGGAGGGCTCAGCGGGCTCAGCCTCGCGGCACACCTCGCCGCCCGGACGGAACCGCTCGGGCCGATCACCGTCGTCGACGACGACGGCGGCCGGCCGATCGCACAGGCCGGCTGGGCTTCCTGGTCGGACCGACCAGGCCTGCTCGACACGGCCGTTTCCCGCACGTTCGATCGATTCCGGGTCCACGCGGGCGGCCGCGAGCGGATCGTCGATCTCGGCGCCTATCGCTACCGCTTCGTACGGGGTGACGACTTCGCCGCAGCGGTCACCCGAATGACGTCAAGGCATGGCGGAGTTACATTCCACAGTGGACAGATTAGCGAGATCAGGCCGGCGGGCGAAGGTGCGGAAGTCCTTGTGGACGGCGAGGCGATGTACGCGGATTGGGTGTTCGACAGTGTGCTCGGACCCGAACCGCCCAGGGCCGACGCTTGGCTGACCTTCCGCGGCTGGCACGTGCGCACCGCCGCCCCGGCGTTCGACCCGGCGATCCCGACGTTCTTCGACTTCCGCACCTCGCAGCGCCGGGCGGCGAGCTTCCTCTACGTTCTTCCGCGAGGTCCTCAGGAGGCATTGGTGGAGCACACTTCCTTCGCGCCGGCCCGAACTCGCGGCGTGGCCGAGGTGAAGGCACAGAGAGACGCGCTCGGTGAATACGTCTCCGAGGTTCTCGGCCTCCGGGAATGCACCGTCGGACGGGAAGAATCCGGGTCGCTGCCCTTGTCCACCCACCCCGTGGACCGTGGACGAGGTCCGGTCCTCGCCATCGGCACGAAGGCGGGAATGGTCAAGGCCTCGACCGGATACGCCTTCGAGCGGATCCAAACCGACAGCGCGGCGATCGCGAGATCTCTCGCCCTTCGAGGACATCCCTTCGACCTGCCGAAGCCACCGCACCGGTACCGCGTGTTCGACGCCGCGCTGCTCGACGTGATCACCAGGGATCCGGCTCAGCTGGAACGAATCTTCGCGGCGTTGTTCGATCGTTCCTCGGCCGAACCGGTGCTGCGGTTCCTCGACGAGACGAGTTCGGTCGTGCAGGAAGGAAGGCTCCTTTCCGGCCTGCCGCCCTCGCTGTATCGCGCCGTGGCCAGGAGACACCGATGAAGCCGTCATCCTGCCGCTATCGGAGGTCGTGGTCGAGAAGCGATCTGCTGGCCGGGGTCACCGTCGCGGCGTACCTGGTCCCTCAGGTGATGGCCTACGCCGAGGTGGCGGGGCTGCCGCCCGAGGCAGGGCTGTGGGCGACGATCGGCCCGCTCGCGGTTTACGCGTTCCTGGGCTCGTCGAAGCTCCTGTCGGTGGGGCCGGAGTCGACCACGGCCCTGATGACGGCCGTGGCCTTGGGACCGCTCGCGGCCGGGGATCCACTGCGCTACGGCGTCCTGGCGGCGACGCTCGCGCTGCTCGTCGGCGGACTGTGCCTGCTCGGCGGACTCGCGAAGCTCGGTGTCCTGGCGGATCTGCTGTCCAAACCCGTGCTGACCGGGTACATGGCCGGCATCGCGGTCCTGATGATGGTGGGCCAACTGGGCAAGATGACCGGAGTCACCGTCACCGGCGACGGTGTCGTCGCGGAACTGGCCTCATTCCTGGAGAACGTCGGCAAGTTGCACTGGCCCACGCTTCTGGTGAGTGCACTGGTGCTGGTGTCCCTGCTGGTTCTTCAGCGATGGATACCCCGGTTTCCCGGTCCGCTGGCCGCGATCCTGCTCGCCGCCGGCGTGGTCGCCACGTTCTCCCTGACCGGTCACGGAATCGAAGTGGTGGGCGCGGTCGATGCCGGCTTGCCCGTACCTGGTGTTCCCGCCGTCTCCGGCTCGGATCTGCCCGACCTGTTGCTACCCGCCGTCGGCATCGCGATCGTGGGGTTCTCCGACAACGTCCTGACCGCGCGGGCCTTCGCGGGCAAGCACGGGGATCGGGTCGACGCGGACCGGGAGCTTCGCGCGCTCGCCGCGTCGAACGTCACCTCCGGCCTGCTGCACGGCTTCCCGGTCAGTTCGAGCGGGAGCAGGACCGCGCTGGCGATGGCGATGGGGGCCCGGACACAGCTGTACTCGATCACCGCGTTGGGGACGGTGCTCGCCACGGTCTTCTTCGCCGGCCCGGTACTGGCCGCGTTCCCCAAGGCCGCGCTGGGAGGGATCGTCGTGTTCGCCGCGCTCAAACTGATCGAGGTCGGCGAGTTCAGGCGGATCGCCCGCTTCCGGCGCAGCGAGTTCGTGCTGGCGGCGTCGACCTGCGTGGCCGTCCTGGCACTCGATGTCCTTTACGGAGTCCTCGCCGCCGTCGGATTGTCCATTCTGGACCTTCTGCGAAGGCTGGCGAGACCGCACGGTGCCGTCCTCGGCTTCGTTCCCGGCGTGCCGGGTATGCACGACGTCGACGACTATCCGGAGTCGACCACCGAACCGGGGCTGGTCATCTACCGCTACGACGCGCCTCTGTGTTTCGCCAACGCGGACGACTTCCGGCGGCGCGCGCTCCAGTCCCTCGACGGGAACGAGCCGGTCGAGTGGTTCGTCCTGAACGCCGAGGCCAACGTCGAACTCGACATCACCGCCGCCGACGCGCTCCGCGGCCTCTTCACGGAATTGCGAGGACGCGGGATCACCTTCGCGATGGCCCGGGTCAAGCAGGAACTCCGCGATGACCTCGCCGCCGCGGGTCTGCTCGAACTCATCGAGGAGCGACGTCTTTACCCGACCTTGCCCAGCGTGGTCGAGGCCTTCCGTGCGAAGGGGGAGTCCGCCGATGCGTGACGCGAATGAACGAGAGTGGTCCGCCGGCGAGGTGGAGGTCCTGGCCAGGGCAGTGGTCCGCGCGCCGTCCGTGCACAACAGCCAGCCCTGGTCACTGGCGCTGCCGGAGCGGCGGGCCGAGCTCAGCGAACGTGCGGACCTCGCCCTGCCCCGACAGGATCCACGCGGCGCCGACAGACTCTTGTCCTGCGGCGCCGCGCTCGCCAATCTCGTCCTGGCCGTCCGCGTCCTCGGGTGGCATGCCGACGTCACGATCCCCGGCGGTGAGGCCCCGCTCGTCGCGATCGCGGCCGCGGCCGGCCGCGAACAGCCTTCGGACCACGAGCTGCACGCCTACGCCGCGATCTCCCGGCGACGAAGCCATCGCAGGTCCTTCTCGCCGCTCCCGGTGGCCCCAGTGGCGTTGTCGCGGATCATCGATCCGATGCCCGAGGGGGTCTTCTGTCATCTGGTCGGACCCGAGGACACGGATGAGTTCGCCGATCTTCTCGAAACGGCCGCCAAAGTGATCAAGGGCGACGCCGGGCTCCAGGCGGAGCTCGCCGCATGGACCTCGGCTTGGCGTACCGACGGCGTCGGTGATGGTTTGGTGGCACCGGGGTACGAGAAGGCAGGTCTTCCCTGGGCCGGCCTGGTGCGGGAGACGAGCGTGATCCCCGATACCGGCACACTGGCGTCCAGGCTGGCGCAGGAGACGCTCCTGATCTTCTGCGCCGAGGACAGCCGTGCCGGGCACGTGTCGGCCGGTGTGGCGATGGAGCACGCCTGGCTCGCCGCGGTCGACGAGGGCTTGGCGGCGTCGGTGTTGTCCCAGCCGCTGCACGTCCTGGACGTCCGGGCTCGCCTGGCAGGCGCTCTGTCCTTGCCGGCCCCACCTCAGTTGATCATGCGACTGGGCTATCCGGACGGTTCGGTTCGGCGAAGTGCGCGCCGCCCTGCCGGGGACTTGCTGCGGCGTCCGGATCGCGGCCGGGTGTTCTGAGGAGCGGGCCTTGGCAGAACCGATCAATGGTGAAACGCTGAAGGCTTCAGGGACGACGAACACCCGTCATCACTGATCGTGGGAGAGGAGCCCCTCGATGCCGTCGGAGCGTCAAGCGGCCGAGGAGGCGCCGCTGAGCCCGGCGGTTCTGAACGGTCTGCGGCTCGACGAATTGCTGCACGAGGTCCAGGAGCGGCTGTCGGAGATCGTCAAGACCCGTGACCGGCTCCAGGGCCTGCTCGACGCGGTCCTGGCCGTGGCCACCGGCCTCGAACTCGACTCGACGCTGCAGCGGATCGTTCAAGCCGCGGTCGAGCTGGTCGACGCACGGTACGGCGCCCTCGGCGTTCTCGGTGACGAAGAAGGACTCTCACAGTTCGTCCACGAGGGAATCGACCCGGAAACCCGTTCGAAGATGGGCCATCTGCCGGAGGGCCGGGGCCTGCTGGGGCTGTTGATCGAAGAACCCCACCCCGTCCGGCTGCCCGACCTGTCGGTACATCCCGCGTCCGTGGGGTTCCCGGCGAACCATCCGCCGATGCACAGTTTCCTCGGCGTCCCGGTCCGTGTCCGGGACGAGGTCTTCGGCAACCTGTACATGACCGAGAAGGTGGGAGCGGCCGAGTTCACCGCCGATGACGAAGTCGTCCTCCAGGCCTTGGCCGCCGCGGCGGGAGTCGCGATCGACAATGCCCGCTTGTTCGAGCGATCTCGTACTCGGGAGCGGTGGCTGGAAGCGGTCGCCGAGGTCAACGGGGAACTGCTCGGTGGCGCCTCGGTCACCGACACGCTGAACCTGATCGTGGGTCGCGTCCGTGAACTCTCCGCCGCCCACGGCGTGATGATCCTGCTGGCGGACGGTGGCGGCGATGCGTTCACGGTGAGTGTCGCGGCAGGCGAGGCCGCGAGCAGGCTGGCCGGAGTGTCCATCCCGAGCGGGCACCCGGTGATCGACGAGGTGGTCACCTCCGGACAGCCGAGCGTCACGGCGGATCTGGGCGTCGTGAACCGGTCGGAGGACGAACCGGTGTTCCACGGATTCGGCTCGACGGTAGTGGTCCCGCTGAACAGCGCGGCCGGTGTCGGCGGGGTTCTCGTGGCCGGACGAGAGAAGGGTGCGCCGCTCTACCGGCAGGACCAGATCCCGATGCTGTCCTCGTTCGCCGACCAGGCCGCGGTCGCGCTCGAGTTCGCCGAGAAGCAGCGCACCCAGCGGTTGCTGGATGTGCTGGCCGATCGGGACCGGATCGCTCAGGACCTGCACGACCACGTGATCCAGCGGATGTTCGCCACGGGAATGAGCCTGCAGAGCATCGTGCCGAGGGTGCCCGACGAACACGCCCGTAACCGGGTGATCCAGGCGGTGGAACAGCTGGACCGGACGGTCCGGGAGATCAGGACGTCGATCTTCGACCTGCACACCTCCGGTTCGGACGCGTCCAAGAGCCTGCGCCGCCGCTTGCTCGACACGATCACGGAGCTGACCACCGAGGGCACCGTGACGCCGTCGGTCCGGATCGCCGGCGCCGTCGACACACTTGTGCCCGCGGAGCTGCACGAACACGCGGAAGCGGTGGTGCGGGAGGCGCTCAGCAACGCCATCCGGCATTCCGGGGCCGACGAGATCACGGTGGCGGTGGAGGCGAACCGAGAGCTGGTCATCGAGGTGACCGACAACGGGATCGGCATCCCCGAGAAGGGACGGCGCAGCGGCCTGGCGAACCTCGCGCAGCGTGCGCAGCGTTGTAACGGCACCATGGAGTTCACGCGGCGGGACGGCGGCGGGACCAGGCTGGTCTGGCAGGCTCCCTTACCGTGACTCCGCGTCCTGGTCACCGAACATCTGCGGGACGGCGTCTCGTTTGAGCTCGGTCGCCAGGACCGCCGCCTGGGTTCGGCGCTGGATACCGAGTTTGGCGAGGAGCCGGGAGACGTAGTTCTTCACCGTCTTCTCCGCCAAGAACATCCGCTCACCGATCTCCCGATTGGTGAGGCCTTCGCCGATCAGCTCGAAGACGGTGCGTTCCTGCTCGGACAGACCGGCCGTCGGGTCGCTCTGGTTGCGCTCACGCCGGATCCGGTTCATCAAGGCGGCCGTGGTGCGGCTGTCGAGCAGCGACCCACCACCGGCGATGGTGCGGATCGCCGACACCAGGTCGTTCCCGAGTACCTGTTTGAGCACGAAACCCGAGGCGCCCGCCATGATCGCGGTGAACAGCGCTTCGTCGTCGGCGTAGGACGTCAGCATCAGGCAGCGCAGATCGGTCTGCTTGGACAGCAACTCGCGGCAGAGTTCGATACCGGTGCCATCGGGCAGGCGTACGTCCAGCACGGCGATGTCCGGAGCACTTTGCGGGATACGGGCCAGCGCCTCGGAGACCGACGCGGCTTCCCCCGCGATCTCGATGTCGGGCTCGTTCCCGAGCAGATCCGCCAGACCACGCCGGACGATCTCGTGATCGTCGACGAGGAACACCTTCGTCGTCATTCGGGTCCTCCCACCGCAGGGTCCTGGCCGCGAAATCGACCGTACTCGGGTGATCAGCGGAAAACATCCGCCTGGACGTCCCCACGAGCCGGGACCTTCGGCTCTATCGGGCCGCGGGCCGGGCATTTGGTCCCGGCTATCGGTGCCTTCCGCACCTGCTCGGGCACCGTGGCTCTGCAGCACCGTGGAGCCGGCGAACCGACCAAAAGGGAACGAGGAACCATGGCCGAGGGGTGGACCAAGGCGGAAGCCGAGGTGCTGGCGAGAACGCTGCTGCGGGCACCGTCGGTACACAACATCCAGCCGTGGCGACTGGACTTCGACGGCGACCGGCTCCTGCTGCGCGAGCGGCGAGACCTGGCCTTGCCCGAGCACGATCCGGCCGGCCGGGACAGGCTCATGTCGTGCGGTGCCGCCCTCGCCAACATCGAGCTCGCCGTCCGGGTGCTCGGCTACAGCGGCAGGACCGAGATGTTGCCCGACGCCGACGGCTCGGATGTCGTGGCCGTGATCGAGGCGAGAGAGCGGTCAGCTCCTTCTGACGTGGAGTTGCACCGGTACTCGGCCATCGCGCGACGCGCCAGCTACCGTCGTCGGTTCTCGGGACGGACGGTGTCGCGCCTCGAGATCGGCGATCTGATGTCCGTGGCGGCCGAGAACGGGATCACGGCGCGGCCGGTCCAGGACGAACTGGAGCTGTCGCAGCTGGCGGATCTGCTGGAGTTCGCCGCGGAGGCATACCAGCACGATCAGGCCTACCAGCGCGAGCTGGCCCTGTGGACGATCCGAGACGAAGGATCCCATCGCCACGGCGTCGGCCTGGCAGCGAGCCTGACCCCGCCGGGGACCCTGCCGTGGGCCGGACTTGTCAGGGCTTCCACCGCGATCCCCGATCGCCGCGTCCTGCAACGGCGTCTGACCGAGGAAACCCTGCTCGTGTTCCTCACCCTCGACGACAGCAGGCACGACCACCTGCGGGCAGGACGGGCCCTCCAGTACACCTGGCTCGACGCCGTCGACGCCGGACTCGCCGGATCGGTCCTCACCCAGCCGCTTCACCTGCCCGAGGTGCGCTCCGCCCTGTGCGAAGACCTGGAGCTCGCCGGATTCCCCCAGGCCATCATGCGATTCGGGTATCCCGACGGTCCGATGCCGCTCAGCCCGCGGCGTGCGCTCGACGAAGTCCTCGGATCCCCGACGAGAACGGAGTAATCGTGACCGTGGCCCTGACCTTCCATGGCGGCGCCGGGACGGTGACCGGAAGCAAATACCTGGTCGAGACGCCGGACTCCCGGGTCCTGGTCGACTGCGGTCTGTTCCAGGGACTCACCGCGTTGCGGCGCCGTAATTGGGCACCGCTCCCACCCGCGCTCGCCGAACTCGACGCGGTGGTGATCACCCACGCGCATCTGGACCACTGCGGATATCTCCCGGTGCTCGTGCGAGCGGGTTGGCGCGGTCCGGTGTACGTGACCCCCGGGACGGCCGAGCTCGTACCGATCGTCCTCGAGGACAGCGCGCATCTGATGACCGAGGACGCGGTGCACGCCAACAAGTACGGCTGGTCGAAACACCATCCGGCTCTGCCGCTGTACGACGCCGGCGACGCGAAGAAGGCGATCGGCCTGTTGGAGAAGCTCGACTTCGACACCGAAACCGAGATCGCGGCCGGGGTGACTCTCGACTTCGGCCGGGCCGGGCACATTCTCGGTTCGTCGTGGGCTCACCTGCGGTCGGATGCCCGGGACGTCGTCTTCAGCGGCGACCTCGGCCGCCCCGGACACAGCCTGCTTCGGCCGCCCTCACCGAGGCCTGCCTGCGACGCGCTGGTGATGGAGACGACCTACGGCACCCGGCTTCACCACGACGAAGGCGCTCTGGACCGGTTCGGCGAAGTCATCCGCCGGACGGCCCGGCGCGGAGGCAGCGTGCTCATCCCGGCGTTCGCGGTAGACCGGACCGAGGTCGTGCTGGCCGCGCTGGCGAAGTTGCGGAGTTCGCACGCGATTCCCGATCTGCCGGTCTACGTCGACAGTCCGATGGCTCTGGCCGCGCTGAAGGTGTACCGCGACGCGCTCCGGTCGAAGTGGCCGGAGATCCGGCCGGAGGCCGCCGGGCACGATCCCCTCACACCGCGTTCGCTCACCGAATTGCGGACGGTGGAGGAATCCATGCGGGTCAACGCCCCGCGAATGCCGTCGATCATCATTTCCGCCTCGGGAATGGCCACGGGCGGACGGGTCCTGCACCATCTCGAACACCTGTTGCCCGACCATCGGCATACCGTCCTCATCGTCGGCTACGCCGCGGCGGGCACCCGTGCCCGGCAGCTCGCGTCCGGGGCACGGCAGATCAAGATCCATGGCCGCTACGTCACCGTCCGTGCCGATGTCACCCAGCTGGATGCCTTCAGCGCCCACGCCGACGCCGACGAACTGGTCGCCTGGGCCACGGCCGGCCCCCAGCCCGGAAGCACGTATCTCGTCCATGGCGAACCCGAGGCCGCGGAGGCGGTCGCCGAACGGCTTCGCGACGAATATGACTGGCAGGCCGTCGTTCCTCGTGAGCGGGAACGGGTACTGATCTGATCGTCGGGGCGGGCGGTCACGGCGTTTCGGCGGAGTGGCCTGCCGGATCCACCGGCCGCCTGCCCCAGGTGAAGTAGGCGATGGGGCCGGCGAAGTTGATCGCGATGATGAGCGCCCACCTTCGTTTGGAACCGCGGATCTCGGCGGCGGGCCGCACCGCGAGGTCGGACCACGCGACGGCGGCCAGGGTGATCTGCATCCCGGCCAGGAATCCGAGGACGCCCGGATTGGGCTTCCGCTGGGTGCCGGATCGCTCTTTCATGGACTGCTCCTTCGGCTTGGTGGTCGTTCGAGCGTCGCTCACGGTTTCGCGTCGAACGAGGGTCGTAGGTCCCTGCGAGGCGAACTGTTCGGCCTCAGTGGGATCCGGGATCCCGGTTCTACGCTGCTCCGATGGACGGAGATACCGGTGTCACGCGGGTCGAACTCCGTGACGGACGTACTGTCAGTGTCGACCGGCTGGGGCCGGGCGACGCCGCCGCGCTGGGCAAGGCGATCTCCGAGGCGGACAGGGAAACGCTGTACCGCAGGTTCTGCGGTGCGCCGCCGAGGGTGACGCCACGCCTGCTGGCATACCTGACCGAACTCGACTTCGAGCGCCGCTACGCGCTCGTCGCCCGTGACGACACCGGAGAAGGGGTGGCGATCGCGAGGTACGAGGCGACACAGGAGGAAGGCGTCGCCGAGATCGCGGTCGTGGTCCTGCCCGGATGGCGGCGTGCCGGATTGGCGTCGGCTCTCGTTCGCATGCTCGGCGAAGCCGCACTGAGACACGGGTTCGACCGGTTCACGGCCACCTATCTCGCGGACAACCGGCCGGTCGCGGAACTTCTCGAAGAGGCGGGCGCGCGGCAGGTGATCGCGTCAGGAATCGCGAACGCGTCCGTGAGTCTCACCCTCGAACCTCCCCGTGAATCGCGGGAGGGCTGAAGGTCCCGCCCGCCGGTTACCAACGACGCTCCCCGCGAACCGCGGTTCTTCCTAACGTTCGAGGCAACATCGGATATCTGATGTCCTACGCGCTGTGCCCGGTGGTCGTGGCCCGTCCGGCGGAGGACGGGAAGCGGTGATCGGTGGCCCGAGCCCGCCGCCGTGGGCCGAAGGGCCATCAGGGCCGGGATTCGCGGGCGAGACGGAGCAAGGCCTCGAGGTCGTGCTCGATGGCCTTGGCGAAGAAGCCGGCCTCCGGTGAACTGGCGAAGTCCAGTGTCACCCCGAAGGTCACCTTGTCCTGATAGGACAGTACGGCGATCCCGGACCTGAGCCGCATCGCGATCGGCACGTACGGATACAGCTCCAGCACCTCGCGGCCGAGCAGGCGCAGTGGTTCCGCCGGTCCGGGAACATTGGTGGTGACGGTGACGACGTTGTGCTGGGGCAGGTTCGCGGCCAGGCGGATCGCCCAGGCGACCGGCGCGAACGGCGTGTGTTCGCCGGCGCCGGTCAGTGCGGCACCCGCCTCCGCCTCCTTGCCGGCCTTCAGGTCGGCGAGCCGTCGATGGACCGCGAGCAGTCTGCCCGTGGGATCCGGGACGTCGACGGGGAGCAGCGGCAACATCAGCGAAACCCGGTTGTCCAGAGTCTCCAGGTCGCCGCGAACCGAGACCGGAACGAGGGTGCGTACCGAGTCCGGCAGTGGCTTTTCTCCCCGGCGCAGCAGCACGTCGCGGAACGCGCTGGTGATCGAGGCGAGCACCACGTCGTTCATGGTCACGTCGAACGCGGCACGGATCTCGCCGATCTCGGCCAGGGAGGTGCGAGCCACCTCGTAGCGCCGTCCGGGCCCGACCGGACCCGACAAGGAAGACCGTGCGGCGGGAACGAGGGCCGCGGCGAGCGCGGTCAGTCCCTTGGCGGTGTCGGCGATCAGGCGGGCCGCGCGGTTCGGAGACAGCACCAGCCCGCCGACACCGCGAAGCAGGTCCACGGGAAGTGAGACGATTCCGCGCGACGCGTCCAGTAACAAGGCCGCAGTGCCGGGATCGCGCACCGGTTCCGTCGGGATGTTCGGCGGGCTCTCCGCCGAGAACATCAATTTCAGCAAAGCGTTCCCCGCGACACCGTCGGCGAGACAGTGGTGCAGTTTCGACAGCACGGCCCAGCGACCGCCGGCGAGTCCTTCGATGACCCAGAACTCCCACAGCGGATGCTCGCGGTCGAGGCGTTCGGCCATCAGGAGCGCCACCAGTTCGCAGAGCGCGTTCTCGTCGCCCGGCACGGGGACCGAGACCCGGTGGAAATGTCTCGAAGCGTCGAACCGGTCGTCGTCGACCCACACCGGTGGGCCGAGGTCGAGGGGAACCCGGTGCACCTTCTGCCGGTAGCGGGGGACCATCGGCAGCTTCGAGGTGATCAGCTCGACGAAATCCCCCTTCGGCGGCGCCGGCCCTTCGAGTATCGCGACCGAGGCTATCGAGAGGGTGACGTCGGAATCGCCGTCTTCGAGTTCGAGGAAAGCGGCGTCCAGCGGACTCAGCCTGTCCATTGTGGACTCCTGTCGGCGTCGGAACCTCGGGACCCGCTGGGATCAGGTTCTGAGCGCGGCGCGGCGCGCCTCGAATTCGTCCTTGTCGATCTCCCCACGAGCGAACCTTTCGTTGAGGATCCGGATGGCCTGGTCGTGACTCTCCGGCGGCCGCGCGGCGCGGCGCGGGAGGATCACCGACACGGTGATGAGCCCGCCGACGAGCACGAGCACGGTGATGAGCAGCAGCAGCATGCCGATCCAGCCGCCGTCCGCGTAGTGCGAGTACCGCATGTCCGCTCCTCTGGTGTTCAGTGGCTTTGGTAGCGCACGGGATCGGTGATGGGCTTCCCCAGTTCCCCCAGGACTTCCGCCGTGTTCCGGCGAGGTGTCGCGGGCAGGGGATCCGCGTTGACCGGCGCCCAGCCCGTCCGGAGCACCATCTGCGGGAACGTCCCGCCGGTGACGAGATCACGGACCTTGTCGCGGGTGCCGGCGAGTTCCAGCGGTTCGGTGAGCGGAGACGTCGCGAGGCCCAGACTCGTCGCGGTGAGCAGGACCGCGCTCGTCGCCTCACCCGCACGGAGCCTGGACATCACATCGTCCGACGCGGTGCTCAATACGAGCAGGACGGTCTCGTCGTCCTCACCGGTCGCGCCTTCCGTCTGGGCGAGCCGGGGCTCGGCGAACGCGCGCGCGGGCAGGGCGCCGGGGGTGTCGTCCTGTGCGGGCGCGTTCGCCGAGGGGACACCGTCCGGAGAGACGTGACGTCCGCTCCAGGCGGCGAGTTCGGTGCGGTAGACAGGGTCCTCGGAATGCAGCCAGGCGGCTTCCTTGATGGCGCCGGCGAGGTGATAGCGGGCGGAGTCGAGGGCCGGGCGCAGGATGGCGCCCTCGTCGGCGGCGCGGCGTGCCAGCACCTCGATATGCCCCTGGGGGACGCTCCAGGAACTGTGCCTGCGCCTGTCGGTCCGACGGCGGGGGATGGCCGCGGCCAGCTCGATGTCCTCCAGCGTCGGCTGATGGCGGTGAAGTTCGATGGCGGCGAGGTGATCCGGCTCCGCCGGATTGGGCAGACGGTGCACCTCGGCACGCCAGCCCAAGGCGGCGAACCCGATCCGGAGGTGGTGTAGGGCCGCGCCGCAGCTGAGCATCAGGTCCCGGCCGTCCGGGTCGGTGCCGGCGAGCCGCCGGGTGCGATCCGCGTAGAGGTGGACCGTGCGGTCCCCGGTTCGCCATTGCCAGGGCTGGGAATTGTGCACCGAAGGCGCGCGGACGGCCAGCGCCACCGCGGATTCGACGGTGAAGTCGTCGGGAAGGCCGTGGTCCATCGGAAACCTGCCTCTGAGAAGGGGAAAGGGGTCGAGGTTCATGGTTCTCGGCCGGGCGGGGCGAGGGCAGGGTCGGAGGGCCCGGCTCGGCGGGCCGTTCGTTTCTGTTCCCGCGGGCGAACGGGGCGGAGAGTCGACAGGTCCGCTCCCCTCAAGGAGGCGTCGTCATGAGTTCGTCCGTCCGCGTCGAGACAACGCTCGATCCCGGCCTGTCCCGGTGGCTCTGGCTGGTGAAATGGCTGCTGGCGATTCCGCATTACCTCGTACTCGCGGTGCTGTGGCTCGCGTTCGTTCCGCTGACGATGGTGGCGTTCTTCGCCATCCTGTTCACCGGGCGGTATCCGCGGTCGATCTTCGAATTCAACGTCGGGGTCTTCCGGTGGGCGTGGCGTGTGCACTACTACGCCTACGCGGCGCTGGGCACCGACCGGTATCCGCCGTTCACGCTCGCCGACGACCCGTCCTATCCGGCCAGGCTCGAAATCGACTATCCGGAACGCCTGTCACGCGGATCCGTGCTCGTGAAATGGTGGTTGCTGGCGATTCCGCACTACCTCGTCCTCGGCGTCTTCGCGGGCGGCGGCCTGTGGCTGGGCTGGGGCCGCTCCGACGACCGGTTCAGCTGGGGAGCGGGCGGCTTGATCGGGATCCTGGTGCTCATCGCCGCGATCATCCTGCTGTTCACCGGGAAGTATCCGAAGCCCCTGTACGACTTCGTGATCGGGATGGACCGCTGGGTCATCCGGGTCGGCGCCTACGCCGCGTTGATGACCGACGAGTACCCGCCGTTCCGGCTGGACATGGGCGGCACCGAACCGGGGCGGACCGCCACCTCGCCGGAGACACGGCCCCCGAGCCGGTCCGGTGCGCGGTGGTCGCCGGGCCGGATCGTCTCGGTCGTGGCCGGTGTCGCCCTGGGAGCCGTCTCCATGGGCCTGCTCACCGGCGGGATCACCCTGCTCTGGCTGGACCAGGGCGAACGATCCGACGACGGTTACCTGTCCGCCTCGTCGACCTACCGCACGGGGACTTACGCGCTGACGAGCGAGCGGGTGCGGTTCGCCGGAACCCCCGACGATGTGCTGCTCGCCGAACGAGCGCTGGGCGACATCCGGGTCCGGATCACCGATCTGGGCACGGAGAATCCGATCTTCGTCGGCATCGCGCCGTCGTCCGCGGTCGCGCGCTACCTGGAGGGAACCGAGTACGTGACGATCACGGACCTGGCCTCCGGCGCGGTCGCCGTCCATCAGGGCCCGGGTGTACCGATGCTCCCGGAGAACGCGGACGTCTGGACGGTCTCGTCGATCGGGGCGGGAACCCGCACGGTCGAGTGGCCGGATCAGGCGGGCGACTGGACGGTCGTGGTGATGAACGCCGACGGGACGCCGGGAGTGGACGTGCGGGCGGAGGCCGGCGTGACCGCTCCCGCGCTCGGTTGGCTCGCGTGGGTCTTCCTGACCGCGGGCGTCGTGCTGCTCGCCGCCGCCGTCATGCTGGTCGCGATCCCCGTCTCCCGCTCCTCCCGAGAACTTTCCGATGCGCGGCAAGGAGAATCCTGATGCGGACCGTGGTGGTCTTCGAGTCGATGTTCGGGAACACCGAAACCCTGGCGACGGCGATCGGGAAGGGACTGGCGGCGCACACCGACGTCGACGTCCTCAACGTGGACGAGGCGCCCCGTGATTGGGACGGTATCGACCTGCTGGTCGTCGGCGGGCCGACACACGCTCTGGGGATGACCAGGCCGGCGACCCGGAAGTCCGCGCTCGAGCAGGCCGGACACGGCGTCCGGTCGGCGACCGGCTTGCGCGAATGGATCGGCTCCTGTGGCAGTGCTCAAGCCCGGATACCGGTGGCTGTCTTCGATACGAGAATGGCCAAACCACGCTGGCTCACCGGTTCCGCCGCCCGCGGCGCACAGAAGGCCCTACGGCGCCATGGCGGCGTTCCACTCGTACCGTGCGAAAGCTTCTTCGTGGACGTGAGCAAGGAGACCACCGCCCTCCGTGACGGAGAGCAGGAGCGGGCGGAATCCTGGGGAGCCGGTCTCGGGCGCCTGCTCGCCGCGAAGGCGGGGGGATGAGCGTCACGGGTGGCTCGACACGGTGGAGAACATTCCCCGTAGCAAAGGAAAGAGACCGTCCGGAAGGGAGCGACATGCATGCTCGTCAAGGTGACTGGCTGGTCATCAAGGGACCGATCGTCGGCAAGACGGATCAGCGGGGACTCATCGTCGAGGTCCGCTCGCCGGACGGCTCACCTCCGTACGTGGTGCGCTGGATACAGGACGACCATGTCTCCACGGTCTTTCCCGGACCGGACGCGGTGATCGTCACCGAAGCCGACCAGAACGCCGCCGACGCGGCTCAACGTGCCCGCCTCTTCGCCGTCCAGGAGGCCATCGCCACCCGGCACAAGTCGTGAGCTCCCTGCGCCGTCCGCTCGCGCCACACGACCGGCTGTGGCTGAAACTGGACGATCCGGCGAATCTGATGGTCATCACCTCCGTGCTGTGGACGGCGGACGAGGTGGCTCCGGAAAGTCTCGCGCGGGTGGTCGCCGACCGGCTGCTCGGCAGGTACCCGGTGTTCACCCAGCGACCGGTCCGCGAAGGAGGTGACTGGTTCTGGGAGACCGACGTGGACTTCAGCCTCGACAGGCATCTGACGGTGGGGAGGGTGCCGGCACCGGGCACGAGGGAAGAGCTGCAGGAGTTGGTCGCCGCCCGCCGGGCACTTCCCTTCGATCTCGATCATCCTTTGTGGACGATCGAGCTGCTGCAGGGATACGGGACCGGCAGTGCCGTGCTGATGCGGTCGCACCATGCCATGGCGGACGGGATCCGTTTGATCCAGGTACTTTTCGGCCTTCTCGATCCGATCGAGGAAGAGGACTCCCGGCCGGTCCAGGTCGGCGGGACGGGGCCACAGGCACCCGAACGTTCACGAGCAATGGCCAGGGCCGCCGCGAATGTCGTCGAAATGTTCGGCGGGCTGGGTGACCGGCTGGATCGGGTGGCGGGACGAGCGGGGCCGCTGGCCCGTGCGGCGGTGGCGTGGCCGGTTCTCGGCCTGACCGGTGTCGCCGGCCTGGCCGGCGCGGCGGGCGAACTGGTGACCTCCACGCTCCCTATCGGACCGGCGGGGCTACTGAAGTTCCTGGTTTCCCAAGGATTCACCCTGCGGAACACCGCGAGTGGTGTGGCGAAGCTCGCGAGTCCGGCGCAGACGGAAACGCTGTGGGCCGGGGAGCCCGCCGAGGAGAAAACGGCCGCCTGGGGCGACTCCGTCCCGCTCGACCTGATCACCGCGGTGGCTCGCGCGACCGGAACGAGCGTCAACGACGTCTGCGTGGCCTTGGTGATGGCCGCCTTCGAACGGTACGCGCGGGACCGTGACGGTGTCGCGGCGCCGATCGACCTCAACTGGCTCCTCCCGGTGAGCCGGTCGGGGTTCGACGCCGAGTTGCCACCCAGGCTAGGCAATGACTTCGCTCTCGTCCTCGCTGGTTTCCCTTTGACGGAGAACGGTTTTCGGGAACGCCTCGACGGTGTGCACCGAAGGGTGAAGCGAATTCGCGAGTCCTACGAGCCGATGCTGACCTTCGGGATCCAGTGGCTCTCGGGTCGTATGCCGGAGAGCCTGTCCGAACCGCTGACCCGCTTCTTCGCCGACAAGGCGACGGGGGTGCTGACCAACGTGCCCGGACCGCGTCGTCCGATGGCGCTGGCCGGTGTCCGGGTCGACGGCATTGTCGGGTGGGCGCCGTGCAGCGGGCGTCAGGCGGTCACCGTCTGTGTGTTCAGCTACGCGGGTTCCGTCCACTTCGGATTCGGGACGGACCGGAAACTTCTTCCGGATCCGGATCTCCTGGTCGACGCGCTCGCCGCGGCGGCCGCGGACGCCGCGGTGCTCACGAAGGCGTGAGCGCCGTGGCGCGCGCCGCGATGGCCGCGAGGAGACCACGGGTGGTGAGCCAGGCGGCAGGCCGGATCGAATGCCAGTAGAGGGACGCGGTGTGCCGGGCGGCCGGGTCGGCCACGGTGATCCTCGTTTCGATCGTCACGCGGCAGCCGGTTTCGGCCAAGGGATCCACGAGGAAGGTCATCGCGATCGTGCCACCGCGAGCGTGGGCGAAGTCGCGGAAGGTCTCCGGAGTGACGTCGTACCACTCGGGTACGGGACTCCAGAATCGTCCGGCCGCGCCGAGGACGATCTCCCGTCCAGGTCGCTCGCCGAGCAGGATGCCCTTGCCGCCGAGGAGGATCTCCCCGAGATCGGTGACGTGTCCGTGCGACCGGACGTAGCCGGGAAGATCGCGCGCGCGGAAGAGCAGGCGGATCACCGGGGACTCGAGGTCGGCGTCGCGGAGTTCGCCGATCGCACGATAGGCGGCGGTGGCGGCCGCGCTGAGAAGTAGTTCCTCGGCCAGGATGAAGTCCGCACGCGGTGCGAAGCGGTCGATCAGTCGCGCGTTCGCCACGTCCGCGCCTTCGCCGGTCACGACATCCCGGTCTCGGCGCGTTCGGCGTCCCGCGCGATCGTACGCAGGGTGGCGCCGTGGATGTTCTTGATCAGCGGTGACGCCACCATCCAGTACAGCCGGAAACGGGACAGGCTCACGGAATCGGTCAGGGTGACCCTGATGTCGTAGGTGAGCAGGCTGTGGCGGTCACCGTAGGGTCGGACGGACAGGGACAGGACGATCTTCCCGTAGCCCGGCTCTCCGAAGCCGGCGAACTCGCTTGCTTCGACCCGGAGCCATTCGATGACCGGTCGCCAGAACCTGCCTGCCACCCCGGCGGCGTACTCTTCGCCGGGCCGTTCGCCGAGCACGACCCAGTCGGAGCCGTCCGTCATCTCGTCGAAGGTCAGGCCGGTGGGTCGCCCTGGGGCCCGGCCGTGCCGGAACCGCCATCGCTCAGGCAGTCCTCGTACCCAGGTCGCCGCCCGGACGAGTGGTCCGCCGACCTCCAGGAAATCGAATGCTCGGACCGCCGCGTAGGTCGTGGCGGCGTCCGCGTTCACCAGGCGATGCCGGATCACGGTGAAGTCGGGGTCCGGGGCGTAGCGGTCGGCCAGTAGTCCGGCGGTGCCGGCAGCGTTCGTGGTCATCGGCTCCTCCTGTCCGTGGAGGCCAACGATTCGCCGTGCGCGGTGTCCGGGTTAGAGCAGAACGTCCCTGTCCGGATGTGCCAAGGGCCTGCCGGGCGAGGACGCCGGGCACTGCCCCGCCCTACCGCGCCTGGCGCAACCTGGGACGAGCCGACAGGAAGGGCGGGCGGTCGCCGTGTCAGAACGTTGGGGTTCGACCAAGCCGGTGGTGGCCGGGGTCGACGGCTCGGAGTCGGCGACGGAGGCGGTGCGCTGGGCCGCCGGAGAGGCGGTGCGGCGAGAAACCTCACTGAGGCTCGTCCACGCCTATTCCTCGACCGGGGACGACTACCCGAATCTCGAAGTCACCGCCGCGGAAGTACGTGCAGCCCTACGCGAGACCGCCATGAAGCGGCTTCGCCTGGCGAAGCCGGCGGCGTGGGCGGTCGCTCCGAGCCTCGAGATCGAGACCGAGGTGCGGGAAGGTGATCCTCGGCCGGTGCTGATCGACGAGTCGAAACACGCACTCGTGCTCGCCGTCGGCTCTCGTGGTTTGAACGGCGTCGGCCGGTTGGTGCTGGGGTCGTCCGCCCTCGCGATGGCCGTTCACGGGCGGTGCCCGCTGGTGGTCGTCCGTGGCGCGCGGTCGCGGTCCGGGCCCGTCCTGGTCGGTGTCGACAGCTGGTCCGCCTCCGCTTCCGCCGTGCGTTTCGCCTTCGAGGAGGCGGCGCGGCTGCGGACGTCGGTGACCGTGCTCCGTACCTGGAGCGACCTGAACCTCGCCGACTCCGTGACAGTGCAGGACGCCGAGCGGCAGGCGCTGGAGACGAAGGTGGCGACTGTCGCGGACTGGTTCCCCGACGTCCCCTTCGACTGTCTCGTGGTGAGGGGAAGACCGGCCAAGGTGCTCAAAGAGTACGGCGAACGGGCCGGCCTGATCGTCGTCGGCACCCGGGGCCGGAACGGGTTCACGGGGCTGCTGTTCGGATCGGTGAGTCAGAACCTGACCGGGCACGCGCCCTGCCCGGTCGCCGTCGTCCGGTCCGATGTCGTGCTTCCCGGTGCCGCCGGGATACCGGAATCGCTTTTGCTGGAAGGAGATGGGGCATGAACGACGTCGAAAGCGCACGTGCCGCACGAGAGGCGCGCCAGGCGATAGCCGCGGGCTCGGGATCTTCACGGTCTTCTGCCGAGCTCGCCGAAGCCGCGATGAGGCGGTACTTCGCCGCCGAGTCCTATCGTGAGCGCAAGCAGGAGGAGCCGGCCGAGGAAGACGAGGAAACGCCGTCATGACCGGAACCACGGTCGGCGACGTCATGACCCGAGGCGTCTACTCCGTCCGCAAGTCCACGCCGATCGCCGACATCGCGAGGATCCTGGCCGGCCGTGGTATCAGCGCCGTCCCGGTCGTCGACCACGACCGGGACGTCGTGGGTGTCGTGTCCGAGGCGGATCTGTTGCTGAAGCAGGCCGAAGGTGCATCCGTCGTGCGGGCCGCCGAGGACGTGATGACGTCCCCGGCGGTGACCGTCGAAGCGGGCAAGCCCTTGCAAGAGGCGGCGAGGCTGATGGTGGGTCACCGGGTGAAGCGACTGCCGGTGGTGGACCGCTACGGGAAACTCACCGGAATAGTCAGTCGGGCCGACCTGGTCCGGGCTCTCGTCCGCACCGACGCGGACATCCTTGGAGAAGTCGATCAAGACCTCCTGGTGTTGATCCGGCGACCGTCTCGAGGCGAGGTCCACGCCCAGGTCACCGACGGCATCGTCACCTTGACGGGAACGGTCGAACGCCGGAGCCAGTCCGTTCTCCTCGACGCGTTGATCCGCCGGGTGGCCGGGGTCGTCGATGTCATCGACCGGGTGGAGTTCACGTGGGACGACGAGGCGAACAGGCCGGCCGGGTGAGCCGGTGGCGCCCGTCAAAGGAGGTACTGCTCCTAGGCGGGGTGACGGCGTTGCTCGCCGCCGGCGGACTCGCCAGGCTGTCGGGACCGGCACCGGCCGCGGTGTTGTGGGCTGCCGCCACGGTCCTGATGGTCGTCCCCGCCACGGTGTGGGTGCTCGCCGACCTGCGGGCGGGTCGCTGGGGTGCCGATCTGCTCGCGATACTCGCGCTCGCCGGGGCCGTCGCGGTCGGGGAGTACCTCGCCGGGGCGATCATCGCCACGATGGTCGCGACCGGCCGCGTGCTGGAAGCCGCGGCTGCGCGCCGGGCGGGCCGGGATCTGTCCGCTCTGCTGGCCAGGGCACCGACGACGGCTCATCTGCGTCGCGGCGACACCGACGACGCGCCGGTGGACACGGTTCCGGTCGGCGACGTGCGCGCGGGCGACCGCCTGGTCGTGCTGCCCGGCGAGATCGTTCCGGTGGACGGGGTGGTGCTGGAAGAGGGAACGTTCGACGAGTCGGCTTTGACGGGTGAAGCGGAGCCGGTCGTGAGGACCGGCGAGGCGGTGCGCAGCGGGGTGGTCAACGCCGGTGCGGCCGTCGATCTCCAGGTGACCGCTTCCGCCGAAGCCAGCACCTACGCCGGTATCGTCCGGCTCGCGGAGCAGGCGGCCTCGGGCACCGCGCCGATCGCCAGGCTCGCGGACCGGATCGCCGTCTGGTTCCTGCCCGCCGCGCTGGCCATCGCCGGCCTGGCGTGGGCGTTCAGCGGAGACCCGGGCCGTGCGGTCGCGGTGCTCGTCACCGCGACGCCGTGCCCGCTCCTTCTCGCCGTGCCCGTCGCGATCACCGGCGGCATGTCCCGGGCGTCGCGCTCGGGGGTCGTGGTCAAGGACGGGGCCACACTCGAACTTCTCGGTCGCGTGAAGACTCTGGCGATGGACAAGACCGGCACGGTGACCGCCGGCCGTCCCGAGGTGATCGCCGTGATGTGTGCCCCTGGCGATACGCCCGAGCGCGTACTCGCACTGGCCGCGGGCGTCGAGGCCTATTCGCCGCACGTGCTCGCGGGCGCGGTGGTGAGGGCAGCGCGCGCCGCCGGTGTCGAGCCCGCACCGGGCCGCGCGGCGGCGGGGACTCCCGGCCAGGGGGTCGAAGGTGAGGTGGACGGCAAGTCCGTCCGGATCGGAAGACCGCCCGACGGCGACCTGCCCGCCTGGGCGCGTAGTGCCGCCCGGAGGGGCAGGCTCGACCTCGCGACTGTGATCTGGGTACAGGAGAACGGACAACCGGTCGCCGCCTTCCTCGTCCGCGACCGGATGCGGCCCGACGCGGTACGCACGATCCGGCGGCTGCGCGTGGCCGGCATCGCGAACATCGTGCTCCTCACCGGTGACCGTGTCGACAACGCGGCGGAGGTGGCTGCTCTGCTCGGACTCGACGGGGTGCGTGCGGGATGCGAGCCCGCGGACAAGATCGCCTTCGTCCGCGCCGAGACCGGGCGCTCGGTGACCGCCATGGTCGGGGACGGTGTCAACGACGCCCCCGCCCTCGCGGCGGCGAGCGTCGGGATCGCCCTGGGATCACGCGGCTCGACCGCCGCGGCGCAGGCCGCCGACGCGGTGATCGTCGACGACCGCATCGACCGGCTCGCCGACGCCGTGGACATCGCCCGCCGGACCCGACGCCTCGCGACCCAGAGTGCGGGAATCGGTACCGGACTGTCGGTGCTGGCCATGCTCGCGGCCGCCGGCGGCTGGCTCGTGCCGGTGCTCGGCGCCCTCGTCCAGGAAGGGATCGACATCGCCGTGATCGGAAACGCGCTGCGGTCCTTGGTCGCTCCGATGTCGTCGAGGCGCCGTCGCGCGCCGGACGGCTTGTTACGGCGGTTCGAGGTCGAGCACGAAACCCTGCTGCCGGCCCGTTCCGCCGTCCGCCGGGCGGCCGACGCCTTGGCGGAGGGCGGCGGTCCCGGCGTCGAAAACGCTGTCCGGCACGCGTACCGGTTGCTCGAAGACCGGCTGCTGCCTCACGAACTGGCCGAAGAAGAGCAGCTTTACCCGGCGCTGGCCGAGGTTCTGGGCGGACCCGAAGGAACCATGACGATGAGCCTGGAACACGCCGAGATCGAGCGGCTCGTGCGCCGATTGCGGCGGCACCTGGACGAGGCGCCGGACGGGATCCAAGCCGACCAGATCGACGATCTGCGGGCGACTCTCTACGGCCTGGACGCGATCCTGACCCTGCATTTCGCGCAGGAGGAAGAAGCCTATTTCACTCTGCGGTGACCGACTCGGCCCGGGTGGTCGTGAGTGGCGATTCGGGTTAGAACCCGAATCGCCACTCACGACCCGCAGCCCCTCCTTGGGACGCACCGGGACCTTCGGCTCACGTGACCGGCGGGGGACGAAGTCCCGTCGGACCGGGACCTTGGACGGCAGAGGACGGCGAGTACTTCCGGCGAGCATGGCTCAGGGAAAACAACCGGAGGGAACCCATGAGCTACGTGCGCGACTTGTCGGCTGTCGACCTCGCCGACGCGGAATCTGCCGGTGGCAAGGGAGCCAACCTCGGTGAGCTGATCGCGGCCGGGTTCGAGGTCCCGCCCGGTTTCGTCGTCTTGCGGGAAGCGTATCTGGCGTCCCTGGAGGAAGCCGGAGTCCGCCACGAGGTGGCCAATCTGCATGCCGAGGCCGTCACGGCGGCGGACGATCCGGAGCGGCTCGCCGCGCTGTGCGATCTGCTGCGCGGGCTGATCCACCGGGCCGGGATGACCGGGAAGATCCTCGCGGAAGTGCTCTCCGCGTATCACGAGCTCGGCGAGGACCTGCCGATCGCTGTGCGGTCCTCGGCGACGGGCGAGGACGGCGCGGAGGCCTCGTTCGCCGGGATGAACGCGAGTTTCACCAATGTCTGGGGTGACGACGCCGTCCGCGAGCGGATCGTGGACTGCTGGGCGTCGTTGTTCTCACCTCGCGTGATCGGCTACCGGGCGAGCCGCGGCTTCACCGGTGAACCCGCGATCGCGGTGGTGGCGCAACGGATGATCCCCGCCGACCGCGCCGGCGTCATCTTCACCGCGGACCCGCGTTCGGGTGATCGGGACCAGGTCGTGATCGAGGCGGTGTACGGGCAGGGCGAGGCGATCGTGTCGGGCTCCGTCGAACCTGACACGTATCTGGTGTCGAAGGACGGTCTGCGGCTGATCTCCGCCCGGGTGGGCAGCAAGAGTCACAAGATCATCGCGGAGGTGGGTGGGGGAGACGTCAAGGTCGCCTTGACCCCGCAGGCCGCGGGGCGCCGGGTGCTCGACGACACGATGGTCCTTGAGCTGGCACGGCTGGCCACCCGCGTGGAGGATCATTACGGCTGCCCGCAGGACATCGAGTTCGCGTTGGTGGGCAAGGAGATCTGGATTGTCCAGTCCCGGCCCGTCACGACTCTGCCGTCCGACCGGGAGCGGCCGCCGGATGTACTGGTGACCGGTCTGGCGGCCTCGCCGGGCCTCGGTGGCGGAACGGTGCGGGTGCTGCACGACCCGGCAGAAGGCGGGCAACTGCGTGACGGCGAGGTACTCGTCGCGCCGATGACCAACCCCGACTGGGTCCCCGCCATCCGCCGGGCGTCCGCGTTGGTGACCGACGGCGGCGGGATGACCTGTCACGCCGCCGTCGTGGCTCGTGAACTGCGGGTCCCGTGCGTCGTCGGAACCGGGGACGCGACACGGGTTCTCGCGGGGCGAGGCCAGGTCACCGTCGACGGCACGGCCGGCGAGGTGCGGGCCGGTCTCGTTCAGGCGCCTGCTCGTACCGAGCCCGTGGTGACGACCGCGGCGCCGGAGGCGATCGGCACCAGGTTGTACGTCAACCTCGCCATGCCGGACCACGCCGAGGAGGTGGCCGCACAGCAGGTGGACGGCGTCGGCCTGCTCCGGGCGGAGTTCCTGCTGACCGAGGCGCTCGGCGGACGGCATCCCCGCGACCTCATAGCCAAGGGCGAGGAAGAATCCTTTGTGGACGCGATGACCGAGTCGTTGCTGAAGATCACCAAGCCGTTCGGGTCCCGCCCGGTCGTCTACCGGGCGACCGATCTGCGGAGCAACGAGTTCCGCGGGCTGGCGGGCGGCGAGGCCTACGAGCCGGTGGAGAGCAATCCGATGATCGGCTATCGAGGCTGCTTCCGCTATGTGCGGGAGAAGGACCTCTTCGACCTCGAACTGCGGACCCTGGCTCGAGTCCGGGAACAGACACCGAACCTGCACCTCATGATCCCGTTCGTCCGCACCAAATGGGAACTGGAGGCCTGCCTCGAACTCGTCGACGCGAGCCCGCTCGGCAGGCAGCGCGGGCTGCACCGCTGGATCATGGCCGAAGTCCCGTCGGTGGTGCACTGGCTCCCCGAATACGCGGGCCTCGGCATCGACGGCGTCTCCATCGGCAGCAACGACCTGACCCAGCTGGTCCTGGGCGTCGACCGCGATTCCGCCGTCTGCGCGGAACTGTTCGACGAAGCCGACCCGGCCGTACTCGCCACGATCGACGAGATCGTCACCACGGCACGAAACCTCGGCCTCACCTCGTCGCTGTGCGGCCAGGCGCCGTCGTCCAAGCCGGGGTTCGCCGAACACCTGGTGCGGTTCGGGATCACGTCGATCTCGGTGAACCCGGACGTGATCGACACCGCGCGGGCCGCGATCGCTGCGGCCGAGCGCCGAGTGCTCCTGGACGGTGCGCGATGAACGCGATCGAGATCCGCGGCCTGCGCAAGACGTTCGGCCGCGTCAAGGCGCTGGACTGGCTGGACCTGACGGTGACCACCGGCGAGGTGCACGGTTTCCTCGGCCCGAACGGGGCAGGCAAGACGACGACCCTGCGCTTGCTGCTGGGCCTGCTGCGGGCCGACGGTGGCGAGATCCGGTTGCTGGGCGGCGATCCCTGGCGTGACGCCGTGTCGTTGCACCGCAGGCTGGCCTACGTTCCCGGCGAGGTGTCGTTGTGGCCGACGCTCACCGGCGGCGAGGTGATCGATCTGCTCGGCAGGCTTCGCGGCGGAATCGACATGCGACGGCGTGAGCGCTACCTCGAACTCTTCGACCTCGACCCGACCCGCAAGGGCCGCGCTTACTCCAAGGGCAACCGGCAGAAGGTCGCGGTCGTCGCGGCGCTGGCGTCGGACGCCGAACTGCTCCTGCTGGACGAACCGACCGCGGGTCTCGATCCCTTGATGGAGGACGCCTTCCGCGACTGCATCCGGGAGGAACGTGCCCGTGGCCGGACGGTACTGCTGTCCAGCCACATCCTCTCCGAGGCGGAGGCGTTGTCCGACCGCGTCAGCATCATCAAGGGCGGACGCACCGTGGACACCGGAAGCCTCGACGAGCTCAGGCATCTGACCCGGACCTCGCTCACCGCGCGGCTCATCGCTCCTTCGGACGGCCTGTCGTCGCTGACGGGTGTCCACGACTTCAGCCAGGACCGGGACACGGTCCGGATGACGGTCGACAACGCCGGTCTCGACGGCGTGCTCTCCGCGCTCGGCCGCTGTGGTGTCCGGAGCCTGACGAGTCAGGCCCCGACACTGGAGGAACTGTTCCTGCGTCACTACCGGAAGACGCCGGAACCGGTGGAGGTTCAGTGATGGGCACTCTGAGCGGAACACGGGAGCTCATCCGTCTCGCCTTCCATCGCGACCGCGTCCGTATTCCACTGTGGACACTCGTATGCGTCGTGACGACGGCGGGTGCGGCCGCCGCCACCGCCGACCTGTACCCGTCGGAGCAGGAACGGATCGTGTTCGCCGAGGGGGTCAACGCGGTTCCGGCACTGGTCGCCTTCTACGGTCGTATCTACGATCCGTCGTCGCTCGGAGCGGCCGCGGTGCTGAAGCTGACCGGTTTCGGTGCCGCGCTGGTGGCGCTGCTGGTGATCTTCACGGTGGTCCGGCACACGCGTGCTGAGGAGGAGGCCGGAAGGCTGGAGCTGGTCGGCGCCGGCGCGCTCGGCAGGCATGCCGCACTCGCCGCCGGCCTGGTCGTCGCCGCGACGACGAGTCTGGCGATCGGGGTCCTCACCGCCGTGGGTCTCATCGTCGCTGGGCTGCCGGCGGCGGGGTCTCTCGCGCTGGGGCTGGGCTGGATGCTGGCGGGCTGGGTGTTCGGGGCGATCGCCGCGGTCACCGCGCAGCTAAGCCGGACCGCGCGGCTGGCGACCGGCGGCGCCGCCTCGGTTCTCGGTGTCACCTATCTCGTACGGGCGGTGGGGGACTCAGGACCGGAATGGCTGTCGTGGTTCTCTCCGATCGGTTGGGTGCAGCAGATCCGCCCGTTCGCGGGCGAACGCTGGTGGGTGGCGCTGATCCCGGTGGCGGTCACCCTGCACCTCGCGCTGGCCGCCGTCCGGCTCAGCGATCGGCGGGACATGGGCGCCGGGGTGCTGGCCGAACGGCCCGGCCCCGCCCGGGCGGGCCGGAGTCTGTACGGGACCGGCGGACTGCTGTGGCGACTGAATCGCTCGACACTGCTCGCGTGGACCTCGGTCTACTTGGTGCTGGGACTGGTACTCGGAAACCTCGCGAACGGCATCGGCCGCTTCCTGGACAACCCGAAGGCCGAACGACTGATCACCGCGCTGGGCGGGCAACAGGCGCTGACAGACGCCTTCTTCGCCGCCGAGCTGGGCATTTCCGGCGTCATCGCCGCCGTGTACGCGATGTCGGTCGTGGTGCGCCTGCACAACGAGGAGCAGGCTCTGCACGTCGAGCAGCTACTCGCGACCCCGGTGACGCGTACCCGCCTTCTCGCCGGCTACGTCCTGCTGGCCGTGGCCGGGAGCGCGATTCCCCTGGCCGCGGCGGGGCTGGGGGCAGGGCTCTCGTCCGGCCTGCAGACCGGACGGCCAGGCGCCGACATCGGCCGCTTGACGGCGGCCGCACTGGTTCAGCTTCCGGCGGTCTGGGTACTGGCTGGGCTGGCCTGTGCCATGTTCGGCTTGCTGCCGCGACGGCTCGGAGCCGTGTGGGCGGTGCTGGCCGCGATCGTCGTCGTCGGCGAGTTCGGCGTGGTCTTCGGCGTTCCCCAAGCGATCCTGAATCTCTCGCCGTTCACTCACCTGCCGAGCCTTCCCGGCTCGACGGACGGAATCACCGCGCTCCCGTGGCTCGTTCTGCTCGCTGCGGGGCTGATCGCGCTGGGGATGGCGGGGTTCCGCCGCAGGGACATCGGAACTTCCTGATCTCGGAAAGGAGTCGAAATGAACAATCGTCGTCGCGTCCGGACGGTGATGCGTCCGAACGTCCTCACGGTCAAACCCGAGACGCCCTTCAAGGCGATCGCGGTCCTCTTCGCGTCGTGGGGGGTGAGCGGTGCGCCGGTGGTGGACGAAGAAGGCCGCGTCCTGGGAGTCGTCTCCCAAAAGGACCTGCTCGCGCGGGAATCCGAGCACTCGTTGCTGAAGTTCCGGCCGAAGTTGCGGCGCAAGGTCCAGGGAACCAGTGCGGGAGAGCTGATGAGCAGGCCGGCGGTGACCGTCGAGCAGGACGCCGGTGTCACCGAGGCGGCCAGGTTGATGGAAGACCACCGAGTGCGCCGGCTTCCGGTCGTCGACGACGAGGCGAGACTGGTCGGCATCGTCGGCAGGTCCGATCTGCTGCGCGGCTTCCTGCGGACCGACACCGAGTTGAAGGAGGAGGTGCGCACCGGCGTGCTTCTGCGGTCGATGTCACTCGATCCGACCACCGTCTCGGTGGTGGTGCACAACGGTGTCGTGACCATCAGCGGCGAGGTGGAACGAACGAGCATGATCCCGGTGATCGTCGCGCTCATCCGCAGACTGGACGGCGTGGTGGACGTCCGCGAGCGGCTCACCGCGGCACTGGACGACAAGCACCTTCCCATCGAAGAGCCGGTCGGCACGGGCGTACTCGACTCCTTGAAACGACGCGCCTGAGCCGACGAATCCGCCTCCCGTCCACAGAGGACAGGAGGCGGATTCGTCTTGTTCAGTTGCGGAAGAGAGCGACCTTGAGCGCGTCGCTGTCCTGAGGACGAGCGAAGACGTCGTAGGCCTCCTCCATCTCCTGGAGGCCGAATCGATGCGTGATGAACCGGCTCGTGTCGAGCCTTCCCGCCGCGAGCATGCGCAGGAGCATCGGCGTACTCGACGTGTCCACCAGGCCGGTGGTGATCGTGATGTCCCGGATCCAGAGTTCTTCGAGATGCAGCGTGGCCGGCGCACCGTGGACGCCGACGTTGGCGACATGGCCTCCCGGCCGGACCAGCCTGGTGCACAACTCGAAGGTCTCCGGTACGCCGACGGCCTCGATGGCGACGTCGGCGCCGAGACCACCGGTGAGTTCCGCGATGGCCGTGGCGGGATCCTCCCCGGGCTGCAGGACGACGTCCGCACCGAATGTCTTCGCCGCGGCGAGACGGTTCAGTTCCTTGTCGATGACCACGACCGAGCTCGGCCCGAAAAGCTGGACGGCCGTGATCGCGGCGAGCCCGATCGGCCCGGCGCCGACGATGGCCACGCAATCGCCGGGCCCGACCTGCCCGTTGCGGGCGCCGACCTCGTACGACGTCGGCATGATGTCGGCGAGCATCAGAGCCGCCTCGTCGGCGATCCCCTTCGGCAGGACGTAGGTCGAGGTGTCGGCGAACGGCACGCGGACGAACTCCGCCTGGACTCCGTCGACGCGGTGGCCGAGGATCCAGCCGCCACCGCCGAGGCACTGGCCGTAGACCCCTTTCCGGCAGTATTCGCATCTCCCGCAGGCGGTGATGCACGAAACGAGCACGCGGTCGCCCGGCTTGACCGTCGTCACGGCCTGGCCGACCTCGGTGACCGTCCCGACCGCCTCGTGCCCGAGGATCCGGCCGTCGTCCACGGTCGGGACGTCGCCCTTGAGGATGTGCAGGTCGGTGCCGCAGATGGTGACCGCGTCCACGCGGACGATCGCGTCGGTCGGAGCGGCGAGTTCCGGTTCCGGCCGGTCCACCCAGGCTTTCCGTCCCGGGCCGTCGTAAACCAGCGCCTTCATGTCTTCCTCCTCCACAACGGGAATTCCGCCTGTGAGCGTCTCGCCGGTCGGAACCGCCGCCACAGTGCCGAAGGCCCTGCCGCACCGTGACTTCCGGCCCGCCAGGCACTCGACGACCGCGGAGCTCATCGCCGCGTGGCGGCTGTCGGCGTACCCCGCACGTGCCGGGCATCTGCTCGGCACCCAGCAGGTTGCCGACCCTGTTACGACCTGCGGTTGAACGTCTTTCCCGTCTCGGGGGCGTGGTCCGCCCGGCCGAGCAGTGGTGTCAGGAGATTTTCGGTGTCGCGCGTGCGCCGTGGTGCACGTAGCGCTCCCCGCCGGGCAGTGAGTAGAACGTGACGGGTGTCCACTGGCCGGCTGTGGGCGCCCGGAACACGAACAGCGAATCGGTGATGGGGACCAGCGTGTATTCGTGGACCGGTTGTGGTGTCAGGTCGGCCATCGGCCCGGTGATGACGTGACGCATACGCAGGTCGCCGTCTTCTTCGAAGATTTCGATCCGGGTGGCGGAGCGTTCGTAGGTTCCGATGTGGTGCCGGGTGTCGACGTCCGGTGGGACGTCGGCGGGTGCCAATTGTGCGGGAACGGTGATATCGGCGAGGTCGGCGAAGATTTCCCGGTACAGGTCCGAGTAGAGGTCTCCCACATTGCCGCCGTTGGTGAGCAGGACGACCGCCAGACCTTGGTCGGGCAGCATGCGGAGGTAGGAGTTCTGTCCGATGGTGCCGCCGTCGTGCCCGAGTACCCGTCGTCCGTCCCAGGCGAACCGGATCCAGCCCAGTCCCCAGGAATCGCCGAGCACGTGGACGTCGGGGAGGGTGGTCTGTTCCCGGGCCATCTCGGTCGTCGCTTCCATGGACAGGAGCCGGGTGCCGTCCGCGGCGAGGCCGCCGGTGAGGTGGAGCCGGGCGAAGGCCAGTACGTCGGCGGCGGTCGAGTTGATCAGCCCGGCGGGGCCCACGGAGCGGGGCAGCCCCCACACCGGCGCGGGGCGCGGGGTACCTGTCTCGTCGAGTAGGTGTCCCATGGCGACTCGGAATCGCAGGGCCTCTTCGGGAAGGGTGCCGGTGTGGGTGAGCCCGAGCGGGGTGAAGAGCCTGTCGTGCAGGGCATTGTCCCAGGTCGTGCCGGTCACCTTCTCGATCACTCTGCCTGCGAGGCAGAATCCCGAGTTGCAGTAGGAGAAGGTCGCACCCAGCGGGTGATTCTGCGCGGCGGTGGCGAGGCCGGCGACGTAGCGCTCCAGGCAGTCGTCGCCGCGTCCGGTATCGGTGAAGACATCGCCGTCGATGCCGCTGGTATGGGTGAGAAGGTGCCGCATCGTCAGCTTCCTGGTGACGAACGGATCGGCCAGCTTCAGGCCGGGGAGGATCTCGGCCACCGGGCTGTCCAGGTCGAGCAGGTCTTCGTCGACCAACCGCATCACCGCGGTCGCGGTCCACACCTTGGTGATCGACCCGATCTGGAACACCGAGTCGTCGGTGACCTCGACCCTCGTTGCCGAATTGAGCACTCCGTGATGTGCCAGTACGACCTCGTCGGCGTTTTCACCCAGCCGCAGGATGCCCAGCGTGGCACCCGGTACCCGATGCCGGGTGGCCAGGTCGGTGAGCCGTAACTGCCAGTGCGACTCGTCGATGACGGGATTCAAGGTGACGAACTCCATTTTCCGTGACGGCGGGGGACAGGCGGGTATTCATTCGCAGATTAGCCGCGAGACATCGTGCTCGGTTCGTTCAATTCGACGAACGGGATCGGTCTCTCTCGTGTCCGGACACGAAGGGCGTTCCTCATGGCGGAGCGGCCCGGTCTCGAGATCGCCGGCGGCGGCAGGAGGGCGAGATTCCTGTGGCAAAAGCCGAGAAACAACCACCCGGCCGGATGAACCGGAGCGCACATCGCCCTGGTGAGCGGCCTCCATTGTGGACAGGGTGGGGTTAACCCCACCCCGAATGGGCAGCTGGTGGCATCGCCTCCCGCCGCCGGACGCCTTAGGGTTCGGCTATCCGGACTTGGCGCCGGTACACGCGGGAGGAAAGCGATCCGCGTCAGCAATTCACCATTTCGGGGCATCGTGAACGGTGCTCGAACAAGGAGGAAAGAATGCGTTCGTCAGGTCGAACACGGCGGCGTGGGATCGTGGCCGCACTGACAGGTGTCTGCCTGATGCTGCCCGCGGCGGCACACGCCGACGATCGCACGGCCTCACTCCCGGCCGCGGAGACGAGCACCGTTCTGGACCGGCTGACCATCCCGGATCTGCAGCGGGCCATGGACGGCAGGCTGGTGAGTTCCGAGCGGCTCACCCGCGGCTATCTCGATCGGATCCAGGCCCTGAACCCGCGCCTGAACGCGGTGGTGCAGACGAATCCGGACGCGCTGGAACTCGCGCGCCAGAGCGACAGCCGTCGCCGAGAGCACCGGACGCGGGGGCCGCTGGAAGGGATTCCGGTCCTGCTGAAGGAGAACGTGGACACCGCGGACCGGCAGACCACCACCGCGGGTTCGACCGCGCTGCGTTCGGCGAAGCCCGCCAAGGACGCTTTCCTGGTCCAGCGCCTGCGGGACGCCGGCGCGATCATCCTCGGCAAGGCGAACATGTCCGAATGGGCCAACTTCTACGGTTCGAGGCAGATCCCGGGCTGGAGCGCCGTCGGTGGCCAGACCCGCAACCCCTACGTCCTCGACCGCAGCCCGTGTGGTTCGTCCAGCGGCTCCGCTGCCGCGGCCGCGGCCGGGCTGGCGACCGTGACGATCGGTACGGAGACCGACTCGTCGATCGTGTGCCCGGCCGCCGCGACGTCGACGGTCGGCGTGAAGTCCACGCTGGGAGTGGTCAGCCGCGGCGGTGTCGTGCCGATCACGAACCGGCACGACACGCCCGGGCCGATCGCCCGCACCGTGACCGACGCCGCGCTGACCCTCGCGGTGATGGCGGGTGCCGACGCGGCGGATCCCGCCACCGCACCGGTGGCGGGCACCCTGCCCGCCGACTACCGCACCATGCTCGACCGCGACTCGTTGCGCGGCAAGCGGATCGGTGTGTGGCGCAAGGGACACGAGGGAATCGACCGTGACGTCGACCGGGTCTTCGACTCCGCTGTCCAGCGGCTCCGCGCCTTGGGAGCGACAGTCGTCGAAGGAGCGGATGTCCCCGATGTCGTCGGAATGGTCCAGCCGCACTTGCTGCCCGCCGTGCTGACCGAGTTCAAACACGACCTCAACGGCTACCTCGCGGCGACCCCGGGCGAGCACCCCAAGAACCTCACCGATCTGATCGCTTACAACAAGAAGAACGCCGCGATCGAACTGCCGGGCTTCGAGCAGGACATGCTCGAGATGGCCGACAAGACCGACGGGAACCTGAACGACCCGGCCTACCGCGCTCACCGGGCGGCGGCGACCGGGCAGGCCAGGGACTCCATCGACGCCGTGGTGAAGAAGTACCGCCTCGATGCGATCGTGACGGCCACCGACCTGCCCGCGCCGCCGATCTTCGGAGGCGGCGGCAGCCCGTTCGTCAGCAGCACCCGCAGCGCTTCGGCAGCCGGATATCCCCACATCACGGTGCCGGGAGGCTTCGCTAGGACGGGGCTGCCGATCGGCATCTCGTTCCTGGGAACCCGCTCGACCGACGCTTCCCTGCTCGGTTACGCCTACGCCTACGAGCAGGCCACCCACGCTCGGAAGGCGCCGCACTACCTGCCCACCACGCGCTGACCTCACCGGTCTGATCACTTCCGGCATCGCGATGCCGGAAGTGATCAGGCCTTCGCACGGGACTCCGGTACGGCGAGGTCGTCGGCATCGAACCTTCCCTGTGGAGACCGTGGTCCGGCTGAAGGCCGCGGTGGTGGCAGCTGCGCGGATCCGCGTTGTTCCGGCGCCTTTCAGGGCAGCTTGAAACCACTGTCGGACAACCACAGCATCGGCGAAACTGTGCCGGGACGTCCTCGAGTCAAGGAGAACGCAGGGGCCGCAACCTGAGGCGGCATCGGGGCCCGCCGCTCGCGACTGCCGATCGCCTCCTCCCGGGCCTCCCGTCCGGGAGGTCATGGTCGCGGGTAGGTCCACCCCCCCCGGACCTACCCGCGACCTTTTCCAGGGGCCGCCGAAGCCGGTTTCAAACAGTATTGAAAGCCTTTGTCGGCGCCTATGTTCCCGGTTAAGGTAATTGCGCTCGGGCATGGGGAAGTAACTGCTTTCAGACTTGATCGATACGCGAGGATTGGGGTTCTTATGCGGTCGAAATTCTGTCGAGCGATAGCCGCGTCAGCGGCTGCCGTGATATTGACGGTCGTGGGAGTGTCGAATGCTCAGGCGGCGGACATCCAGTCGCCGGAGAGCCGGAGTGAAAACGCGGCGATCGTCAAGCTGGTGCCTGAAAGTGTGACGACTCGGCTGGACACCACAAGAGTCAAGGAAGTCGGGGCTCAGGGCTGTTGGATCACCGAGGCGTGGTTCCGCGCGGTGACCGTGCTGGGGGCCACCTTCTACAAGTTCCACCACCGCGCGGACTGGTGTCAGGACGGCAACCGGGTCCTCGGTGTGCATTTCCGCACTCATTGGTTCAGCGAGGTCAGCGCCACCGCTTACCCGCGAAACGTCGAATCCGACTACGTGACCCCGTCGCCATCGTGGGAGGTGACGTCGTTCAAGAAGCACCTGGTCGAGAACTGCACGTTCCAGGGCGCTTGTATTTCCGCCACGCATCCGTGGGTCAAGCTGATTCTCCGCGGTAACGCGACTTGGAGTTACGAGGCCGGACAGAACTGATTTTCCATGAAGCCTTCGCAGGGTCCTCGTAGGACCCTGCGAAGGCTTCATGGACGCGACCAGAAGACAGCGCCGTCGTGCACCGCGACGTTTGCCTATCTTTCACCGGTCCGCCGTGGGCGGCCATGGTGGGCGTGCAGACGCCGGACCTGGTCGAGCCAGAACTCGTACCGGGCCGAGACGTCACGTGGAAGGCTGAAGCCTTTGCGCTGTGCCAAGGCATAGAAGCCGGGGCCGGCGTCGTTGGTGTCGAGATACTGAACGAGAGCGCTCAGCAGGAGACCGTCGCAGTCGGCGAAGGCGGACTCGGAGATCTGTTCGAGGAGGTGACCGATCGCCGCACGTTCGAAGTCGTGAGTGAAGTCGAATCGGCGTGCTCCGGTTCGTTTCGCGATGGCCATGGCGAATTCGGTGTAGGACGACGTGCGCTGCAAGCGCGCACGTTCGATCAGGAAGGCGGTGCCGGCCTCGATCAGCCGGTTCCACTCGTCGTCCTCGCGGCCGTATAGCAGTGTCGTCTCCTTTGTCCGGCTGAGTGCCGATCGGGCTCGTCAGAGCTGCTCGTCCAAACCACCGCGTTCGCGGAGCCAGGCGTACCAGCCGTCCAAGCCCTCGCCACCGGTCGTCGATACCCGGAGCACGAGAGCCCGCTGATTCACCTGCTCCAGGGCGGTGGAGAACACGTCGAGGTCGAAGTCCACATAGGGCAGAAGATCCATCTTGTTGAGCAGCACCACGTCCGCGGTGCGGAACATATGCGGGTACTTCAGCGGTTTGTCCGCGCCTTCGGTGACCGACATGATCACCACACGGCTTCTCTCGCCGAGGTCGAACAGCGCCGGGCAGACCAGGTTCCCGACGTTCTCGACGAACACCGTGGACCGGTTCGCCGGCTCGAGTGCGCGCAGTGCCTTGGCCAGCATGTCCGCGTCGAGGTGACAGCCGGCGCCGGTGTTGACCTGGATCACGCGGCAGCCGGTCGCCTTGATCCGTTCGGCGTCGAACACCGTCTCCTGATCGCCTTCGATCACGGCCATCGGTAGTCCGCGGGCCAGATCGCGGATGGTGCGTTCGAGCAGGGTGGTCTTACCGGAGCCCGGGGAGCTCATCAGGTTCACGGCATGGATCTTCCGCTCGGCCAGCCAGCCGCGGTTGACCGCCGCGAGTGAGTTATTGGCCGCGAGGATGTCCTGCTCCAGTACCACGGTCTTGTTCGATCCCGGGTGCTCGTGGCCATGTCCATGACCGTGGCCGGGTGACTCCGGATCGATCACCCGGACTCCGGCGTCGTCCGAGCATCCGCAGGTCGCGCACATTCTTCTCCTACCTCCACTGATCTGATCCGTAGTTCCTGCCCGGCGAGCACACGCAGGCCGGCGGAGCCGCAGCCGGGACAGAGCAAGATCCGCGGCTCTTCGACGTCGAACTCTCGGGCGCAGTCCCGGCAGCGGGCCCGGCCGGGTGGCTCCACCACCTCCAAGACCGCGTCCCGGAGGGGAGTGTCTGCCACGATGACCTCGAAGCAGAACCTGACCGAGTCGACCATCACCCCGGACAAGGCGCCGATTTCCAGCGTCACGTGACGGATCGGGGCGCTGCCCGTCCGCTCGGTGATCGCCTCGACCACAGCCTGGGTGAGCGCCAGTTCGTGCACGGCCGGTCCGTCAGCAGATCCGCGGCAGGGGGTCGCCGACCAGCAGGTCGCAGATCCGTGTCCCGCCGAACGTGGTGTTCAGCAGCACCAGCCCGGGCGGGTCGGCTCGGATCCGCCCGATGACCGCGGCCAGCGAGCCGAGCGGATGCGCACGCATCGCCTCCAGCGCGGCGTCCGCCTGGGCGCCGTCGACGACAACCACGATCCGGCCTTCGCAGGCGATGTAGAGCGGGTCGATCCCTAGAAGCTCTGAAGCGCCGCGCACCTGGTCGACGACCGGTATCCGGTCCTCGTCGATCACGACGCCCACGTTCGCTGATTTGGCGACCTCGTTGAGGATCGTCGCGACGCCGCCGCGGGTGGCGTCGCGCATCGCCCGCACCCCGGGCGCGGCGTCGAGCAGTGCGGAGACGAGTCCGTGGACGGGGGCTGTGTCGGACTCGAGGTCGGCGTCGATGTCGAGTTCGCCGCGGGCGAGCATGATGGTGATGCCGTGGTCGCCGATCGGGCCTGATACGAGGATGGCGTCGCCGGGCTGGATGGTTGCGACGCCGAGTCGTTGTGGGTGGGTGGTTAGGCCGATGCCGGCGGTGTTGATGTAGCAGCCGTCGGCTTTTCCGCGTTGGACGACTTTCGTGTCGCCGGTCACGATCGACACTCCGGCGGCTGCGGCGGCGGTCTTCATGGATTCCACGATCCGGGTCAGGTCGGTGATTGGGAAGCCTTCCTCCAGGATGAAGCCTGCCGTCAGGTACAGCGGTTTCGCGCCGGAGACGGCGAGG
>NZ_JACBXD010000023.1 GCF_013870525.1 Amycolatopsis pittospori
CGCGCCCGGCCTGCTGCCGGACCGGATCGCACGGCTGGCCCGCGAAGCCGATCCGTCGGTGATCGTCGCCGGACCGCTGGGCCCGGATCCGCGGATCGCCGGGCTCGTCCTGGAACGCTACGACGTCGCGGCCGCCCAGCTCGCCGCCTGATTCATCGTCGCAGTAGACCGCCTTCGTCCCGTTCGGGCGCTTGATGCCGATCTTCGGTGGGTCTCGTTCCCAGTTCCGTGACGCCCCGCGTATGGGAACGGCCATTTCTTGACGACTTACTTAACTTGCCGGTAACTCTCTAAGCGCTGCGCAGCTCGGTTTCTCTCCCCATCGAACCCTCAGGTAGGTGGAATATGAAGGCTGCCCTCCGTGCCCTCGTCTGTGCTTCGGCCGCGATCGTCCCGCTCATCGGTCTGGCCACCCCGGCTTCGGCGGCGACCACCGTCGTCTTCGACTGCGAGGCGAAGCCCCCGCTCGTCGGCAACCAGTACCTCAAACTGAACCAGGACGCCGACGTCACCGCCCCGGCCACGATCGCGCCGGGTGCCGCACTCGACATCGTCATCGACCCGGCGGCCAACACCGTCCCGGCCGAGGTCAGCGGCTACCAGGTCAAGCACATCAAGGACTTCGCCCTGAAGATCCCGATCCCGGCCAACTCGAGCTGGGTCGGCGCCGACCTCTCCGGCGGCTCCGGCATCGGCTCGACCCCGCCGAAGATCACCGTCTCCGGCAGCGTCGCGACGTTGAGCTTCCCCGGCCCGATCGCGGGCGGGTCGACGTTCGAACTGCCGACCGTGACCGCGCACCTCACCGCGGGCTCGTCCGGCACCATCGAGACGAAGCTGGCGGGCAGCGGCTACGGCGACCCGGGCCTGACCTTCACCGCGGTCGTCAGCGCGGGCTTCGAGGTCTCGGCGCCGACGTCCTGTTTCCCCAACCCGAGTCCGACCTTCACCACGACGACGATCGGCTGAACCGTGCCTGCGCCACCCTCCCCGGGGTGGCGCAGGCCACCTGCCCGGTCCGACCTCGCTGTGCGAAGGTGTGGCCATGGCTGACGAACTGGTGCACTACGACGTGGTGGGCGGCACCGCCACGATCACCTTGGACTCCCCGCACAACCGCAACGCGCTCTCCGCCCAGCTGCGACGCGAGCTGAGCGAATCGCTCGACAAGGCGCAGGCGGACGACGCGGTCCGGGTCATCGTGCTCACCCACACCGGGCCGGTGTTCTGCGCCGGGATGGACCTCAAGGAGGCCCGGGGCGCCGGTGCCGGCGACCAGGGCGTCAACGAGTTCCCGAAGATCCTCGAGCAGCTGTGGACCAGTCCCAAGCCCGTCGTGGCGAAGCTGGCCGGGCCCGCGCGGGCCGGTGGAATCGGCATGGTGGCCGCGACCGACATCGCCGTCGCCGTCCACGAAGCGACCTTCGCCTTCTCCGAGGTCCGGATCGGTGTCGTGCCGGCCGTCATCTCGCTGACCGTGCTGCCCCGGCTCAACGCCCGTGCCGCGCACGAGCTCTTCCTCACCGGCGACACCTTCGACGCGAAGCGGGCCGTCGAGATCGGTCTGCTGAACTCGGCCGTCACGGCGGACGAACTCGACGGCGAGGTCGCCCGCTACGTCAGGGCTCTCGCCCTCGGCGGCCCGAAGGCGCTCGCGGCGACGAAGGAACTGCTCAGCAGGCCTCGCCCGGCGACCCCGGGCGAAGGCTTCGAGGCCATGAACAAGCTGTCCGCCGGCTTCTTCGCGAGCGAAGAGGGCCAGGAGGGCATCACGGCCTTCGCGCAGAAGCGCAAGCCGAACTGGGTCCCGGAGGCCTAATCCGGCAGGACGACGGTGAGGCGCCGGGAATCCGATCGGTCACCGGTCGGCCCCAGCGCCCGCTGCGCGTCGGAAAGCACACTCCGGACGGCCAGGTACGCCTTGGGATCGCGGTCCTTGAGCACCGATGAGCCGGACCAGATCAGCACGTGCTCACCCGGCGGCAGCCACGACAGGTCCGTGAGGCAGTCGTAGAGCGCGTCGAGATTCTTCCCGAAGTAGTCGGGGAACGACAGCGCCTCCGCGATCGCGTCGAGCGTGGAGGCCTTGTCGACCATCTTGCCGCCGTCGATCGGATGCGGATGCGCACCTCGCGCGAAGGCCTTTTCCGCCTCGCTCTTCTCCGCCGCGCTCATCGGTTGGTGTCCACTACGACGAAGGACTTGTAGTGGTCCTCGGTGTAGTACAGCTCCTTCGCCGAGCCGGTCACCAGCCGCCTGGCCCCTCGGTCCGGGCTGCCCGGTGTCTTGACCGTGTATTCCCGGTAGTAGCCGGAGTCCTTGGCGGGCAAGACCTTCTCCCGGTTCTGGAAGAGGACGTCGTCGTTGCGCGGATACGGGTACGGCCCGCCCGCCTTGATGAGGCGCCAGGTGTCGGACGCCTGCGGGGGAAGTCCGGTGAGCGGTTTGACCTGGAGCCCGGACTCCTCGCCCGCGACCTTGCCCTTGGCCCGGCTCGCCCCGGCCTCGCCGGACGGCCCGGCGGAAGCGGACGAACTCGCCGGAGCCGAAGAGTTCTTCGTGTCGTCACCGCTGATGCCGTCCTTGACGAACCAGCCGGCGAGCACCAGCACGATGAGGCCGATCAGGGCGGCGGTGATCCGCCTACGGTTGAACATGGTGCGCCAGCTTAGGAGGACCGGTCGGGGCCGTCGGCATCGCGGGCCGCGCCGAAGAGCCGGGCGACCTTGCCGAAGACCGTGTCGAGCACCCACGCGGCACCGAGGCACAGCGGCACCACGACCACCATGACCAGCACGAACTGTACGGGGAACGCGGCTTGTGCGAGCCACAGCTCGACGCCGTCCCACCAGTCAGCAAGCCCGTTGAACACGTCTGTGAGCCTACGCTCGCGCCCACTGCCACCGCCGGTCAGGCCATGTAGGTTGCTGACATGTTCGCCGTTTACGCTTCCGAACCCAACGCCGAAAAGCCGCTGGACTCGCTCGTGATCGGCGAGCGCCCCGAGCCTGACGTGCCTGAAGGCTGGGTGCGGGTCTACGTCAAGGCCGCCAGCCTCAACATGCACGACCTGTGGACGCTGCGCGGCGTCGGCATCAAACCCGAGCAGTTCCCGATGATCCTGGGCTGTGACGGCGCCGGCACCCTCGACGACGGCACCGAGGTCGTCCTCCACTCGGTGATCAACGCCCCGGGCTGGCAGGGCGACGACACCCTCGACCCGAAGCGCTCCCTGCTGACCGAGAAGCACCAGGGTTCCTTCGCCGAGCAGGTCGTCGTCCCGGCTCGCAACGTCGTGCCGAAGCCGGCCGGCCTGACCTTCGCCGAAGCCTCGACCATGGGCACGGCCTGGCTGACGGCCTACCGGATGCTCTTCGTGAAGTCCGGGCTGCGGCCGGGACAGACGATGCTCGTCCAGGGCGCCTCCGGCGGCGTCTCGACGGCACTCGTCCAGCTCGGGCGTGCGGCCGGTTTCCGGGTTTGGGTGACCGGGCGTAGCGAAGAAAAGCGTGCGCTGGCGGAGAATCTCGGCGCACATCAGACCTTTGAGTCCGGCGCGCGGTTGCCCGAGCGGGTCGACGCGGTCTTCGAGACGGTCGGCAAGGCGACCTGGTCGCACTCGGTGAAGTCGCTCAAACCGGGCGGGATCATCGTCGTCTCCGGCTCCACCAGCGGTCCGGATGCTCACGCGGAGTTGCAACGTGTGTTCTTTCTGCAACTGCGCATCGCGGGTTCCACGATGGGGACCAGGGACGAATTGACCGATCTCCTCGCTTATCTGGAGCTCACCGGCGTCCGCCCGCAGATCGGTGCGGAATTGCCGTTCTCGGAAGCGGAAACCGGGTTTAAGAACATGCTCGACGGGGAAACCTCAGGCAAGGTGGTTTTCACGCATTGATCGGAGGGGTGTTTTCTCCCCCTCGCTGCGATCAAGCGCGCACATCGGCGCACGTCCGCGCGGTCCACGCAGGTCAAGCAGTGATTTTGCGGTCTTGTCAAGTGTCAAGAATGTTATGACTTGGCGAGCTTTTCACGACCAAAGTTCGACCAAAATCCGACCTCTCGTGGTTAACCTTGAACCATGACCGCAACGCAGCGGCCCGAACCGGCGGACCCGGGGGGCCGGACCACCACCGAAACCGACCCGATCCGCGTCTCTTTCCGGCGCTATGCCGGTGTCCGCACCAGAGTCCTCGAAGTCGGGCCGCAGCCGGTGGAATCCACCGACCGCGCGCCCCGCCGGGTGCTCGGCAAGCGGACGGCCGCGCGCGGGCACGCCAAACCGACGGCACCGAGGCTGGTGCTGCTCCACGGTTACTGCGACAGCGCCGACACCTGGCGCCCGGTTCTGGAACTGCTCGCGGCCGCCGGGATCCCGGCGGTCGCGGTCGATCTACCGGGCTTCGGTGACGCACAGCCACTGCGGCCGGGCCCGATGCTGCCGCAGCTGGACGCCTTCGCCGCGGCCGTCATCAAGGAACAGGCCGTACTCGGCACGGTCGTGCTCGCCGGCAACTCGCTCGGCGGCACGATGAGCCTGCGCGCCGCCGAGAACCACCGGCTGCCGGTCGCCGGCGTGGTGTCGATCGCCGCGCCCGGTTTCGTGGACAGCTGGCTGATCCGCACCGTGGCCCGCTATCCGCTGCCGCTGCGGATGTACTCGGCCCTGCCGCTGCCGATCCCCGGCTTCCTCGTGCGCGCCGTCGCCGAGCAGGTCGTCCCCCGGCTGCTCTACGCCGACGCCGCCGCCGCGGACGCCGGGCAGGTACGCCGGTTCACGTCGCTGTTCCCCGACTACCGCTCCACCACCAGCCGGCTCGAACAAGCGAGGCAACTCGTCGAAGAGCTGGCGGACGCGTACCGGCTCGAAGCGGTCCGTGTCCCGCTCCTGGTGGTCGTCTGCGGCAAGGACAAGCTGGTCAGCGCCGCCTCCGGACGGCAGCTGCACGCGCTGGTCCCGCACAGCAGGCTGATGGTCCGCGAAGACTGGGGCCACTGCCCCCAGCTCGACGACCCCGTCGAGATCTCGGAGCTGCTGACCTACTTCTCCGCCAGCGCGTCCAGGCCCGCGAAGATCGCGTCGCGCATGGCGGCCGAAGTGAGCGAGGACACCGTCGCCGGATAGGTGCGATCTCCCGTCTGCCAGTACGGTGCCATTCGGACTGTGACCCAGTCCGAAGGGCACGAACCTGTTGGGAGACGACGATGTCCGCACCGCGCAGCCTGGGCTCGGGATCCGGGGTATTCCGCCGCAAACCGATCGAGCAGATCCAAGAACTCAGTGACGGCGGCGGTGGGCTCCAGCGCACGCTGGGTCTGCGGCAGCTGACCGCGATCGGCGTCGGCGGCATCATCGGCGCGGGGATCTTCTCCCTGGCCGGCGCGGTCGCGAACGAGACGGCCGGCCCCGCCGTGCTCATCTCGTTCCTGATCGCGGGGATCGCCAGCGCGGCCGCGGCGTTCTCCTACGCCGAGTTCGCCGGGCTGATCCCGCGCGCCGGATCCGCCTACACCTACGGGTACACCGTGCTGGGCGAGATCGTCGGCTGGTTCATCGGCTGGGACCTGCTCCTGGAGTACACCGCGATCGTGGCGGTGGTCGCGATCGGCATCTCCGGCTACTTCAACGAGTTGCTGGGCTATCTCAACATCGACCTGCCGACCTGGATGCTGGGTGCTCCAGGCACCGAAAAGGCCGGCGTCGAGGCGGGGTCCTACAAGATCAACCTGTTCGCCGTGCTGCTGTGCCTGCTGATCGCCTTCATCCTCAACCAGGGCATGAAGAACGCGGCCCGGTTCGAGACGCTGCTGGTCTACCTGAAGGTCGGCCTGGTCCTGCTGGTGATCGTCGTCGGCGTCTTCCACATCAACACCGACAACTACTCGAACTTCTTCCCGTTCGGCCTCAGCGGCGCGTTCACCGGCGCGGCGACGGTGTTCTTCGCGGTCTTCGGCTACGACGCCATGTCCACCGCGGCCGAGGAATCGACCGACTCCCAGAAGCACATGCCGAAGGCGATCATCTACTCGCTCGCCATCTCGATGGTGCTCTACGTGATGGCCTGCCTGGTCCTGACCGGGATGGTCAACTACAAGGACATCGACAGCGAGGCCGCGTTCTCCAGCGCCTTCGCCGGTATCGGGATGAAGTGGCTGGGCCTGATCATCGCGGTCGGCGCGATCATCGGTATCACCACGGTGCTGTTCACCTTCCTCATGGGCGCGAGCCGCGTCGGCTACTCGATGAGCCGGGACGGGCTGCTGCCCAAGTGGTTCAGCAAGACCCATCCGGTGCGCAAGGTGCCGAGCCGGATGACCTGGGTCCTCGGCGTCGCGTCGGCGCTCATCGCGGGCCTGCTGCCCATCGGCGAAGCCGCCGAACTGACGAACATCGGCATCCTGCTCGCGTTCGTCGTCGTCTGCATCGCGGTGATCGTGCTGCGCTACAAGCAGCCGGACCTGCCGCGCACCTTCAAGACCCCGGGTATGCCGGTGGTGCCGATCATCGGCGTCGTCTTCTCGATCTGGCTGATCACGTTCCTGAACCCGGAGACCTGGCTGCGGTTCGGGATCTGGTTCGCCATCGGCCTGATCATCTACTTCGCCTACAGCCGCCGTCACTCCGCGATGAACGCGAACAACGGCGACGCGAAGCAGGTCAGCGGAGACGACTCAAACGCGTAACGGCTTCGCGGGCTTCGGTCTGGAGGCGGTCGACGATCGCCGCCGCCGGACCGGAGCCCGCGAGTTCGTAGGTCTGTCCGGCGTAGAGGGACATGACCTCGGGATCCCCCGCCTTCCCCGCCGCGGCGCGGACCGGTTTGGTCAGGTTGTTGACCTCCGGATACGCCGACGGAGCGGTGGCCGAGAACTCCGAAACCGCGCGATTGACCAGCGCGCGGGCGGGACGTCCGCTGAACGCCCTGGTGAACGCGGTCGGCCTGCCACCGTCTTCCAGTGCCTGCCGGTGCCCGGGCTGCGTCCCGGCCTCGTCCGCACGCAGGAACGCGGTACCCAGCTGGGCCGCGACGGCCCCCGCCGCCAGTACCGCGGCGATATCGGCGCCGTGCACCAGACCGCCGGTCGCGACGAGCGGCAACTCCGTCCGCGCCGAAACCAAGCGAAGCAGGCTGAGCACGCCGTACTGCGCTCCCCCGCCTTCGGCTCCCGGTTCGTCGGTGAAGGTCCCTCGATGCGCTCCGGCTTCGAATCCCTGGACCACGAGCGCGTCCGCTCCGACCGCCACGGCCCGGTCCGCCTCCGCCGGGCTGGTGACGGTGACCGCCACCTTGCCGCCGTTGGCCTGCAGCCGTTCGACGTCCTCGGACGAAGGCGTGCCGAAGGTGAAGGAAACCACCGGCACCTTCCGCTCCAGGACGACTTCCAGTTTCGCGGCGTACGCGTCGTCGTCCCACTTCGGTTCGCCAGGCTCGACGCCGTAGCGGTCCGCCTCCGCGCGCCAGCGTTCGATGTGCCCGCCGAGGTCCGCCTCGGTGGCTCCGCCCGGGACGAACAGGTTCACACCGAACGGTTCACCGGTCAGCTCGGCCGTCTTGGCTATCCGGTCCTCGAGGGCATCGGCGCTGAGGTAGCCGCCGGAGAGGAAGCCGAAACCGCCCGCCGCGGTCACCGCGGCCACGAGCTCGGGAGTGGTCGGCCCGCCCGCCATCGGAGCCGCGATCACCGGGAAACGCAGTTGCTCGAACACGAATCCGACGATAGTCCTCCGTCGGCGACACGGTATGTGACGTTCGAGTCACTCCCAGGTTCCTCCCTGGTGGTCTAGACCTTTAAGCCGGAAAATGCGACGATCGGACCAGTCGTGACGCGGGTCACGTCTCTCCCGTCCCCAGGAGGCCCTGGTGAAGACCTTGAGAGCGCGCCTGAGTCGCGCCTTCGTCGGGGTGGCGCTGCTCGCCGGCGTCACCACCGCTGCCGCCCCGGTCGCCGACGCGGCGACCCCGCCGCTGCAGTCGATCGTCCCCGTTCCGGTCTCGGCCCAAGCCGTCACCGGCTCCGACCACTCCCTGACCGCGAACACGAAGATCTACACCCAGGCCGGTTCGGCGCCGGCCAAGGCCGTCGGCGACTACCTCGCCGAGGTCCTGCGCAAGTCCACCGGCTTCGCCCTGCCTGTCTCCGACGCCCCTTCGGGTACGCCTGCCGACGGCATCTCGCTCCTGCTGTCCGGCGCCAACCCGAGCGTCGGCGACCAGGGCTACCAACTGAACTCGACGTCCGCTTCGGTCATCCTGCGCGCGACGACGGCACAGGGCCTCTTCGGCGGCGTCCAGACGCTGCGGCAGTTGCTGCCGGGCAAGGTCGAGAGCCCGACCGTGCAGGCGGGCCCCTGGACGATCCCGGGCGCGAACATCCTCGACTACCCGCGGTTCGCCTATCGCGGCGCGATGCTCGACGTCGCCCGGCACTTCCACCCCGTGGCGAGCGTCAAGCGGTACATCGACCAGCTGGCGCAGTACAAGATCAACAATCTGCACCTGCACCTGGCCGACGACCAGGGCTGGCGGATCCAGATCGACAGCTGGCCACGCCTGACCACCTACGGCGGCAGCACCCAGGTCGGCGGTGGCGCCGGCGGCTACTACACCAAGGCGCAGTACACCGAGATCGTGAACTACGCGGCTTCGCGGTTCATCACGGTCATCCCCGAGATCGACATGCCGGGGCACACCAACGCCGCCCTGGCCTCGTACGCCGAGCTGAACTGCAACAACACCGCGCCGCCGCTGCGCACCGACACCGCGGTCGGCTACAGCTCGCTGTGCATCTCGAAGGAGATCACCTACACCTTCGTCGCTGACGTCATCCGGGAGGTCGCCGCGCTGACGCCCGGCCCGTACTTCCACCTCGGCGGTGACGAGGCGCAGGCCACCAGCGACGCGGACTACCGCACCTTCATGAACCGCGTGCTGCCGATGGTGGCGGCCAACGGCAAGCAGGTCGTCGGCTGGCACGAGATCGGCAAGGCCACCCTGCCCGCCACGGCCACCCCGCAGTTCTGGGGCACGACGACGTCCAGCACAGAGGTCTCGAACGCCGTCGCCCGCGGAAGCAAGGTGATCCTGTCCCCGGCGAACAAGGCGTACCTGGACATGAAGTACAACTCCAGCACGCCGATCGGGCTCTCCTGGGCGGGCTACATCGAGGTCCAGGACGCCTACAACTGGAACCCGGGCGCCTACCTCTCCGGCGTGCCCGAATCGGCCGTCCGCGGCGTCGAATCCCCGCTGTGGACCGAAACCGTGGTGACCCCGGCGAACATCGACTACCTCGCCTTCCCGAGGCTCCCGGCGCACGCCGAACTCGGCTGGTCGCCGTGGTCGACGCACGACTGGAGCGTCTTCCGGGTCCGCCTCGGCGCGCAGGCCCAGCGCTGGCAGGCGCAGGGAATCGGCTACTACGCGTCGAGCCAGGTGCCCTGGGAAACCGGCTCCACCAACCCGGGCACCTGCTCACTCCCCGCCTGGGACCGCGCTTCCGTCTACACCGGCGGAGCGACCGTCTCCCACAACGGGCACAAGTGGACGGCGCAATGGTGGACTCAAGGCGAGGAGCCCGGCGCGGGCGGCCAATGGGGCGTCTGGCGCGACAACGGCACCTGCTGATCACCGCCGGGGCCGGTGGGATTCGCAGAAAACCACCGGCCCCGGCCGTCTTCTCTTAGGCTTTGCGGCATGGGGTTTTTCCGGTGAAGGCCCGAAGACGCCGCTTCGCCATTCACGAGATCGGCGGTGCGATCTTCATCGGCGTGGGCCTCCTCATGTCCATCGCCTACGTGACCGCACTGGCCGAGAGGCAAGACGTTGGTTCCCCGCTCTACGTGGCGCCGTTCCTGCTCTTCTGGCTGGCGATGAGCTGCTGGATTGCCGCGCCCGTCGTTTTCCAGCGGCCGGGCGGGATCCTGATCCGACTGGACGGCCATCTCTATAGCTGGCGGCGTATCGCATGGGACGACATCGCTGAATTCGTCGTGATCTCGAAGACCGATGACTTCGGAACCGGCCGTCCGATCCTCGTCGTCGAGCTCCGCGACGGCCGCCGGGTCGTGACGGGACTCCAGGGTTGGGGAACCCGGCCCGTCTCCTCCTGGTCGGACGGAGACGAGTCCCATCCCGGTCTCTTCTGGCAACCCGCGCCGAAGTTCGATCAGACCGTCAGGGCACTCCGGACCTCGCTGGCGACCCATCGAACCGGCGGCCGTTCGTCTCCCGCGGACGGCTGACCGAGCGCTACGGTGGGTCCATGGCCGCTGATCTCGAACTGGTTCGCACTCTTTCCTTGCGTGAAAACGGACTCGCGACCGTCGCGACGGTTCGCGCGGACGGCACCGTGCACTCGTCGGTGGTGAACGCCGGAGTCGTCGAAGACCCGGTCACGAAGGCGTTGGGGATCGGCTTCGTCGCGATGGGCGGAGTGAAGAAGCTCGACCTGTTCCGCCGGGCGGGCCACGCCACGATCACCTTCCGCCGAGGCTGGGAATGGGCGGCGGTGCAGGGCACCACCCACCTCATCGGCCCGGACGACCCGGACCCGGACTTCGACCCCGCCGGACTCCCCCGGCTGTTGCGCGACGTCTTCATCGCGGCGACCGGAAGCCATGACGACTGGGACGAATACGACCGCGTGATGGCCGCCGAACGTCGCGTCGCCGTCTTCGTCACGGCGAACCGCGTCACCGGCAACCGCTGACACGAAAAGGGCCGCCCGAAGCGTTGCCGGGCGGCCCTTTTCGTGGAAAACCTACTTCTTCTTGCCGTTGTCCTCAGTGGACAGTGCGGCGACGAAGGCCTCTTGCGGAACCTCGACCCGGCCGACGGTCTTCATCCGCTTCTTGCCTTCCTTCTGCTTTTCCAGCAGCTTGCGCTTACGCGAGATGTCACCGCCGTAACACTTCGCGAGCACGTCCTTGCGGATCGCGCGGATGGTCTCGCGGGCGATGATCCGGGCGCCGATGGCGGCCTGGATGGGCACCTCGAAGTTCTGCCGCGGGATCAGTTCGCGGAGCCGGTTCACCATGCGGTTGCCGTAGTTGTAGGCGTCGTCCTTGTGCACGATCGCGGAGAACGCGTCGACACCCTCGCCCTGCAGCAGGATGTCCACCTTGACCAGGTCTGCCGCCTGCGAGCCCGCCTCTTCGTAGTCCAGCGACGCGTAGCCGCGCGTACGCGACTTCAGCGTGTCGAAGAAGTCGAAGATGATCTCACCCAGGGGGAGGTTGTACCGCAGTTCGACCCGGTCTTCGGACAGGTAGTCCATGCCGAGCAGCGAGCCGCGCTTGTTCTGGCACAGCTCCATGATCGTGCCGATGAACTCCGACGGCGCCAGGATGCTCACCTTGCTGACCGGTTCGAGCACCTTGTCGATCTTGTTGCCGGTCGGCCAGTCCGACGGGTTGGTGACGTGGATTTCCTTGCCGTCGTCCAGCACGACGTCGTAGACCACGTTCGGCGCGGTGGAGATCAGGTCGAGGCCGAATTCGCGCTCCAGGCGGTCACGGGTGATCTCCAGGTGCAGCAGGCCGAGGAACCCGCAACGGAAGCCGAAGCCGAGCGCCACCGACGTCTCGGGCTCGTAGTCCAGCGCGGCGTCGTTGAGCTGGAGCTTGTCCAGGGCCTCACGCAGCTCGGGGTAGTCCGACCCGTCCACCGGATACAGTCCGGAGTAGACCATCGGCTTCGGCTCGCGGTAGCCCGCGAGAGCCTCCTTCGCGCCCTGACGCTCGGACGTCACGGTGTCGCCGACCTTGGACTGGCGGACGTCCTTCACACCGGTGATCAGGTACCCGACCTCGCCGACGCCGAGCCCCTTGCTGGCCTTGGGCTCCGGCGAGATGATCCCGACTTCCAGCAGCTCGTGCGTGGCACCGGTGGACATCATCTTGATCCGCTCGCGCGGGGTGATCTTGCCGTCGACGACCCTGATGTAGGTCACGACGCCCCGGTAGGTGTCGTACACCGAGTCGAAGATCATCGCGCGCGCCGGAGCGTCCGCGTCACCCTGCGGAGCGGGCACCTGCTTCACGACCGCGTCGAGCAGATCACCGACCCCCACACCGGTCTTGGCGGAGACGCGCAGCACATCCGACGGCTCGCAGCCGATGATGTGCGCGATCTCGGCGGCGTACTTGTCCGGGTCCGCGGACGGCAGGTCGATCTTGTTCAGCACCGGGATGATCTGGAGGTTGTTCTCCAGCGCGAGGTACAGGTTCGCGAGGGTCTGCGCCTCGATCCCCTGCGCCGCGTCGACCAGCAGGACGGCACCTTCACACGCTTCGAGCGCGCGAGAGACCTCGTAGGTGAAGTCGACGTGGCCGGGGGTGTCGATCATGTGCAGGACGTGGTCCTGACCGTCGACCTTCCAGGGCAGGCGCACGTTCTGCGCCTTGATGGTGATCCCGCGTTCCCGCTCGATGTCCATCCGGTCGAGGTACTGGGCTCGCATGGCCCGTTCCTCGACCACGCCGGTGAGCTGCAGCATGCGGTCGGCCAGGGTCGACTTGCCGTGGTCGATGTGCGCGATGATGCAGAAGTTCCGGATGAGCTCCGGGGGCGTGAAGGTCGTGTCGGCGAACGTCGTCAACGGGTTTCCTCGCGAAGGTCGGGGTGTGCCACCTCTATGCTCCCATGCCGCTCCGGGTGCGAGTGGGGGTCATCCCCGATGCGGCCCGTGGTGAGCTGTGGTGCCCTCGAAGTATGAGTAATTCACTGACCCAGATGCTCGACAAGACGTTCGGCCATCCCAGGGGACTGCTCGGCCGGTTCGGCGGCTTGGCGATGGCGCACGGCAACGCCGCCACCGAACTCAGAGTCGTCGAACTGGCGTCGATCGCATCCACCGAAACCGCCCTCGTCGTGGGCCCCGGCCCAGGTGTCGGCCTGCAGGCGGCCGCCGAGCGCGCCGGTCGCGCCATCGGCGTCGACCCGTCCCCGGAGATGCTCGCCCGCTCCCGCCGCCGGTGCGGCGAAGCCGTGGAGCTGCGGCGCGGGGCCGCGGACTCCACGGGAGAGCCGGACGAGAGCGTGGACGTGGTCCTCACCGTCAACAACGTGCAGCTCTGGGAAGACCGGACGGCAGGCTTCGCCGAGCTGTTCCGGGTGCTGCGCCCGGGCGGCAGGCTGCTGCTGTCCTCGCACGAGAAGTGGCTGCCGGTGTCCCGGCACGAGCTGGCCGACGAAGCGGCCGCCGCCGGCTTCGTCGACCTGCAGACCTGGACCTGGGAACCGCCGGGGTTCGGCGCGTCCCTCGCCGCTCAGCTGCGCGCGGTCAAACCCTCCGTCTGACCCGCGGCCTAACGCGGGTCCGTGCGGAGCGGATGCTCGCGCGGTACTTCGACCAGCACGATCCTGGTGCCGTCCGGGTCGGCGATCCACGCCTCGTCCAGGCCCCAGGGTTCACGTCGCGCTTCGCGGACCGGGTCCACGCCCTTGGCGGCGAGCTCCTCAAGCGCCGCGGGCAGGTCCCTGACCTGGAGCCAAAGGACGACGTCGGGAGTCGGACCGGTCTCCCCGGTCCCCACGATCTCGATCGACCCGTTCCCGGCGAAGAACACCGTCCCGCCGGGGAACTCCTTGTCGATCGCCAGGCCCAGGGTGTCCCGATAGAACGCCGTCGACACGTCGTTGTCCTTCGGGTGGATCAGCACCCTGCTGCTCAGCACGTCCATGACTCAATCCCTACCGGATGCGTTCAGGCCATCGCAATCGCGGTGATGCCCGCCAGGACGACCACCGACCCGGCCAGCCTGCGGACGGCGTTCGCCTCCCTCAGGACCAGCCAGGCGGCCAAGCCGCCCAGGACGATGCTCAGCTCCCGCGCGGGAGCGACGAGGCTCACCGGGGCGATCTGGAGGGCGTAGAGCACCAGCAGGTAAGCGACCGGTGAGAGCAGACCCACGATGAGGACTTCGCGCTTGTGCTCACGCCAGAGCCACGAGACCTCCTCACGGTCCTTCAGCGCGTACGGCGCCATCAGCAGGCTCTGCACGATCGCGCCGGTTCCGAAATAGACGATCGGCGGAACGCCGAGACCGGTGACCGAATGCGCGTCCCACAGCGTGTAGCCGGCGATCGTCACCCCGGTCAGGAGTCCGTACACCACCCCCTTGCGACGAGCCGAGCGGTCGGCGGCGTCGGCGCCCGCCGGGGACCGCCCGGTGCCGATGACCAGCACCCCGGCGATCACGAGGAACGCCCCCACCAGGCCGAGTGGCCCGGGCCGCTCACCGAGCAGCACCACGGCCGCGAGCACCGAGATCAACGGCCCGGTACCGCGCGCGAGGGGGTAGACGACGGAAAGATCACCGACGGCGTACCCACGCTGGAGGACCACCCCATAGGTGACGTGCAACACCGCCGTGACCGCGGCGGCGAGCAACCACGTCCACTGTGGACGATGCGGCTCGATGGCCAGCGAAACCACCATGACAGGGATGAGCAGGACCGCCGAGAGGCTGTAGTACGCCCAGACGAACCGGGCTCCGCCGCGACGGATCCGTTTGGCGGCCAGGTTCCAGCCCGCGTGGATGACGGCGGCGGCGATGACGAAGGACAAAGCGGTGGCGTTCACAACGGACCTTTCACGTCCTCCGCGCATGCGGAAAACGGGGTCCTCCAGGCTTTTGTCCCGTCAGATGAACGGCGGCGCTTCCGGCCCCGCCGATGGTGCCGCTCGGACCGGTCCCCCCTGCCCTGATTGTGTGTTTCCCGAACGGGCAGGCGGCGGAACCCTAGGCACTACGATCTTCACCGTACCGCAGCCGCCCACCCGGAGGCGGCCGCGATCCGCCCCGGCACGGCTGTTAAGCTGGGCCCTTCGTCGCCGTGTGGCATTCCGTCATGGAGGAAACCCGCGCCGCTTTCGAGCGCGCAGGGCCGGTATAGCGCGGTGACGAAACCACCGAGAGATTCAAGAGGAGCGCCCCCGTGGCCAACATCAAGTCGCAGATCAAGCGCATCACCACCAACGAGAAGGCGCGTCAGCGTAACCAGGCGATCCGGTCCTCGGTGAAGACCGCGATCCGCAAGTTCCGCGAGGCCGCCGACTCCGGCGACAAGGCCAAGGCCCTGGAACTGCAGAAGGACGCGGCCCAGAAGCTGGACAAGGCCGTCTCCAAGGGCGTCCTGCACGCCAACCAGGCCGCCAACAAGAAGTCCGCGATCGCGAAGCGCGCGAACTCTCTCTGATCGGCTTTCGAAAAGGGCCCCGGCGACGCGAGTCGCCGGGGCCCTTTTCCGTCAGGTCAGCGGCTCGTGCCGTGAGCCTCGACGACCTGGAGGACAGCGCGTTCGAGCGCGTACTCCGGATCGGCCGCCACGCCTTTGACCTCGGCGTTGAGCCGGGCGACGATCCGCATCGCGGTGGCGAGGCCGTCCTGCCCCCAGCCCCGGGCCTGGCCCTGCGCCTTGCGCACCTTCCACGGCGGCATCCCCAGCTCACCCGCCATCTGGTTCGGGTTCCCGCGCCCCGCGCCGGACACCCGCGCGATCGTGCGGACGGCATCGGCGAGGGCGTCCGCGACCAGTACGTGCGGGACTCCCAGCTGCATCGCCCAGCGCAGCGACTCCAGTGCCGCCGTCCGGTCCCCCGCGACGGCCTTCTCGGCGACGGCGAACCCGTTCACGTCCGCGCGGCCCCGGTGATAGCGGCGCACGGCCTGCTCGTCGACCGTCCCGCCGGCGTCCGCGACGAGCTGGGTCGCGGCCGACGACAGCTCGCGGAGGTCCGAGCCGACGGCGTCGATCAACGCGAGCACGGCCGCGCCGTCGATCTTCCCGCCCACCCGGCGGACCTCGTTGCGGACAAAGGATTCCCGTTCAGCGGGCTTGGTCAGTTTCGGGCATTCGACGATCTCCGCCCCGGCCTTCTTCAGCGCACCGGGCAACGCCTTCGCGGCTTTGCTCCGGCCACCTCCGCTGTGCACGACGACGAGCACGATGCCGTCCGCGGGCGCCTTGATGTAGGCCATCACCCCGTCGGAGAGCTCCTGCGAGATGTCGTGCGCGGAGTCGAGGACGATGACCCGGCCTTCGGCGAACAGTGAGGGGCTGACCATCTCCGCGAGTGCGGGAACTGTGAGGTCCGACACCCGGATCCGGGTGAGATCCGCCGTCGGATCGGCCGCTTTGGCCGCGTCCGAAGCGGAGCGGACCGCGCGTTCGATCAGCAGCTCCTCCTCACCGAGGACCAGGACCAGCGGCGATGGGGCGGAAGCTTGCGTCGTCACGGTGACGATCCTGCCATTCCTCCTCTCGTGTGCTTTGTCCGGTGATGTGTTCCGGGCACGGTGGCCCCACGCGAGCCCCATGTCGTACGGTGTTAGCGAGGCGACGCGATCTTGCGCGTGCCGACAATCGAATACCGCTCATCCAGAGGGGCAGAGGGAACGGCCCGATGAAGCCCCGGCAACCGGCGTCAGCCTGTCATCCCGCGATCGCGGGGTAGCTGACGATCACGGTGCCAATTCCGGCCCGCCTCGGCGGGGCAGATGAGGAAAGGACCTCGCGATGACCGCAACCCTCGGCACGACCTCCACCACCAAGACCCCGGATCTCGGACCGGCCGTCGAACTGGTGTCGAAGGAAGAGGGACACCGGCAGCCGCTCGCCCCGGAATTCGTCTCCGCCGAAGACTTCTCACCGCTCGAGGTCGCCTACGACTTCGGCCGCGTGCGCCGCGAAGACATCGAAGCCGGGCCGAAGAACATCTGGCGCTACAAGAAGCTCCTCCCGGTGCCCTCGAACGTCGAAGAGATCCCCAACACCGAACCCGGCGCCACCCGGCTCATCCAGGCCGACAGGCTCGCGAAAGCGCTGGGCGTCAAGAAGGTCTGGGTCAAGGACGACACCGGTAACCCGACCCACTCGTTCAAGGACCGCGTGGTCGCCGTCGCTCTCGCGGCCGCCCGCGAGTTCGGGTTCGACGTACTCGCCTGTCCGTCGACCGGCAACCTGGCCAACGCGGTCGCCGCCGCGGCGGCCCGCGCCGGCTGGCGGTCGGTCGTGCTGATCCCGAAGACCCTCGAGCGCGCCAAGATCCTCACCACCGCCGTGTACGACGGCGACCTGATCGCGGTCGACGGCAACTACGACGACGTCAACCGGCTCGCCACCCAGCTCGCCGCCGAGCAGGAGAGCTGGGCGTTCGTCAACGTGAACGTCCGGCCCTACTACTCCGAAGGCTCCAAGACGCTGGCCTTCGAGGTCGCCGAGCAGCTCGGCTGGCGGCTTCCCCAGCAGATCGTGGTGCCGATCGCCTCCGGTTCCCAGCTCACCAAGGTGGACAAGGGTTTCCGCGAGTTCGGTCAGCTCGGCCTCGTCGACGAAACGCCGTACAAGGTGTTCGGCGCGCAGGCCACCGGCTGCTCTCCCGTCTCGGCCGCGTTCCGCGCAGGTCACGACGTCGTCCAGCCGGTCAAGCCGGACACGATCGCCCGCTCGCTGGCGATCGGCAACCCGGCCGACGGCCCCTACGTCCTCGACGTGGTGAACCGCACCGGCGGCTCGATCGAGGACGTCACCGACGAAGAGGTCGTCGAGGGCATCCGGCTGCTCGCTCGCACCGAAGGCGTCTTCACCGAGACCGCCGGCGGCGTCACCGTGGCGACGGCCAAGAAACTCATCGAGACCGGCAAGCTCAACCCGGACGAGGAGATCGTCCTGCTGATCACCGGCGACGGCCTCAAGACCCTCGACGCAGTCGAGGACAAGGTCGGCCCGAAGGCCACCGTCAGCGCTTCGGCCGACGCGGTCCGCGAAGCACTCGGCATCTGAGTTCCCGCCCGGCCCGCCTCAGGAACGAGGCGGGCCGCGGGGCTCACCCCTGCGGACCAGGGCGAGACCTCGCGTGTCCGAGACGACAGCGGTGTCCCCGTCCGTGTCCGTCCTGGCGATCGACGCGCCGACGGCCGTCAGATTGTCCAAAGTGGACTTGTTCGGATGGCCGTAGGTGTTGCCGGCGCCGACGCTCACCAACGCCACCCGTGGTGCGACGGCGTTGAGGAAATCCGGTGCCGTGTAACGGCTTCCGTGATGCGGCACCTTGAGGATCCCGGCGTGCAGGTCCGCGCCTTCGGCCATCAGGTCGGCCTGCGCGGCGAGTTCGACGTCACCTGTCAGCAGCATCCGGCCCGCCGGGGTCCCGGCACGCAGGACCACCGAACCGTTGTTGATCACCGTGCCGTCCTGTTCGACGGCCGATCGCCGCGTGACATAGCGCGGCCCCAGCACCTCCAACGAGAGCCCCGGCCAGTCCAGCCGTTGCCCGATCCCCAGTTCCAGCAAGGGAATACCGCGACGTGCGGTCTCGTCGGCGACCTGCTGCCACGCCCACGCGGGTGCCCGGCCCGGCCCGACGGCGACCGCCCCGACCGAGCGGCCTTCGAAAACGGACTCGAGACCGCCGATGTGGTCAGCGTGCAGATGGCTCAGCACGATCAGCGGCACACGGTCCACACCGAGCCGGCTCAGACACTCGTCGACCGGCCCCGGCTCCGGACCGGTGTCGACCAGTACCGCCCTCCCCTGCTCCGCCGTGGCGAGAACGACAGCGTCTCCCTGCCCGACATCGCAGGCGACAGCGCTCCATGACGCCGGTGGCCACGCCGGGGCCAGTACCCGCACCGGGACGAAGACGAGCAGGCCACCGGCCAAGGCGATCGCCAGCAGGATCCTCGCGTGGTGCAGCCGGACGGCGATCAGCAGCACCACGAGCAACGCGGCCGCCAACAGCCCGCCCCACCAGCCACCCGGCCAGTCCACGACGGCTCCCGGCGCCCGGGCGCCGTGGCGGGCCACCGTGATCAGCCAGCTCGCTTCGGGCTCGGTGAGACGGACCAGCGCTCTGCCCGCCGACGGCCACCACGGTCCGACGACGGTGGCGAGCACGCCGAACACGGTGGCCGGGGCGACCACCGGCGCGGTGAGCAGGTTGGTCACCACCGAGACGAGACTGACCGTCCCCGCCATACCCGCGATGACCGGTGCCGTCATCACGAACGCGGCCAGCGGGACGGACAGTCCCTCGGCGTAGCCGGACGGAACGCCGCGCGCGACCAGCCACTCGGCCCACCTCGGCGCCAGCAGTACCAGCCCGGCCGTGGCCAGCACCGACAGCGCGAAACCGAAGTCGGCGGCCATCGCCGGGTCGACGATGACGAGTCCGGCCACCGCGAAGGCCAGTGCGGGCAAAGCCGAACCCCGCCGCCCCAGGGCGAGCGCCAGCAGCCCGACGGCCCCCATCACCCCGGCGCGGAGCACGCTGGGCGCGGGCCCCGCGAGGACCACGAACCCCGCGAGCCCCGCCGCGGCCGCGGCGGCGGACGTCCGCGGACCGACCCGGAGTGCCCTCAGCAAGAGAAGGATCGAGCCGCAGACGATCGCCACGTTCCCACCGCTCACGGCCATCAGATGGGACATGCCGGAATCCGTGAATTCCCGCTCGACCCTCGGGGACAGTGTGCTCGTGTCCCCCACGACCAGTCCGGGCACGAGACCGGCCTGCTCCTCCGGGAGGACGGCGCACAACTCCCGGAGCCCGGCGCGCAGCGATTCCGCGGCTCGCTGCCACCAGGGCACCGGCCCGAGGCCTGACGGCGGCCCTCGCACCGAGAGGACCGCGACCGTCAGTTCCGCCCCCTTGGAGGGGGCCAGCCGGCCGGAGGCGGTGGCCTGCTGCCCGGGCAGCAGGCCGGTCCACCCCTCGCCGGGAGCGAGCAGGAGGATCCGGCCGGCCGAATCCACCGCTCCCTCCCCTGTGGCCACGGCGTCCACCGTCGCGGCGACGACCACCAGGCGGGTACCCGCCTGACGATCGGCGTATCCGGCGCCGCGGACCGGACGTGGCCGCTCGGTGACCACCACCCTCACCGTGGCCTCGGTCCCCCGTGCGGCGGCGGCACGGAGGTCGTCGTGCTCGGCGGCCCGGATCCGCAGCGCCACCGGGCCGGCGGTGAGCACCCCGAGGACCGCCAGGGCACCCAGACCGGCCACCCACCGGGACGCCCGCCGGTGGGCACGGACGCCGAGGGCGATCGCGAGCACCACGGCGGCCGCACCGCAGAGCATCGTGATCCACCAGCCGCCGAGCAGCCCGGAAAGGGTGCCGAGCCAGGCCGTCGCCGCGGCCGGTATCAGCCGCAGGTCTTGACCTCGCCACGACGCGGTGTCCATTTCGGACGGATCGGCGGACGGGTTCATCCGACGGACACCAATTCCCGGACTTTTTGGAACTTGCTTTCGCCGATCCCTTCTACGTCACGGAGTTGCTCGACCGTCGTGAACCCACCATGCCCGGACCGCCAGTCGACGATGCGCTTCGCCATCACTTCGCCGACCCCGGGCAGGGTGTCGAGTTGCTCGGCCGTGGCCGTGTTCAGGTCGAGCTTCCCCGGTGGTGTTCCCGGACCCGCCGCGGCGGGTCCGGGAACACCGACGGCCACCTGTTCGCCGTCGGTGAGCCGCCTGGCCAGGTTCAGCCCGGTCAGATCCGTTCCGGGCTGTGCCCCACCGGCCGCCGTGAGGGCATCGGCGACCCGTGCGCCCGAAGGGATCGTGACCAGGCCGGGGTTGCGTACCCGGCCGACGACGCTGACCACCAGAGGCGCTTTGGCCGCCGCGGCGGGGGCGTCTCCGGCGGCCTTGGCCGACGGCAGGGGCGGCGGGGTCTCCGCCCCTGGCCGGTGTCCGAACAAGGCGACCGAGCCGATCACGATCGCGGCCACCGCGATCAGGACGGCCGCCACGGCGAACCACCGCCGTTTCACCGGGATCCCGTCCGCCGTGAACCGGGTGGGCACCCAGCGGCGTACGAGCCTGCCCGCGGGCGGGCCCTGGGTGGGCGGCGCCAGCTGCGCGGTCAGCCACGCCAGCCTGGCGTTGGCGGAGGAGCCCGGCGATCGGGCGGTCTGGTCGAACACGTGATCGACGTTACGGAGCGGGGGCGGCGGGCGGCAGTGGCGAATCCCGGGGCTGTGGACAAGTGGGGTGTTGTGGACAACTCGGCCCCGGCCGACACCGGATCGCCGGTTTCCGTCGGGGCCGTATGGGACGCTGGCGGTTTTGTCCTAGCCCGCCCGCTGGATCACGACGCCGAGCACGCCGGGGCCGGTGTGGGCCCCGATGACGGCGCCGATCTCCGACACCACGCATCCTTCCGGGCAGCTGATCGACTCTTCGAGACGATTAGCCAGTTCGACGGCACGCTCCGGCGAGGCCAGGTGGTGGACGGCGATGTCGGCGAGTCCGCCGTCAGCCGCCTTCACCGCGAGTTCGACCAGTCGCGCCACCGCGCGATTCATCGTCCGGACCTTTTCCAGCGGCTGGATCTTGCCTTCGGACATGTGGAGCACGGGTTTCACCGCGAGCGCCGTGCCGAGCAGGGCGGCCGCCGGGCCGATCCGGCCGCCGCGTCGCAGGTATTCGAGGGTTTCGACGGCGAACAGCGTCTCCGAACGACTCACCGCGTCGACCGCGGCCGCTTCCACCTCCGCCGGATCGGCCCCGTCCGCGGCCGCGCTCGCCGCGCGCAGGGCGGCGAAACCGAGCCCCATCGCGGTACTCCGCGAATCGACCACGCGCACCTTGTCCGGGCCGACCTCCTGCGCGGCGAGCACCGCCGCCTCCCAGGTCCCGGACAGTTCGCGGGACAGATGGACCGACACGACGGCGTCCGCGCCCTCGGCCAGCGCCGCGCGGAACTCCTTGACGAACTCGGCGGGGGTCGGCCGGGACGTCGTCACCATGCGTCGTTTGCCGAGTGCTTCGGCCAAGGCGGCGGGGCCCATCTCGACGCCGTCGAGGAAAACGACGCCGTCCACGAGGACGTGCAACGGGACCACCCGGATCCCGTTCCGTTCGGCGAAGCCTTCCGGCAGGTGGGCGGTGGAATCCGTGACTACGGCGACCGACACGGCAGCCAGCCTACGTTGCCGCGGGGCGCGGCAACGGAGCCATAAGGCGGGCCATTTCCGCGCCCACGGCGGCATGTCCTTCCCAGCCCCAGTGCATCCCGTCCGGATTTCCCCGGCCGCTCAGCACGTGCTCGCCGACGACGGCTTCGAGATCGAGAAGGGGGACGTCCGCGCGACGTCCCCAGTCGGCGTAGGCCGCGGCGGCGCCGGCACGGGCGGTATGGACGCGGCCGTACGAGTCGGATCGGTGCACGGACGGCAGCATGCCGAAGATCGGCAGTTCCGGCCGCAACACTCGCAGGGCTCCGACGGCTTCGTCGAGGTAGCGGACGGTCAGCTTCGCCGGAAGGACCGCCGGACGCCCCCGGAAGGCGACGGCGAGCCGCGGCTGCGCGGCCAGATACGTCTTGCGCACCACCCGCCGCAGCGGATCGGGCCGCAGATAGCGCAGGCCGGTACGCAGATAGGTGGGCAATGGCGAAGGCAGCGTGTCCATGCTCCCGACCGCCAGCACCACGGCGTCGGCGTGATGGAGATCGGCCCAGACACGCGGGTCCCCGGTCAGGGACCACCAAGCGTCCCGAGCCGTCCAGCCGAACCCGGCCACGAGGTCGGCGGTACCGCCGCCGAGTGCCTTGGCCGCGATGTTGGGCCACAGGCGCGCGTCGTCGGCCGCGAGCGGGCCTTCCGGGCCGTGGAAGCTGAGGGAGTCACCGAACACGAGCAGGCGCGGAGCCATGAATCAGCCGGTGATTCCCGCGTTGTAGGCGGCCAGTCGCCAGTTCCCGTCGCGGCGGGTTAGCTCGACCCAGTGACAGTTCGCGATCCCGCCCAGGACCGGCCAGGACGAGACCGGCAGGCGGAGCAGCTTCGCGGTCAGGGCGATGATCAGACCGCCGTGCGTGGCCAGCAGGACGGTGTCGCCTGCCGCGGAGTTGGGCTGGTCGAGGTCGGCGACGACCTCCAGCGCGCGTTCGGCGACGTCGACCCGCGACTCGCCGCCGGGCGGGGCCCAGGTCGCGTCGACCCGCCAGTGCGCACGTTCGCCGGGGTAGGCCTCGTCGACCTGCTGGCCGGTGAAGCCCTGCCATTCACCCAGATGGGTTTCCCGAAGGCGTTTGTCGATGCGCAGCGGGACGCCGATGGCCTCCGTGAGCACGGTGGCCGTGTCGGTCGCGCGGCGCAGATCCGAGGCGATCACCAGATCCGGCGAGAACCTGGCGAGCGCGGGCACGGCGAACCGGGCCTGGTTCCAGCCGACCGGCGTCAGCGCGGAGTCCAGATGCCCTTGCATCCGGCCCGCCGCGTTGTAGTCGGTCTCGCCGTGGCGCCAGAGCACCAGCCGCCGCGGACTCACGAGGCGCCTTGCGCGTCGGCGGGGTCCTCCTCGGCGGGTGTCTCCAGACCGGCGACCTCGATCCGCGGGCAGTCCTTCCAGAGCCGCTCGAGACCGTAGAAGGAGCGTTCCTCCTGGTGCTGGACATGGATGACGACGTCGACGTAGTCCAGCAGGACCCAGCGGCCCTCACGGGCGCCTTCGCGGCGGACCGGCTTGTGCCCGCCGAGCCGCAACTGCTCCTCGACGTTGTCGACGATCGCGCCGACCAGGCGTTCGTTGGGCGCGGACGCGATCACGAAGGCGTCGGTGATCACCAGCTGGTCGGACACGTCCAGCACGACCACGTCGCTCGCCTTCTTGTCCGCCGCCGCATGGGCGGCCGCTACGGCCAGCTCTCGTGCCTCGGACGTGGCTGTCACAGTTCTCCTTAACGGATGTCTTTTCTCGCAAGTGCGCCCGACGAGGGTACCTGGTCAGGCACCGCGGCCTTTGCGATAGAGGTCCTTTTTGGCGATGTAGCGCACCACACCGTCGGGCACGAGGTACCAGACGGGTTCCCCGCCTTCGACCCGCTCGCGGCAGGCGGTGGACGAGATCGCCATCGCGGTCACCTCGACCAAGCTCACCTTCCCGCTCGGCAGATGCTGGGAATTGAGCCGGTACCCCGGCCTGGTGACGCCGATGAAATGCGCCAGGTCGAACAGCTCGTCGGCGTTGCGCCAGGTGAGGATCTGTTCGAGCGCGTCGGCGCCGGTGATGAAGAACAGCTGATCGTCCGGATACTCCGCGCGCAGGTCGCGCAGGGTGTCGACGGTGTAGGTCTGGCCGCGGCGGTCGATGTCGACGCGACTGACCGAGAAGACCGGGTTGGACGCCGTCGCGATGACGGTCATCAGGTAGCGGTCCTCGGCGCGGGTGACCACGCGGTCGGACTTCTGCCACGGCTGGCCGGTGGGCACGAAGATGACCTCGTCGAGCGCGAACCGTGACTGGACCTCGCTGGCCGCGACGAGGTGCCCGTGGTGCACGGGGTCGAAGGTGCCGCCCATGACCCCGATCCGGCGTGGTGACATGGGTCGTGAGCCTATACACCGGCGGAGCGGTCCCGCTCGGGTCGCCGGACCCACCGACCGGTGGTGATCTGGGTCACATTACAGTCGGTTCCCTGGATGAACGGTCCGTTCACGAGATGCCGATCGAGACTTCGTCGGTGGCATGGGGTAGAGGTGGGAACGTGGACACATCGACTCTCCGGGACCGCGCCGAAACCCTCCTCCGGGCGCTGGCGGGCGATGGCGCCCGGCTGCGTGACGACCAGTGGACGGCCATCGAGGCGCTGGTCGCACACCGCCGTCGCGCGCTCGTCGTGCAGCGCACCGGGTGGGGGAAGTCCGCGGTCTACTTCCTGGCCACCGCGCTGCTGCGAGAACGCGGCGAGGGCCCGACCGTGATCATCTCGCCGTTGCTCGCGCTGATGCGGAACCAGATCTCCGCGGCGGCGCGGGCGGGCATCCACGCGGCGACGATGAACTCCGCGAACCCGCAGGAGTGGGATCAGGTCCAGGCCGCGATCGCGGCGGGCGAGGTCGACGTCCTGCTGGTCAGCCCGGAACGGCTCAACAACCCCGATTTCCGGGACACGGTCCTGCCGAAGCTGACCGCGAGCGCCGGCCTGCTCGTGGTCGACGAGGCGCATTGCATCTCGGACTGGGGCCACGACTTCCGGCCGGACTACCGGCGGCTGCGGACCCTGCTGAAGGATCTGCCCGAGGGCGTCCCGGTGCTCGCCACCACCGCGACGGCGAACGACCGGGTGGCCACCGACGTCGCCGAGCAGCTCGGCATCGGCAACGGCGGCGACACCCTCGTCCTGCGCGGCACTCTGGACCGCGAAAGCCTCCATCTGTCGGTGGCCAAGCTGCCGACGTCGCAGGCCCGGCTCGCGTGGCTGGCCGAGCACCTGGAGGAACTGCCGGGGTCCGGGATCATCTACACGCTCACCGTCGCGGCCGCGCACGACGTCGCGGGGCTGCTGACGGAGCGCGGCTATCCGGTCGCCGCGTACACCGGGAAGACCGATCCGGCGGACCGGCAGGCGGCCGAAGACGATCTGCTGAACAACAACGTCAAGGCCCTGGTCGCCACTTCGGCGCTGGGCATGGGTTTCGACAAGCCGGATCTCGGATTCGTCGTCCATCTCGGCGCCCCGTCCTCACCGATCGCGTACTACCAGCAGGTCGGCCGCGCCGGACGTGGTGTCGATCGCGCCGAGGTGATCCTGTTGCCCGGCCATGAGGACAAGGACATCTGGGCGTACTTCGGCTCACTGGCCTTCCCGGACGAGCTGCGGGTGACGCAGGTGCTCAACGCGCTCGCCTACGCCGACCGTCCACTGTCGACGCCCGCTCTCGAACCCTTCGTCGAACTGTCACGATCACGACTCGAGATGGTCCTCAAGGTGCTGGACGTCGACGGCGCGGTCCGCCGCGTGAAGGGCGGCTGGGAAGGCACCGGCGAGGAATGGCGCTACGACAAGGAACGTTACGCACGGGTCAGCGCGGCGCGGACCAATGAGCAGAACGCCATGCTCGCCTATCTCGAAACCACCGGCTGCCGGATGGAGTACCTGCGGCAGCAGCTGGACGATCCCGAAGCGGTGCCCTGCGGCCGATGCGACAACTGCACCGGAAAGCATTGGGACACCACGATTTCCGACGACGTCGTCGACGCCACCCGGCAACGCCTTCGCCGGCCGGGGGTCGAGGTCGCACCGCGGAAGATGTGGCCGACCGGGATGGCCGGACTGGACGTCCCGCTCTCCGGGCGGTTGCCGGCGGGCGATCAGGCCGAGACCGGCCAGGTCGTCGGCCGGGTGACCGACGTCGGCTGGGGCACCCGGCTGCGTGAACTCGTCGGGACGTCCGCGGCGGACGCCGAGCTTCCCGATCCGGTCTTCCAGGCGTGCATCGAGGTACTCAAGGGCTGGCAATGGACGGAGCGCCCGGTCGCGGTGGTGGAGGTGCCGTCCGCCACCCGGCCGCGGCTCGTCCACAGCCTGGCGACGAAGCTGGCGTCGATCGGACGGCTGGAGTACCTCGGCGCCATCGCCTCGGCGGGTCCGCCCCCGCGTCAGGCGAACAGCGCGCAACGGCTGGCCGACCTGTGGCAGCGGCTCAGCCTCCCCGAGGACCTGGCCGCCCGGGTCGCCGCGGCCGAAGGGCCGGTCCTGCTGGTCGACGATCTGATCGACACCGGATGGACCATGACGCTGTCGGCGCGTCTGCTGCGCCAGGCGGGCGCGCGGAGCGTCCTGCCGTTCGCCCTCGCCAGCACCTCGTGAATCCGGGGCCGTAAACCGATCCCGGCATTCGACAGGTTCTTTCCCGCACGAGGACTTTCTGGCAAGGTTCCGTCCACGCGCGAGTACGGAGGTGCCGATGGCGGACTCAACGACGGAGCGGTTGGGGCATCGGCTCCCGGTGAAGAAGCTCTTCGCCGCCAGCGTCGGGAACGCGCTGGAGTGGTTCGACTGGACCATCTACGCGACCTTCAGCATCTACTTCGCCAGCGAGTTCTTCCCGAAGGGCAACGAGGCGCTGGCGCTGATCAACACCTTCGCCACGTACGCGCTGGCCTTCTTCTTCAGGCCACTCGGCGGGATGTTGCTCGGCCGTTTCGCCGACATCAAGGGCCGCAAGCCCGCGATGATCCTGACCATCGTGCTGATGGCGGGCGGTTCGGTGGCGATCGGCCTCCTGCCGACGTTCGACCAGGTCGGCTGGCTGGCCCCGATCCTGTTGCTGCTGGCGAGGGTGGCACAGGGACTGTCGCTCGGCGGCGAGGTCTCCAACGCTTCGGCCTACTTGGGGGAGATCGCACCGCCCACCCGCCGCGGGCGGTACTCCGCCTTCTTCTACATCTCGACCGGTTCCGCCGTCCTGCTCGCCTCGATCCTCGGTTTCGTGCTCGCGCGGACGATGTCCAAAGCGGACTTGACGGCGTACGGCTGGCGGATCCCCTTCCTGCTCGGCGGCGTCCTCGGCATCATCGGCCTGTGGCTACGGCGCAGTCTCGCCGAAACCGAGATCTTCGAGGAGAAGAAGTCGACCGCGCGCCGGGTGGAACGGCCGCTGCGCACCACGCTGCGCGAGCACCCGCGCGCGGTGGTGCAGCTCGTGGGCTTCTCGATGCTGTCGACCCTTTGCTACTACACGTTCTTCAGCGCGCTGACGTCCTTCGCGGTCAAGACCCGCAAGGCCGACGACGTCGACGTGTTCCTCGCGTTGTCGATCGCGACGGCGTTGTTCGTGGCACTGCAGTACCCGATGGGCGCCCTGTCGGACCGGTTCGGCCGGAAGCCGCAACTGCTGGTCTGGTCGGCGGCGACCGCGATCCTCATCGTCCCACTGTCCACTTTGGTCCGGCCGGGGCTACCCGGTCTGATGATCGTGTTCTGCGTAGGGCTCTGTCTGTACACGGCGATGACGTCGATCGCGCCCGCGATCATGAGCGAACTGTTCCCCACCGAACTGCGTGGGCTCGGCATCGGCGCCTGGTACAACCTGACCGTCGCGTTGTTCGGCGGCACCGCTCCCCTGGTGCTCACCGCGCTTTCGGACGCCGGACTGTCGACGCTGTTCTTCTGGTACGTGGCCGCCGGGGCGGTGATCGCCTTCTTCGTCATCCGGACCCTGCCGGAGACCAAGGGCAGCGACCTGCGCTGAAAACTCCGTCGCCGACGGTGTCCCACACCGCCGAGGCGATCGACGGCCGCGACGACCTCTCCCCCGAAGTCAAGGAAGAGGTCGCCAGGGCGATCGGGATCGGCGCGATCGAATACGCCGACCTTTCCGGCGATCGCGAGCGGGACTACGCTCGCCGGTGCGCGGACGGTTCCCGAAGCGCTCGGCGCGGCGACCGCCGGGTATGTCCCCCACAAGCTGTGACTCACGGCTTCTGCTGGCCGAGCTCACGTCGAAGATGCTGACGCTGGGCCTGTCCCTGCCCGGCATCTCCACTCCCGACAGGCTATGAGTCACCGTGGTCGCTGAAGACCTTGCGCTTCAAGGGCGGAACAGCCTGGAAGAACCGGAACATGCTCCGCGCCATCGTGCGGCCCGCCCGGTTCTCCGACACGAACTGGCGCGCGCTGCGCTCCGAGTCGCGCACCGCCGCGAAACCATAGTCCCGCATCCGTTGCTCGTAGCCGGCCACCGCGGTGCGCGTCGCGCCGGTCTTCCGAGCCGCGACGAGGTTGCGGCACAGCAGTTGCGCGTCCCGGAGCGCGGTGTTCGCGCCGATACCGCGGAACGGCGTCATGCTGTGGATCGCGTCGCCGAGCAGGGTGATGTTGCTCGTCGGCCACGGCTCGACGGGCTTCGACGTGAAGATGGGCAGCCGCGAGACCGATCCCGCCGGCGAACCGGCGACCAGTTCCTTGAACGCGGGATCCCAGCCGCCGATCAGGTCCAGCACCAGGGTTCGTAGTGCTTCACCGTCCAATGAGGACACGTTGTCCGGGTAACGCCGGTTGTCGGCCGCGAAGGCCCACATGATGTAGCTCGAGGTGTTGTCGAACAGAACAGGGTCGTAGTCGAGGGTCTCGTCGTTGACCGATGTGACGCCGTTCAGTTCGTGCGGCGCGCTGAACAGGCCCGCGCCGGTGCGCGGCATCACCATGCTCGGACCATCGGTGAGCCGCGCGGGCAAACGCTTGCGGGCCTCGCCGGTCAGCGGATGCTTGCCCGCGATCGCGATGATCCCGGTGTCCACGCGGGCGGCCTCGGGAAGGAACTGTTTGCGCACGCGGGAGTTGGCCCCGTCCGCGCCGATGACCAGGTCGGCCTCGACGGCGCTCCCGTCGGCGAACTCGCAGACGACCACCTCGCCCTCCCGCCGGTAGCCGACGAACTCCTTGCCGTGGTGCAGGACTCCGTCGAGCCCGTCGGACAGCACCTGGTGCAGGCTGATCCGGCTGACCGAATGGTGGTTCGACGCGGGATCCGGGCTCCAGGTGAGCTCGCTGTCGATCACCATGAGGTCCTTCAACCGCTCGGTCACGAACGTGAACGCCCCGCTCGTGGTGCCGGTGGTGGCCAAGAACCGTTCCCAGAGCTCGGCGGGCAGGCATTCGTGCAAAGCGGCCGAACCGTGCGGATTGATGTGCACGCGATAGCCCTGCAGTCGCTCGGTCCGGGTGCGGCTGCGCTCGTAGACGGACACGTCGACGCCCGCCTTGAGCAGCCCTTGCGCCAGGCAGAGCCCACCCGTGCCGCCCCCGATGATCGCGATCCTGATGGTCATTCGATCTCCTCTCTCCGCCGACCACTATCAACCAGGTGGATGATAAAGTCAACCAGACGTTTGAAAGAGTCAGCGGCTAAGGTGAACTCATGTCGGAAGCCGCCCCGCGCAGTCCTCGCCGCGCCCCCGTCGACCGTCAGCGCGACCCCGAGCGCACGAAAGCGCAACTCCTGGAAGCGGCGAAGTCCGAGTTCGGCGCGAAGGGTTACGCGGCGGCACGCGTCAGCGAGATCGCCGCAAAGGCGGGTGTGAACAAACAGCTGATCTCGTACTACTTCGGCGGCAAGGAGGGGCTGTACAACGCGCTGACCGCGACGATGTACGACGACTACGTCGCGGCCTCCGAGCACGACAAGCCGTTCGCCGAGGTGGTGCGCTTCTTCGCGCAGTCCGGCGTCCGCGACCACGACCTCGCCAAACTGTTCCTCTGGGAGAACCTGACCGACGGCGCGCCCGACGCGATCGGGGTCGAAGGCCAGCGCGGGTTCCTCCAGCGACAGGTCGACTACGTCCGGGCGCGCCAGGCCGCCGGCGACTTTCCCGCCGACCTCGACCCGGAATTCCTGCTGCTGATCTTCATGGCCGCGGCCAGCGCGGGGCTGGCGCTCCCCCGCGTCGTGCGGGCGGTCACGGGACAGGACCCGAACTCGGCCGAGTTCGCCGAGGCCTACGGCGACCAGCTGGCGCGACTCGTCGGCCACCTCGCCACTCCGCGAAAGTGATAGCAAAGGTCCCCTGCTCCCCCGGTTCCAGGATCGCTTGAACCTTCCGGCCCTCCCGACGGCTAGTACGGGCAGGAAGACGATGGGGAGGTGGCCGGTGGGGAAGCCGAGAGACGCCGACTTCAGTGAGTACTTCGCCGCACGGGTCCAGCGGTTCCGACGGCTGGCGTTCGGTATGTGCGGCGACTGGCACGGCGCCGAAGACCTGGTGCAGGCGACGTTCGTCCAGTTGTACCGACACTGGCGGCGGGTCCGGCCGGACACCGTCGACGCCTACGCGCGCCGGATCCTCCTGAACGCCTTCCTCGCCGGACAGCGGAAACGCGGCCGCGAACTGGTGATGTCCGCACCTCCCGAAAGAACCGCGCCGACGGGCTACGACAGTCACGACCGGATCGACCTCGAACGAGTACTTTCCGGCCTGACACCGCGCCAGCGCGCGATGGTCGTCCTTCGCTTCCTGGAGGACCTTTCGGTCGCCGAAGTGGCCTCGTTGCTCGGTGTCGCCGAAGGGACGGTCAAGAGCCAGACCGCCCGCGGGGTCGAAGCACTCCGCGCCGTCCTCCCCTCCCCCTCAGGCAAGGAGTAGTCATGGATGACCTCGATGTCCGCTCCGCGCTGACGGAGTACGTGACCGAAGCGGAGCCGCCGATCGGGCTGACCGAGCAAGGCGTCCTCGCCGCGGGTCGCCGATCGCGGCGACGTCGCCTCTCAGCCGGTATCACGGGAGCCGCGCTCGCCGTGGTGGCCGCTCTCGGGGTGACCTTCGCGGTCATCGCACCGCAGCCTGACGGACCCGTCGCGGGAGACCGCTGCGGAACGAAGTCGCCTGGCGAGACCGCGCAGCAGGTCATCACCCGCATGAGCTGCACGGTCGGCGCCGCCGTCCGGTCCCGGCTCGCCCCGGGGGTGCGGATCGAAAGGCTCACGCTGCCCGAGGAGATCCCGCCGTCGGATCCGTTCTTGCTGTACAGCAAGCAGTTCCCTGAGACAGCCGCCGCGTCCACGTTCTATTTCCTGGGCGTCCGGGTGAGTGACGACCGCGGCGCGGGTTCGGTCTACGTCCGGATCAGCCCGCCACTCGGTTACGGGATGGCGAGCTGCGAAGCCGAGAACATCCCGAAGGCGGACTCCTGCACCTCACGACGGATCGCCGAAGGCATCCTGCTGGAGCTGACCTCCCGTACCCCCGAGGGCCTGATCGTCCACACGACCATGCTCAGCGGGCCGACCGCCACGATCACCCTCATCAGCAACAACAGTGGCGTCTTGGATACCGGCGACGGGTTCCGCCCACCGGTGCAAAGTGCCGAGCCGCCGCTCTCCGGGCCTCAACTCCAGGACATCGCGGTCAGGCCGGGGCTGGTGCCCTAGCGGTGCAGGGGGACGAGGTCGTCGGCGTGGACGACCTCGCGCCGCTGTTCGGCGGGCAGGTCGTGGCTGGAACGGCCGATGAGGTCGGGCAGTTCGCCGGCGTCGAAGGCGACGACACCCCGGGCGACAGTGCGCTGCTGGGGATCGACGAGATCGACGACGTCGCCTGCCTGGAAGTCGCCGTCGACGCCGGTGATCCCGGCGGCGAGCAGGGAGCGGCGACGCCGGACGACGGCCGTGACGGCGCCGTCGTCGAGATGCAGTTCGCCGGACGCGCCGGCGGCGTAGCCGAGCCAGAAGCGCCGGGCCGAAAGGCGTGAGTCCGCGGCGGCGAAGGCGGTGCCGACCTCGGCGGTGGTGAGGGCGCGGGCGGCCTCGGAAGCGGCGGCCAGCAACACGGGAATACCGGCACCGGCCGCGGTGCGGGCGGCGGCGAGCTTCGAGACCATGCCACCGGTGCCGAGCCCGGAGCTGGACATGCCGACGGTGATTCCGTCCACATCGGACTCTCCAGCGACTTCGGCGATCTTGCGAGTCGCGCCGTCGCGGGGATCCCCGTCGTACAGACCGTCCACATCGGACAACAGCACCAGCGCGTCGGCGCCGATCAGGTGGGCCACCAGAGCGGCCAGCCGGTCGTTGTCGCCGAAGCGGATTTCTTCGGTGGCCACGGTGTCGTTCTCGTTGACCACGGGCACCGCGCCGAGAGCCAGCAAGCGGGTGAACGTGTTCTGCGCGTTGCGGTAGTGCGAGCGGCGCACGACGTCGTCCGAGGTCAGCAGAACCTGGCCCACGGTCAGGGAAAACCGGCCGAACGACTCGGCGTAGGCGTGCGCGAGCGCGAGCTGTCCGACACTGGCGGCGGCCTGCTGGGTGGCGAGGTCACGCGGTCGCTTCCCGAGCGCGAGCGGCGCGAGTCCCGCGCCGATCGCACCTGAGGACACCAGCACGATCTGCGTCCCCCGCGAGACCCGCTCGGCGATCGCGTCGACCAGCGCGTCCAGCCGCGCCACGTCGAGACCGTCGCCGGCGGTGGTCAGCGCGGACGAACCGACCTTGACGACCACGCGTTTCGCCGCGGCGATCGCCTCACGGGTGGAACTCACTCGTCGTCCGGGCCGTCGCGGCGGATCCGGCGGGCTTCCTTGCGCTCGGAGGCACCGATCCGGTTGTTGTTCTCCAGCCGGACGTCCGTGCCGCGGCCGGACAGGTGCACCGCGACACCGGCGGGCGTCGACGGCTCCCACTCGAACTGGACGTCGCCGATGGTGACCGGGCTTCCCGGGACGGCGCCCTTCTTCGCCAGCGCCTCTTCGACACCGAGCCGCTGGAGCCGGTCCGCGAGGTAGCCGACGGCCTCGTCGTTGCCGAAGCTCGTCTGGCGGATCCACCGCTCCGGACGGACACCGCGCACGATGAACGCGCCGTCCTCCTCGGGGTCGATCTCGACGGTGAAACCGGCGTCGTCGACGGCCATCGGCCGCAGCACGACCTTCTCCGGCTCCGGCTCGGGCTGCTCGGCGCGGTACTTCTCGACCACGGCGGCGAGCGCGTAGGTCAGTTCCCGCAAGCCTTGCCGCGACGCCGTGGAGATCTCGAACACACTGAGCCCGCGGGCTTCCAGTTCCGGGCGCACGAACTCGGCGAGTTCGGCGGCGTCCGGGACGTCGATCTTGTTGAGCACCACCACTCGCGGCCGGTCGGCGAGGTTCCCACCGAGGCTCGGCGTGTAGCGGGCGAGTTCTTCTTCGAGAGCGTCCATATCGGACAGCGGGTCGCGGCCGGGCTCGAAGGTGGCGCAGTCGATGACGTGCACCAGCACCGCGCACCGCTCGATGTGACGGAGGAAGTCGAGGCCGAGGCCCTTGCCCTCGCTCGCGCCGGGGATCAGGCCGGGGACGTCGGCCATGGTGAACACGGTCGATCCTGCGGTGATCACGCCCAGGTTCGGCACCAGGGTGGTGAACGGGTAGTCGGCGATCTTCGGCTTGGCCGCGGACAGCACCGAGATCAGCGACGACTTGCCCGCGGACGGGAAGCCGAGCAGGCCGACGTCGGCGACCGAACGCAGTTCCAGGACGAGGTCGCGGCTCTCCCCCGGCTCGCCCAGCAGCGCGAACCCGGGCGCGCGGCGGGCCTTGGAGGCCAGCGACGCGTTACCGAGGCCGCCACGGCCGCCCTGAGCGGCGACGAAGGTGGTGCCGGGGCCGACCAGGTCGGCCAGGATCTCGCCGTCCTCGGTCATCACGACGGTGCCGGACGGGACGCGCATCTCCAGCGTCTCCCCCGCGGCGCCGGCGCGGTTGCCGCCCTGGCCCAGTTTGCCGTTGCCGGCGCGGGCGTGCGGGCGGAAGTGGAAGTCGAGCAGCGTGTGGACGTTCGGGTCGACGATCAGCAGGACGTCGCCGCCGTTGCCGCCGTTGCCGCCGTCCGGGCCGCCGAGGGGCTTGAACTTCTCGCGGTGCACCGAGGCGCAGCCGTTCCCACCGTCACCGGCGGTCAGATGGATCACCGCGCGGTCCACGAAACGGGACGCCATGACTTGCCTCTTTCACTCTTGAGAAGGGGGATACATAAAACAAACGAGGGGTGGGCCCGGATATTCCGGCCCACCCCTCGTCAGAGGTTCTAACTAGAAGCCGAAATTCAGGCTTCGGACGGCACGATGTTGACCGTCTTGCGACCACGCTTCTCGCCGAACTGGACCGCACCGGCGGCCAGCGCGAACAGCGTGTCGTCGCCGCCACGGCCGACGTTCACACCGGGGTGGAACTTGGTGCCACGCTGGCGGATGAGGATCTCGCCCGCGTTGACTTCCTGGCCGCCGAACCGCTTGACGCCCAGGCGCTGCGCGTTCGAATCGCGACCGTTGCGGGAGCTGGACGCACCCTTCTTGTGAGCCATAGCTCAGTCCTCTTTCTGACGAAGATCCGGAGAAAGTCCTACTTGGAGATGCCGGTGACCTCGACGCGGGTCAGCTTCTGCCGGTGACCCTGGCGCTTGTGGTAGCCGGTCTTGTTCTTGAACTTGTGGATCCGGATCTTCGGACCCTTGGTCTGCTCGACGACCTTGCCGGTGACCGAGACCTTCGCCAGCGCGTCGGCGTCCGTGGTGACGTCGCCACCGTCCACAAAAAGGACTGCGGGGAAGGTGTGCTCGGTACCCGGCTCGCCTTCGAGCTTCTCGACCTCGACGACGTCGCCGACGGCCACCTTGTACTGCTTGCCGCCAGTCTTGACGATCGCGTACGCCGACACGGAAGTCTCCTGCTTACTCGACAACGGGTGGGGGCTTGCGTGACCGGCCCACCGGATCTCTCTCGGCGGTCCAAGGTCTGCGCAAGGTGCCCGCCTCTAATGGCGGGCCGCTCTACAGGTTACGGGGGGCTCCCCGGTGCGATCACACCGGGGTGCCCCTCGGTGTTCACTAGCTCTTTTCCGACGCCTTGACCGGGGGACCGGCCGGCCGTGAGGCCGCACGTCGCGGACGACGGCGGGTGGTGGAGCGCCCGGCCGGGGCCGGGACGTCCACGTCGGGTTCGTTCTCCTCCGGCGCCGCCGGAGCCTCGGGCTCGGCGGGCTTTTCGGAAACCTCAGGTGTCGCAACGGTCTCAGGAGTCACCGGGACCTCGGGGGCATCGGGTTCCGGACCGGTTTCCCCGACGACCGCGATCTCTTCTTCGCGCTCCGCCGGGGCTTCGTCGTCCGGCGTCGTCACCGGTTCACCGGCGAGTTCCGTGGCGGGCGCCTCGGCGACCGGCTCGGAAACCGGCTCAGCGGCCGCCTCGGCCGCCTGCTCGACGGTCTCCCGGGAAACGGGCCCCGTCGCCGCTTCGACCGGCTCAGCGGACTCGCTGGGCCGCTCGGCGGCCGGAGCGTGGCCGTTGAGCGCGGCACCCTCGACGTTCTCGGTGACATCGTTCGGGTGGTCGCCCTTGACCGCCTTGGAGGCGGCGTTGGCCATGGCCTGCACCGCGGTGACCACCGATTCCCGCTGCTCAGGGGTGGGCTGCGGGGCGTCGGCCTTGGGCGCGGCGGGCTCGGGCTGCTGCTGGGCCTGCGGCGCCTGCTGCTGCTCTTCGCCCTTGCCGCGGTTGCGGGAACGCCGGGAGCCCTGCTGCTGCTCCTTGCCGCCACCACCACCGTTGCCACCACCGTGGTTGTGCCCGTTGCCGCCGCCGGCGGTGCGCTGCGGCTCGGTCGAGACGACCACGCCGCGGCCCTTGCAGTGCTCACACGGCGTCGAGAACGCCTCGAGCAGCCCGGTGCCGATCTTCTTACGGGTCATCTGCACCAGGCCGAGCGAGGTGACCTCGGCGACCTGGTGGCGGGTGCGGTCCCGGCCGAGGCATTCGGTCAGACGGCGCAGCACCAGCTCACGGTTGGATTCGAGCACCATGTCGATGAAGTCGATGACGATGATGCCGCCGATGTCCCGGAGCCGGAGCTGGCGGACGATCTCCTCCGCCGACTCCAGGTTGTTCCTGGTCACCGTCTCTTCGAGGTTTCCACCCGAACCGGTGAACTTGCCGGTGTTGACGTCGATGACCGTCATCGCCTCGGTGCGGTCGATGACCAGGTAACCACCCGAAGGCAGCCAGACCTTGCGGTCGAGCGCCTTGGTGATCTGCTCGTCGATGCGGTGGTCGGCGAAGGCCGAACCGGTGCCCGTGTACCGCTTGACCCGGTCGGCCAGGTCCGGCGCCACGTGCTGCACGTAGTTGTAGATGGTGTCCCAGGCCTTGTCGCCCTGGATCTCCAGCTTGGCGAAGTCCTCGGTGAACAGGTCGCGCACGACCTTGACCAGCAGGTCCGGCTCTTCGTAGAGCATGACCGGGGCGCTGCTCTTCTTGCCGGTGCCGCCCGCTTCGGCCTTCTCCTTGATGACGTCCCACTGCGCCTTGAGGCGGCGGACGTCGCGGTCCAGCTCCTCCTCGCTGATGCCCTCCGAGGCGGTGCGGATGATCACACCGGCGTCCTCGGGAACGATGCGCTTGAGAATGTCCTTCAGACGGCGGCGCTCGTTCTCCGGCAGCTTCCGGGAGATACCGGTGGCACCGCCGGCGGGCACGTACACCAGGAAGCGGCCCGGCAGCGAGATCTGCGTGGTCAGCCGGGCCCCCTTGTGCCCGACCGGGTCCTTGGTGACCTGGACCAGCACGGAGTCGCCGGTGGAGAGCGCCTGCTCGATCTTGCGGGCCTTGCCCTCGAGACCGGCGGCGTCCCAGTCGACCTCACCGGCGTAGAGCACGGCGTTGCGGCCGCGGCCGATGTCGATGAAGGCGGCCTCCATCGAGGGCAGCACGTTCTGGACACGGCCCAGGTAGACGTTGCCGACGATCGAGCCGGTGCCCGACGAGGTCACGAAGTGCTCGCACAGCACGCCGTCCTCGAGCACGCCGATCTGCGTGGAGTCGCCCTTCTCGGCGACGACCATGGCGCGCTCGACCGACTCGCGGCGGGCGAGGAACTCGGCCTCGGACAGGATCGGCGCGCGACGACGACCGGCCTCGCGGCCGTCACGGCGGCGCTGACGCTTGGCCTCGAGCCGGGTCGAGCCGCGCACGCTGCGCACCTCGTCGCGGGCGGGGCGCTCGGTCTCGGCGGCCTTGGCCTGACGCACGTGGACGACCGTGTTGGGCGGGTCGTCGGTGGTGGACTCGACGTTGTCGTCGTCCCCGCCCTTGCGGCGACGGCGACGGCGACGGCGCTTGCTGCCCCCGTCGGAATCGCCGTCATTGTCCGAATCGGACTCGGCGGAAGCCTCTTCGGCGTTCTCGGACTCGGCCTCTTCGGGCTCGTTGTCCTTGGTGTCCTTGTCCTTCGCGCGCTGCTGACGGCCGCGCGGGGCTCGCGGCTCTTCGGCCTGCTCGTCCTCGTTCTCGACGTCGGCCGAGTTCTCGTCGCCGCCCTTGCCGCGGCCACGGCCGCGACGTCCGCGACGGCGACGGCGACGGCCGTTGGCGTCGTCACCGTCGTCGTCGGCGCCCTGGCGGTCGGACTGCTCGGTCTGCGTCTCGTCCTCGTCGGACGTGGTCTCTTCGGTCTCGGTGAAGGCCGGCTCCGGCTTGCGGACGGGCTTCGCCGTGACGGGCTCCGGCGGCAGGAAAACCGGCGACGGCGCCGCGAACACGGGAACGTGCACGGCGGCCTTCGACGGCCGGGTCGTCCGCTGCGGCGGCTCCGGCGTCACCGGGGCGGCCAGCGCGGGCGGAACGCGCCGAGAAGGAGCCTCCGCCTGCGGAGCGTTCTCTGCCTTGACCTCGGGCTTCGACTCGGCCTTGACGGCTTCGGGGGCCTTGGCGGCTTCCGGCTCGGGCGTGGCCGGGGTCTCACTGACGCGAGCCTCGGTGACGCGCGTCTCAGCGACGGGCGCCTCGACGTCGGCGGCCTCGGCGGCCGGTGCCGCAGGGGTCTCGGGCTCGTCTCCGCCGGCGAGGGCTTCGGCGAGCTTGATGGCCACATCGCGGGTGACGCTGGACTGCGCGCTGCGGACGGTCTCGCCGAGCTCACCGAGCTTGGCCATCAGTTCACGGCTGTTGGATCCCAGGAGCTTCGCCAGGGCGTGCACCCGGATCCGGGGAGGCAGTTCGGCCAGCTGGCCTGCGATGGGTGTGGCGGTATTCCCGCCGGTGACGGCGGGTGTGTCCGCGTTCGACATATATCTCCTCCGCCCCCGGGCGCGTCGGCAGGCTTTCACCGGCTCGACGCGGCCGCGCAGGGGCCCCTTTCTGTTCGTTCCGCCGTGGTGGTCACCAGCAGCGGGAATCCTTGCCCGGCACCGCGACGGCGCCGGGGTTGTCCGGGCGCCGCACACGGCTGAAGGTCTACTCGGCGGAGCGCTGGCCACGTTCGCGACATCGGGCCGCCCGCCACGTCGTCGAGCCGCATGCAGCGGCGACGCGTGTGGAGGATGTGCAGCACACCACCGGGCCACGAGACCGCGAGCGCCACCTCTCACGTGTGCCCGTCGGCCAGCGGCCACCGCGAGTATCCCACACCCCGGCCCCACTCCGGTGTACTCGGTGCCACAGGCCTGACTCCCGGGCGCGCCGCGACCACCGGCCGGGCGAACTTCGCGAGAGAGCTTGTCGACCCGGCCGAGGGTGGCTAGCGTGCCGCTCGGGGGTGCCGAAGCCCAGCCCAGCCCAGGCGATCCCCGTAGTCCCCTGTTCTCCGGTGGGAGGTCCGGTGTCCCTGCTGGGGCGGTCCCTGCGAGCGGCCGTGTGCGCCTTCATGGTGCTCTGCGGTTCGGTCTCGGCCGTCGTGACGGCCGAGGCGGCGCCTTCGTGCCATCCCGAAGGCCGGTCCTTGCGGTACGTCGTCGCCTTCGACCGGGGCACCACCGAAGCCGAGGCCAGGGCCGCCGTCACCGGCGGTTGCGGCACCACGACGATCTACTACCCGCAGATCGCGGTGGCCGTGGCGACCTCGGCCGACCGGGACTTCGCCGAGCTGGTCCGGCCCGCCGCGGCGTTCAGCGCGCAGGCCGAACGGCTGGCGGTGCAGCGGGCCAACGGCACGCCGTCGCCCAGATCCGCCCCGGTGCGCGCCGAGCTCGAACCGACGGATCCGGCGAAGGTGCCCACCGCCGACCGCACCGACGAGCAATGGGACATGCGCGTGATCGGCGCCGACAAGGCCCACGCGATCGAGCCGGGCAGCCGGAGGGTCGTCGTCGGCGTTCTCGACTCCGGTGTCGACCCGGCGCATCCCGAACTCACGGCCGCCCTCGACCCGGACGCGTCCGCCGGCTGCCTGAGCGGCGCTCCCGACCGGAACTGGGCCGCGACGACGTCGGCGCACGGCACCCATGTCGCGGGTGTGATCGCCGCGGCCGACGACGGTAAGGGCATCACCGGGGTGGCCCCGGGCGTGCGGATCGCCTCGGTGAAGGTGATCGACGACCGCGGGTACGCCGATCCCGAAGCCGCCGTCTGCGGGCTGATGTGGGCGGCGTCACACGGCATGGCCGTGACGAACAGCAGCTACTTCGTCGATCCGTGGTCGCTCTCCTGCGCGCGCGACGACGAGCGGGGCGTGGTGAACGAGGTGATGGCCCGCGCCGTAGAGTACGCGACGTCGGCGGGCACGCTCAACGTCGCGGCGGCCACCAACGAGGCCGTGGGCCTGGTGCCGTCCCCGCGTTCCGGGGTCAAGGTCCGGGGTGACGGCTGTCAGGCGCTCCCCGCCGGACTGCGCGACGTCGTCGCCGTGTCCTCGGTGAGCGCGGAGCGGGTCAAGGCGGGCTACAGCTCGTACGGACTGGGCGTGATCGACGTGACCGCGCCCGGCGGCGAGGCCGGGCAGTGCGTGCTGTCGACCGTCCCCGGCGGGTACGCACCGCTGTGCGGGACGTCGATGGCTTCGCCGCACGTCGCCGGCGTCGCGGCACTGCTCGCTTCGGAACATCCGGGCTATGGGGCCCGTCAGCTGAAGCGGACGCTGGACGGGCAGGCGACACCGATCGCGTGCCCCGCCGACTACGACCTGACCGGTGACGGCTCGCAGGACGCCTACTGCAACGGGTACGCGGGGTTCAACGGCTTCTACGGGCACGGGCTGGTCGACGCGCTGGCCGCGGTGGCGCCACGGGTGACGGGCTCGAACCCGGCTCGCTGACCTCCGGATCAGCGCAGCAGCAGTTTCCCGAACCGCCGCGACGCCCCGTAGATCCCGACCGCCGCCAGTGCCACCAGGTACGCCACGTTCCCGAGCATGCCCCACGAAAGCACGCCGACCGAAAGCCCTCGCATCAGCTCGATCCCGTGGTACAGCGGGAAGATCCGCACGATCCACTGGATCGCCTCGGGGTAGACCGAAAGCGGGTAGAACGTCGTGGAGAACAGGAACAGCGGCATCAGCACGAGGTTGATGTAGTCGAATTGCGACACCGACCGCAGGAAGGTCACCAGCACGATCCCGATGGCGGAGAAGGCCATCGCGACCAGTAAGGCCGCCGGGATCATCAGCACCGCCCACCAGGAATCGGGCAGCCCCATCGCGGTCATCACGCCGAGGAAGGTGACCGAGTAGATCCCGCCGCGCAGTACCGACCAGCCGACCTCGCCGAGCGCGATGTCGAGCGGCCCGATCGGGGTGGCGAGCATGGCGTCGTACAGCTTCGCGTACTTCAGTTTGAAGAACAGGTTGTACGTGGAGTCCATGATCGCGCCGTTCATCGCCGACGCCGCGAGCAGGCCGGGCGCGACGAAGGCGACGTAGGTCATGGTCTGCCCGCCGGGCCCGATGACCTCGCCGACGAGTTTGCCGAAGCCGAGCTGGAAGGCCATCAGGTAGAACAGCGGCTCGAAGGCGCCGGACACGAACAGCATCCAGACGTGCGAGTAGGTCAGGAAGGTGCGTTCCAGCACGGCCTTCGACCGGCCGCTGTACATCGCGGGCGGCAGGACGCGCAGCAGCACCCCGCGCCGCGGTGCCTGGGTGAGAACAGCCACGTCAGACCACCAGCCGTCGGTAGAAGTACTTGTGCGCCAAGGCCCAGCCCACTCCGGCCAAGACGACCAGGAAGGCGAGGTGCCCCAGGGTGGCGAGTGGGCCGACGGTGCCGAGGCTGACCGCCCTGGCGGCCTCGTTCCCGTGCCACAGCGGGGAAAGCCACGCGATCCACATCAACGGGTCCGGGAGTTCGTCGATCGGGAAGAACGTGCCGGAGAACAACGTCATCGGGATCAGGATGAACCGGAACACCAGACCGAAGCGCGAACCCTCGTCGTAGGTGGTCGCGGCCAGCGCCATCACCGGGGTGCCACAGGCGATCCCGGTGAGCACCCCGATCAGGATGACGGCGAGTACGCCGAAACTCGTCCACGAGCCGAACAGGGCCGCGATGACGGCGTAGATCGAACCGGCCAGCCCCAGCCGGATCGCGACCCAGATGATCTGGCTGCCGAGTACCTGCCCCGGCGTGATCGGGCTCGCGGTGACGGCGACATAGCTCTGCTGCCATTTGAACCCGGACAGCACCGGGTAGCTCGACTCCCCCACCGCCAGCTGCGCGGCGCCCGCGACGAGCAGCGCGGGCGCGACGTATTCGAGGTACGAGAACCCGCTCGTCGCGGCTCCTGCCTGCACCTGCGAGCCGAAGCCGAGTCCCATCGCGGCCAGGAACAGCACCGGCTGCAGACCCGTCGAGTACAACGTGGACAGCCAGTACCGGCGGTACCACATCCAGTACCCCTCGACCCGCAGCCAGGCACCCAGCCAGGTCGAGACCACGCGGCCCGTCGAGGCCTTCGTCTCCGCTGTGGTCATCAGTCCACCAGCGTCCGGCCGGTGAGGCGGAGGAAGACGTCCTCCAGCGAACTGCGACGGACCAGGCTCGACAGCGGCCGCAGCCCGCGCGCGTGCGCCTGTTCGAGGGCGGCCTCGCCGGTCATCGTGTAGAGCAGGACGCGATCCGGCAGCACCTCGACGCGTTCGGCGAGGCCCTCGACCTTCTCGGCCGCCGCCTCCTGCTCGCCGTTCGGGAAGCGCAGTTCGACGACCTCGCGGGTGGAGTACCGGCTGATCAGGTCGGACGGCGAACCCTCGGCGGCGATGCGGCCGTTGTCCATCACGACCAGCCTGTCGCACAGCTGCTCGGCCTCGTCCATGTAATGCGTGGTGATGATCAGTGTGGTCCCGCCGGCCTTGAGCCGGAACAGCCTGTCCCACAGCAGGTGCCGGGCCTGCGGGTCGAGCCCCGTGGTCGGTTCGTCGAGCAGGAGCAGTTCGGGGTCGTTGACCAGGGAGCGCGCGATGGTCAGCCGTCGCTTCATCCCGCCGGAGAGCGAATCGACCTCCGCGTTCGCCCGGTCGGTGAGCTGCGCGAACTCCATCAGCTCCTCGGCCTTGCTCCGCACGTGTGAGCGCGAGAGCCCGAAGTAGCGGCCGTAGATCTGCAGGTTCTGGCGGACGGTGAGCTCGGTGTCCAGGTTGTCCTGCTGTGGCACGACGCCGAGCCGGGCGCGGATCTTCGGCCCCTCGACGTCCGGGTCCATGCCGAGGACCCGCAGGTCGCCGTCGCTGCGGGGGGACACGGACGCGATCATCCGCATGGTGGAGGATTTGCCCGCGCCGTTGGGCCCGAGAAAGCCGAACGCCTCCCCCGGGCGGACCTCGACGTCGATCCCGCGTACGGCCTCGAAGTCGCCGAAACGCTTGACCAACGCCTTCGCCTGCACCATCGCCGGTTCGTGCTCTGAATCACCCACGTCTGCACCCTAGGACCTGCCACCGACAAAATTCGACCGGTTTACCGCCGCCCTTGTTGGACGCTCCCGGCTCGTCGATACTCACCGACCATGAGTCTCAAGTCCCGAATCGCCCTGTTGTCCGTTTTTGTCAGCGCCGGGCTTCTCGTGGCTCCGGCCGCCCAAGCGGTCGAGACCGCTGAAGCCGCTCAAGCCGCTGAAGCCACTGTGGACGGTCGGACCGTCGACCCGCGCCCGTCCACCGGCAAGCTCGCGGTCGAACTGCACAAGCTGGCCCTGTTCAGCCACGGCAAGATCCGGGTGAGCAAGATCGGCCGCAGCAACGAGGGACGTCCGGTGTGGGCGGCCAGGGTCGGCCACGGCAAGACGCGGATCCAGTACGTCACCCAGCAGCATGGCGACGAGCCGCTCGGCACGCCGGCGGCGCTGGAGTTCCTGCGCAAGGTCGGCGTCGAGCGCGGCGCTTGGCAGCAGAACCTGCTTTCGAAGGTGACCGTCGACATCGTCGTGCGCGCCAACCCGGACGGGCACGAACGCGACTGGCGCTACAACTACGACCCCGAAGCCACTCCCGAGTACGGCGAGAAGGGCAAGGGCTACGACATCAACCGCTACCACGATCCGGCCGTGGCGCCCCAGGACAACCCGGCCACCGAGGCGGGACTGATCCAGCGGCGGAACGCGTCCTTCAAGCCGGACATCATGGTCGACTACCACATGCAGGGCCGCTACCAGGACGCCAACGGCAAGGAGATCACCGCTTCCACGCTGTGGCCGACGAACGCGGGCGTGAAACAGTCCGATGTGGACTTCGCGAAGCAGATCGCGGTCGTGGTGCAGCGGTCGATCGACGGCAACGGCGGTTACGTGTCGCAGTACCCCGGCGGTGACTACCAGGGCATCGCGCGCAACGGATACGGGCTGCTGGGCAACGGCAGCGTGCTGATCGAACTCAGCGCCATCCCGGAGCGTGAGCAGGCGCAGATCCAGGACGCGCTCGCGTCGATGCTCGCGATCGCGCGGACCGCCGCCGACGGTTCGGTGCGAAAGGTCGACCCGGCGAAGGCCGACGCGATCCCGCCGCGGGGTCCGGCACTGCCCGGCACGGTCGAAGAGGCTCACGAAGCCGCGTAGCGCGTGCAATGAACGGCCCGTTACTTGCAAAATTTGCAAGTAACGGGCCGTTCATAGCGCTAGCGGACGGTGACCGAGAGGCTCTGGGTCACCCCGTTGGCGGTGACCGAAAGCCGCGCCACACCCGGCCGCAGCGCGGTCAGCACCCCGGTCGCCGGGTCGAAGGACGCGATGTCCCACGGCATCGCGGGCACGAACCCGTCGGCGACGTGCGTGCCGAGGCCGCCCTTCCAGTCCGCGCTGACCGGATACGACACCGGCACCTGACGCGCTCCCTGCGTCACCACCGCCCGGATGTCGGCCTTCTCGCCCCGTGCCAGCGCGGAAGGCCCGGAAACCGTCAGCGTGTCGACGTTCGGCCGGGTCTCGAAGCGCACCGGCTGTGCCTTGTCGCCGGGCTCGAACCGGACCATCGTCCAGCCGACGAACCCGCCGTCACCGGGGGCGGCGGCCGGCGACTTCCCGGAGTTGCCGTTCACCAGATACGGCACGCCGTCCACGCGCGACAGGCTGAACACGCCCGCGTGTGAAGCGATCGCGGCCGCCTGCTTCCCGGAATCCCGCTCGAACGCGGTCAGCCAGCCGGTCAGCATCGCCGCTTCCTTGCGGTCGGCCAACTGCGAGTTCCCGGTCGGGCTCGGATCCTTGACCGGGTGGTGCATCGCGACGACCACACCGCGAATCCCTCGATCGGACTTCGCACCGTCCAACGCCTCGCGCAGCATCCGGATCTGGTCGAATCCGCCCGCGCGCAGCGAACCGCGTGAGGAATCCATCAGCACCAGGCGGATCCCGGCGACGTCGACGACGCGATGGGTCTGTCCGAACGCCGCCTGGAACTCGGTGATCCCGTGCCCGCCGTCGGCTTCGTGGTTGCCCGGGACGTAGTACCAGGGCGTTTTGCCGACCAGTTCCTCGTCGATGATCGAGCGAGCGAGTACGAAATCGGCGGCCGTCCCGCGATCGACGAAGTCGCCGTTGATCAGCACGAGATCCGGTTTCGCCGCGACGGCCTCGCGCAGCGCGCGCCGGGCCTGGGCGACCAGCGGGCCGTTCGGGTCGTCTGCGGTGAACTGCGCGTCGCTGACGACGGCGATCCGCAGTCCGCCGGTCGCGGTGCCGTCGGTGATCAGCGACGGATCGCGTGGTGCCGGATCGGCCGGGACGCTCGCCGCGGGCGCGACCTCGAAGGTGAGGTCGTCGAAGACCAGCCGTCCTTCGTACTGCTGATCCGGGACGTTCTCGACGGCGTAGAACTTCGTCAGCCGCTGCCCGTCGGGAAGCCCGGCGGGGATCGCCGCGCGGACGTAGCGCCAGCCCGTCCAGTCGACGCTCAGCGAAAGGTCCACAAGGGACGGGACGTTGGCGGCGTCGCGGAGTTCCGCCCGCAGCCAAGCACCCTTCGCGTCACCGTTGACCCACAGTCCGACGCGCTGGGTGCCCGGCGGCACCGCGATGGGCGCGGCCGAGTTGACGTAGGCGGCGCGCGTGGAGTTCGTGCCGTTCAGGCGGTAGTCCAGCGCGAGACCGCGTCCGCCGTCACGGCCGGGTCCCTCGGAAAGCGCGGCTCCGACGACGGCCGGGAAGACGCTGGCGCTCCAGCCCGCCGGACCGTCCAAGGAGGCGACGACCCGGGATTCCGTGCCGACGGAAGCCGCCAGATGCGTCGCCTTCCCGCCGGCCGTGGCGGTGATCGCCGAAGCGCCCGAGGCCTTCAGCGCGGTGACCGCGAAGCCGTCGCCGGACGGCTCGATCCGCACTACCGCGGGGTCGTAGTCGAGTTTGACGTCGTCGGGCTCGATCCACGTGCCGTAGCCGTCGGCGTCGTAGCCGAACACCTTGAACGTGCTCTTAGCGCCTTCGCCGGACAATGCGACCTGCTCGGTACTGGTGCCCAGCCTGACGGGCGCGCCGAGGACGTTCAACGTCGTCTTACCCAGGACTCCGCCGTGCTTGGCGTAGACGTCGACGTTCGCGGGGGCGTCCGGCCGGAACCGGTCGGCGTGCGCGGTGAAGACACCGTCGGTCACCGTGCCTCGGAAGGGGTTCGTGCTGAGCCACTGCACCTTGGCGTCCACCGCGGCGCCGGTCTCGTCGTGCGCGCCGCCGGTCAGTTTCCGCGTCAGCCCCGAAAGCACGCGAACGGCGTCGGCGGTGTCCTGCACGGGACGCGGCGCGAACCCGGTCAGCCGTCCGCTCCCGGGCACCGTGGCGACACCGATCCCGTTGGGCACCACGCGTTCCCCGCCGTCCGACGGCGCGTTGCGCACCAGCGGCGCCTTTTCTCCTTCCTCTCGGGCGAGCAGCGTCGAGGAGCCACCGCCGTCGAGGTTGATGGCGTCGTCCGCGCCGAGCGACTTCATATGGCGCGCGAGTTCCAGTTCCGTCATGCCCCGGCTGTCGGCTTGGCGGCCGTCGACCGTGGCGAGCCACATCTTCGTGCCGTCGGCGGAGAAACCGACCGCGGTCCGGGGGTGCATGGCGACGTTGTCGACCGGCTGGATCGTGCCGTCGCGCAGCAGGACGATGTTGCCGCCGACCGAGACGGACACCTTGCCCGCGTCGCTCTTCGGCGCGTAGGCGACGCCCACCCGGTCGCCGGTCTTCAAGCCGGACAACGTGTCCGCGCCGCCGTCGCGGGCGAGCAGGACGGTCGCACCCGCGGCGATCGGACCGTCGGCGGGCTGCGGCCGCACCTGCGCGACGACGCCGTCGGCGACCTCGATCTCGACGACGCGCTGGGCACCCGCGACCGAAGTGCGCCGCGACGACGCGCCCCACAGCGGTGTGTAGACGCCGATCGCGTTCCCGCTCAGCACCGGGCTGTTGAAGTTCGACGCGGGCACGACCCGGCCGTCGGGCAGGGTGACCGACGCTTCGAGGAACACCTCCGCGAGCCGCGCCTTGCCCTCGTCGGTGATCGACGCGGTCAGGTTGTGGCCCTTCGCGGGCGCCGTCTGGAGTTTCCCGGCGTCGACGCCGACGCCGATCGGGGCGCCGGTGGCGTTGATGTCGAAGAAGTCGCCGTTCACCCCGGCGACCGCACCGGCCTTGGCGACCTGCTGCGAAAGCGGCGTACGCGCGGAAACCGTGCCAGGGCTGAGGTAAGTCGGCTTGAGCGTCTTGCTCGTGAGGTCGACGGCGAGCGTGTCGCCGCGGATCCAGCCCGCCGGGTCGTAGCGGTCGAACTCGGTGAGATTCAGGCCCGGTGCCACCCGCGAAGTCGCGCTGGTGGTGACGAGACCGTCGTCGGGAGCCGTGACGGCGTACGCGGACGGGCCCTCCTTCGCCGAAGAAGCCGCCGGAGCGGCTTCGACGGGCGCCGGACCGAGCGGAGCGGTCAAGGGATCGGCGTGCACCGGTGCGGCGGTCAGTAATCCGGGCAGCAGGGCAGCGAGCAACAACAGGCGTGATTTTCTCACGAAATACCCCACGATCGAGTGAGAGTCGGCTCAGCTCAGCACAGCGGACGCGAGCCGCCAGGAGAAGACCCGGAGGTGAACGTGAACCGAACGGCGTAGGGCGCCGAAGATCAGGGCGTGAAAGGCCCGGCGAGGAAGGTCTCGGCAGCCACGACGTCGCCGGTGATCTCGAGCCCGGATTCGGCGAGGCCGACCCGTTGCCACAGCAGCAGGTCCAGGCCTTCCGCGGGGCCTTCGACGACGGCTTCCGCGGCTTCGGCGGGATCGGCCTGTCGCGAGCCCGGGACGTCCTCGGCGGAGGGCGTGATCAACCAGGCGTGTCCGGTGTCGGATGTCTTCAGCAGCAACGGAACGGTGACCGCGGGCGGGGTGTGCCAGCGCTTCACCTTCGGCAGCATGCTCAGGAGGACCTCGTCCACTCCGTCGGCGGCGACGGCGGGTTCGAGGGTGTACTCGGTCCCGGCCGCGCGGTGCGCGTCGAGCAGGTGCACCGCGGTCTCGTGGACCTGGCGGCGGAACCAGAAGGACTTGGTCTTGACGGCGGCGGTGAAGTTCCAGGCGCCGTCGTCCGGGGTGGCCTCGCGCAGCGCCTCGATCAACCCGTCCGCGCTTTCGCCGTACCAGGTGGCGAGATCCGCGTCCGGTTCGACTTCGAAGATCTGCGGAGCGGGATCGCCGGTGCGAACGATGCCGGTGGCCCAGCGATGCACGTTGCCGAGGTGGACGACGAGGTCACGCAGGCTCCAGTCGCCGCAGCACGGCACGGACGCGGCGTGATCCCCGGTGCGCGCCACCTGCGCGAAACCGGTGGTGAGTTCCCGCAGTCGCGCCAGGTACTCGTCCGGTGTCATCGACATCCCCCAGATCCGTGGGTGACGCGAGGGGCCCGCGTCACCCACGAGTGTGTCAGACCTCGGGGAACCAGAGCTTGAGCTCGCGCTCGGCCGACTCCGGGGAGTCCGAACCGTGCACCAGGTTGTACTGGGTCTCCAGCGCGAAGTCGCCGCGCAGGGTGCCCGGGGTGGCCTTCTCGACCGGGTCGGTGCCGCCGGCGAGCTGACGGAAGGCGGCGATGGCGCGGGGGCCCTCGACGGCGAGCGCGACCAGCGGGCCCGAGGTGATGAACTCGAGGAGGTCGCCGAAGAACGGGCGCTCCTTGTGCTCGGCGTAGTGCTCCTCGGCGACCGAGCGCTCGACGGTGCGCAGTTCGAGGGCGACGAGCTTCAGGCCCTTGCGCTCGATGCGCGAGATGACCTCGCCGACGAGGCCGCGCGCGACGCCATCGGGCTTGACGAGGACCAGCGTGCGTTCAGTCACGACGGTATTTCTCCTTGGGTGGGTTTCGTGCTATTCGCCCGGAGCCTACCGGGGGCTTCGCGGCTCACTTCAGGTCGGACCAGGGAATGGCTTCGATGCGCTCGATGTGTTCCTCGCCCCACTCGCCGAGCGCGGCCATCGCGGTATCGAGCGAGTGCCCGAATCCGGTCAGCGAGTACTCCACCTTCGGCGGCACCTGGTGGTACACCTCGCGATGCAGCAGCCCGGTCGTCTCCATCTCCCGTAGTTGCAGGATCAGCACCCGCTCGCTGATGCCGGGCACCGCACGGCGCAGCTCCCCGAAGCGCAGCGCGCCGTCCTGGAGCGCGAACAGGATGAGCCCTTTCCATTTGCCGCCCATGACGGCGATCGCGGCGTCGAGCCCGCAAGTGAACGTACGTTTCCCGGTCATCACACTTACCTTTTTGTCGGTACCCGGCAAAATAGTAGGTACTTGAGGGAATGTACGTAAAGCCCCAGCATGAGGTCATCCCGAAGATTTCCTTGGACTGGAGCGAAAAATGACGCAGACACCGGTGACCGTCGTCGGTCTCGGTTCGATGGGCTCGGCACTGGCGGACGCGTTCCTCGCGGCCGGGCATCCGACCACCGTGTGGAACAGGACGGCGTCCAAAGCCGAACCGCTCGTCGCGCGCGGAGCACGCCGGGCCGAGACCGTCGACGAAGCCGTGCGGGCGAGCCCGCTGATCATCGCCTGCCTGACCACCTACGAGGACACTGTGGCGGCCTTGGAACCGGCCACTTTGACCGGACGCGCCCTGGTCACCTTGAACAGCGGCTCCCCGGCGGGGGCGCGACGCATGGCCGGATGGGCGACGGGCCGAGGCGCGCGATTCCTCGACGGCGCCGTCAAGAACGTGCCGTCGGCCGTCGGCGCACCGGACACGTTGCTGTACTACGGCGGCGACAAGGCCGTCTTCGACGAACACCTGGACACCTTGCGAGTCCTGGGCGGCGACACCGTCCATCTCGGCGAGGAGACCGATCTCGCCGCACTGTACGAGATGGCCGTGGGAGGCACCCTGTTGCCCGCACTGGTCGGGTTCTTCCAGGGCGCCGCCCTGCTGCGGAAGCGCGGACTCGAAGCGGAGACACTGCTGCCGTACGCCACCAAGTGGTTCGAGATGATCATCTCGGTTCTTCCGATGTACACCAAGGAAATCGACAGCGGGGACTACACGGATCCCGCCGCCTCGGTGGACATCTTCCACGCCGGCGCCGCCCACGACCTCGAACTGGCCGCGGAAGGCGTCGACGTCGACTGGCAGCTTCCGATGCACGACCTCGTGCGGCGGGCCGCCGAGGCCGGGCACGGTGACCGCAGCATCGCGGTCCTGACGGAGTTGCTCAGCGTTGGGGTCGCAGGGTCTTCGACCACAGCGAAGCGCCCGTAGCGTCACGCAGATCGACCGTGAGCGCACCGCTGCGGCCGTCGATGTTCACCTCGCCGAAGTGCTGGAAACCGTCCGCGGGCGAGGTGTTCGCGGCGGGCGGGGCGTGCACGAACACCGCTTCCGGCCCGAACGTCGGGTCGAGCGTGTTCGGGCCGAACGCGCCGGCGTTGAGCGGACCGGAGACGAACTCCCAGAACGGGTCGAAATCGGTGAAGGAAGCGCGATCCGGCGAGTAGTGGTGCGCGGCGGTGTAGTGCACGTCGGCGGTCAGCCAGACGACGTTGCGCACCCGGCGCCGCGAGATCTCCCGCAGCACCCAGGCGAGTTCGGTCTCCCGGCCACCGGGCGCGCCGGGCAGGCCGTTCGCGACGCCCTCGATGGCCTTGCCGTCCGGGACGGTCAGGCCGATCGGGAGGTCGGCCTGGATGATCTTCCAGGTCGCGGTGCTGCGGTCGAGGGCGTCGACGAGCCAGCGAGCCTGCCGGTCGCCGAGGATCCTGCCCGGCTTGGTCTGATCGGCGGTGTTGGCGTCCTTGTAGGTCCGCATGTCCAGCACGAAGACCTCGGCGCGCGAACCGTACCGGAAATTGCGGTGGACGCGGCCGTCGACGGCCTGACGGCGGTCGATCGGATGCCATTCGTGAAACGCCTGGAACGCGCGGCCGGCGAGGACGTCGACGCGCTTCTCCGTGTATTCAGGGCGGTCGTCGAGGATCTCCCCCGGGTACCAGTTGTTCACGACTTCGTGGTCGTCCCACTGGACGTAGGCGGGCACGTTCGCGGTGAAGCGCTTGAGGTTGTCGTCGAGGAGGTTGTAGGCGAACTGGCCGCGGTACTCGTCGAGCGTTTCGGCGACCTTCGACTTCTCCGGGGTGACGATGTTGCGCCACACCCGCCCGCCCGGCAGCGCGACGGTCTCGGTGAGCGGCGCGTCGGCGTACACCGTGTCGCCGCAGTGCAGGAACAGATCCGGACGGCGATCGGCCATCGCGCGGTAGATCGTCATACCGCCGAGTTCGGGGTTGATGCCCCAGTTCTGGCCGGCGACGTCACCCGACCACACCAGGCGGACGTCGGCGCGGCCCAACGGCGCGGTGGCGAACCGGCCGGTCACGGGCTCGCTGGACGTCCGGCCGTCGAGGGCTTCGGCGGTCACGCGGTAGTGGACCTCGGTCCCCGGCGGAAGACCGGCGACGCGGATCTTGCCGGTGCCACCGGTCTCCGGGCTCATCACCGGGCCGCGCACGCGGCGCGCGTGCCGGAACGAGGGGTCCCTGGCGACCTCCACGATCAGCCGCGAGGGCCGGTCGGCGCGCGACCAGACGATGCCGGAGCCGGTGGTGACGTCGCCGGACTGGACGCCATGGGTGAGCACCGGGCGGTCGCCGCGGATCAGCGGGACGGCGCTCGCGGTTCCGGGGAGGAGCAGTCCGCCCGCGACGGCCCCGGCGCCGGTGAGACCGGCTTTCAGCAGCGTGCGGCGGTTGTGGTGGGTTGCGGTCATGGCGCGGTTCTATCCCGCGGCCACGGCCGGTGGGCCAACGGAGGTTTGCGCGGTGATGAACGCACGGACGGTATCCGGCTCAACCGTTCGGTCGATGTTCCCCGGCTTCCCCGCCGGTAGTTTCGATCTGGGGATGATCGATCCGGAGGGGGAACGATGCGAAGATTCCAGCGCGGTCTCGTGCTGCTCACAGCGGCTTTGGCGACGTCAAGTGTGGTCACGGGGGTCTCGGCGGCGGACGAACTGGGCCGGTCGCGTGCGGTGATCAGCTATACCGAGTACGGGATCCCGCATATCGCGGCGAAGGATTTCGACGGGCTCGGCTACGGCTACGGGTTCGCCGCGGCCAAGGACAACATCTGCGAACTGGCCAACACCTATCTCACCGTCTCCGCGCGGCGCTCGGCGTATCTCGGGCCGGGCGGCCAGGGCAATCCGGCGATGAGCGAGGCAGAGACGAACCTCGACAGCGATCTGCATTTCCAGCGGATCAACGACTCGGGAGTCGTCGAACGTCTCGTCGCCCAGCAGGCGCCGCACGGTCCGCGGCCGGAGGTCCGGGAACTGACGTCCGGATACGTCGAGGGCTACAACGCGTACTTGAAGCAGACCGGCGTCTCCCGGATCACCGATCCGGTGTGCCGCGGCGCGGACTGGGTCCGCCCGATCACCGCACTCGACTTCTACCGGCACCTGTACGCCGTCTCCTCCGTGGCGGGCCAAGGACTCCTCGCCGACGATCTCGCGAAGACCCAGCCTCCGTCCACAAAGGCCGTTCCTGCCGTCGCACCGGACGCGGCACGGCGCATCGCCGACGGGTTCCGCAAGGCCACGGGCTCGGGCGAACTGGGCAGCAACGGGATCGCGATCGGCGGCGACGGGACGCGCTCCGGCGGCGGTCTGCTGCTCGGGAACCCGCACTACCCCTGGCAGGGCGGCCGCCGGTTCTGGCAGTCGCAGCTGACCATTCCCGGCAGGTTCGACGTCGCCGGCGGCAGTCTGCTCGGCCTGCCGCTGCCGCAGATCGGGCACAACGCGGACGTGGCGTGGACGCATACGGTGTCGACAGCGATCACGTTCGGCCTCTTCGAAGTGCCGCTGACGCCCGGCGACCCGACGACGTACCTCGTCGACGGAAAGCCCGAGAAGATGACCTCCCAGGAGGTGAAGGTCGAGGTCCGGGAACCGAACGGTGAACGCCGGCTGGTCGGCCGCAGCTTCTACGGCACGCGCTACGGCCAGGTGATCGGGTCGGCGTTCGGGGTGCCCACGCCATGGACGGCCAAGTCGGCGCACGCGCTGCGGGACGGGAACGCGGGCAATCTGCGCGGCCTCAACACGTGGTTCGAACTGAGCGGGGCACGCAGCACCAAGGACGTCGCCACCGCGCTCGGCCGTACGCAGGGCATCCCGTGGGTCAACACCATCGCCGCGGACAGGGCGGGGAACGCGCTCTACAGCGACATCCAGGTCGTCCCGCACGTCACGGACGAACGGGCCGCGACCTGCGGGACCCCGCTCGGCCGCGCACTGTTCCCCGGCACCGGGTTGTCCATTTTGGACGGTGCGAAGTCCTCGTGTGCCTGGGGAAGCGACCCGGGAGCACTGGAACCGGGCCTGTTCGCGCCGTCCCGGCTGCCGGTGCAGCAGCGGCGCGACTACGAACTCAACGCCAACGACAGCGCCTGGCTGGCCAACGCCCGCGCCCCGATCACCGGGTATCCCCGGATCGTCGGCACGATCGGGACACAGCGGTCCGACAGGACCCGGGAAGCGTTGATCACCGCCGAGGAAGGCGTGGCGGGCAGGAGTTTCACCGCTTCGTCGATGAAGGAGGCGCTGTACCGCGACCGGAGCAGGACCGCCGAACTCGCGGCCGCCGACACGGCGAAGATGTGCGCCGCCTTCCCTGCCGGGCAGGCTCCGTCCGCGTCGGGCCCGGTGCCCGTCGGCAACGCCTGCGCCACCCTCGCGTCCTGGGACCACACGTTCCGCCTCGGCAGCCGTGGCGCACTGTTCTTCCAGCGGTTCGCGGAACGGCTCGGCGGCCTGCGGAACATCTGGCAGGTCCCGTTCGACCCGGCTCACCCCGTCACGACGCCGCGTTCGCTCGCGACCGCGAATCCGGACGTACAGCGCGCTTTCGGTGACACGCTCGCCGAATTCCGCGACGGCGGCCTCCCGGTGGACGGCACGCTCGGCGACAACCAGTCGGTGACGCGGGCCGGGCACCGGATCCCGATCCACGGCGGACCGGGTGGCCTCGGCGTGCTCAACGTGATCACGGCGCTCTGGGACCCGGCGAGGGGCAACCACGAGGTCGCGCACGGGTCCAGCTACGTGCAGGTGGTCGGCTTCGACGGCAAGGCGTGCCCGGACGTCTCGACGATCCTGACGTACTCGCAGTCGACCGACGTCACCTCGCCGCATTTCGCCGACCAAACGCGGCTGTACTCGCACGGCGGCTGGGTACGAGGACGGTTCTGCAGAACTGACATCGCGGCGTCACCGGAACTGCGGGTGGTGAGGCTGCGGTAGGGAGTGGGGCCTCGTGAGTGATTTGGGTCGTTCTAACGACCCAAATCACTCACGAGGCCTACTGCTGAGGTTGCTGCTGCTGACTGGGCAGTGTTCCCGCCGCCATCCGGCGTGCGACGTCCCGACGCAGCCACAGCAGCCACAGCCAGAACCCGAGGAACACCACCCCGAGGATCGCGACGGCGGGCAGCGCGACGGCGAACGCGATCAGCGCCACCTGCAGTGCCAAAACGGTGGGCACCGCCCAGGGCTTCTTGAGAAAACGGCACAGCACGATCAACGCGACCGCGATGACGATCACCGACCAGCCGGTGATCGAGCCGACGCCGCCGCCGAGTTTGGCCACCACCGGCAGCGCGAGCGCGACGGTGATGGCCTCCATGATCAGCGAGCCGGCCATCACGCCGCGGAAGGACTTCATCGGGTCCTTCGCCGGCGGCTTCGGGGTCTCCTCGGTCACGCCGGCTCCCTTCCGAACATGGTCCTGGCCTCGCCCGCGGTGACGACCGATCCGGTGACCAGCACGCCGCCGCCGGCCAGTGGTTCTTCGGGGTCGTCGCTCTGCTCGACGAGGCCGATGGCGGTTTCGATCGCGGCGTCCAGGCCGGCTTCGGCGAAGACGCGGTCCTCGCCGAAGATCGAGATGGCGATTTCGTTGAGTTCGTCGAGCGGCATCGCGCGCGGTGACGAGTTCTTGGTGACGACGATTTCGGAGACGACCGGTTCGAGGGCGTCCAGGATGCCGCGGGCGTCCTTCTCGGCCATCACGCCGACGACGGCGACGAGACGGCGGAAGGCGAACTCCTCGGCGACGGTGGTGGCGAGTGCCTTGGCGCCGTGCGGGTTGTGTGCGGCGTCGAGCAGCACGGTCGGTGCGGCGCGGACGCGTTCCAGCCTGCCGGGCGTCTCGACCTCGGCGAAAGCCTCGCGGACGGCTTCGATGACCAGTTGCTTGTCCTTGCCCGCGCCGAAGAACGCTTCGACCGCGGCCAGCGCGAGCGCGGCGTTGGCCGCCTGGTGCGCGCCGTGCAGGGGCAGGAAGATCTGGTCGTAGACGCCGCCGAGGCCCTGCAGCTTCAGCATCTGCCCGCCGACGGCGATCTCGCGCTCCATCACGCCGAACTCACTGCCCGCGCGCGCGACACTCGCGTCGACCTCGACGGCGCGTTCCAGCAGGATCTTCTGGACCTCGGGGCTCTGTTCGGCGATGACGGCGACGCTGCCGGGCTTGATGATCCCGGCCTTCTCCACGGCGGCCTTGGCCGGATCGCCGCCGAAGTACTCGACGTGGTCGACGCCGATGGGCGTGATGACGGCGACGTCGCCGTCCGCGACGTTGGTGGCGTCCCAGGAGCCGCCGAGGCCGGTTTCGACGACCGCGGCTTCGACGGGAGCGTCGGCGAAAGCCGCGAACGCCATCCCGGTGAGCACCTCGAACTTGCTCATCGGCACCGCGTCGGGTCCGCCCGCGTTGTCGACCATGGTCACGTACGGCGCGACGTCGCGGTACAGGTCCACGTAGGCGGCGGCCGAGATCGGGGCACCGTCGAGCGCGATCCGCTCGGTGACCAGCTGCAGATGCGGGCTCGTGTACCGGCCGACGCGCAGGCCCATGCGGGTCAGCAGCGCGTCGATCATCCGGACGGTGGAGCCCTTGCCGTTGGTGCCGGCCACGTGCAGCACCGGGTAGCCGCGGTGCGGCTCGCCCATGAGGTTGACCAGCGCCGCGATCCGGGTCAGGGACGGCTCGATCTTCGTCTCGGGCCAGCGCAGGTTCAGTTCGGCCTCGACGGCCATGAGCTCACGGCGGGCCTGCTGGCCGTTCGGGTCGGACGGGGCGAGCTCGTCGCCCTGGTCGTCCAGTTCGTGCAGCTCCATGTCCTCGGGCGCGACGAGGTCCGGCACCGGGCCGAGCGCGAGGTTGTCCCCCAGCTGCCCGACACCGCCGATACCGCCCCGGGAACCGCCGCCCGCCTGGTACGCGGCGTCGGGTGCGTCCAGATCCGGGTCGGTGTCGTCGGACGGATCGTGGGCACGTGCCCCCAATTCGTCGACGCCGGCGAAACTGTCCAGATCTGCCAGGTCCGGGGATTCTGCGAACTCCTCAGAATCCCGGCCATCACCTCGCGGCACGAACTCTCCTCATAGCATTGCTCCCTGTCACGACGAGTCTACGTGCGGCTTTTCCTGGCACTCTCGACGCATGGGGTTCAACCACAACGACCACTACCACCCGCTGCTGCTCGACCAGTTGCCTCCCGGCCCGGGTATGGCGCTGGAGGTCGGCTGTGGCGGCGGGCGGTTCGCCCGGCGGCTCGCGGCGACGGGGATGTACGTCGAGGCCATCGACCGGTCCGGCCCGATGATCGACCTCGCCCGCGCGGCCGGGTCACCCGGTCCCGGGACGATCTCCTACCGGCAGGCCGACGTCGTCACCGAGAAGCTGCCGCAGGAGGCCTACGACTTCATCTCCTGCCTCGCCTCGCTGCACCATGTGCCGTTCGACACGGTCACGAAGCTGCGGGACGCGCTGGTCCCGGGCGGGGTGCTGGCCGTGCTGGGGCTCGGCAGACCCAGCACGCCCGCCGACTACGCCCGCGCCGTCGTCGCCACCCCGGTGAACGCGCTGGCTCGGGTGATCGTCTACGCGGGCGAGCGGCTGAACGGCGGGACCGATCCGTTGCCGACGGCGCCGATCGTGGAGGCCTTCCCGCCGATGAACCGGATCCGGCGCGACGCGGCCCGCCTGCTGCCGGGGAGCAAGGTCCGGAGTCTGCTCTTCTTCCGGTACCTCCTCGTTTACCGCAAGCCGGAAGACGATCACCCGATCTGACACCCCAAGCGGGTGAAGATGGCATCCGACCACCCGATCGGCGGCGCCGACCACGCTGGATCCGGTTCATTTTTGAGAGGCCAGCCAGCTCGGAGATCGGGGTCCTCATGCGCTACAGACGTGTCCTCTTCGCGGCCGTCTCGACCGTCGTCCTGCTGATCGGCTCAGCCACCGCGGGCGCCGCCGCCGAGCGGTCCTACCGGAACTACGTCGCGCTGGGCGATTCCTACACCTCCGGACCGCTCATCCCGCTCCCCCGTCTCGATCCCCTGGGCTGCGGCAAATCGACGCAGAACTATCCGGCGCTCCTCGCCTCGGCGCTGCGGGTCCGCTCGTACACCGACATCAGCTGCGGCGGCGCGGACACCACCAACATGACGCAGCCGCAGAGCGTGTTCCTCGGCCGTAACCCGGCGCAGTTCAGCGCCCTGCGCACGGACACCGACCTGGTCACCGTCGGTATCGGCGGCAACGACTACGACGTCTTCGGCACGCTGGTCGGCACCTGCCCGTCGCTGCGGGCGAGCGATCCGACCGGGAATCCGTGCCAGGACAAGTTCACCGTCGAGGGCGTCGACATGATGAAGGCCAAGGTCGCCCAGACCGGCAAGAACGTCGAACAGGTACTCGCCGGAATCCACGCCCGCTCACCGCGGGCCGACGTGCTCGTCATCGGCTACCCGCGGATCGCGCCGGAATCCGGCTACTGTCCCAAGATCCTGCCGTTCGCGGAGGGCGACTACGCGTGGCTCAACGACGTCGAGAAGGCGCTGAACTCGGCGATCGAGAAGGCCGTCGCCGACGACGGCTACGCGTTCTTCGTGGACACCTTCGGGCCCTCCGCCGGGCACGACGCCTGCGCGCCGAAGGGCGCCGCGTGGATCAACGGGCAGCACACGAAGCTGCTCGCCGCGGCGGCCTATCACCCGTACCGGACCGGGATGGCGGGCGTGGCCGGAGTGATCCTCCGTCACCTTCGCTGACCCTCCCCGCGTGCAATGAAAGACCCGTTACTTGCAAATTTTGCAAGTAACGGGTCTTTCATAGCGCGCTTTTCAGGAGGCGGGGAGCGTCGCCAACCGGGCGTTGATGCGCTCGATGTCGGCGACCGCGGTCTCCTTACGGGTCTTGATCTTCCCGATCACCTGCTCCGGCGCCTTGTCGATGAAGGCCTGGTTGCCGAGTTTGGCCTCGGCCTGCGCCAGTTCCTTCTCCGCGGCACCGAGGTCCTTCTGCAGGCGCTTGCGCTCCGCGGCGACGTCGATCGTGCCGGACAGGTCCAGCTCGACGGTGACGACGCCGGCCGAGAGCCCGACCTCGATCGACGCGCTCGGCGCGAAGCCCTCTTCGGGCCGGGTGAGCCGGACCAGCGAGCGGATCGGTTCGTCGTGTCCGGTGATCTCGGTGAAGCCGTCGCCGGACAGCCGCGCGGCCACCTTCTGGCTGGGCTTGAGGCCCTGGTCCGCGCGGAATCGGCGGACCTCGGTGACGAGCTTCTGCACGTCCGCGATCCGCTTGTCGGCCACCGCGTCGGCGTAGGTGGCGTCCGCCACCGGCCACGGGGCGATGACCAGCGATTCGCGGCCGGTCAGGGCCTTCCACAGCTTCTCGGTGATGAACGGGATGAACGGGTGCAGCAGCTTCAGCACGGTGTCGAACACGTGGCCCAGCACCGCGCGCGTCGCCGTCACGCGGGCCTCGTCGCCCTGGAAGACCTGGACCTTCGACAGCTCCAGGTACCAGTCGCACAGCTCGGTCCAGGTGAACTGGTAGAGCGTGTCCGTGGCCTTCGCGAACTGGTAGTCCGCCAGGTGACCGGTGACGTCGCCGACGACCTTGCCGAGCCGGCCGAGGATCCAGCGGTCGGCCTCGGTGAGCTGCTCGGGAGCGGGCATCGGGGCGTTCGCGTCCGCGCCGTTCATCATCGCGAACTTGGTGGCGTTCCAGAGCTTCGTGGTGAAGTTCCGGGAGCCCGCGACCCATTCCTCGCCGATCGGCACGTCGGTGCCCGGGTTGGCGCCCCGCGTGAGGGTGAACCGCAGCGCGTCGGTGCCGTAGCTGTCCATCCATTCGATGGGGTCGACGCCGTTGCCCGCGGTCTTCGACATCTTCTTGCCGAACTGGTCGCGGACCATGCCGTGCAGCGCGATGGTCTTGAACGGCGCCTCGCCGGTGGCGTAGAGGCCGAACATCATCATCCGCACGACCCAGAAGAACAGGATGTCGTAGCCGGTGACCAGCACCGACGTCGGATAGAACTTGTTCAGATCCGGCGTCTTCTCCGGCCAGCCGAGGGTGGAGAACGGCCACAGGCCCGAGGAGAACCAGGTGTCGAGGACGTCCGGGTCCTGGGTCCAGCCCTCGCCCGAGGGCGGCTCCTCGTCCGGTCCGACGCAGACGACCTCGTCGTTCGGGCCATACCAGACCGGGATGCGGTGGCCCCACCACAGCTGGCGCGAGATGCACCAGTCGTGCAGGTTGTCGACCCAGTCGAAGTAGCGCTTCTCCATCTCCGGCGGGTGGACGTTCACCCGGCCGTCGCGCACCGCGTCGCCGGCGGCCTTCGCGAGCGGGCCGACCTTGACGAACCACTGCAGCGACAGACGCGGCTCGATCGGCTCCTTCGAGCGCTCCGAGTGCCCGACGCTGTGCAGGTACGGACGCTTCTCGGCGACGATGCGGCCCTGCTCGCGCAGCTTCTCGCGCACCGCGACCCGGGCCTCGAACCGGTCCATGCCGTCGAATTCGGTGCCGGTGCCGTCGATCCGGCCCTGCTCGTCCATGATCGTGATCATCGGCAGGTCGTGACGCTGGCCGATCTCGAAGTCGTTCGGGTCGTGCGCGGGCGTCACCTTGACCGCGCCGGTGCCGAACTCCGGGTCGACGTGCTTGTCCGCGACGATCGGGATCTTGCGGCCGGTCAGCGGCAGCTCGACCTCGGTGCCGATGAGGTGCGTGTAGCGCTCGTCGTCCGGGTGGACGGCGACGGCGGTGTCGCCGAGCATCGTCTCCATCCGGGTGGTGGCCACGACGATCGCGTTCTCTCCGTCGCCGTAGCGCATGGAGACGAGTTCGCCCTCGACCTCCTGGTGGATCACCTCGGCGTCGGACAGCACCGACCGCAGCACCGGCGACCAGTTGACCAGCCGCTCGGCGCGGTAGATCAGGCCGTCGTCGAAGAGCTTCTTGAAGATCGTGTTGACGGCCTTGGACAGGCCGTCGTCCATCGTGAACCGCTCGCGGGTCCAGTCGACACCCTCGCCGAGGCGCTTCATCTGGGCGAGGATCCTGCCGCCGTGCTCCTGCTTCCACTGCCAGACGCGCTCGACGAAGGCCTCGCGGCCGAGTTCGCGGCGGCTGGTGCCTTCCTCGCGGAGCTGCTTCTCGACCAGGGCGTGGACCGCGATACTCGCGTGGTCCATGCCCGGCAGGTACAGCGTCTCGTCGCCGAGCATGCGGTGGTAGCGGGTGATGGCGTCGATCAGGGTGTGCTCGAAGGCGTGCCCGATGTGCAGCGAACCGGTCACGTTCGGCGGCGGGATGACTACCGTGAACGGCGGCTTGTCCGACGTGGGGTCGGCCGTGAAGTACCCGGCGTCTACCCAAGACTGGTAGAGCGAGGCTTCTTCGTCGGCCGGGATCCAGGTACCCGGTAGGTCGGTCTGCTGCTGCTGGGCGTTCTCGGTCACAGTTGACAAGTCTACGAACCCCCTCTATCGAGTTCCTCACCGGCCGTAACCCCGGAGCCGTCCGGGTAAGGTGGCCGGTGGAATTCGGCGGCGCATCACGATCACCGGGGGACCTGGCCACATGGACGAAGAAGACCGGCGCATCGAGACCCATCCGGATCTGGTCGATCCGGACTGGCAGAAGCACGCCGAGCTCGACGCCTGGCTGGGCGCGAAGAAGGAACTGAAGAAGAAGCGCCGCAGGCAGCGCAAGGCGGCAGGCGCGGCCGGTGGCGGCTACCGCGCGCCGGGGTCGAGCCGGTGGCCGGGGATCGCCGCGATCGTGGGCCTGGTCGTGCTGATCGTGGTCGCGGTGACGGTGAACCAGCTGCAGGAGCGCGGGGTCAACGAGACACCGTGGTTCCCGTTCGACGAGGCTCAGATCGGCCGGATCGTCACGAACGCCTGACCCCTCGGTCGCGCGTCGCGGCGACGAAGCGCACGATGGAGCCATGACCCGCGACGCACCCGCGAACGACGTTGACGAGACCCAGCTCGAAGTCGGAAAGCCGAAGAGCTGGGCGGCCGGGATTCCCGGGGTCGCCGTCTCCCTGATGCGCGGCATGGAGCAGATGGGCGCCGCGCGCACGGTGAAGACGCTGCGGCTGCTGAACCAGCGGGACGGCTTCGACTGTCCCGGCTGCGCCTGGCCGGAGCCGCGCGAGGTCGACGGCGAGCACCGCAAGCTCGCCGAGTTCTGCGAGAACGGCGCGAAGGCCGTCGCCGAGGAGGCGACCAAACGCAAGGTCGGCCGCGAGTTCTTCGCCGAGCACTCCATCCAGGATCTGGCGGACAAGACCGACTTCTGGCTCGGTCAGCAGGGCCGCATCACCGAACCGTTCGTGCTGCGCGATGGCGCGTCGCACTACGAACCGATTTCCTGGGGCGACGCGTTCTCCCTGGTCGCGGACGAACTCCGCGCGCTGAGCGACCCGAACGAGGCGATCTTCTACACCTCCGGCCGCACCAGCAACGAGGCCGCGTTCCTCTACCAGCTGCTCGTGCGCTCCTACGGCACCAACAACCTGCCGGACTGCTCGAACATGTGCCACGAGTCCTCCGGCGCCGCGCTCGCGGCCACCACCGGCATCGGCAAGGGGTCGGTGACGCTCGCGGACATCCACAAGGCCGACCTGATCGTGGTCGTCGGCCAGAACCCCGGCACGAACCATCCGCGCATGCTGTCCGCGCTGGAGGAGGCCAAGGGCAACGGCGCCCGGATCGTCGCCGTCAACCCGCTGCCCGAAGCCGGTCTGATGCGGTTCAAGAACCCGCAGAACGTCCGCGGCGTGATCGGCAAGGGCACCCCGCTGGCCGACGAGTTCGCGCAGATCCGGCTCGGCGGCGACCTCGCGTTGTTCCAGGCGATCGGGCATCTCCTGCTGAAGTGGGAGCAGGAGACACCGGGCACGATCGTCGACCGCGACTTCGTCCAGTCCACCACCGAAGGCTTCGACGACTACGCGAAGCACCTTCAGGAGATCGATTGGACCGAGGTCGGCACCGCGACCGGGCTGCCGCGTGAGCAGATCGAGCGCCTGGCGCGGATGATCGCGACGTCCGAGCGGACCATCTACTGCTGGGCGATGGGCCTGACGCAGCACAAGCACGCGGTGCAGACGATCTCCGAGGTCGCGAACCTCGCGCTGATGCGCGGCATGATCGGCGAGCCGGGTGCGGGACTGTGCCCGGTGCGCGGGCATTCCAACGTCCAGGGCGACCGGACGATGGGCATCTGGGAGAAGATGCCGGAGTCCTTTATGGACAGTCTCGACGACGAGTTCGGCATCAAGGTCCCGCGCGAGCACGGTTTCGACACCGTCGCCGCGATCCGCGCGATGCGCGACGGCGGCGGCAAGGTCTTCTTCGCCGTCGGCGGCAACTTCGCCTCCGCCACCCCGGACACGGACCTGACCGAGCGGGCGCTCAAGTCGTGCTCGCTGACAGCGCACGTTTCGACGAAGCTCAACCGTTCGCACGTCGTCCCCGGCAAGACCGCGTTGATCCTGCCCACGCTGGGCCGCACCGAACGCGACGTCCAGGCGGGCGGCGAGCAGTTCGTCAGCGTCGAGGACTCGATGTCGCAGGTGCACACCTCGCGCGGCAGGCTGCACCCGGCGAGCGACCACCTGCTTTCGGAGGTCGCGATCATCTGCGGCCTGGCCGAAGCGCTGCTCGGCACCGGGCACGCCGTCCCGTGGCGGGACTTCGCCGGCGACTACGACCTCATCCGCGAGCGGATCGCGCGTGTCGTCCCGGGCTGCGAGGACTACAACCGCCGCGTCCGCGAGCCCGACGGGTTCGTCCTCCCCAACGCGCCGCGTGACTCCCGGCAGTTCAGCGGGACCGCGAACGGCAAGGCGAACTTCACCGTCTCCGAACTCGAATATCCCGCGGTTCCCGAGGGAAGGCTGCTGCTGCAGACGATGCGCAGCCACGACCAGTACAACACCACGATCTACGGCCTTTCCGACCGCTACCGCGGGATCGAGGACGGCAGGCGCGTGGTGCTGGTCAATCCCGAGGACGTGGCCGCGCTCGGCCTGACCGACGGCGCGATGGTCGACCTCGTCTCGGAATGGCGGGACGGCGACCGGCGGGCCCCGAGCTTCCGCGTGGTCTCCTATCCGACGGCACGAGGCTGCGCCGCGGCGTACTTCCCCGAGGCGAACGCCTTGGTGCCGCTGGATTCGGTGGCGGACAAGTCGAACACCCCGGTGTCGAAGGCGATCGTGGTCCGGTTGGAGCCGCTCGGCTGAGCGGCTCCAACCGTTCGACGGCTATCCCTCGGCGCGCAGGATCACCGGGGGCCCGGACGTGAAGCTGGTCACGAACGCCCAGATCACCCCGCCGGACCGGCTCGTCGTGATCACCCCGCCGTTGCCGGCGAGCGACGGATCGGCCACCGGGACGTCGTTCCAGCTGTCACCGTCCCAGACGCCGAAGAGGGGCCGGTGGCCCCCGCCTCCGCTGTCGGACCTGGCACTGGAGACCCACGCCTTGCCGGTGTCGTCGACGCTCAGCGCACCACCCCTGCTGGTCGGGGTCCGCAGCTCCGGAGGCAGTTCCGGTCCCCGTTCGAAGGCGGAACCGTTCCAGCGCTGGATCAGCTGGTCGATGTCGGCCTGCCCGGCCAGCCACACCTGGCCTGCCGCCCCGATGGCGATCCGGTTGGCGAAGCGCAGGAAGTCCGGCGCACCGGGTTCGGGCGCGGTGGGCACGATCGTCCACTGTGTACCGTCGAACCGCTCCACGAGCGCCTGGTATCGCTCCTCGCCGTTGTCGAGACGGAGGTAGGCGGTCCCCGCTACCCAGACCTCTTGGCCGCGGACGGCCACGGACGCGAGCGAGGCGTGCCGGGTGCCGGCGGGAACCGGCACCGCGACCTCCTGCCAGGACGAGCCGTCCCAGCGCACCACGTACGGCCGGGAGTCGGCGTTGGGCCGCTGGACCGCGTCGATCCCGGCCGAGCCCACCGCCCAGACGTTGTCCGCGCCGTCGGCGGCGACGTCGTTCAACCGGGCGATCTTCTCCGGGACCTCCGGAATCGCGGTCCGGGTCCAGGTCGTGCCGTCGCTGTGCAGCGCCTCCGGCCTGCTGTCGTTGTTGGCGTCGTAGCTCGTTCCGACGGCCCAGACGTTCGTGTCGTCCAGGGCGACAGCGCCGCTGAAACCGCCGTAGAACTGCGGGATCTGTTCAGGCTGCCATGCCGTGCCGTCCCACGTCGCGATCTCGGCGGCCGACCAGCCGGAGCCGACGGCCCAGGCCTTCCCGGTTTCCGTGGTGGCGAAGTCACCCACCGAATTCAGCGACGTGAGCGCGTCGGTCGGTGTCTTGACGAACTCCTGTCCCGGTACCGCCTGCGCGGCCGGAGCCGTCGCGAGCACCACCCCGGCCAGCAGCGCGGCCCCCAGGACCGTTCTTCGGGCATGACGAATCGATGCGGACATCGGTAACTCCCCAGTTACTCAAGTTGATCAAACTCGGCCCGCCCAAACTATCCGACGGTGATCGCGGACCGGCAGGGCCGAAAGGGTCGAAGCGACGATAGGTTTCCCCACATGAACCCTGGGGACGTCGCCCGCTCGCTCGCGAAACTGCTGCGGAACAGCACGAATTCGCCGTGGACCGACGCCGTGCTGCGTGTGCAGAACAATTCCGACGGCTACACGGTGCACGCGTCGTCCGACGCCGAGCCGTATCTCAGCCCGGACTGGCAGGAGATGGCGGCGCTGTTCCGGCGATTGCCGACCTCGATCTACGAACTCCGGCTGAGCCGCACCGGCGAGTACACCTACCTGGCCACCCCGGACGTCGGCGGCCTGTCGCCGGCGTGGCTCGTGTTCGACCAGGATTTCCGCTATCCGGGGCATCCGCTGCCGGGGATGCCGCTGCCTGAGCGGTCCCGGCCGACCGGCGCCCCGACGGATCCGGCCGTGCTGGCCCGCGTCACCGCGCTGACGGCGGAATTCTCCGCGCTGTACGAGGGGATCAAGGGCCGTGCCCCGGTCTGGCAACCCGGCCTCACCGAAGAGCAACTCGCGGAGGCCGAGGAACGGATCGGCGCGCGACTGCCCGAAGACCTTCGCGCCCTCTACCGCGTGACCGACTGGGACGACGAGACCGGGCTCCTCGGCCGGTACGCCCACGATCAGCTCGGCAGGATCGTCGCGCAGTACCTCGAAGGCCGCCCCGGCGTGCACGGCTGGCAGGAGGCCGTCTCCGACGACGGCGTCGTCTTCGAGACGCCGCCCGCCGGCCGGGTGAAACGCTTGTCCCGCAACGACTGGTGGGTCACCTTCGGCGGCGATCACGCGGGAGACCATCTCGCCGTCGACCTCGACCCGGCGGAAAACGGGAGCAGCGGCCAGGTTCTCGAGTACGGGCGGAACATCTGGGGCCCGATCCGCCACGTCGCGCCGTCGATCACCGCGATGCTGGAGGAGGTGATCCGCGCACTGCGGGCGGGTGAGTTCGAGGACGACCCCGACTCGCGGCGCCTCATCGCCGACGCCGCCTTCCACGAGGAATCCGACCGCGCCTACGACCAGGTGATGACCGAGACGACCGACGTCGGCGCGGTCACCGATCCGGAGCTCGTCCAGGAGCTGTACCTCAACGATCCCGGTGCGGTGGATCTGGCGGTCCTTGACCCGCTTTCGTCGCTGCGGCATCTGCGGGTCAACCGCGCGGAGTCCGTCGCCGTGAACCTGTCCGGGCTTCCCGCGCTGGAAGCGGTGAGCGTCGAAGCGGCGGAAGTCGATCTCTCCGGGCATCCCACCCTGTGGAGTCTTTCCCTGACCGGGGTGAAGCATCCGATCGCCTTCGACTCGCTGACCGCGTTCCCCCGGCTCGTCAGGCTGAACCTCGCCGAACTCGACGTCCCCGAACTGGAGCGCGTCGGCGAACTCACCTCGCTGCGGGTGCTCACCCTGGACCACGGCCAGGTCCGGCGCCTGCTCGACTCCGGTGCCGCCCTTCCGCCGCTGGCCGCGCTGGAGATCACCGGCGAGGCCTCGCTGCCGGAACTCGTGGCCCTCCGGGAACGGTGGCGACCGGGTGCTTCGGTCACCGAGGCTTCCGGCACCTTGGACTGAGCGTCAGTCGATGCAGCCCTCACCGTCGGGGGTGATCGGCTGGTCACCCTGACCGGCCGCTCCCCCGCCACCCGAGGACGAACCCGGTCCTTTGTAGACCTGCCCGAGGACGACCTCGATATGGCCCGCCGGAACGGAATCGTCCCGCTGCGCGGTCAGTCCGCCCAGCAGCCTCGCGACCTCCGCGCCGCGTTCGGCCGCGTCGCTGTAGCGGACCGTGGAGGTTCGGCGCACGGCGTCGGCGTTCTTCGTCTCCCCTTTGCCGAATCCCTTCTCCCCCAAGAGATTCGAGACGCGGGCGGCGAGACCGTCCTTACCGCTCGCGTTGAGGACGTCGACCGTGGGACCGGCGGGCGCCTGCGGGGTGGCGGGCTGGACACCGATCAGCGAAGCGGCGAAGGCCCGCACCTGGGCGGGATCCACCTGCACCGCGGTCGCGGTCGGCTGCCTGGGGTTGTAGCGGTAGTCGGGGTTGACCACCGGGATCGTTTCGAAGGCGATGCCGCCGCCGGTGACGCCCTGCATCTGCCGGACGAAGTCGAACAGGTCCCACGAGCCGTCGAGCACGACCGAACGTTTCACCGCGTCGATCAGTTCGGAGACGCGGGCCGGGTTGGCCAGAGTGCCCCCGGAAAGGGTCTTCTTCGCCAGCCCGGCGAGGAACACCTGCTGACGGCGTACGCGGTCGAGGTCGCTGCGGGGCAGATCCTCCCGCTGGCGGACGAAGGCCAGCGCGTCGGCGCCCTGGATCGTCTGCCTCCCCGCCTTGAAGTTCGCACCGGACTTGACGTCCTTGGTGTCCCGCTTCAAGCACACCTCGACCCCGCCGACGGCCTTGCTGATGTCGTAGAAACTCTGCAGGTTGACCTCGGCGAAGTGATCGATCTTGACGCCGGTGAGGTCCTCGACGGCCTTCAGGGTCGCCTTCCGCGCGGCCGAGATGGCCACCTTGTCGATCTCCGCTTTGTCGGTCTTGCCCGCTTCACGCTGCTGGCTCGCCGAGGCGAACTTGGCGTGACCGAAGATCCCGTTGATCTTGGTCTTGTCCTTCGTCCCCGGCTCCGAGACCCAGGAGTCGCGCGGGATCGAGAAGGCCTTCACCGCCTTCTGGCCGTTGGGGATGCGGAGCACGATGAGCGTGTCGGTCAGGTCGTCGCCGTTCGCGCCCACCCGCAGCTCACGCAGCATTTCCGGGGGCAGCGGGTTACCGTGCTCGTCGGTCCGTGAATCGCGGCCGACCAGCAGGATGTCCAGCGAACCGTCGGCGGGTTGTTCACCGGGCTCGGGGGACTCGATCACGTCCTCGCGGGTGATGCCGTCGAGCGAGCTCACCGTCGAGTATCCATACGCCGTCCCGGCGAAAACGCCCACCGCGAGAACGGCGACAAGGACCTTACCCAGCTTGTGCACGTTCCTAGGACGCACGGGAAGCCGTCCTTGCTGCATGGGTGATCCAGTTCACATCCGGAGATGCGAGGCCCCGTTGAGGTCGAGGATCGCGCCGGACGCCCAGGTGGCCTCGGCCGAGGCGAGGTAGAGCACCGCGGCCGCGACCTCCTCCGGCGTGCCGACCCGGCCGAACGGGCTCTGCCCGCGCAGGGCTTCGCCGCTCTCGCCTTCGAGGCGGCCGGCGACCCGGTCGGTGGCGGTGAAGCCGGGCGCGACCGAGGTCACCGCGATCCCGTGCGGGGCGAGGGAGACCGCGAGCGACTGCCCGAGCGAATGCAGCGCGGCCTTGCTCGCCCCGTACGCCGGGAAGTCGGGCTCCCCCTTGAAAGCGCCCCGGGAACCGATGTTGACCACCCGGCCGGGAGCCTCGCGCGCGAGCATGTTCCGGGTCACGCAGTAGGTCACGTTCGCAGTGCCCAGCAGGTTCACGTCGATCGTCCGCCGCCAGATCCGCTGCCAGTCCGCATAGGACACCTCGGCGACCGGATGGGCGGTGGCGGGCGAGGTCGCGACGGCGGCGTTGTTCACCAGGACGTCGACACCGTCCACAAGAGACTCGGCCTCGTCGGCGATCCGTTGCGCCCCCTCGGGATCCGAGAGATCACCCCGGACCAGGCCATGGCCGGAACCCGGGAGGCCGGCGAACGTCCGCTCGGCCTCCTCCTGGTTCGCGACGTAGTGGACGGCGACCCGGTCGCCCTTTTCCGCGAAGGCCCGCGCGATCGCCCGGCCGATGCCGCGCGTCGCTCCGGTCACCAGTACTCCCACGCGACGAACCCTACGCCGGTCAGCCGCCGAAGAGCTGGACCACCTTCCGGAAGAGTTCGTAGACGCCGTAGGCGAACGGGAGCGCGACCCACAGCCAGGCCAGCACCATCAGCCCGGTGCGGCGGCGTCCGGGAGCCTGTTCGGTCATCGGGTCTCACTCCTCACGGCCGCGCCGGACTCGGCCGGCTCGTGGAACTTCGCGTTGACCGGCCGCACCAGTTCGTTGGCCACGAAACCGACGACCAGCAGGCCGATCATGATGAACAGCGACGTCGTGTAGAGGTCCGGGCCGACCTTGCCCGCCTCCTTCTGCGAGTCCGCGATGGCGTTGACGATGAGCGGCCCGAGCACCCCCGCCATCGACCACGCGGTCAGCAGCCTGCCGTGGATCGCACCCACCTGGTAGGTGCCGAAGAGGTCCTTCAGGTACGCCGGGATCGTCGCGAACCCGCCGCCGTAGAACGACAGGATCAACATGGCGCACAGCACGAACACGAGCTTCGAGGCGTTCGTGGTCAACGCGATCACCAGGTACAGCGCCGCGCCGACGCCGAGGTAGAGCCGGTAGATGTTCTTGCGCCCCACCAGGTCCGAAGTGGACGACCAGACGAACCGGCCCAGCATGTTGGTCAGCGAGAGCAGCGCGACGAACCCGGCCGCCGCGGCGGTGCCGACCGGCGTCGAGGTCTCGCGGAAGAAGTCGGCGATCATCGGCGACGCCTTCTCCAGGATGCCGATACCCGCCGTCACGTTGAAGCACAGGACCACCCACAGAAGCCAGAACTGCGGCGTCTTGATGGCGTTGCGCGCCGACACGTTCGCGGTGGTGATCATCGCGTTGCCGTGGTCGGTCTTCGGCTCCCAGCCCTTCGGTTTCCAGTCGTCGGCCGGAACCCGCACCAGCAGGATGCCGAGACTCATGAACACCGCGTAGACCAGGCCGTGGACAAGGAACGCGGTCGCGACCGTGCCGAGCGTCCACGGCGCCGAACCCAGCATCTGCGTCGACCACGGGGACGCGATCAGCGCGCCGCCGCCGAAGCCCATGATGGCGATGCCGGTGGCCATCCCCGGCCGGTCCGGGAACCATTTGATCAGCGTCGACACCGGCGAGATGTAGCCGATGCCGAGCCCGATGCCGCCGACCCCGCCCCAGCCGAGCACGACGAGCCAGTACTGCGAGGTCGCCACCCCGAGCGCGGAGAGCAGGAAGCCCGAGCTGAAGCAGACCATCGAGACGAACATCGCCCAGCGCGGGCCGTTGCGCTCGACCAGCGTCCCGCCGAACGCCGCCGAGAGCCCGAGCATCACGATGCCGAGCTGGAACGGGAGCGCGCTCTGCGTGCCGGTGAGCCCGAGGGTCTTCTCCAGCGGGGGTTTGAAGACGCTCCACGCGTACGCCTGCCCGATCGACAGGTGTACGGCCAGCGCGGCGGGCGGGATCAGCCAGCGGCTCCAGCCCGGCGGGGCGACAATGCGGGAACGGTCCAGGAAGCCGATCGCCATCCGGCGCCTCCGTACTCTGGGGGTGAACACTGGGAATGTATTACTTAATGCCCGGTGTTGCAGTATCCGAGTGTCGAACGACGAGCCAGAAGGGTGGACAAAGTGGGCAGGGTGACGGTGCGGCGTCCGGTGCGGAAGATCTCCGCGACCCGGGACGTGCGTCGGCCCGACGCGCTGGCGGCCGAAGAGCCGCTGGAGATCCGTGTCGGCGGCAAGGCGCTCGCGGTCACCATGCGGACCCCCGGCAACGACGTCGAACTGGCGCACGGGTTCCTGCTGTCCGAAGGCGTACTCGCCTCCCGCGAGGACGTCGCGGTCGCCCGGTACTGCGACGGCGTCGACGACCAGGGCCGCAATACCTACAACGTGCTGGACATCGCGCTGGCGGACGGCGTCGCCCCGCCGGAGACCGGCGTCGAACGGAACTTCTACACCACGTCCTCCTGCGGCGTCTGCGGCAAGGCCGCGCTCGACGCCGTCAAGCTCCGCAGCCGGTTTTCCCCGGGGAAGTCCGAATTCGCGGTGACCACCGAGGTGCTGGCGAAGCTCCCGGACACGCTGCGCGCGCACCAGAAGGTCTTCTCCAGCACCGGCGGACTGCACGCGGCCGCCCTGTTCGACGGCGACGGGAACCTCGCCGTCGTCCGGGAGGACGTCGGCAGGCACAACGCCGTCGACAAGGTCCTCGGCTGGGCTCTGCAGGAGGGCCGGATCCCCGCGATGGACGCCGGGCTGCTGGTGTCCGGCCGGGCCTCGTTCGAACTGGTGCAGAAGGCCGCCATGGCCGGGATCGGCCTGCTGGCGGCGGTTTCCGCGCCGTCGTCGCTGGCCGCGGAACTGGCCGACGAGAACGGCATGACGCTCATCGGCTTCCTGCGCGGCGACAGCATGAACCTCTACACCGGCGAGCAGCGCGTGCTGGGCCTCGACCAGCCGCGTTGAGGAAGAGCCGAGGCGTGCTCGGGCCCGTGACTCGCGCGCTCAGGAACGTGATTCGCGTGCTTGGAGGCCGCACTCGCGTGTACGGCCTCTGAGCACGCGAGATCCGTCTCTGAGCACGCGAGTGCGGTGTCCTGTCACGCGGCGGAGGCACGCGAGCCTCAGCTGGCCGCGTCCCAGTTACCGTGGAAACCGTTCGGCACACGGTCCGGCAGGTGCACGGCGCCGACGGTCTCCAGCGTTCCCGCGTCCAGGATCGTCAGGTCGCTCTTCTGCGTCGCGGCGTCGTAGACGAAGCCCATCAGCACGCCCTCGTCCTCCCCCGCGTCCACAGAGGACGGAACGAAGACGAACTCCCCCACCTGGCTTCCGTCGCCGAATTCCCGCGAAACGACCGAACGGTTCCACAGGTCGTGCTTGAGCAGAGAACCCGAGGACGCCGATCCGTCCCTTGTGGACACCGAGTAGCCGAAGCGGTGCCGGCGACCGATCAGTCGCTCGTCCACGCGCGGGAACTCCTGACCCTGGTCGTCGATGCGTTCCTCGATCACCTTGCCCACGTTCAGGTCGACGGTCCAGCGGTCCAGGGTCGGCGGTCCCTCGGCGGGCCCGCGCAGTTCGCTGTCGAACATCTTGGGATGCCGGACGACGTCGAGCACGATGCTGTCGCCGTCGTCGTAGGCGTTCATCGGGTGGAAGACGTAGCACGGCTCGACCTCGAACCAGCGGACGTCGCCGTTGCCGCCCTCCCGCGGCATGACACCGATGCGCGCCGGGTACTTCGGGTTCCAGCGGTACGGCAGGCCCGCGTTGCCGGTGACCCGCTGACGCAGGCGCGCGCTGAGCGGATCCGGCACCTTCACCTTGCCCACCAGGGCGGACACCACCAGCTGGGCGGGGGTGCGCAGGAACGACGGGACGGACGCGGCGACGGCCTGTTCGGTCTCGAAGGTGACGGGCAGGTCGTAGAAGACGACGTACTTCTCGGTCAAGGAGAAGTCGTGCATCATCGGCGAACCGGTGACCTCGATGTCGACCTTGCGGCGCGCGCGGCCCCGCGCGTCGATCACCGAGTACTGGACCTTGTTGCCCCAGCCGAAGAAGTACGAGACGGCGTGGAGTTCGCCGGTCTCCGGATCGCGTTTGGGGTGGGCGGTGTAGCCGCCGGGCAGGGTGCCGTCGAAGTCGCAGGCGCCGACGGTGTCGAGTTCGTCGGTCAGCTCGAAGTTGGTGACGCCGCCCTCGATCAACGCGATCGTCTTGCCGGCGTGGCCGATCACGTTGGTGTTGGCGCCCATGGACGCGATCCCGGAGACCGCACCGCCCTCCCAGCGCTCGCCGAGTTCCTGCGACAGCCGCGGGTTGCGCACCCAGCGGTTGCGGTACCACTCGGCGCGGCCGTCACGCAGCCGGACGCCGTGGACCATCCCGTCACCCATGAACCAGTGATAGGTCGCCGGGTCCACTTCGGACAGCGGATTCGGCCCGTTCCGCAGGTACCGGCCGTCGAGGTACTCCGGGACGTGCCCGGTGACCTTCAGCTCGGTGATCGTGTGCTCCCGGCTGACCGGGGCGAAGTTGCCTTCGAGGAACCTGTTGCCCATCACGTGCCCCCTAGCGAGGTAATAACGCGGTTATGCATCCATTTATAACAGGGTTATGGAATACTGGCAAGCATGTCCCCCAAACCCGGCGGCCCCGAGGTCAAGGCACGGCTGATCGAGGCGGCCATCCGACTGCTCGCCGACGGCGGCCCGGAAGCCCTGCAGGCCCGCAAGCTCGCGGCCGAGATCGGCGCGTCGACCATGGCCGTCTACACCCACTTCGGCGGCATGGGCGCGCTGGTGGACGAAGTCGCCCGCGAAGGATTCCGGCGGCTTTCGGCGAATCTGGGCAAGGTCCAGGAGACCGACGACCCGGTCGCGGACATCCTCACGCTGGCCCTGATGTACCGGCACAGCGTGCTGGCGAACCCGCAGCTGTACGCGGTGACCTTCGGCCAGAGCCAGCCGAACGGGCAGAAGGCCGCGCTGGGCGACATGACCGACGAGGAGACCCGGCAGCAGCTCGGCGAAGAGGGCGTCAAGGCCTTCAACTACCTGCTCCGCGCCGCGACCCGGGTGATCGCGGCCGGCAGGTTCCGCCCCGCTCCGGAGTTCGCCGTCGCCGCGCAGCTCTGGAGCGCCCTGCACGGATACATCACGCTGGAGGTCGCCGGCCATTTCGGCACCGACGACCATGGCGTGGACCACATCCTCGTTCCCCTGCTGATCACACTGGGCGTCGGCCTCGGCGACTCGCTCGACGCGGCGACCGGTTCCGTGCAGGTCTCGATCGAGTCATGGCGCGCGAAAGAGGGAAACATCGGCACCTGATCCGGCGATACCCCGGTCACAGGTCGGCGACACGTGCAACCTTGGGCGAAGAGCGCACGTCTTACCTGGTAGAAGATCATCGGGGGAACGGGGACGGGTGAACGAGGACGACCAGGGTCACGGAACGCTGCCGGGGGTGCAGGGGGCACGCCGCTGGCTGAGCCGTCGTTCCGTGCTGATCGCCGGCGCCTCCGGGCTCGGCGTCGCGGGGCTGGCCGCCGGAACGGCCACCGGCGCGCTGCCGTTCAGCGAAGCCCTCCAGCGCGCGCTCGGCGTCGCGTCACCCACCCCCGCCACGCAGCTGGGCAGCCCCCGGGTCGAACGGGTCTACTCCGAAGCACGCGGCCGCGAGGTCGATCTCGTGCTGATGCTGCCGACCAAGGCACCGCCCAAGGGCCTGCCGATGTCGCTGATGCTGCACGGCCTCCACGGCACCGCGCGGCACGCGGCCCCCACCGGACTGCTCAAGCAGCTCGGCAGCGAGGTCGCCCGCAAGGCGGTGCCCCCGTTCGGATTCGTCGCCGTCGACGGCGGCGACCACTACTGGCACGAGAACCAGCCGGGTGACAACCCGATGGCGATGCTGCTCGAAGAGGTCCCCCGCTGGCTGGCCGCACGCGGTCTCGGCGGCCGGGACGGGCTGCCGTTCGCCGCCACCGGCCTTTCGATGGGCGGGTTCGGCGCGCTGCTCTACACGCGGCGCCGGCTGGAACGCCGTCGGCCGCCCGCGGCGGTCGCGGCACTCGCGCCCGCGCTGATCACGTCGTGGCCGGAGATGAGCAAACGCCGCGCCTTCCGCGACGCCGCCGACTGGGGTTCGCTGGACCCGTTGCGCCACATCGACGTGACCAAGAGCGTGCCGACCGGGGTCTGGTGCGGCACCGAGGACCCGTTCATCGGCGGGGTGCGCAAGTTCATCTCCGAGGCCCGGCCGATGGTCGCGCACACCGCGCGCGGCAAGCACGGCGACGCGTTCAACCGCACCGTCGTCCCGAGTCTGGTGGCCTTCCTCGGAAAGCACGTCCCGAAGAACGCCTGACGCGACTCAGACGCGGAAGAAGATCCTGGTGACCGTCGTGCCGGGTCTCCGGTATTGCCGGACCAGGTCGGCGACCTGATTCACCAGCACCAGACCGCGTCCGCCGATCTGCCCGGGCGACGCCGGACGGCGGCCCGCCAGCGGATCGCTCAGCGTGCCCTCGTCGATGACCTCGCACAGCACGTAGCCGTCGTCACGCCAGACGCGGACGACGCCGTGTCCCGAACCGTGCAGCACGCTGTTGGCGGACAGTTCCGCCACCGCGAGCACGAGATCCTCGGCGCGTTCCGGGGTGAGGCCGCTCTCCTCGGCCCGCTCGAGCGCGAACCTCCGGACCGCGGCCAGCCGGGAAAGATCGAAACGGAACGCGTCGGCGGCGGGCGGCTCCGGAAGCGGCAGGTTGTACTTGTCGACGATCGCATCGGGCGCGTAGGTGGGACTCGGGCGTTCCCCGTCGGCGTCCCAGAGGACCGGATGGGTCCGCTCGGCGTCGGCCAGGACGTCGTCGTCGAGCCGGGTCCGGTCGTAGGGACACAGGATGCTGAGTTCACGGCCGGTGAAGGCGGAGTTGATCAGCGCCTCGTGCTGCGCGCAGGCCGGGTATTCGATGGCCGACCGGCTCTCCCAGATCGGCTCGCCGATGATGCGGACCGGACCGGACCGGTTGTCCGCGAAGGCGAGGAGCACACCCGGCAGGATGCGGCCCGGATTGCGGCCGGCCTCGGTCATGTCGATGAACGCGATCTCCGCGGCCGAATCGCCCAAGGCCTCTTCGATGAGTGTCAGATTCCGGCCCGGGACGGCCACCGCGACCGGCTCGTCCTGCTTCAGCCCCTCCAGGATGTACGGAACCGTACCGTCCAGGTACTCGGAGTCACCAGAGTAGAGCAGGCCCACATGCAAGAAGGGACCCGCGGTGACTGTCACGGACTCGTCTTACCCCGCCGGCGGGAATCTGAAACCCGTCTAATGGGGGTAAATCACAAAATGAGACCAGACTGATCCGCGCCGATCAGCCGAGCCAGCGACCCGCCATCGAGATCAACCAGAATCCGGCGAGCGTCGCACCGGTGAACAACCCGGTCCAGGCGACGAGGGCGCGATTCGTCCCCGCGGCCCGCGCGGACTTGATCCGGAAGAGCGCGTACGCCGAACCGGCGAAAAACGGCAGCGGGATCAGCGGCAGCGGCGACAGCCGGACGACGCCCGCCACGAGGCAGGTCACCACCAGTACGCCCAGCACGATCGTCAGCGCGCGCGGGATCCACGGATGCCCGCGATAGGCCCCGATGACGATGCGTTCGGTGAGTTCGACGAGTCCCCTGACCTCGCGTGGACTCGCGGCCTCCAGCTCGGGAGCCTCGTTCTCGTCCTTCGTGGGAGTCAGCGGCACCATCGCATCCTATCTCGGTCGGCGTCACCGTCCGGGCGGGACCGGAGAAAGCGATGCCCCGGCCGGGAAATCCGGCCGGGGCATCGATGACGACTGTGTTGCTGGAAAGAGCGCCGCCTAGGCGGACTTCTCGCCGCGCTCGCTGCTGCGACGACGTGACGGCTGACGCGCCACGATCGTCGGGTTCACGTTCTCGCGGACGGTCTGCTCGGTGATGACGACCTTCGCGACGTCGTCGCGGCTGGGGATGTCGTACATGACCGGCTGCAGGACCTCTTCCATGATCGCGCGCAGGCCACGGGCGCCGGTGCCGCGGAGCACGGCCTGGTCGGCGATGGCCTCGAGCGCGGTCTTGGTGAACTCCAGCTCGACGTTGTCCATCTCGAAGAGCTTCTTGTACTGCTTCACCAGCGCGTTGCGCGGCGTGGTCAGGATGCTGACCAGCGACTCCTTGTCCAGGTGGGTCACCGTCGCCACGACCGGGAGCCGGCCGATGAACTCCGGGATCAACCCGAACTTGATCAGGTCCTCGGGCATGGTGTCGGTGAAGACGTCGCTCTCGTCGATCTCGGCCTTCGTGCGGATCTCCGCACCGAAACCGAGGCCGCGCTTGCCGACCCGCTCGTTGATGATCTTCTCCAGCCCGGCGAACGCGCCGGCCACGATGAACAGCACGTTCGTCGTGTCGATCTGGATGAACTCCTGATGCGGATGCTTGCGCCCGCCCTGCGGCGGGACCGAGGCGGTGGTGCCTTCGAGGATCTTCAGCAGCGCCTGCTGCACACCCTCGCCGGACACGTCGCGGGTGATCGACGGGTTCTCCGACTTCCGGGCGATCTTGTCGACCTCGTCGATGTAGATGATGCCCGTCTCGGCGCGCTTGACGTCGTAATCCGCCGCCTGGATCAGCTTGAGCAGGATGTTCTCGACGTCCTCGCCCACGTACCCGGCCTCGGTGAGCGCCGTGGCGTCCGCGATGGCGAACGGGACGTTCAGCATCTTCGCCAGGGTCTGGGCCAGGTAGGTCTTGCCGCAGCCCGTCGGCCCGAGCATCAGGATGTTGGACTTCGCCAGTTCGACGGTCTCGTCCTTGGAATCCTTGGGCCCGGCCTTGTCGTCGGACTGCACACGCTTGTAGTGGTTGTACACCGCCACGGCCAGCGATCGCTTCGCGTCGTCCTGGCCGATGATGTACTGCTCGAGGAACTCGTGGATCTCGGCGGGCTTGGGCAGCTCGTCGAGCTTGACCTCGCCGGCCTCCGCCAGTTCTTCCTCGATGATCTCATTGCAGAGGTCGATGCACTCATCGCAGATGTAGACCCCGGGGCCGGCAATGAGCTTCTTCACCTGCTTTTGGCTCTTGCCGCAGAAAGAGCATTTCAGCAGGTCGCCGCCGTCACCGATCCGTGCCATGGCCGTTGACCTCGTCCCCTCCGGCGCCTTCTTTGCGCCTGCACTGTCGCGCCTGACTGTCGTACCGCCCCAGTCACGGATGACCTCTCGGAGCCTCACACACTGCCACTGACGGTACCCGCCCGATGCCGTCGGTGGGAGAACCAACGTCACATCTGAGCACGCCAGAAGCTGACCATAGACCAGGGTTCCGGTGCGTGTCGTCTCCCGACACGCACCGGTCCCGGCCAGGATCAGCTGTTCGACGCCTTGCGGTACTCGAGGACCTCGTCGACGATCCCGTACGTCTTGGCCTCGTCGGCCGTCAGGATCTTGTCGCGTTCGATGTCCTTCTTGACCTCGTCCGCGTCCTTGTTCGTGTGCTTCGCCAGGATGACCTCCATCTGGCGGCGCACGCGCTGGATCTCGTTGGCCTGGATCTCCAGGTCCGACACCTGGCCGTAGGTGCCCTCGGTGGCGGGCTGGTGGATCAGCACCCGCGAGTTCGGCAGCGAGTAGCGCTTGCCGGGGGTACCGGCGGCCAGCAGCACCGCGGCGGCCGAGGCGGCCTGGCCGATGCACATGGTCACGATGTCCGGGCGGACGTACTGCATGGTGTCGTAGATCGCCATCAGCGCGGTGAAGGAGCCACCGGGCGAGTTGATGAGGATCGTGATGTCGCGGTCCGGGTCCTCGTGCTCGAGGTGCAGCAGCTGGACCATCACGTCGTTCGCCGACGCGTCGTCGATCTGCACGCCGAGCATGATCTGGCGCTCTTCGTAGAGCTTGTTGTACGGGTTCGACTCCTTGATGCCGTAGCTCGTGCGCTCGACATAGGAGGGCAGGACGTACCGCGACTGCGGCAGCTGGAGCCGCGACTGCATCCCCGGCGCCTGCGACCCGATCGGAAGCTGGAAGTTGCTCATTGAAATTCTCCTGTGTTCCGGCGCGATCAGCTGGTGGGGAGCGGGTTCTCGCGCGTCAGGACCTGATCGACGAAGCCGTAGTCCTTCGCCTCCTGCGCGGTGAACCAGCGGTCGCGGTCGCCGTCCTTGACGATCTGCTCGACCGTCTGACCGGTCTGCTCGGCCGTGATCTTGGCCAGCTCCTGCTTCCACTTGCCGAACACCTCGGCCTGGATCGCGATGTCGGAGGCGGTGCCCCCGACGCCGGCGGAGGGCTGGTGCATGAGGATGCGCGCGTGCTGAAGGGCGTACCGCTTGCCGGGCGTGCCGGAAGAGAGCAGGAACTGCCCCATCGACGCGGCCAGGCCCATCGCGTAGGTCGCGACGTCCGGGCGGATGAGCTGCATCGTGTCGTAGATCGCGAAACCCGCGGTGACCGAGCCACCGGGCGAGTTGATGTAGAAGCGGATGTCCGACTCGGAGTCGTCTGCGTCGAGCAGCAACAACTGGGCGGTGATCCGGTTCGCGACCTCGTCGTTGACCTCGGAGCCGAGGACGACGATGCGTTCCTGGAGCAACCGCTCGAAGACCGAGTCGGTGAGGTTGAGCCCTGCGGTGCCGGACCGCGCCTCGGGCGTGTGCTGCGTCACGTCTGCCTGCCTTTTCCGCCGACGGCGGCGGGGCCGTGCCTTTCGGCCGCCGCCGTTATTTCCAAATGCTGCGTGTCCAGATGCTGTTGCGTGTCCAGATGCTGAAGATCTTGCAACCGACCCTAACGAACTTGGGCGGTGCAGAATGCCTGACACCGCCCAAGTTCGCTTACAGCTTTACGGTCCTTTTCACGCGGACCGCGTATTCCCTACTCGGCCGCAGTCTTCACGGGCTCGTCGGTGACCTGCGTCTCCTCGGCTGCGGGGCCGAAGAGCTCGTCGAGGTCGACCGCGGTGCCGGAGGCGTCGGTCACGGTGGTCCGGCGGACCACCGAGGCCAGCGCCTTGCCGCGGCGGACGTCGGCGTAGATCGCGGTCAGCTGACCGGACTGCTGCGCCCGCTGGACGTACTCGTCCGGGCTCACGCCGAAGCGCTGGGCCTGGTAGATGATCCGCTCGGTGAGCTCGCCGTCGTTGACCGACGTCTGCTCGGCGTCGGCGATGCTGTCCAGCAGCAGCTGCGTGCGGACGGCCTTCTCCGACTCCTCGCGCACCTCGGTGTCGAACTCCTCGACGGTGCGGCCTTCGGCCTCGAGGGCCTTGGCGAACTGGGCCTCGTCGTGGTCGAACGGGTGGATCGCGTCGTGCTTGCGGTTCTCGATCTCGGCTTCGAGGACCTTCTCCGGGATCGCGACCTCGGTGCGCTCGAGGAGCTCCTCGAGGACCTTGTCCCGGGCCTGGACGCCCTGCTGCATCTTCTTGACGCGGCCGAGGCGCTCGCGAAGGTCGCCCTTCAGCTCGTCGATCGTGTCGAACTCGCTCGCCATCTGGGCGAACTCGTCGTCCGCCTCGGGCAGCTCGCGCTGCTTGATGGTCTGCACGGTGACGGTGACCTCGGCGTCCTTGCCGGCGTGCTCGCCGGCGACCAGCTTCGTGGTGAAGCTCTTGGTCTCGCCCGCGTTCGCGCCGATGATCGCCTCGTCGATGCCGTCGACGAGCTGGCCGGAGCCGATCTCGTAGGACAGGCCGGTGGTCGAAGCCTCTTCGACTTCCTGACCGTCGACGGTGGCCGCGAGGTCGATCGACACGAAGTCGCCGTTCTCGGCCGCGCGCTCGACGCCGGTCAGGGTGCCGAAGCGGGCACGCAGCTCGTCCAGCTGCTCGTCGACCTCGGCGTCGGTGAGCTCGACGTCGTCGACGCTGACCGCGAAGCCTTCGAGGTCGGGCAGCGAGATCTCCGGGCGCACGTCGACCTCGGCGGTGAACTCGAGCACCTCACGGTCCTCGAGCTTGGTCACCTCGAACTCGGGCTGGCCCAGCGTGCGGACCTCGCCCGCGCGCACGGCTTCCATGTACTTGGCCGGGATGACCTCGTTGACGACCTCGTCGAGCACCGGGGCCCGCCCGATCCGGCTTTCCAGCACGCGAGCCGGCGCCTTGCCCGGACGGAAGCCGGGGATGCGCACCTGCTGGGCGATCTTGCGGTAGGCGCGGTCGAAGTTCGGCTTGAGCTCGTCGAACGGCACCTCGACATTGATCTTGACTCGCGTCGGGCTGAGCTGCTCGACGGTGCTCTTCAACGTATTCTCCTCGAGCGGTAAACGGTGTGATTGAGCATCCGCACGTCTTCGACGGCGGATGTGCCCTGGTCACCTTGCAGACCGGGCCGACCGAGTCTAGGCCCCGCGACTGTCCGGCCCGGGTCCGGGGCCATCCGAGCGCCCTCGCGGCCGCCTCGTCGCCTGATCACAGCTTTCAGGCGGCGTCCGGCGAACAGGACGCGGACCACCCGATCGGACCAGTTTTCGGTTCTTCTCTGTTACGAACCGGCCCATTCCTGGACACGGATGCGGGCCACGCTCCACCATCGGGCGCCGTGAAGGGCCATTTCGGCAGGTAGTTGAAGTTTACAAACCAGTACTAGTTGTCTACGGTGTGACAGCTTGTCCCGGTAGCCATCGACCGAGGGGACCGATCGATGACCGTCGCCGCTACCCGGTCCGAGAACTCGGGGGACCCGGGGGCAGTAACCGAGGAAAGAACGAGACGGGGTGTTCCCAACCCCCGGATCCCGCTTCCGCCGGTCTCGGTGCCGACCGTGCTGCTGTTCATCGGCGGGGCCATGGTCTGGGCGGGCGCCACCTGGCTGGTGCTCAACGACGCCGCCTCGCCGTGGGTGACCATCCCGCTGCACGCGCTGGTCACCTTCACGATGTTCACCGTGCTGCACGAGTCGACGCACCACGCGGCCGGACGGCTCACCTGGGTCAACGAACTGCTCGGCAGGCTCGCGATGCCGTTCGTGGCGAGCTACGGCTCCTTTCCCCTGGTGCGCTACATCCATCTGGAGCACCACCGCAACACCAACGAGGACGCGCACACCGATCCGGACGCGTGGACCGCGCACGGCCCCTGGTGGCAACTGCCGCTGCGGTGGCTGACGATCGACTTCTGGTACTCCCGTTTCTACGTCGCGCGACAGCGCACGCGGCCGCCGTCGGAGCGGATCGAGACCGCGGCCGTCGTCGCCTTGAGCCTCGCCGCGTTCGCCTGGCTGACCGCGACCGGCCACGGCTGGGAACTCCTGATGGTCTACCTGATCCCGCAGCGCGTCGGGCTGGCCGTACTGGCCTGGTGGTTCGACTGGCTCCCCCATCACGACCTCGGCGCGCAGCGGCAGAACCGGTTCGGCGCCACCCGCGTCCGCGTCGGCCTGGAATGGCTGATGACGCCGATCATGCTGTGCCAGAACTATCACCTGGTGCACCATCTCCACCCGGCGATCCCGTTCTACCGGTACCTGCGCGCGTGGAACGACAACCGCGACGCCTATCTCGCCAGGGACGTCCCGATCGCCACGGCGTGGGGCCGCGAACTGACGTCGTCGGAGTACCGCGAATGGCGTCAGCTGACCGGATCGTTCGACGAGGAGCCCCCACTCCCCCGGCAACCGCGTGAGCCGAGCCGCTTCCACTCGCTGCGGGTCGCCGAAGTCCGACCGCTGTGCGAAGGCGCCGTCACGGTGACCTTCGACGTGCCCGAGCGACTGCGCGAGACCTTCGGCTTCACGCCGGGCCAGCACATCGTGATTCGCGCCGAAGTCGACGGGGAAGAAGTGCGGCGGGCGTACTCGATCTGCTCGACGCCGGACTCCGGGGAGCTGCGGATCGCGATCAAGCACCAGCTCGGTGGCGCGTTCTCCACCTTCGCCACTACGGAACTGGCGGCGGGAGACGTACTTGAGGTACTGCCCCCTGACGGCGTGTTCACGCTAACCCCCGAACCGGGCCGCTCCGGCCGGTACGTCGCGCTCGCCGCGGGCAGCGGGATCACGCCGATCCTGTCGATCCTGACCGCGACGCTGCTGAACGAGCCGAACAGCAAGGCGACCTTGCTGTACATCAACACCTCCGGCGCCGGAACGATGTTCGCCGCCGAACTCGGCGCCCTCGCCGCGCGACTGGCCGGACGGCTGCACGTCGTGCACTACCGCACCGACGAACGCGACCCCGACCTGCGCACGCCGCGGATCGAAAAGCCGTTCGACACCGTCGGCGAGGCACTGGCGATCTCGCACGAGCGCTACCAGCGCGGCCGTCTCGACGGCACCCGCCTGCGCGCGCTGCTGCAGGCGCGGCTGCATCCGGCGAAGGTCGACGACTGGTTCCTGTGCGGCCCGCGCGACCTGGTCGACATGGCCCGCCGGACCCTCGCCGACAAGGACGTCCCGGACGAGAACGTCCACTTCGAGCTCTTCCAGGGCGCGCTTCCCGTGCGGCCGTCACGGCACCCGGGTCCGGTGCTGACCGTGACCGCCGGCGGCAAGACCGCCGAAATCCCCGCGACGGTCGGCGAAACCGTGCTCAGCGCCGCGCTGCGACACGGCGTCGACGCGCCCTACGCGTGTGTCGGCGGAGCCTGCGGGACCTGCCGCGCGACGGTGGTGCGCGGCAGCGCGCGGATGGACGTGCACTACGCGCTCGGGGACGACGAGATCGCCGCCGGCCGGATCCTGACCTGCCGGGCCGTGGCGACCTCGCCCGAACTGACCGTGGACTACGACCGCTGAGGCTCTCCCGAGGACGCCGCCTCACGTGATCAACCGGACGGCACCCGTGATCGCACGGACGTCATGCGTGATTGCACGGACGGCAAGCGTGATCAGACGGACGGCACCGTGACGTCCCTCTGATCACGCGTGACGTCCGGCTGATCACGCGTGACGTCCCTCTGATCACGAGTGACGTCCGGTCTGTCACTGGCCGGGTGGGGTCCCGCCGTTCTGGGGTGGGCCTTGGCCCTCGCCGGTCGATTCCCGCACCGACTGCGCGGTCGCGGTGGTGCCGGAGGTCGTCGCGACGACGGTGACCGTTTCCCCGGTCGTCACGCCGTTCACCACCGACGGGTCGATCGTGTAGACCTTGCTGTACCCGTCGTCGCTCACGGCGGTCAAGGACGTCGCGCTCATTTCGGTCACCTTCCCGGTCTGCGTGAGTCGTGTGGTGTAGCCGCCTTTCCCGTCCGAGACGACGTACTCGCCGTGCAAGGCGGGCGAACCGGGAGCGCCGCCCGTACCCGCCCCGCCACCCGGAGCGGCGGAAGCGGTGTCGGCGTCGGCGGAGGAACCGGCCGCCCAGATCGCCGCGCCACCGCCGACGGCGAGTACGGCCGCGGCGGCACCGGCGGTGACGGCCTTCCGTTTGCCCCCGCGGGCGGTCTTCTCCGGCGCCGGGGCGCCCCAGTCCGAAGTGGACGGTGAGTTCTCGTTCATGGTCTCCAGCTCCTGTGGTTCGTCGTTGACACCACCGTCCGCACCGCGGCTGTGCCGGACCTGTGCCCGCCGTCAGACCTTTCTGTGACCCACGCGCACAGCGGGCTCACAGGCGGGACACAACGCGCGCATACGACCGCGGCGCACGCTCGACGTCATGGCATCCGGTTCGGTCCCGACCACCGGCCCGCGCCGGTGGACCCGGCCCGGGCGGCTTTCCCTGCGCACCAGGCTCACCGGGTCGATGGTGCTGTTGCTCACCTTCGTCTGCCTGGTGATCGGCGTCGCCAGCGAGATCGCGCTGCGATCGTTCCTCATCGACCAGATCGACGGCCAGCTCTCCGCCGCGTCGGCGCGCGCCCACGACTACGCGAACCGGCCGCCGGACGACCAGCACGGCCCGGGCCCCAATCCGCTCAACGCCCCGGGCCAGGCGTCGGGAACGCTGAGCGTGCGGTTCACCGGCGACCGGGTGCTGTACGCCGGAGTCCTTTCGGTGCAAGGACTTCCCCAAGGTCTCTCCGCCGGCCAGGAGGCCGGGCTGCTGTCGCTGCCGGTCGACCGGCCGCCGATGACACTGTCGCTCGCCGGCCTCGGCGACTACCGGGTGCTGGCCGTCCAGCTCCCCGACGGCGTCGTCGTCACCGGACTTCCGCTGGAGCCGATGCAGGACACGCTGACGACGGTCGGGTGGATCCTGTTCGGGGTCGCGGCGGCGGGTGTCGCCGGCGCGGCGGTCCTCGGCGCGTTCGCGGTCCGCCGCACCCTGCGGCCGCTCGACCGGGTCGCGGCGACGGCGGGCCGGGTGTCGGCGATGCGGCTCGACCGCGGCCAGGTCGCGCTTTCGGTACGGGTGCCGGAGATCGACACCGATCCGCGCACCGAGGTCGGCCAGGTCGGCTCCGCGCTGAACCTCATGCTCGGGCATATCGCGCAGGCCCTGGAAGCGCGCCAAGCCAGCGAAACCCGCGTCCGCCGGTTCGTCGCGGACGCGAGCCACGAACTCCGCACCCCGCTCGCGGCGATCCGCGGGTACTCCGAACTCGCCGCCCGCGGCAGCGCCCTCGTACCGCCGGAGGTCGCGCGTTCGCTGTCCCGCATCCAGTCCGAGGCCGCCCGGATGACGACCCTCGTCGAGGATCTTCTCCTGCTCGCGCGGCTCGACGAGGGCAGGCCGCTCGAAGCGGGCGAAGCCGACCTCACCCGGCTGACCGCGGACGCCGTCGGCGACGCGCACGTCGCCGGACCCGGGCACCGCTGGGAACTCCGGCTTCCGGAGGGGCCATTGCTCGTCCGCGGCGACGTCCAGCGTCTGCACCAGGTGCTGTCGAATCTGCTGTCCAACGCGCGCACGCATACGCCGCCGGGTACCACCGTGGTCACCACGTTGAGCCGTTCGCAGGACGGGACCGCGGTGCTGACCGTCACGGACGACGGTCCCGGCATCGCGCCGGAACTCCTGCCGAGTGTCTTCGAACGCTTCGCGCGCGGAGACTCCTCGCGGTCGCGAAACGCGGGCAGCACCGGTCTCGGGATGGCGATCGCGTCGGCGATCGTGGTGGCACACCACGGCACGATCGAGGTGCACAGCCGTCCCGGTCACACCGAGTTCGCCGTACATCTGCCGGTGATCGGATCCGCACAGCGGGTACACAGCTTCGGCACAACCCCGCCCCAGGTCGGCACTCGACGCTGAGGGCATGACCCTCCTCGCCTCCCGCGACGCGGAAACCCAAGACGCCGCCGAGGCGGCGAAGCAGCCCTCGTCCCCTCGCTGGGTCCGGCCGTCCTTCGCCGCACTCCTGGTCGCGACCGCCGTCCTCTACCTCTGGAATCTCGGCGAATCCGGCTGGGCCAACGCCTTCTACTCGGCGGCGGCGCAGGCCGGATCGGTGAGCTGGAAGGCGTTGTTCTTCGGCTCCAGCGACGCGGCGAACGCGATCACGGTCGACAAGACCCCGGCCGCGTTATGGGTGATGGGCCTTTCGGCACGGCTGTTCGGCGTGAACGCGTGGAGCGTCCTGGTGCCGCAAGCGCTGATGGGCGTCGGCTCGGTCGCGCTGCTGTTCGCCACGGTGCGGCGGACGTCCGGTCCGGCAGCGGGACTGCTGGCGGGCGCGGTGCTCGCGCTCACCCCGGCCGCCGCGCTGATGTTCCGGTTCAACAACCCGGACGCGCTGCTCGTCCTGCTCCTGGTCGCCGGCGCCTACTGCGTCGTCCGGGCGCTGGAGAAGGCGAGTCCGCGCTGGCTGGCACTGGCGGGGGTCGCGGTCGGTTTCGGCTTCCTGGCGAAGATGCTGCAGGCGTTCCTGGTGCTGCCCGCGTTCGGGCTGGCCTACCTGATCGCCGCACCGACGCCGGTGGGCCGCCGCCTGCTGCATCTGCTCGGCGCGCTGGGCGCGACCGTCGTCTCGGCGGGCTGGTACTTCGCCGTCGTCGCGCTGTGGCCCTCCGCCGACCGGCCCTACATCGGCGGCTCGCAGGAGAACAGCCTGTGGGAGCTCGCCTTGGGCTACAACGGTTTCGGCCGCATCACCGGTGACGAGGTCGGCAGCGTCGGCGGGGGCGGCAACCGCGGCTGGGGCAGCACCGGCTGGGCCCGCCTGTTCGGCAGTGAGATGGGGGGCGGTATCGCCTGGCTGATCCCGGCCGCCGTCGTCGGACTGGCCGCCGGGCTGTGGTTCACCCGGCGCGCGCGGCGCACCGACCGCGGCCGGGCGGCGCTGATCCTGTGGGGTGGCTGGTTCCTGGTGACCGCTCTGGTGTTCAGCTACATGAGCGGCATCATCCACGCCTACTACATGATCGCGCTCGCCCCGGCGATCGCCGCACTGGTCGGGATCGCGGGTGTGCAGTTGTGGCGTGCTCGCGGCAATCCGGCCGCGGCGGGCGCCTTGAGCGCCGGGATCGGGCTGACCGGTCTGACCGCGTATCTCCTGCTGTCCCGGCAATCCGACTGGCTTCCCGGGTTGGCGATCACGGTCCTCGTGGCCGGTCTCCTGTTCGCGATCCTGGTCTTCTTCTCTTCGCACTTGCCTGGTGTGGCAAGGCGTCTGGTCGCCGTCGGCGCTCTGGCGACCGTGCTCGCGGGCTCCGGCGCGTACACCGTCGCGACCGCGGCCACCCCGCATTCCGGCGCGCTTCCCTCCGCGGGCCCCGCGACCGGGCGCGGGATGGGGCCGGGTGGCGGTGGGATCGTCCTCGGCGGGCCAGGTGGTCAAGGTGGGCGCGGCGGCGCGGGAGGCCTGCTCGGGACAAGCCTCCCCGGCGAGAACCTGGTCGCCCTGCTCCAGCAGGACAGCGCGGACTACACCTGGGCCGGGGCCGCCGTGGGCTCCAACAACGCCGCGGGCTACCAGCTCGGCAGCGGGACACCGGTGCTGGCCGTCGGCGGGTTCAACGGCACGGATCCGGCGCCCACTCTGGAACAGTTCCAGGAGTATGTCCGCAAAGGACAGATCCACTACTTCCTCGGCGGCGGCATGATGATGCGGGGCGAGTCCGGCAGCGACGCCGCCGAACGCATCGCCGCCTGGGTCGAGGCGAACCACACACCGACCACTGTGGACGGTGTCACCGTCTACGACCTGAGCCGGTGAATCCCGTGACGGAACACAGCGAGGGCACAGGCGGGACACAAGCCGGCCTCAGCGCGATGGACGAACTTGAAGAGATGACAGCCGCCATCGCCTCCCGCGCCGAAACCGGCCGCCGCCCCGCCATCACGCCGACCGGCTCCCCGGTCCTCGACGTCGTCATCCCGGTCTACAACGAGGAAACCGACCTCGAACCGTGCATCCGCAGGCTGCACGGTCACCTCACGGAGCAGTTCCCGTACCCGTTCCGGATCACCGTCGCGGACAACGCCAGCACGGACGGCACCCTGCGCGTGGCGGAACGGCTGAGCCGGGAGTTCGACGACGTCGAGGTCCACCATCTCGACGAAAAAGGCCGCGGCCGCGCACTTCGCGCCGTTTGGTCCGCTTCGGACGCTCCGGTGCTCGCCTACATGGACGTCGACCTCTCGACCGATCTGGCCGCGCTCGGCCCGCTCGTCGCGCCGCTGCTCTCCGGGCATTCCGACCTCGCCATCGGTAGCAGGCTCGCCCGGGGCGCGCGAGTGGTGCGCGGGCCGAAGCGGGAGTTCATTTCCCGCTGCTACAACCTGATCCTGCGCGGCACGCTGGCGGCGAGGTTCAGCGACGCGCAATGCGGGTTCAAGGCGATCCGCGCCGACGTCGCCGAGCGGCTGCTCCCCCACGTCCACGACACCGGCTGGTTCTTCGACACCGAACTGCTGGTGCTGGCGCAGAAATCGGGGCTGCGGATCCACGAGGTCCCGGTCGACTGGGTCGACGACCCGGAGTCGTCGGTGAACATCGTCGCCACCGCGACCGCCGATCTCAAGGGCATCGCACGGCTGACCAAGGCCACCGTGACCGGCCGGGTGCCGATCAGCGGCCTGCGCGAACAACTCGGCCGCGCGCCGATCCAGGTCCAGGCTCCGGGTGTGGCGCCGAGTCTCGTACGGCAGCTGGTGCGGTTCGCCGCCGTCGGCGTCGTCAGCACCGTCGCCTATCTCGTGCTTTTCCTGCTGCTACGGACTTTCACCGGCGCCCAGGCCGCGAACCTGGTCGCGCTGCTGGTGACCGCGATCGGCAACACCGCGCTCAACCGGCGGCTGACCTTCGGTATCCGCGGCTCCGAAGGCGCCGGGGTGCACCAGTTCCAGGGCCTCGTCGTGTTCGGTCTCGGACTCGCGCTCACCAGTGGCGCGCTGGCCCTCCTGCACACGATGACGGCGCCGGGGCTGCCGCTCGAGATCACCGCGCTCGTACTCGCGAACCTCGCGGCCACCGTGCTGCGTTTCCTGCTGCTGCGCGGCTGGGTGTTCCGCTCCCGCCGTCAGCCCGCCACCGAGAGGGAGAGCTGAACCATGACCACCGCACTCGCTTCCCGAGTGGAACCCGCTCCTGTCGAGGAAACCGTGGAGAAGCCGCCGGACCGCTGGGTCCGTCCGGCCGTCTTCGGTCTGCTCGCGGCCACCGCGCTGCTGTACTTCTGGAACCTGACGGCCTCCGGCTACGGCAACTCCTTCTACGCCGCCGCCGTCCAGTCGGGTACTCAGGACTGGAAGGCGTGGCTGTTCGGCTCCCTCGACGCGGGGAACGTGCTGACCGTCGACAAGCCCCCGGCAGCGCTCTGGGTCACGACGGCGTTCGCGCGGCTCTTCGGCTTTTCGAGCTTCACCGTGCTGGCCCCGCAGGCGCTGATGGGCGTCGCGTCGGTCGGCGTGCTGTACCTGACGGTGAAGCGGACCTCCGGGCCGGTCGCCGGCCTGTTCGCCGGAGCCGCGCTCGCCGCCACCCCGGTCGCCGCGCTCATGTTCAAGTTCAACAACCCGGACGCGCTGCTGACCCTGCTGCTGATCGTGGGCGCCTACTGCACGGTCCGCGCGATCGAAAAGGCGAGCCCGAAGTGGCTGGCCTTCGCCGGCGTCGCCATCGGGTTCGGCTTCCTGACGAAGATGATGCAGGCGTTCCTGGTGCTGCCCGCGTTCGGTCTCGCGTACCTGATCGCGGCGCCGACGTCGATGCGCAAACGTTTGCTCCACCTGGTCGGCGCGGTTCTCTCGGTGGTCGTCTCCGCGGGCTGGTTCATCGCGCTGGTGGATCTGTGGCCCACGGATTCGCGGCCCTACATCGGCGGCTCGACCGACGACAGCCTGCTCGAACTCGCGCTGGGCTACAACGGTCTCGGCCGGATCTTCGGCCGGGGCGGCGGCACGATGGCCGGAGGCACGGGCGGGGGCATGGGCGGCGGGAACGTCGGTTTCGGCGGCGAGAGCGGCCTGACCCGGATGTTCGGCGCCAGCTTCGGCGGCGAGGTGTCGTGGCTGCTGCCCGCGGCCCTGATCGGGCTGGTCGCCGGACTGTGGTTCACCCGTCGGGCCGCGCGGACCGACAAGACCCGTGCCGCGCTGATCGTGTGGGGCGGCTGGATGCTCGTCACGTCGCTGGTGTTCAGCTACATGAGCGGCATCGTGCACCCGTACTACGCCGTCGCGCTGGCGCCGTCGATCGCGGCCGTCGTGGCGATCTCCGGGACCTCCCTGTGGCGGGGCCGGGCGCATCTCGCGCCGCGGGTGTTCCTCTCGCTGATGATCGCGGCCAGCGCCGTCTGGGCGTACATCCTGCTGGACCGCGACGCCGGCTGGCTGCCCGCGCTGCGTTGGATCGTCGCCGGGCTCGGCCTGGTGACCGCGACCTTCGTGCTGGTGGGCGTCCCGCCGATACGCAAACTCGTCGCCGTCGTCGCGACGGTGACCGTGCTGACGATCGGCCTCGGGACCACCGCGTACGCCGTCGAGACCTCTTCGCAGGCGCACTCCGGGTCGATCCCGACGTCCGGGCCGGCCACCAACGGCGAGCGGGGCATGGGCGGCGGTATGGGCATGGACATGGAGGGCTCGTCCTCCGAACTCGGAACCGTGCTGGCGGCGACCACGACGAAATGGGCGGCGGCGACGTCGAGTTCGCAGTCCGCGGCGAACCTGGAACTCGCGAGCGGGAAGTCGGTGATCGGCATCGGCGGCTGGAGCGGTCAGGACCCGGCGCCGACGCTGGCGGAATTCCAGCAATACGTGGCGAACGGCGACATCGCCTACTACGTCGAAGGCGGCCGCGGCGGCGGTCCCGGCGGCGGCTCGAACGAGATCTCCGAATGGGTCGCGGCGAACTTCACCGCCACCACCGTCGGCGAGCAGACGGTGTACAACCTGTTTTCCTGAGGGGCCGGGATCGCGGTACCTGAAGACCCCCTTCCTTGCGTCTAGCGCGAGGAAGGGGGTCTTCGGGTACTTCACGCGTTCCGACAGCCCCCTGACACCGAACCCTCAGGCCGCCCACAGGAAACAGGCGGATCCTGGAAGTGGGGAAAGAATCACCCAGGGGTGAGGAGATGGGCCATGACGAGCAGGGAGCTTCCGCACTGGCACACGGCGAGCGCGCAGGGGCCACGCGAGCACAACGCGGACGCCGTCGGGGCGTACGCGGCGGCGGGCGGCGCGGGGATCGTGTTCGCGCTGGCCGACGGGGTGGGTGATCATCCGGGCGCGGCGCGCGCGGCCCGCACGGCGGCTTCGGCGGCGGCGAGGACCCCCGTCGACGAGGGTCCGGTCGCGGCTGTTCTCGCAGCTCAGCGGGCTGTTCTCGACCTCGGCAGGACCGGCGACTGCGTGCTCGTCGTGGCCGTCCAGACCGGTTCGGGCTATGGCGTCGCATGGGTCGGGGACGCCCGGGCGTACGCTTGGGATGGATACACCGTCCGACAGGTCACCAAGGACCACACGCTCGCGCAGTACTTCCGCGACCACGATCAACCCGTGACACCGCGGATGGAGCACGTCGTCACCACCAGCGTCCGCACGGCGGGCGACCACGAGATCGGCACGGCCACCATCAGTACCGGCGGGCTCCTGCTCACCAGCGACGGCGTGCACAAGACGCTCAGCGGCCAGACCATGCTCGACATCCTCGGGATGCCGGACAGGGCGGCCACGGAACTGGTGCGGACGGCGATCTCGCTCGGTGGTTCCGACAACGCCACAGCCATCGTGGTGGATCCGCCGGGCGCGGATCTCACCACGGAGAAGTTTCGCGTCGCGGCCTGAACCGGGCGGTCAGGCCGCGACGCGATCCCTTTTGAGCTGCCGGTACTCGCGAAGTACCAGGACGACGATCGCGACGTCGAGGGCGGCGAAGAAGGGCAGCGCGATCGAGTGCGTGTGGATCGCCCGGATGACCTCGTAGACCACGAACGCGGAGAGCACCACGGCGGCGACCGGGTAGGCGCGCAGCACCTTGCGCGCCAGCGCCCAGACCAGCCCGAGCTTGATGAGCCCGTGCGCCAGGAGGTACACCACGGCGAACGTCCGGCCCTCGACGAAGTGGCCGGCGGCGAGTTCGAGATGCCGGGCCAGCGTTCCCTCGGGATCGCCGAGCAGGTCGCGCGTGACCACGGCGTGTGCGAGGCCGGTGATCACCGAAGCCGGGACGATCATCAGGACGAGCCCGCCCACCACCTGCAACGCGCCGTCGAGCCCCTTCAGGGCGATGGCGATCCGGAACAGCTTCTCGGTGGTCATGAGCGCTCCCTCCACGATCACCTCACCCTGCCCGACCCGGCCGCCGGGCGCAGCGACCGTCACCGGAACAGGCGGTCTTGGCAGCGTCGGCAGCGTTCGTGCCGCGCCGTCCGCCCGGAGAGGTCCCTGCCGTAGAAGGGAAAGCACGCGGCCCCGCACAGCGCGAGGTAGACGCGCCCGCATCGCAGCGGCCGCGGCCCGACGTTGTGCGCCAAGGTCAGCGCCCGGTGCCGCACGCCGGCCTCGGGCAGCCAGCCGTCTTCCGGCAGCTTCGCGAGCACGCCGGCGTTGACGTCTTCCGCGCGGCGGAGCAGGGCCGCGCCGAGGTCGGTGAGGCGTTCCCCGAGATCACGCAGGACGTCGGCGCGCGGCGCGTCGTCCTCGACCATCCGGGTGATACTGGTGAGGTCGGCGCCGAGTGACCCGCGGAGGTCCCGGAGCCGGTCGAGAAGGCGGTGATCCATGCCCTCCCATTAGGGCGTTGCGCCCGGGCAAGGGAAGGGTCAGGACGCGTAGGTGACGTAACCGTTCAGCACGGTGGCGGTGATGGGGATGTCGCGCAGCCCGGCCGGGTCCAGCCGCGACGGGTCCACCGCGGTGACGACCAGATCCGCGACATCCCCGACCGCCACCCCGGTCCGCCCACCGGACGCCGCCGCGAGCGCGGCCTCCAGCGGCATGGCCTGCTCGGGATGCCACGCCGGGCGGTCGTCGTCGGTACGGCTGATCGCCGACGCGATGCCGTCCCACGGGTCGAGCGGCGCGACCGGCGCGTCCGAGCCGAACTCCAGCTTCACGCCCGCGCGATGCAAGGCGCCGTAAGGGAAAGCACGGTCGGTCCAGCCATGCCAATACCGGTCGGCGACGTCCCGGTCGTCGGGCTGGTGGGCCGGCTGGACACTCGCGACCACACCCAGCGAAGCGAACCGTACGACGTCTTCGGCGCGGAGCAACTGCGCGTGCTCGATCCGGCCGGAGCAGCCGACGTTCGCGAAGGCGTCGAGCGCGATCTTGTTGGCGTGGTCGCCGATGGCGTGCACCGCGGGCGAGAGTCCGTTCTCGGAAGCCTTGCGCATCAACGGTTCCAGCTCCTCGGGCGGCAGCTCCAGCAGCCCGAAGGACTCCGTTCCGGCGTAATGCCCCTCGCAGTACGCGGTGCGGGTGTTGAGGGAACCGTCGACGAACAGCTTGAAGGGGCCGACCGTGAGCAGCCCGCCGGTGCCCTCGAGGACGTCGCCGGTGCGGTGGCCACGTTCGACGGCGGTGTCGAGCAGGTACTTCGCGATCACGCAGGAAACCCGGACAGGCAAGGGTTTCCGCGCCAGCCGTCGCCGCCAATCGGTGACGGTGTCGGCGTACTCGTAGTCGACGATCTTGGTGACACCGCGGGCGGCCGCGGCGGCGAGGGCGTCGGCGACCCAGCCGTCGATGACGTCGTCGGGCGCGACCGGCAGTTCGGCGGTCGCGCTCATGCAGTCGTTCTCCAGCAGCACCCCGGTCGGATGGTCGCGGCCGATCAGCTTGAGCGCGGCCGGGCTGAGCCACAGCGTGTGGAGGTCGGCGCTGAACAGCGCGACCGGATGCCCGGGCAGCGCCTTCTGCAGCAGATCCTTGTGCGGCGCGTCGGGCCACAGGCCGTCGCGGAACCCGGCGCCGAGCACGAGATCGCCCGGCGGCGCCGGATTCGCCAGCAGATGGGCGAGCACGAGGTCGACAGCGTGCGCGGCGGACGTCGCCTCCCCCAGCGGGATCCGGCGGCGCGCGGCCGACCACTGCGCGGTGTGCGCGTGCGAGTCGACGAGGCCGGGCAGCAGCGTGCCGCCGTGACCGTCCAGGGTCTCCGACGCCTCACCGGCCTGCCCCGGCCCGGCGATGACCGCGATCCGGCCGTCCTTGATCAGCACGTCCGAGAGGGAACCCGCCAAGCCGACCCGGACCCGGCGCAACAGAAGATCGTCCACGCCCTCACCTTGCCAGCCCCGCCGCGTTTAGTCCTCTGGTCGCGGTCCTTGCGTGCGCAACGACCGCGTTTAGTCCTCTGAATGCGGTAGTTGGCAACGCGAACCACCGCATTCAGAGGACTAAACGCGGGGAGGGGTCAGGGGCGGGCGAAGGTGAGTTTCCCGAGCGCGGCGACCAAGGGGGCGAGTTCGGGGAGTTCTTCGGCGGCGGCCAGGGCCTCGGTGAGGACGGCGTCGTGCGTCGGACGCGCGGCTGAAAGCAGTTCCTGGCCCGTCGGCGTGACCTCGGTGTAGATCCCCCGCCGGTCGGTCGGGCACAGGTACCGCTGCAGCAGCCCCCGGTCCTCCAGACGCGAGACCAGCCGCGTCGTCGCCGACTGGCTGAGCACGACGGCGTTCGACAGCTGGTTCATCCGCAGGTGGAAGCCGTCCTGGCGGGCGAGTACGTCCAGCACGGTGTACTCGCTGACGGAAAGCTCGTGCTTCTGCCCCAGCGCGCGCTCCAGCGCGTCCTCGATCCGCGCGTGCAGCGCGGCGAGCGTCCGCCAGCCCTGCGCGCGTGCCTCCACGGCGTCGTCGGCCAGTGACACGGTTCACCTCTTCCCCGGTTGCCCGAGCTTCGTTGCGTCGTGCATCATCAAGCGTGTGCAATATACGGCGCGTGCAACTATTTCAGACGCTCGTAGTTGCCGACGCCAGTTAACACCACTCTACGGGAAGAAGTGACCTCTCATGCCTGCCGCTCTGCTCGCATTGGCGATCAGCGCCTTCGGGATCGGCACCACGGAGTTCGTGATCATGGGGCTCCTGCCCGAGGTCGCGGGCGAGTTCGGCGTCTCGATCCCCTCCGCGGGACTGCTGATCTCCGGGTACGCGCTCGGCGTCGTGGTCGGCGCCCCGCTGCTGACCGCGCTCGCGTCGCGGGTGCCGCGCAAGACGGTGCTGGTCGGCCTGATGGTCCTGTTCATCGCCGGCAACATCGCCTCCGCGCTGGCCCCCACCTACGGCCTGCTGATGACCGGCCGCGTGGTCGCCGCGCTCTCGCACGGCGCGTTCTTCGGGGTCGGCTCGGTCGTGGCCGCCTCACTGGTAGCGCCGACCAGACAGGCCAGCGCCATCGCGATGATGTTCACCGGGCTGACCGTGGCCAACGTCCTCGGCGTCCCCGCCGGGACCGCGCTCGGGCAGGCACTCGGCTGGCGTTCGACGTTCTGGGCGGTCAGCGTCCTCGGCGTGATCGGCCTGATCGGGATCCTCGCGCTGGTGCCCGTCCAGGCGACGACGAAGAGCGCGGGACTGCGCAGTGAACTCGCCGTGTTCCGGCGTCCGCAGGTGTGGCTCGCGCTGGCGATGACCGCGCTCGGTTTCGCCGGGGTGTTCGCGTCCTTCACCTACATCGCCCCGATGATGACCGAGGTCGCCGGTTTCTCCTCCGGCGCGGTGACCTGGCTGCTCGTGCTGTTCGGCGGTGGCCTGTTCGTCGGCAACCTGCTGGGCGGCAAGGCGGCCGACCGGTCGCTGATGCCCAGTCTGTACGTCATCCTCACCGCGCTCGCGGCCGTGCTGATCGTGTTCGTCTTCACCGCGCACGCGCAGCTTCCCGCCGCGATCACCATCGCGGTCTTCGGCGCCGCCGGTTTCGCCACCGTCGCGCCGCTGCAGGCCCGCGTCATGGACAAGGCCGAAGGCGCGCCCGCGCTGGCTTCTGCGGCCAACATCGCCGCGTTCAACCTCGGCAACGCCGGGGGCGCGTGGCTCGGCGGCCAGGCCATCGACGCCGGTCTCGGCTACACCGCGCCCAACTGGATCGGCGCCGCGCTGGCACTCGCCGGACTGCTGGTCGCGGTCATCTCGGGCATGCTCGACCACGGGCGGCGGAAGGCTCGTCGCGCCGAACTGGCCCCCGCCGCCTGACCCGCAAGTAACCACCGAAAGGAAAGCAAGTGACCGACATTCCCACCGTCAAGCTCAACAACGGGGTGGAGATGCCGCAGCTCGGGTTCGGCGTCTTCCAGGTACCGGACGACGAGACCACCGCGGCGGTCAAGACCGCGCTCGACGCCGGATACCGCAGCATCGACACCGCCACGATCTACGGCAACGAAGCCGGCGTCGGCAAGGCCCTCGCCGAGTCCGGGATCGCCCGCGACGACCTGTTCATCACCACCAAACTGTGGAACAGCGAACAGGGCTACGACGCGACCCTCAAAGCCTTCGACGCGAGCCTGGCCAAACTCGGCCTGGAGCAGCTCGACCTCTACCTCATCCACTGGCCGACCCCGGAGCGCGACCTCTACCGGGACACGTGGAAGGCCTTCGAGAAGCTCCACGCCGACGGCCGGGTGCGCGCGATCGGCGTGTCCAACTTCCAGCCCGCCCACCTGGAACGGCTTCTCGACGCCGGTTCCGTCGTCCCGGCGGTGAACCAGGTCGAGGTGCACCCGTACCTGACGCAGGCCGAGGTGCGCGCGTTCGACGCGCGGCACGGCATCGCGACCGAGGCGTGGAGCCCGCTCGCCAAGGGCGGCGACCTGCTCGGCGAAGACGCGGTGAAGGCGCTGGCCGCCAAGCACGGCCGCACTCCGGCGCAGGTCGTGCTGCGCTGGCACCTGCAGCTGGGCAACATCGTGATCCCGAAGTCCGTGACGCCGTCGCGGATCAAGGAGAACCTCGACGTCTTCGGTTTCACCCTGTCGGACGAGGATGTCGCTTCGCTCTCCGGGCTCGAGCGCGGTCTGCGGACCGGCCCGGACCCGGACACCTTCAACGCTGCCTAGTTTTCCCAGGGAGCAGGCGTAGCGCTTTGTTTCCGCACGAGCCCTCTGTGTAGCCGGTTACTATTCGGCCGCACAGAGGGCTCTTGTGCGAAAAGAGGTAACCGGACGATGCAGGCCCGAGGACGCGCCGTCCTCGCGACACTTCTGCTTGTGGCGTTCCCGTTGGTGGTCGTCGCCATCGGTGTCGCGAGTGTGGTCGCGGGCCTGCGGCTCCCGGGTAAAACGGGCATGTACGTGATGCTCGCCGGGCTCGGGATGATGATCGCGCTGGGGTTCGGCCTGGTGAGCGCGCTGCGGGCGCGCCGTCCGCCGGTCGAGGGGCCGCGGCTGGATCGCGAGGCCCATCCGGCGTTGTGGGAGATGATCGACGACCTCGCCGCGCAGGTGAAGACGCGGCCGCCGGACGAGATCGTGCTGATCGGCGAGATCAACGCCGCGGTCTCCGAGGACGCCCGGTTCCTGGGGTTGCGGCACGGCCGCCGCACGATGCTGATCGGGTTGCCGTTGCTGGCGGCGATGAGCGTGAGCGAGTTGCGGTCGGTGCTCGCGCACGAACTCGGTCACTACAGCGGCGGCCATACCCGGCTGCTCGCGCTCACCTATCGCGGCACCCAGACGCTGGCCTTCACGGTGGACCGGCTCGACGGCGGCCCCGCCAGGGCGCTCTTGTCCGCCTATTCGAAGCTGTACCTGCTGATCGCGCGGTCGGCGAACCGACGGCAGGAACTGCAGGCCGACGAGGCGTCCGTGCTCGCGGCGGGCAGCCGGACGGCGGCCGCGGCGTTGCGGAAGGTCGCGACGCTGAGCCCGCTGTGGAGGGACTACTGCGAGCGCTACGTCTCGCTCGGCGCGGCGGCGAGGCGCACCCCCGCCGTGTTGCTGGGCTTCCGCTCCTATCTCAACCATCCGGTCCAGCGGGACTGGGTCGCCGAGTACACCGAAGACATCCTCGACGGCGAAGAGCTCTCGCGCTTCGACAGTCACCCGCCCACGAAGCGGCGGATCGCCGCACTGGCCGGTGTGCCGGACAACCCGGTGAAGCCGGACGCGCGGCCGGGCTGGTCGCTGCTGGGCGCGCCGAAGGTCGACGTCCCCGAGGCGGAACTGGACGTGCTGATCCGCGACGTCGGGCCGCGCGCGGACTGGGACGAGGTCGTCAAACGGGCAGGCCGGGCGTCCGTGGCGGAGGGCGCGAAGCTGCTGACCTCGGCCGGGATCGAGAGCAGGCTGGCGCCGCGCGGCACGATCGGCGAGGTCGTGCGGGTGCTGCGGGACGGCGACGCCGACGCGCTCGCCAAACCCCTGCGCGCCCCGTCCCGTGAAGAGGGCCGCGAACTGCTCACCGAGTTGTTCGCGGACACCGTCACCGCCGCGCTGGTCGACCACGGCGTCGCCGCGCACCGGCTGAACTGGGGCGGCGGCTGGGAACTGTGCCTCGGTGACGGCGAACCGTTCGACGTCGTCGAACTGGTCGGCCCGGCCGTCGCGAGTCCGCGCGCGGTCGACGAACTGGTCCACAACCTGCAGTTGCTGAACGTGCCCGCCGCGTACTTCTGCAAGCAGGAGCCCGAACTGGAGCCGGATCCCGCCGAAGCCCGCATGCTCGGGATGTTCACCGCGCTCAAGGCCAAGCGGAAGCTCTACGACCTGATCGTCTGCGACACCGAACTGGTGCTGCTGCCGATGGCGCGTTCGGTGCTGCTCCGCCGCGGCGTCGCCGGCCTGATCGGGGCGCGCGGGGTGTCGGACCGCAAACGCGTCCGGAAGCTGCGGGAACGCGGCCTCGACGACCTGCGCGCCGAACCGGGCGCGCGGCGGATCCCGTTCGCGGACATCGTCGCGGGCGGTTTCCCCCGCCGGAAACTCACCGTCTACCTGACGGTGGAGCTCACCGACGGCGAAACGCTGGAACTGGCGATCACCGGCAACACCGAGGACTTCGGCACCGCCCACGACGATCTGAAGACGTTCTTCAAGTCCTTGAACGAAAGCTAGGGCTTCATGGCGACGCCGCCGACGCTGAGGTAGTTCAGCTGGGTCAACGGCGCCAGACGCGGGCCTTCCGGCCACCATTCGTGCAGGTGGACGAGGCCGGGGTCGAGCATCTTCAGCCCGTCGAAGAGCGACTCGATCTCTTCACGGCTTCGGTGCACCGTCGGGTATCCGATGCCGGCCATCAGGCCGTCGAGCTTCCGCGCGAACGCGCCGCGCGGACCTTCGCCGTCGGTGTAGTAGTGCGTGAGCAGCACATACGACCCGGGGGCGAACGCGTCGACGTAACCGCGGACGATGGCCCGCGCCTTGTCGAGGTCTTCGATGTGATGCAGCACCGCGTTGAGGAGCACCGCGACCGGGCGGTCGAGTTCGAGGTGTTCGGCGATCACCGGATCGTTCAGCGTCTGCTCGGGATCGCGCAGGTCCGCGCCGCTGACGTGCACGAGGTGGTCTTCCAGCAACGCCAGTCCGTGTGCCTGGACCACGGGGTCGTCGTCGACGTAGATGACCAGTGCGTCGGGGTTGTACCGCTGCGCCGTCTGGTGCGTGTTCTCGACGTAGGGCATTCCGGAGCCCAGGTCGAGGAACTGGCCGACCCCGCGGGTGCCGGCGAGGAACCGGACCACCCGGGTCGCCCAGGACCGGAACTCCTTGGCCACCGCGGCGCCGTCGGGAGCGACCGTCAGGAAGGCCTCGACGGCTTTCCTGTCGATCTCGTAATGGTCGTGCCCGCCGAGCAAGGCGTCCTTCATCCGGGCGAGATTGGGCTTGCTGTAGTCGAGGGGTGATAGCGGGCGCCTCGGCAAAGCCCGGACCTCGTCCGAAGTCATGGACACGCTCCACCCTTCAGCCGTGTACGGATCGCGGCGAACGCGGTCCACGGCTCCCTCGACATCGACGGACAGTGCTCAGGTTACGACATGCCGTGTACCAAAGTGAACCTCCCCACATACCTTGCCTACCTGCGGTGATCACTCGTGCGGGAAGGGTCGCCTCACTCGAAGGTGAGTTCGCTCCAGGTGCCGCCGCCGTCGATGGTGCGGTATACCGCCGATCCGCCGTCGGCGTCGGGGAGTCCGTCGACCACCACGCCGACGTGTTCGGCGGGGAAGTCGAGATCGTTCAGGCAGACCCCGCGTCCGCTGAGGACCGTCGTCGTCCAGGTCGCGCCGGCGTCGGTGGTGCGGTGCAGGAACCCGGTGCCGCCGCCCTCGGCCGCCACCGTCGCCGCGGTGGGTGAGGCCGCGCTGAAACCCTGGTTGATCCCGAGCGTCGGCGCTTGCGCCGTTCCGGTGAACTTCCCGCCCAGCTTCGGCGCCCGCCAGAGCCTCCGGACGGTCGACCCCGGCTGCGGCGACCCCGGTCCCCCGCTGCACAGTGCCAGCACCTGTCCTTGCCGGATTCCGCTCAACGAAGCCGAAGTGTCGGCCGGACAGGGCGGCGACGCGCTCGCGAAGGTCGAGCCGTCGGACGAGGTCCAGTACTTCTGGACGCGGTGGTCGGAGCCCATCGAGACCTGGACCCCGCCACTGACGGCGATGTCGCCGTACGTCGTCGCGCCGATGACGGTGAACCCCGGGACCGGCAGAAGCGACCGGGAACCGGCGAGCCCGGCGTACAACGTGGTCCTCGACGGCATGCCGAATCCGGTGACCATCGCGAACACCCGCGGTCCGGATTCGGCGATTTTCGAAATATAGAAAGGTTCCTGGACGCCCGCGAGCCGGACACGGGACCACTTGCGGCCACCGTCGCGACTGGACAGCAGCCGGGTGCCGTCGGAAAGGAAGACGTCGTGCTCGTCGATCACCGTGAGCCTGACCTGATTGTGGTTGTCCGGCAACGAGATCGGTGGCGCGCCGACCTGCTTCCACCGCTTGCCGCCGTCGTTCGTCGAGAGCAGCGACGCGCACCGACCGGGTTTCCCGCAAGGAGAAAACCCGAGGACGAACCCGCGCTCCGGCCCGGTCCAGCTCGTGGACGCGGGCGCGAAACCCTTCGGTACCAACGACTCCGCGGCATTCGCCGGAACGGGAACGGCCAGGGCGAGCAGTGCGGCGGCGACGGGCGCGGCCCACCGGTTCGGCTTCATGATCACGAGACGTCCGGCGCTGCGCGGGGTTGTCCGCCGTTCGGGGTGAACACGCAGATCACGTCCGGTACGCTCGCACACCTTGTTTCGCCCGGGGCCGGACCGGGTATACGGCGTTCGGCCGGTGAGACGGAGGTAGCACCGATGGACGACGCGGCTACGCGCGCTGACGGTGACGATGCTGACGAAGACGACCTCGACGCTGGGACGACGCAACGCCGCTTCATGCTGAACGTCCACGACCCGGACCATTTGCCGCGCAAACTCGGCGGCCGGTACGAGGTGGGCGACCTGCTCGGCCGCGGCGCGACGGCGAGGGTGTTCCGAGCCCATGACCTGCTCGAAAAGCGCGAAGTCGCACTGAAGCTGTTCCACGCCGGCACGATGGCCCGCGACGAGCGCCGACGCGCCCAGGAGATCGAGGTCCTCAGCGCCGTCCGCCATCCCGGCCTGGTCCCGCTGTACGACGCGGGCTCGCACGACGGCTACACCTACCTGACGATGCGTTTGGTCGACGGACCGAATCTGGCGCAGCGCCTGCGGTCCGGCCCGCTCCCCCAGGACGCCGTCGTCGAACTGGCGGCCCGGCTGGCCGACGCGCTCGCGCACGTCCACGCGCACGGCATCACCCACCGCGACCTCAAACCGGCGAACATCCTGATGGCCGACGACGGCCCGCTGATCGGGGACTTCGGCGTCGCGCACGCCTTCGACGCGACCCGGGTGACCGAGACCGGCGGCGTCGTCGGCACGGCGGCGTACATGGCGCCCGAACAGGTCCGCGGCGAGAACATCGGCCCGTCCGCGGACGTCTACTCGCTCGGCCTGGTCCTGCTCGAATGCCTTTCCGGCGAAAGGGAGTACACCGGGACGCCGGTCGAAGCCGCGGTCGGACGGCTCCACCGGCAGCCCAGGATCCCGGGCGGTCTGTCCACCACCATGACGACGCTGCTGCGGGGGATGACCGCGCTGAAACCGTCGCAGCGTCCGACGGCCGCGGCGATCGTGCGGATCCTGCTGGAGGACTCCACCGGGACCGCGGTCGCCTACCCCGGTCCGGCGAGCCGTAAGCGGGTGGCCGTGGTCGCCGCCATCAGCGCCCCCGCCGCCGCCATCACCATCGGCGTACTGCTCGCGATCAACCAGACCGGTGGCGCGCCGATGCCGCAACCGGGCGGGATGCTCCCGCCCGCGGCGACCGACTCCTCCGGCCCCGTGGCGGGCCAAGGACAGCCGTCCACCGAGGCCGTCGAACTGCCCACCAGCGCGGCCAAGGTCCCCAACGGCACCGTCGTGGTGACCGAAGACGCCCCGGTTCCGGGGACCACACCGGGCACCGTCGAAAACGGTGGCATCACTTCTGCGCCGAACGGGACTTCGGCGAGCAGTGGCCAGTCGAGCTCTCCGGGCAAACCGAGCCGGACCAAGACGAAGACGAATTCCAGAACGAAGACCCCGGACCCCGGCTGAGCGTCCGCCCCGCCGGGCAGTCCACTGTGGACGATGATGGGAGACGGCGATGACCTACCTCAACGATCCGCGCGAGCCGCAGGAGGAGATCGTCGAGCGGACTCCGAAACGGATCCGCGTCGTGCGCGTCGTCAACGCCCTCGTCCGCGCGGTGTGCTCGGTGTTCGCGCTGGTGCTGGTCGTGCACATCCTGCTCGTGTTCGGCGAAGCCAATGCCGGCAACGGATTCGCGCAACTGATCGACCAGTGGTCGCGCGGGGTCTCCCTCGGCCTGCGCAACCTGTTCACCCCGGACGGCGCCAAACTGCGCACCCTGCTCAACGACGGGCTCGCCGCCCTGCTGTGGCTGATCGTCGGCGGCGTGGTGACCGATCTGATCACGCGGATCGGCATGCCGGGCCCGAAGCGGGTCTGGTACCGGCGAACCCTCTAGTTGAGGGAACCCGGCTCCCGCTTCGGGAGGTCACCGGCCTGGGCCTGCTCGGCCTGGACGTCGGTGACCTTCGCGGTGGCGGTGGCCTCCACGGCCCCCACGGCTTGCTCGGCCGCGTGCTCCTGGCCGGGCTCCGGCTCGGTGTCGAAATGCTCACGGCACCAGCGGCCGTAGCGTCTCGCATGCACAGTCATCGTGGCACCTCCTTCTCTGCCACCAGAGTCCTCCAAGACTGTGACGAGCGCCACTTGATTTCGCGGCGTCCGGGTGTCATTTCGCGAATTCGGTCACGATCTCGGCGCAGAACGCCGGGAGGTCGCCGGGATTGCGGCTGGAGATGAGGCCGTTGTCGTTGACGACCTCCTGGTCGACGACCGTGCCGCCGGCGTTGCGGATGTCGGTGCGCACGCTCGGATACGACGTGAGCGTGCGGCCACGCACGACGTCGGCCTCGACGAGCGTCCACGGCCCGTGGCAGATGACGCCGACCGGTTTGCCGCTGTTCACGAAGTTCCGGACGAACCGGACGGCGTGCTCGTCGGCGCGCAGATTGTCCGGATTCATCGTGCCGCCGGGCAGCACGAGCGCGTCGAAATCGTCGACGGTGACGTCCTTGACGACGCGGTCGACGGTGAACTTGTCCGCCTTGTCGATGTCGCCGTTCATCGCCTGGATCTCGCCGGACTCCAGCGAGACGACCTCGACCGTCGCCCCGGCCTCGATGACCGCCTTGCGCGGTTCGACCAGTTCGACCTGCTCCACACCGTCCGCGGCCAGGATGGCCACGCGGCGCCCGTTCAGCGATGTCGCCATGGGGTTTCCCTCCTTCGGTCGGCTTCGCCCGGTGACTACCCCGGAGCGGGGCACGCGAACCATGGGTATGGATCGTGATCACCCGGGGTATCCGCCCGCATGCGACTTCAGCGAGCGGACGGGGTGGCGACCCTGCTGTGCGAGCACGTGTCGGTCAGCGAAGGCTGCCTGCTGTGCGACTATCCCGCGAAGGGTGGGATCCAGCGGAAGGTCCGGTTGCGCGACGACGCCCTCGTGAAGCTGATCCGGTCGCTCAGACGGGCCCGGGGCGGCGAGGTGCGTCTGCTCGCCTACCGCGACGGCCGCGAGTGGTGGGAAGTGCGGGCCGACGACATCAACGAACGGCTCAAGGAACTGGCGGGCGAGGATTTCACCGCGAAGGATCTGCGCACCTGGAACGCCACCGTGCTGGCGGCTTCCGCCTTCGCCGACACGGAAAGACCTTCGAGTGAGCGGGGTATGAAGCGGGCCGAGAAGGCCGTGATGACCGAGGTCGCGGAAGGTCTCGGCAACACTCCCACCGTCGCACGACAGTCCTATGTGGACCCTCGGGTGATCGAGGCGTACCGCCGCGGCCGGACGATCGAACGCGCGATGCGGCGGGCGGGGAAGAACGGCGACCCCGACGAGGCACGGAAGATCGTCGAACGGGCGGTGGTGCGGCTACTGGGCGGGTCGTGAGTGCCCTGGAGCGGCCTCGATGGCGAGGACGGCGATGTCGTCGTGCGTGCCGCTGCCGAGCCAGTCCCGCACCGCCGCGCGGACGCGGCCGACGATCTCGCGGCCGGACAGCCCCCGGCAGCCGGTCAGCAGTTCGCGCAGCCGCTCGTCGCCGAACAGGTCCGACGAACGCTCGTGATGGCGCGCCTCGGTGATCCCGTCGGTGTAGAGCAGGCAGACGTCGCCTTCGGCCAGCCGGATCGTCGTCTCGGCGAACCGGGCCTGCGGCGAGATCCCGACGAGGGTGCCGGGCAGGGTGATCTCCTCGACCCCACGACGACGCACCACCAGCGGTGCGGGATGCCCGCCCGAAGCCAGCGTGACGCCGAGCCCGTCGGCCTCGTCCAGCACGGAACCGAGCACCAGCGTCGCGAACCGGCCGCTGCCGCCGCTGATCAGCAGCGAGTTGAGCAGGCTCAGCAGTGTCGTGCCGTCCCGTTCCACGAGGTTGAGCGCGGCGAGGGTCTGCCGGACCCGGCCGGTCAGCGCGGCCGCCTCGGCACCCTTGCCGCAGACGTCGCCGAGGACGAACAGCGCGCTGCCGTCGTCACGCGGCAGGACGTCGTAGAAGTCGCCGCCGACGTCGAGCAGCCCGCTCGAAGGCTCGTACCAGACGTCGAACTTGACGCCGGAGACCTGCGGTGGCGGCGTCGGGCGCAGCGTCGTCTCCAGGCCGCGCGTGGCCTCTTCCTGGCGGGCGTAGCGCTGCGCGTTCGCCAAGGCCGTGCCGGCCGCGCGGGCGAACTCGGTGATCGCGCGCGAGTGGTCGTCGCCGAACGAGGGCGCGCCGCGCCTGCCCAGCATGACCGCGCCGGTGACGCCGGAACCGCCGTCGAGCCCGAGCGACACCACGGTGACCGACGAATGACCGGCGAGCCTGTCGGCGACCACCGCGGGCAGCGTCGTGATCTCCTCCTCCGGGACGGCCTTGGCCTCGGGGTCCTCGGTGGAGACGAAGGTCTCGGCGAGTACGGGCGCCAGCTGGGCCGGGACGCGGCGGATGCGGCCGTGCCCGTGGTTCGTGCGGTGGTCGCAGCTCCACCACTCCCACCGGCCGCGGGTGGTGGGCAGCAGGACGAACACGCAGTCGGCGAGTTCGGCGGCGGCGACCTCGGCGATCACCTTCGCCGTCCC
>NZ_JACBXD010000024.1 GCF_013870525.1 Amycolatopsis pittospori
CGGGCCAGACCCTGCCAAGCCTCCATCCATACACATCATCATCACTGTGGCTTTCACAACACGTACCGCTCACGACCTGTTCTGCCGGCGTCGCCAGGTGCGATACGACCACTCCAGGAACCGCTCCACCCCGCGGACCACGTGTGCGCTGCGGATCGAGGGGAAGACGTCGAAGGCGTGCTGCGCGCCGGAGATCTCCGCGTAGGCGACTTCGCGCTTCGACTTCTCCCGGAGTCGCTGCACGAACTCGCGGGCTTCGCCGACCGGCACCAGCGAATCGTGGACGCCGTGGATGACGAAGAACGGCGGCGCGTCCTCGGTGATCCGGTCCAGGGGCGAGGCGGCGATGTAGTCGTCGAGGAAGTGGTCCGGGTCCTTGTCGGGTGCGAAGACATGCTTCGCGATCAGCGTCTTCAGGCGTGTCTTGCTGGAGCGCCTGCCGCTGGTCGCGGCGAAGTCGTACACGCCGTAGTGCGGGGCGCACGCCTGGATGCTCGTGTCGGCTTCGGTGAAGCCTGGCTGCAGTGTCGGGTCGTTCGCCGTGAGCGCCAGGAGCGCAGCGAGATGCCCGCCCGCCGAGCCGCCGGTCACGGCGACGAACGACGGGTCGCCGCCGTAGCTCTCGGCGTTGTCCCGGATCCAGGCCAGGGCCCGTTTCGCCGCGACGATATGCGCGGGCCAGCGGGCGGCGGGGGAGAGCGGGTAGTTGATCGCGACACAGACCCAGCCGCGTTTGGCCATATGCAGCATCAGCGGCAGGCCCTGCTGGTCCTTGTTGCCGATCACCCAGGCGCCGCCGTGCACCTGCAGCAGGATCGGCGCGCCGGTCACCGGTTCGCGCGGGGAGTAGACGTCCAGCAGGAACCGCTTCCCGCCGGGCGCGTAGGCGATGTTGCGTTCGCGGCGGACCTCCGGGTCGCGCATGCGGAACGGCATGGCCAGCTGGCCCCACGGCGTCGCGAGGTCGGTCGGGCTCGGCGGATGGTCGAGTTCGTCGGTGTAGGCCTTGCCGATGCCCTCGGTCAGGGCGGTCTCGATCTCGCCGCGGGCCCGCTGGGACTGCGCGACCAGTGTGCCGAGACCGGCCGCGGACGCCGCGGCCAGCGCCAGTCCCGCCTTGCTCGACCCACTCCGGTGCCGCGCGACGTGCGCCGCCGCGTCGGCCGCGGTCAGCGCGAGCAGATGCGGCGCGAGTTCCCCGGTGAGCCAGCCCGCGAAGAACGCCGGAACCGCCGTCCGGGCGCCTCTCGGCGGCTTGAGCGCGTTCGCGGTGAGCGCGAGCTGGAGTGCCTGGCGAAGGACGAAACTCGGCTGCATGAGCACCGATCCTACCGCCGGGGACCGGCTAGAACCGGTTGCAGAGTTCGCCTACTGTGACTCTTATGCAGAGATTGAGCGGTCTGGACGCGAGTTTCCTCTACTTGGAGACACCGACCCAGGTCCTGCATGTGTGCGGGCTGCTCACCTTGGACGGTTCGACCATGCCCGGCGGCTACGATTTCGAGCGCTTCAAGGAGAAACTGGCCGAACGGGTGCGGCTGATCCCGGCATTCCGGCGCAAGCTGCACAATCCACTCTGGAATCTGACCCATCCGGTATGGGTCGAGGACGAGGATTTCGACCTCGAAGCCCATGTTCACCGGATCGGCGTACCCGCGCCCGGTGACCGGCGGGAACTGGCCGAGCTCTGCGCCCACATCGCGGGACAGCGGCTGGACCGCGCGCAGCCGCTCTGGCAGTTGCACGTCATCGAAGGCCTGGCGGACGGCGAGATCGCGGTCCTGCTGAAGATGCATCACGCCAGTGTGGACGGCGTCAGCGGCGCCAGCCTGATCACCTATCTCGCCGGTCTCGAACCGGACGCCCCGCCGCCGGAGATCGCCAAGGACGAACGTCGCAACGCGGGAATCCCGGGTGCGCGGGCGTTGCTCGGCGCGGGGCTGACGTCGTTCGTGAAGCGTCCGGCCGAGCTGGTCAAACTGCTGCCCGACCTGCTGGAACTCGTCCCGAAGTGGCTCGGGAAGGCGTTGCGGGGCAAGGGGATGCCGGTTCCGTTCACCGCGCCGCGTACCTCGTTCAACGGGACGATCACCGCACATCGCAGCGTCGCGTACGCCTCTCTGGACCTCGACGAGGTCAAGCAGGTGAAGAACGCCTTCGGGGTGACGGTGAACGACGTCGTCCTCGCCGTCGTTTCCGGTGCCCTGCGGCAGTTCCTGCGGGACCGGGGTGAACTGCCGCAGGATCCGCTGGTGGCGACCGTGCCGGTGTCGGTGCACGAACGGACCGAACGTGACCACGGCAGCAACAAGGTCTCGGCGTTCTTCGCGTCGCTGCCCACCCATCTGGACGATCCCGCCGCGCGTGTGTTCATGCTCGCGGAGTCGAACCGGTTGTCCAAGGATCATCATCACGACATCGACGCCGACATGCTCCAGGACTGGGCGCAGTTCTCGGCGGCGACCATGTTCGGCCTCGCGGTGCGCGCGTATTCGGCGTTGCGCCTGGCCGAACGGCATCCGGTGGTGCACAACCTGGTGGTGTCCAATGTGCCCGGTCCGCCGATGCCGTTGTACCTGCTGGGCTGCCGGATCACCGGGCTCTATCCGCTCGGGCCGGTGTTCCACGGCGCGGGTCTCAACGTGACCGTGCTGTCCAACGCGGGCCGTGTCGACGTCGGCCTGCTCGGCGCGCGCGAACTCACCGGTGACCTGTGGCCGCTGGCCGACCTGTTCCCGGACGCGCTCGCGGAACTGCTCAAAGCCGCGCGTGCACCGAAGTGACCGCCGCGAGCAGTGCGGGGACGAATTCGCTCGCCCGGAGTACGCAGGCCGCGTGCCCGGCCGGGATCTCGTAGGTCGCCGCGCCGGGGATCCGCGCGGCCAGTGAGCGCTGGTGTGCGGGCGCGATGAACCGGTCCCGCGCCGTCACCACCACCGAAACCGGCAGCCGGAGCCGGTAGAGCCAGGCCGTCGAGTCGAACCGGCCGATGGCGTCGACGGCGACGGCGATCGCCCAAGGGCTGGTCGCGCGGAACTCGGCCAGCGCCCATTGGTGATCCCGAAGCCGGCGTCCGGAGGCGCGAGCGGGCCGGTCGGCGAAGCGCGCTTCTTCGCGTAGCCGCCGCATGGCGTGGCCGAAGACGTCGAGCGCGACCCGCTGGCGGAGCCCGCGCCGGAAGTTGCCGGCCGTCGAGCACAGCACCAGTCCGGCGACCCGCTCGGGATACTCGTGCGCCACGAGTTGCCCGACCATGCCGCCCATCGAATACCCGGCGAGTGTGAACCGGCCGATGCCGAGCGCGTCGGCCACCGCGATCACGTCGTCGCGGCAGTCTTCGAGGCCGAACTCCTGCGATCGGATGCCTTGCCCGTGCCAGCGCTGGTCGAACACCACGACGCGGTAGCGCTCGGCGAGCCGCTCCAGCACCGGGTACCAGGTCAGCAAACCCGTACAGGCCACCGAATGCAGCAGGAGGATCGCGGGCGCGTCGCGTGGTCCGGTGTCGACCACGACGGTCTGCCCGCGGCCGGGCAGGGACAAGGGCTCGGGGCGCGGCAGGCCCGCGGTCGGGGGCACGGTGACCAGCCGCCGCGTGGCGTGCCAGCCCGCGCCGCTCAGCGGGGTCCTGGCCATGCGCTGCCGCCGTTTCTCGTGGGGGTTGCCGTCCGGGCGCCTTCCGGTTAAGACTAGAACAGGTTTCAGTATTGTGCCCGTCCGGCCCGGTGAGGAGCCAGTGTGGACTTCCAGTTCGACGAGACGCAGACCGAGGTCACCGCGCTGACCGCGCGCGTGCTCGGCAAGGAGCGCGAGCCTGCCGAGACGTGGCGCGCGCTCGCCGACGCCGGTCTGCTCGCCCTGGCGCTGCCCGCCGAACTCGGCGGTGACGGTCTCGGTGTCGCCGAAGTCGCCTTGGTCCTGACCGAACTCGGTCGCGTGGCCTCGCCGACGCCCGCGCTGGCGTCGCTGGCCTTCGGTGTCCTGCCGGTCGGGGCGCTGGGAGGCCCGGATCAGCGCGCGGCCCTGCTGCCCCCGGTCGCGGCGGGGGAGTCGGTGCTCACGGCCGCGTTGCACGAACCCTCCGCGCCGTTCACCACCCGGCCGGTGACGGCGGCGGAATCGGCGGGTGACTGGCGGCTGAGCGGGGTCAAGGTCGGCGTCCCGTTCGCGGCGGAGGCCACCCGGATCCTCACACCGGCGTCCCTGCCCGGCGGCAGCGGCGTGTTCCTGATCGACCCCCACGCGGACGGCGTCACGCTGACGCCGACGAGAACTTCTTCCGGCACACCGGATTACACGATGACGCTGGATTCCGTGACGGTCACCGACGCCGATCTGCTCAACGGCCACGGTCCGGGTGAGTCGATCGCGACGCTGCATCGGTTCGCGCTCGCGGGCACGGTGGCGTTCGGTGACGGGCTGCTCGCCGGTGCCCTCGCGCTGACTACCAAGCACATCGGCGACCGCGAGCAGTTCGGCCGTCCGCTGGCCGCGTTCCAGGCGGTGGCGCAGCAGATCGCGGACGTCTACGTGGCGTCGCGAACCGTCCAGCTCGCCGCGCGTTCGGCGGTCTGGCGGCTCGCGGCGGGGCTCGACGCCGAGGCGGAACTCGACATCGCGGCGTACTGGCTGGCGGAGGAGGCGCCTGAGGCGCTGGCCGTCTGCCATCACCTGCACGGAGGGGTCGGGGTGGACGAAACCTATCCGCTGCACCGGTTCTCCTCGGCGGTCAAGGATCTCGGACGGACGCTCGGCGGTGCCTCGCATCGGCTGGCCGAGCTGGGCGAACTGGTGGCGGGGTGAAACGATGCTGATCGAATTGACCGCGGCGCAGGAACAGTTGCGCGCGGAACTGCGAGAGTACTTCGCCGGCCTGGTGAGCGCCGACGAACGGCGCGCGATGCTGCGTGAGCGGCACGGCCCGGTGTACCGCGAGATCGTGCGGCGGATGGGCCGCGACGGCCGGCTCGGTGTCGGCTGGCCGGAGGAATACGGCGGCCGTGGTTTCGGCGAGATCGAGCAGCATCTCTTCGTCGACGAGGCCGCCCGCGCCGATGTCCAGCTGCCGTCGGTGACGTTGCAGACCGTCGGGCCCACCTTGCAGGCTTTCGGCACCGAGGCCCAGAAGTCCTTCTTCCTGCCCAAGATCCTGGCCGGAGAGGTGCATTTCGCCATCGGGTACACCGAACCCGACGCCGGGACCGACCTCGCGTCGCTGCGGACGACGGCCGTGCGCGAGGGCGACGAATACGTCGTCAACGGCCAGAAGATCTTCACCACCGGCGGGCACGACGCCGACTACATCTGGCTCGCCGTGCGGACGGCGCCGGACGCGCCGAAGCACAAGGGCATCTCGATCCTCATCATGGACACCCGCGATCCCGGCTATTCGTGGACACCGATCATCACCTGCGACGGCGCACACCACGTCAACGCCACCTACTACTCGGACGTCCGGGTTCCGGCGGACATGCTGGTGGGCAAGGAGAACGAGGGCTGGCGGCTGATCACCACCCAGCTCAACCACGAACGCGTCATGCTCGGCCCGGCCGGGCGGATCGGCGGACTCCACGACCGCGTCCGCGACTGGGCGGCGTCCCGGAAGACACCGGCCGGAACGCCACTGCTGCAGTTACCCGACGTGCGCGACGTGCTCGCGGAAGCGATCGCGACCGCGAGGGTCAACGAATTGCTGAACTGGCAGGTAGCCGCCTCCTCGGCGACCGGACCGGTGGCGGTGGCCGACGCGTCGGCCACCAAGATCATCGGCTCCGAACGTATCCAGCGGCTGGCCAGGAGACTGGAGGAGATCGTGGCTCGACACGGCGATCAGGCCGACGCCGAAACCGCGGAACTGGCGCTGTGGCTGGACGTGGTGGCCAAACGCAATCTGGTGCTGACCTTCGGCGGCGGCGTCAACGAGATCCAGCGTGAGCTGATCGCCACCGCCGGACTCGGTCTGCCGAGGGTGCCGCGATGAGCATCCAAGAAGCGGCCGAACGTATCGCCGCACAAGGCGAATCCGCGCCGAGGGCCGCCCGTGACGCGGTCAACCAGGCGATGGTGAACAACTGGGTCGAGGCCATCGGCGACCGCAATCCCGTCTACGTCGACGAGGAGTTCGCCGCCGAGAGCGTCCACAAGGGACTGGTCGCGCCGCCCGCGATGGCGCAGGTGTGGACGATGGGTGGTCTGCACTGGACACGCGCGTCGGACGATCCGCTCGGCGCGATGATGGAGGTGCTCGACGAAGCCGGGTTCACCTCGGTCGTCGCGACCAACTCCGAGCAGAACTATTTCCGTTACCTCAGGCACGGCGAACGGGTCGAGGCGACCGCGAAGCTCGAAAGTGTCGTCGGGCCGAAACGCACCGCGCTGGGCGAAGGCTGGTTCGTGACGACGAAGACCACTTGGTACGTCGGCGAGGAAGCCGTCGCCGACATGGTGTTCCGGGTGCTGAAGTTCCGTCCGCCGGGCGCCGAACCCGCCCAGGCGGCCGCTCCCGTGCTGCGGCCGGTGATCAGCAAGGACACCGAGTTCTTCTGGGCCGGTCTGCGCGAAGGGGAACTGAGGATCCAGCGGTGGGGTGAAACCCTGCGGCATCCGCCCGGCCCGATGCCGCCGGACGGCGACCTCGACGCGAAGCCGGACCACGTCGTCGCGTCCGGGCGCGGAACGGTCTACAGCTACGTGGTGCACCACCATCCGAAGGTTCCGGGCAAGGAGCTGCCGTTCGTGGTCGCGCTCGTCGAACTGGAGGAAGGCGTCCGGGTGATGGGCGAACTGCTCGACGCCGATCCCGATTCCGTCCATATCGGACTTCCGGTGAAAGCCGCTTTCGTGAAGGTCGACGAGGAACTGACCTTGCCCGCTTGGAGGGTCGCGCGATGAAGGACTGTTCGGCGGGCACCGAATTGCCGCCGCTGACGATCGAAGCCACCCCGACGTTCGTGGTCGGCACCGCGCTGGCGACTCGGGATTTCCAGGACGTCCACCACGACCGCGACGCCGCCGTGCGGCGCGGATCGAATGACATCTTCCTCAACATCCTCACCGACACCGGCCTGGTGCAGCGGTTCGTGACCGACTGGGCGGGGCCGGAGGCGTTCGTGCGGTCGATCAAGATCCGGCTCGGCGTGCCCTGCTACGCCTACGACACCTTGACCTTCACCGGGCGGGTCCTGGCACGCGACGGCGACGACGTGACGATCTCGGTGTCCGGTGTGGACAGTCTCGGCGAGCATGTGACCGGGACCGTGGAACTCACGCTGGGAGGCGAATGATGACGTTGTCCGGGCGGGCCGCGATCGCCGGTATCGGCGCGACGGAGTTCTCGAAGGATTCCGGACGCAGCGAACTGCGGTTGGCGGCGGAGGCCGTTTCGGCCGCGCTGGCCGACGCGGGGCTTTCGCCGTCCGATGTGGACGGCCTGGTCTCGTTCACCATGGACGGCAACAGCGAGATCTCGGTGGCGCGGGAGCTCGGCATCCCCGAGCTCAAGTTCTTCAGCCGGATCCACTACGGCGGCGGGGCGGCCGCCGCGACCGTGCAGCAGGCCGCGATGGCCGTGGCCACCGGCGTCGCGGACGTCGTCGTGGCGTACCGGGCCTTCAACGAGCGGTCCGGGATGCGGTTCGGTCAGGTGTCCTCGGCCGCGGCGGGGCAGGTGAACTCCTCCGGCGTCGACAACGCGTTCCACTACCCGATGGGGATCGCGACGCCGGCCGCGACCGTGGCCATGCTCGCCCGGCGCTACATGCACGAGTACGGGGCGACCAGCGAGGACTTCGGCCGGGTGGCCGTCGTCGACCGCGCTCGCGCCGCGACCAACCCGAAGGCCTGGTTCTACGGCAAGCCGATCACCCTCGAAGACCATCAGGCGTCCCGCTGGGTCGCCGAACCGCTGCACCTGCTCGACTGCTGCCAGGAGAGCGACGGCGGGGTCGCCCTCGTGGTCGTCAGCACCGAGCGGGCGCGCGATCTGCGGCACCGGCCCGCCGTGATCGCGGCGGCCGCGCAGGGGAGTGGTCCGGACCAGTACGTGATGACCAGCTATTACCGTGACGATCTGCCCGCGCTGCCCGAGATGGGCGTCGTCGGACGGCAGTTGTGGGCGCAGTCCGGCCTGGGACCCGGCGACATGGACCTCGCGGTGCTGTACGACCACTTCACCCCTTATGTCCTGATGCAGCTGGAAGAACTCGGCTTCTGCGGGAAGGGCGAGGCCAAGGACTTCATCGGCGGCGGCACCCTGGAACTCGACGGGAAACTCCCGCTCAACCCGCACGGCGGGCAGCTGGGGGAGGCCTACATCCACGGGATGAACGGCATCGCCGAGGGCGTCCGGCAGCTGCGAGGGAGCGCCGTCAACCAGGTCGAGGGTGCTTCACGGGTACTGGTGACCGCCGGTACCGGCGTACCTACGAGCGGGCTGGTCCTGACCGCGGGCTGAGATCACCCCGATGCCCGCTGGTGTACTAGTGCAGTTCCTGCGACGGTGAGAGGAAACCGGCCAGGAGGTGACATGTCTGGACCACTCGTCATCACGTGGACCCTGACCGCGCTGTTCGCGGTACTGGTCCTGCCGTGCGTGCTGCGACTCGTCCGGTTGGACTACGGACGCCTGGGCTCGGCGGTCCGCAACGGCGACCTGGCCGAGCTCCTTCTCGTCGTCGCGATGGTCGCGATGCTGTCCCCGGTCGGCGGCCCCATCCCCGCCGCAGGCTGGCAGGCGGTACTGGCGCTGACCGCGGGCTGGTTCGCGGTCTCATGGTGGCGTGGGCGGCGGTCCGGGCACAGTGCGTGCGGGCACCACGCGGTGGCGTGCGCGGCGATGCTGTTCATGGTGACGTTCATGCCGCACAGCGAGGTCTCGCACGGGCCGTGGCTGGTGATGTCCGGCCCCGAAGCGGCGCCCGCGCTGTGGCTTTCGCTGGCTTTCGGCGTCGCGGCGGCGTATTTCGCGGTGGACGCCGTGCGGGCCGGAGTGTCCGCGGCGCGCGGGGGTTCCAGCGGGGCCGGACAGGTGTCACGGTGGGTGTGCCGGGTCGTCATGGGGCTGGGGATGGGCTACATGCTGCTGGGCGCCGCTGTCTGACGTCTCGTGCCGCGATTCGCCGCCTGCTCGCGCCGGTGGTGTTGCGAAAGCCACTTTCGCAACACTGAACGTTGCGAAAGTGGCTTTCGCAACACCACCCGGGCTCTCGGCCGGACACCTTCGCCTACCGCCGAGGGAACCCGAATCACCAGTCACGAGCCCTGTACGCGCCGGACTACACCTTCTTCGGCCGGTTCAGCGGTGGGCAGCCCTTCGGCCGGGTTGTCCGCGGCCCATTTCGCGGCGTTGGCGATGTCCTTGTCGAGCGCGGCGATCAGTGCCTCCGACGACGGGTACTTCTCCTGCTCACGCAGGTGGTGGCCCAGCCAGACGGTCAGCGTCTCGCCGTAGAGGTCGCCGCCGAAGTCCAGCAGATGTGCCTCGACGAGCCGGTAGCCGTCCGCGCCGTAGTACGTCGGACGCCTGCCGACCGAGACCGCGGCCGCGATCCGGGTGCCGTCGGCACGTTCGGCCCAGCCCGCCCACACTCCGTCGCCGACCTGGCCGTCCTGGTCGCGCAGCGCGATGTTCGCGGTCGGGAAACCCAGTTCCCGCCCCCGCTGATCGCCCTTCTCCACCTGGCCACGGACCACGAAGAACTCCGCCGTCATGCCGCTCCCGTCCCTGACGTCACGAAAGCCATGAATACCACGAGCCGCATTCCAGGTCGACCGCCGTCCACGGCACGAGAGTGCCCGAAGTGTCCACTGTGTACTCGGTCACGTCGTGACGAGGCGGTATCCGAGGTCGAGCTCGGTCCGGCCCAGCAGGCCGACGTGATGCCGGTGCCAGTGCCCGTCGGCGAGGTCGGCGCGCAGCCTGCCGACCGCCGCCGCGACGACGTTCTGATCCAGCAGCGCCACGCCGGACATCCCGGCGCGCACGCGGTCCGACAGGTAGGCCTCCGGCCTGCGCCAGTACGCGCCGAGGAAGCCGTCGACGCAGTCCGAGGGCACCGGCAGCGGCTCCACCTTCGGCGTCTCGCCCGCCGCTGTCAGCTCTTCGACGACCCTGTCGAGACAGGCCAGCCGGCTCTCGTGTTCGGCGATCTCCGGCAGGTAGTCCCGCACCAGCCAGAACCGGGCGAACACCGCCTGATCCCAGGTCACGATCACCTGGCGACGGGACACGCGGCGCAGTTCGGCCAGTCCGGCGGTCACGTCCGTCCAGTGGTGCACGGTGAGCACCGCGAGGCCGGCGTCGAAGGCGCCGTCGGGGAAAGGCAGTTCTTCGGCACACGCTTGGACCGAGGGGGCCGCGTCGGCTGGACGCTGCCCGATCATCCGCGACGACGGCTCGACGGCGACGACGCGGCGGTCTCCGGGTTCGTAGGAACCGGCACCGGCGCCGACGTTGACCACCGAGCCGGCGTCGCCGAGGGCGGAGGTCACGGCGGCCGCGATCCGGGGATCCGGACGCCTCGATCGCGCGTAGTCCCGGCCGAGAACGGCATACGGGTCGGTGATCAGGGAGCGCACCCGAGCCAGTTTAGCCAGAGCCCTTACCTGCGGCGATAAGGATTCAGTCTGTCGTGGTCATTAAAGTGTCCGAAAGAACAGGAGCGTCGTCCCGCTCGGGTGCCGTGGTCGTGATCAGCAGCCCGGCGGGCTCCCGCCAGACCCGGGTCCGCAGCGGCTCGCCGGGGAAGACGACGCCGGCGAACTTCGCCGAGAACGACGCGACGCGGGAAGTGTCGCCGTCGAGGAGTTCGTCGGTGACGGCCTTCGCGACGACGCCGTAGGTGCACAGGCCGTGCAGGATCGGCTTGTCGAAGCCGGCCGCCGCGGCGAACGCGGGATCGGCGTGGAGCGGGTTCCGGTCGCCGCAGAGCCGGTAGAGCAGCGCCTGCTGCGGCAGTGTCGGGGTGTCGATGACCACGTCCGGTTCCCGGGACGGGGGCTCGACCTTGTCGGACGGTCCGCGTTCGCCGCCGAAACCCCCCTCGCCACGGGCGAAGATGCTCGACCGCAACGTCCACAGTGGAGTCCCGTCGGAGTCGGTGGCGACCGTCTCGTTCACGATCACCGCGGCCTTCCCCTTGTCGAAGACGTCGACGATCCGGGTCCGCGCCACCGCCTTGCCCGACGCCGGGATCGGCCGGTGCGCGATCACCTCCTGCTTGCCGTGCAGCACCTTCCCGAGGTCGACCTCGACGCCGGGGAACGACACGGCGGGCGGCTCGAACACGCGCAGGTTGGCCGCCACCGTCGCGAACGTCGGCAGGACCTGGAGCCCGTCCTCGTAGGTGTACCGCAGTTCACGCGGGCTCATCGGATCCGAGCCCGCGCCCAGCGCCAGGTGGTACAGCTGCACGTCCGACGCCGTCCAGGCGAAGCTCACCTCGCCGAGGTCGGCGCCGATCGCGACCGAAGGATCGATGGGCACGAAGAACTCCTACTCGTAGGTGACGACGACCTCGTCGGTCAGCGGCAGGGACTGGCACGCCAGCACGATGCCTTCGGCGATGTCGTCGCCGTCGAGGACCTCGTTGTTGAGCATCTTCACCTCGCCGGAGGTGATCCGGCAAGCGCAGGCGCTGCACTGGCCCTCGCGGCATGAATACGGTGCGTCGAAACCCTTTTCCAGCAACAGGTCCAGCAGCTTCGTCCGGCGCGGCCAGTCCAGTTTCCTGGTCTCGCCGTCGAGGGTGACCTCGACTCCGGCCGGCGCCTCGGCCTCTTCGACGGCGACCGGTTCGGCCACCTCGAACGGATTCCCGCCGAGGGAAAGGAACCGCTCCAGGTGGATCCGCTTGCGCGGCAGGCCGAGGTCCTTGAGCACCGTACGCGCGGCGTCCATGAACGGCCCGGGCCCGCAGATGAACGCCTCGTGCGCCGTGTACGGCGTCACCAGTGCGCGCAGCCGAGCCTCGGTCGGCAGGCCCTGCAGGCTTTCCAGCCAGTGCACGACGACCAGCCTGTCCTGGTGGCGAGCGGCGAGGTCCGCCAGTTCCCGCGCGAAGATCACCGACTGTTCGTCGCGATTCGCGTAGAGCAGCACCACCTTGCCGGTTCCGTGCTCCAGCGCGGACTTCAGGATCGACATCACCGGCGTGATCCCGCTCCCGCCCGCGAGCAGCAGGAAGTCCTCGTTCAGCGAACCGGGGCTGAACACCCCGGCCGGCGGGAGGACCTGGACCTCCTGGCCCGCGCGGAGGTTGTCGCAGAGCCAGTTCGACCCATAGCCGTCGGCCGTGCGTTTCACCGTGACCTGGACGCGGTCCTCGTGCGGCGCGCTGGAAAGCGAATAGCAGCGGGCGACCGATCCGGTCCGGTCGCTCGGCACCCGCACGGTGAGGAACTGGCCTGGGGTGTAAGCGAACAGCGAGGCGTGCTCGGCCGGGATGTCGAACACGATCGAGGAGGCATCGGCCGTTTCGGTGATCACCTCGGCCACGGTCACGGTGACGGGGCCGCTCATTCGGGCACCTCCAGCAGACCGTCCTTCAACGCGGCGTCGATACTGTCGCTGAGGTTGCCGCAGGTGTCGAGCAACGCCGTCTGCGCCCCGGAGGCCGCCTGCGCGGCGAACACCGGGCAACTGCGGGCGGCGTCGGTCGTCCACTGGATGCTGGTGTGCTGCATGCTGTTCTTCTTGACCAGCACACAGGTCCCGCACGCCCGGCAGTTCAGCGGCCGCAGCCCGGCGGTCAGGAACTCGACGGTCTCGGGCTTCACACCCCGGCCTCTTCCGACTGCTGACGCGCGAGGTTCTCGGCCACCTCCGCCGACCAGACCTCGTTTGCGCGGCTGGTGTCCACCTCGAACTCGAACCGCCGCGTCATGTCCTCGGTGACGTCGGCGGCGTCCACATAGAACTGGTCGTACCAGCGGCGCAACTGGTACACCGGCCCGTCTTCCTCGCACAGCAAGGGGTTGTCGATCCGCGTCTTGTTGCGCCAGATCTCCACGTCCTGCAGGAACCCGACGCCGATGCCCTTGGCGAACTTCCCGGCGATCTTGTCCGCGTGCTCGTCCGAGACGCCCTCGAACTTCTTCACGCTCACGCCCCACTGCAGGACGAACGAGTTCTCGGTGACCGGGTAGTGGCAGTTGATCAGCACGTTCTCGATCTCGAAACCCTGGTAGGTGTTGAGCAACGTGTTGATCATGTACGACGGTCCGAAGTACGACGCCTCGGACCGCAGCAGGTTCTCCTCGCCGCCGTAGTTGGACGCCATTCCCTTGTCCGGACGGCCTTTCGTGTTCAGGTACTGGGTGGCGACATGGCCCTCGAACACGTTCTTGAAGTAGGTCGGGAAGGCGTAGTGGATGTAGAAGAAGTGCGCCATGTCGACCATGTTGTCGATGATCTCGCGGCAGTTGGAGCCCTCGATCAGCACCGAGTCCCAGGTCCAGTTGCTCCACTCGCCGTTGAACACACCCTCGATCCGGGGGATGACGACGTCCTCGGGTGGCGGGTTGCCTTCCGGGTCGTGCCAGACGAAGAGCTGCTTGTTCTCTTCCAGTACCGTCCACGACTTCGTCCGCGCTCGCAGCGGAACCCTTTTGGCGTAAGGGATCGAGACGCATTTGCCGGTGCCGTTCCAGCGCCAGTCGTGGAACGGGCAGGCGATCTCGTCGCCCTTGACCTCGCCCTGGGTGAGATCGCCGCCCATATGGCGGCAGTACCCGTCGAGCACCTTCAGCGCCCCGGACGAGTCGGCGAAGACCACCAGCTTCGTCCCGAACGCCGTGATGGCGTGCGGTTTCCCGTCCCGGAACGGCTCGGCCAGGCCGAGACAGTGCCAGCCGCGCGCGAACCGCGAAGGGGGCGCGCCCGCGTCGATCTGCCGTACGGATTCCGTCGTCATCGGCTGCCTCCCGTTTGACCGTGATCTTGCTGCGCGAGGTGCTCGGCCGCAAGGTAGCCGAACACCATCGCCGGGCCGATCGTCGCGCCGGGGCCGGCGTAGGTGCGGCCCATCACCGCCGCGCTCGTATTGCCCGCCGCGTACAGTCCTTCGATCACCGACCCGTCCTCGCGCAGGACGCGCGCGTGCCGGTCGATCCTCAAGCCGCCCTTGGTGCCCAGGTCGCCGGGCACGATCTTCACCGCGTAGTACGGCGCGACGTCCAGCGGGCCCAGGCTCGGGTTGGGCTTGTTCCGCGGATCGCCGTAGTAGTGGTCGTACGCGCTGCGTCCGCGGTGGAAGTCCTCGTCCTCACCGGCGCGGGCGAAGCCGTTGAATCGCCGGATGGTGCTCTCCAGCGCCTCGGCCGGGACCTCGATCCGCTCGGCGAGTTTCGCGATCGTGCTCGCTTTGACCGCGATGCCCGCTTTGAACCAGCGGCCGGGCAGTGGCTGGCGCGGGCCGAGGCCGGTGAACATGTACCGGTTGCGGTAGCGCTGGTCGAACACCAGCCAGGTCGGGATGTTCTCGCCCGGACCGCTGTGCACGTCGCCCTCGCCGTACATCGCGTGCACGGCCTCGACGTACGGAGCCGACTCGTTAGCGAACCGCTCGCCCCGCATGTTGACCATCAGGCAGCCCGGCCGCGATCGCTCGGCGAGTGCGAACCACGGGCCGCCGGTGAGCGGGATCGACGGACCCCACCAGGCGTCGTCCATCAGGTCGGTGGCCGCGCCGAGTTTGAGCCCGGCGCCGATCGCGTCGCCGGTGTTGGCCTCGGCGCCGACGGTCCACTCGGTCCCGATGGGCGCCCGCTGGTACTTGGCCCGCATCTCCTCGTTGTGCTCGAATCCGCCGGCGCCGAGGACGACTCCGAGCCGTGAGCGGATCAGGATCTCCTCACCCTGATGGAGGACCACGACGCCGGTCACGCGATCGTTCTCGACCTTGAGGTCCAGCAGCGGCGAGTTCAGCCAGACGGTGACGTTCTCCCGCCGGAGACCCTCACGCAGACCGGCCGCAAGCGCTTGCCCCATGGAAAGGAGCCGCTGACGGCGGATCCGGCCGACCAGCCAGCGGCCGCCGAGACCGAGGACGCGGAGGATCCCGCGCGGATGCCGGGCGAGCAGGCTCAGCCATCGGTAATCCGCCTGGGTGATCGGGACGCCGAGCGGGGGAGCGCTGTACGGCGGCTCCAGATTCGCCAGTTCCGGCCCGAGGACGTTGCCGTCGAGGGCGACCGGTTCGACCGAGCGCCCGCCGGGGCGACCGCCCGGCGCTTCGGGGTGGTAGTCCGAGTAGTCGCGGACCCATCGGAAGCGCAGCGGGGTCTTGTCGCAGACGAAGGACAGGACCTCGGGACCGCGGTCGAGGAAGGCCGACCGGAGTTCGGCCGGGACGACGTCCCCGACGATCGACTCGAGGTACTCGTGCGCCCGCTCGGGCGGCTCGTCGATCCCGGCCGCGCGCAGCGCGTGGTTGCCGGGAATCCAGACACCGCCGCCGGAACGCGCGGTGGAGCCGCCGAAGTGGGCGGCCTTCTCCACGACCAGGACCTCGAGTCCCCGATGGGCTGCGGACAGTGCGGCGGTCATCCCGGCGGCACCACTGCCCGCCACGATCACGTCGTACTCCATACGCCCCTCACCTGGAACACGTTGTAGGAAGCATTTAGCAGCATCCGCGCTGCTCCAGTCACCATAGACGAGAACGTGTTCTAGTTCTAGGGTGGGCTCATGGACTCCCTAGTCGCGGATGTGGTGATCGTGGGTTTCGGGGCGGCCGGCGCCTGTGCGGCGATCGAAGCCGCGGACGCGGGCGCCAAGGTGCTCGTCCTGGACCGGTTCTCCGGCGGTGGCGCGAGTGCCGTGAGCGGCGGGGTCGTCTACGCCGGTGGCGGGACCGCGCAGCAGCGGGACGCGGGCGTCGACGATTCGGTCGACGCGATGTACGACTACCTGCGGCTCGAGGTCGGCGACGTCGTCTCCGAGGACACCCTGCGCCGGTTCTGCGCGGGCAGTACGGAAATGGTCACCTGGCTGGAGGGCAACGGGGTGCCTTTCGAGGGCAGCCTGTGCCCGTACAAGACGTCCTATCCCAGCGACAAGCACTACCTCTACTACTCGGGGAGCGAGGCGGCGGGCGGTTTCCGTGACGCGGCCAAGCCCGCGCCGCGCGGACACCGCGTCAAAGGGCCCGGGACCTCGGGAAAGCTGCTGATGGAACGGCTGGCCGACGCCGTCCGGCGTCGCGGTGTCGAGGTGCTGCCGCAGACCGCGGCGCGGAATCTGATCGTGGACGACGACGGGGTCGTGACGGGTGTCGTCGTGTCCACCCTGCGAGACGCGCCCGCCCGGATCCGGGCGGCACATCGGAAGCTGGCCGCGTACGCCGCGAAACCCGGGATCTACGTGCCGTCGCTGCGGAAGTCGCTGCATCGGCGGGTGGAGCGGATCGAACGTCGCTATGGCCGTGAGCTGCGGATCTCCGCCCGTCGCGGGGTCGTCCTCGCGGCGGGCGGGTTCATCGCGAACCGCGAGATGGTGCGTGAGCACGCGCCCGCGTATCGCGGTGGTCTGGCACTCGGGACGTCGGCCGACGACGGTTCCGGGATCCGGATGGGCGTCGAGGCGGGCGGGGCCACCGGGGAACTCGGGCGGATCTCCGCGTGGCGGTTCATCACGCCGCCGTCGGCGTTCCTCGGCGGCCTTCTCGTGGACAAGTCGGGCGGCCGGATCATCGACGAATCCCGCTACGGCGCGGCCGTCGGCGAACGCATGATCACCGAGCACGAAGGACGCGGCTGGCTGCTGGTCGACGACGCCATCGTGGGCGACGTCCGGCGCGACGCCCGCGGGCAAAGCCAGTGGTTCCAAGGACTTCAAGTGCGCTACCTGCTGCGGCAACGGGTCGTCGCCGATTCGCTCGAAGACGTCGCGAGCAAAGCGGGCATCGATCCGGCCGGGCTGGCCGCCACCGTCGAGGCGTCCCGGTCGGGTGCGGATCCGGTGGGCAAACCCGCCGAGTTCGCGCGGCCGCTGGACCGGCCGCCGTACTCGCTGATCGACGTCTCGATCCGGCCGAATCTCGGCTATCCGTGCCCGATGCTGACGCTGGGCGGCCTGGTCGTCGACGAGGAGACCGGGGCGGTGCGGTCCGCCGCCGGCGCCCCGATTCCCGGTCTGTACGCCGCCGGCCGGACCGCGGTGGGAATCTGTTCTAGGTCCTATGTGAGCGGTCTGTCGCTGGCCGACTGCGTGTTTTCCGGGCGGCGAGCGGGATCACATAGCGCCCTCGACCGGGGATCGGTCGACAAAAACGAGAACGTGTTCTAGTCTTGAACTCGGTTCACGGTGTCTGGCGAGAGAGGGAACGCATATGAGCGAGCACGCCGCACAGGACGTGATCGCGGGGATCCGCGAGCTGCTGCCGGTCCTTCGGGAGCGGGCGCAGGAGGCGGAGGACGCCCGGCGCATTCCCGAGGAGTCCGTCAAATCCCTGCAGGAGACCGGGTTCTTCAAGCTCCTGCAGCCGAAGACGTTCGGCGGGCTCGAAGCCGACCCGGTGAGCTTCTACACCGCGGTCAAACTCATCGCGAGCGCCTGCGGGTCCACGGGCTGGGTCGCCTCCATCCTCGGCGTCCACCCGTGGCACCTCGGGCTGTTCGAGGCACAGGCGCAGCAGGACGTCTGGGGGGACGACGCCGACGTCCGCGTCTCCTCTTCGTACGCGCCGATGGGCAAGGCGGACGTCGTCGACGGCGGCTACCGGCTGAGCGGCCGCTGGAGTTTCTCCTCGGGCTGCGACCACGCGACCTGGGTGCTGCTGGGCGGTCCGGTGTTCAAGGACGGGAAGCCCGTCGACTTCTGCACCTACCTGGTGCCGATCGCCGACTACACGATCGAAGACGTCTGGGACACCGTCGGCCTGCGCGGCACCGGGTCCAACGACATCATCGTGAACGACGTCTTCGTCCCGAAACACCGCGCGCTCAGCTTCATCGCGACGTCGAAGTGCAAGACGCCGGGCCAGGAGATCAATCCCGGGCCGCTGTACAAACTCCCGTACGGTTCGGTGCATCCGAGCACGATCACCGCGCCCATCATCGGGATGGCACAGGGTGCCTACGACGCCCACGTGGAGTACCAGGGCAAGCGCGTCCGCGCGGCGTACGCGGGCGAGCAGTCCAAAGAGGACCCGTTCGCCAAGGTGCGCATCGCCGAGGCGGCGAGTGAGATCGACGCGGCCTGGCTGCAGCTGACGCACAACATCGACGAGCTGTACCAGTTGGCCTGCAAGGGAGAGAAGCTCCCGTTCCCCACGCGGCTGCGCGTCCGCCGCGATCAGGTCCGCGGCACCGAGCGCGCGATCTTCGCGATCGACAGGCTCTTCGAGAACTCCGGCGGCCGCGCCTTGCAGGCCGGGACGCCGATCCAGCGGTTCTGGCGTGACGCGCACGCCGGCCGGGTGCACGCGGCGAACGACGCCGAGCGCGCCTACGTCATGTTCGGAACCGGTGCCTTCGGGCTGCCCGTCGAGAATGCGATGGTCTGATGACGGAAGGCAAGTACGTCACCGTCCAAGATGGACTCAAGCTGCACTACCACGAGGCGGGAGGGGAACATCCGGAGACGGTGATCCTCCTGCACGGCGGTGGTCCCGGCGCTTCGGCCTGGAGCAACTTCGGCCGTAACCTGCCGGTGTTCGCGAAGAACTACCGCGTGCTCGCGATCGACCAGCCGGGATTCGGCCGGTCGGACAAGCCGACCGAGCATCCGCAGTACTTCCGCCACAGCGCGGACGCCGTCGTCGGGCTGATGGACGCACTCGGCATCGAGCGAGCCCACTTCGTCGGCAACTCGCTCGGCGGCGGGGCGGCCGTGCGGCTCGCGCTGAACCATCCGAAACGCGCCGGACGGCTCGTGCTGATGGGCCCGGGCGGGTTGAGCGTGAACCTGTTCGCGCCCGATCCCACCGAGGGCATCAAGAACCTCGGGCGGTTCAGCGCCCCGCCGGGGCCGAGCCGCGAAAAGCTCGAAGCCTTCCTGCGGGTCATGGTGCACGACCAGTCCCTGATCACCGACGAACTCGTCGACGAGCGGTTCGCCGCCGCGAGCGCGCCCGAGTCGCTGGCCGCGATGAAGGCGATGGGGAAGTCGTTCGCCCAGCCCGACACCTACGAGGAGGGCATGCTCTGGCGTGAGGCACACCGCCTGCGTCAGCGGGTGCTGCTCATCTGGGGCAGGGAGGACCGGGTCAACCCGCTCGACGGCGCACTGCTCGCGCTCAAGACGATCCCGCGCGCCCAGCTGCACGTGTTCGGCGGTTGCGGCCACTGGGCGCAACTGGAGAAGTTCGACGAGTTCAACCGGCTGGCACTCGACTTCCTGGGAGCCTCCTGATGGGTATCCGTTCTCTCGCCTACCTTCGCATCGAGGCCACCGACATGGCCGCGTGGCGCGAATACGGGCTGAAGGTCCTCGGCATGGTGGAGGGCTCCGGTACGAATCCGGACGCGCTCTATCTGCGGATGGACGACTTCCCGGCGCGACTGGTCATCTTCCCCGGCGAACACGACCGGCTCGCGGTGGCGGGCTGGGAGGTCGCGAACGCCGGCGAACTCGACGAGATCCGGGCATCGCTCGACGCGCACTCCGTGCCGTACAAGGAAGGCACGCCGGATCAGCTGGCCGACCGGCGTGTCGACGGTCTGGTGTCCTTCGAGGACCCGTCCGGCAACACGCTCGAAGTCTTCCACGGTGTCGCGTTGCAGCACCGGCGCGTCGTGAGCCCCTATGGCCACAAGTTCGTGACCGGCGAACAGGGGCTGGGGCACGTCGTACTGTCCACACACGACGATGAAGCCGCCTTGCGCTTCTACCGTGACGTACTCGGATTCCGTTTGCGTGACTCGATGAAGCTGCCGCCGCAGATGGTCGGCAGGCCCGCGGACGGCGCCCCGGCATGGCTGCGGTTCTTCGGCTGCAACCCGCGTCACCACAGTCTCGCGTTCCTCCCGATGCCGACGCCGAGCGGCATCGTGCACCTCATGGTCGAAGTGGAGAACACCGACGACGTCGGCCTCTGCCTCGACCGGGCCATCCGCCGGAAGGTGCCGATGTCGGCGACCCTCGGGCGGCACGTCAACGATCTGATGCTCTCGTTCTACATGAAGACCCCCGGCGGATTCGACGTCGAATACGGCTGCGAAGGCCGGCAAGTGGACGACGAGAGCTGGATCGCCCGAGAGAGTACGGCGGTTTCCTTGTGGGGACACGACTTTTCGGTCGGCGCGCGGCCGCACGGGCAGTCGTGACCCCGGTGACGGACGTCGAATCCGAGATCGATCCGGCGCGGTTCCGTTCGGTGCTCGGCCACTTCTGCACCGGTGTCGCGGTGGTGACCGGGCACGACGGCCGGGCTCCGGTGGGCTTCGCGTGCCAGTCGTTCGCGGCGCTCTCCCTGGACCCGCCGCTGGTCTTGTTCTGTCCTGCCAAGACTTCCCGGACCTGGGCGGTGCTAGCCGAGTCCGGCCGGTTCGCCGTCAACGTGCTCGCCGAGGACCAGCAGGACGTCAGCGCGGTGTTCGGATCCCGCGGGCAGGACAAGTTCGCCTCCGTCGACTGGTCGCCCGCCCCGTCCGGATCCCCTTTGCTGGCAGGGGCTTTGACGTGGATCGACTGCACCCTCGAAGCCGTGCACGAAGCGGGCGACCACTTCGTCGTCGTCGGCCGGGTCACCGCGCTCGGGGAGCCGTCCGACGGCAGGCCGCTGTTGTTCCACCGGGGGCGCTATACCGTCACCGAGCCGGTGACGGACGAGCTCGCGGCGCTCATGCCGTGGCCGCGGCCCGACGATTGGCTATAGCCGTAAAAACGTAAAACTGGATAAACGAAAAAATGTAAACCTGTCCTTTCCCGTGGCTTCCGCTTAGCGTTTTCACCGGAAGCTCACCAAGGAATGGGGACAGCAACGTGAATTCTCGCAGACTGACCGGAATCGGCTTGGCCGCAGCCGTCGTCACGGTCTTGGCCGGCGTGACGCCCGCGCAGGCGGCCGAAGCGGCGATCGTCGGCGCCGGTGCGGAAGGCGCCATCGCCGACAGCTACATCGTCGTGCTGAAGGACGGCTCCGCCGCCGACAAGCCTTCGCTGGCGAGCAAGTTCGGCGGAACCATCGGACGGCAGTACACGCAGGGGATCAGCGGGTTCTCGGTGGCATTGGGAGAGCGGCAGGCCAAACGGCTCGCGGCCGATCCCGCCGTCGCCTTCGTGGAGCAGGACAAGGTGCTGCGCGCCGACGCCACGCAGACGAATCCGCCGTCGTGGGGACTCGACCGGATCGATCAGCGCAACCTGCCCCTGAACAACGCCTACACCTACTCGACCACCGCGCCGAATGTGAACGTGTACGTTCTCGACACCGGAATTCGCGCCACGCACACCGATTTCGGCGGCCGGGTCAAACAGGGTTACGATTTCATCGACAATGACACGAACGCGGACGACGGTTACGGCCACGGCACGCACGTCGCCGCCACCATCGCCGGCGCGAAATACGGTGTCGCCAAGGGCGCTTCGCTGTACCCGGTGCGGGTCCTCGGTTCCGACGGCAGCGGCACGACAGCGGGTGTGATCTCGGGTGTCAACTGGATCACGCAGAACGCCAAGAAGCCGGCCGTGGCCAACGCCAGCCTCGGTGGCGGCGCGTCGACCGCGCTGGACACCGCGGTGCGGAACTCCATCAAGGCCGGGGTCACCTGGACGGTCGCGGCGGGCAACTCGAACGTCAACGCTTCCAACACCTCGCCCGCCCGGGTCACCGAAGCGATCACGGTCGCCGCGGCGGACCGCACCGACCGCCGGGCTTCCTTCTCCAACTACGGTTCCGTGATCGACCTGTTCGCGCCGGGCGTCTCGATCACCTCGGCCTGGAAGGACAACGACACCGCGACCTACACCGGCAACGGCACCTCGTTCGCCGCTCCGCACGTGGCCGGTGCCGCGGCGCTGTACCTCGCGACGCACGCCGGAGCCACCGCGGCGCAGGTCGCCCAGGCGCTGATCAGTGCTTCGACTCCGGGGCTGGTCACCAACCCCGGTAGCGGTAGCCCGAACCGCACGCTCTACGTCGGGTAGGTTCCCTCGGTGATGGCTCGGTCCCGGCGTTGTGCCGGGACCGAGCTTTTCCGTCCCCGCGGCCGAGGCGGGCCGAGCAGGGAACGCAAGGCCAAGGGCGGCAAGGACAACAGCTGTTCGAGTTCGGCGAGCGCCCGGAGGGATTCCGGGCGTTCCGGTCTCCGTCTGCCGGACTGCCAATGGCTCAGCGTCGGGACACTGATGGAGACGCCGCGGAGTTGGAGGCGGTGGCGGATCCGGTCCAGCGGAAGCCCGCTGGCCGTGATCGCCGCACGCAGGGCGAGCGGGAACGGTTCTGGATGCAGGGTGGCGCCGGGGAGGATCTTCGGGGGCGACATGCACCGAAAGTAAGGAGCCGTATTTGGAGTGTCAACGGCGTCCGGTCGTCGTCCCAGCCGGTGAACCCTCCGAAAGTCGGATCGGCTCACCCGCTTCGTGCAGACTGCGCAACGCGAGCGAGTACGACTCGATCAGTCCCGTCTCGTGATACGGGACGCCGATTTCCGCGCAGTACCCTTGGACGATGGGCCGAGCGCGGCGAAGATGCGGCGACGGCATACTCGGGAACAGATGGTGCTCGATCTGGTAGTTGAGCCCGCCGAGCGCGACGTCGACGACCCGGCCGCCGCGGACGTTGCGAGACGTGAGCACCTGCTTGCGGAGGAAGTCGAGTTCGGTGTCGCCGGACAGGATCGGCATCCCCTTGTGGTTGGGCGCGAAGATCGATCCCATGTAGACACCCCACAGTGCTTTGTGGACTATGAAGAAGACGAGCGCCTTGCCAGGGGAGAGAACGACGAGCAGCGCGCTGAAGTAGAGCGCGAAATGCGTCAGCAGCAAGGCCGCTTCGAGCCCGCGCCGCCGGATGCCCGGCTTCGAAACCGCGCGGATGCCGGAGACGTGCAGGTTCAAGCCTTCGAGCGTGAGCAACGGGAAGAACAGGAAAGCCTGGTAGCGGCCGATGAATCGGGGGATCCCCTTGGCGGCCCGCGCCTGATCCTTCGACCACACCAGGATGTCCGGGTCGACGTCGGGATCGAGGTCCTCGTGGTTCGGGTTCGCGTGATGGCGGGTGTGCTTGTCCATCCACCAGCCGTAACTCATCCCGACGCCGAGGTTGCCCGCGATGCGGCCGGCGATCTCACTCGGACGGCGGGTCCGGAACACCTGCCGGTGCGCCAGATCATGCGACAGCAACGCGATCTGGCCGAACATCACCGCCTGGAACACGGCGATCGCCAGTGCCCACCAGGAATCACCGACGGCGAACAGGGCCACCCAGCCCGCGACGAAGAGCGTGGCGACCAGGGCGATACGGAAGACGTAGTAGCCGGGGCGGCGGTCGAGGAGGCCCGCTTCGCTGACGCGGCGGGACAGGCGGGCGAAATCGCTGCCTGTGCGGAGGTTTGCGGTCACCCTTGTGAGTCTGGTTCGGTGCGGCGGCCGGGTGAATGCGGTGCGCAGGTGGGTCGGGGCGGGGGTTGGCCCTACCTCGGGTCGTGTGAGGGGGCTCGGCGGGCGCGGACGCGGTACCTGCGTTCGCGTGTTCGCAGAGCTTGACCTTGACTGCGCTTGAGGTTCTACCGTCTCGGCATGTCCCACACGATGCGCGGGCTCCGCGCGGAAGTACTCAGGGGAGACACGCCATGACGACTCGACCGATGTCCGACGTCGAGCTGGCCGGCCAGCCCGCCGCGTATTGGACCGGTGTCGCCTACGAAGCGCTCATCGCGTACACGCGGGCGCGGCAGGCCGAAAAGGGCTACACCCAGCCCCAGTTCTGGCTGCTGCGCAATCTGTCGGCGAACGACCTCTCACCGGACGGCCGGGGAATGACCTTGGCCGAATTGCGTGACGCGATGGGCTCCTACATCCGCCCCGAGGACGATCTGACGGTGGAGGCCGAAGCGCTCCTGGAGCGTGGTTGGCTGGCCTGGGACACCGAGAACCGGCTATGCCTCACCGAGGAAGGGGAACAGGCCCGCGTCGATCTCGCGCGCAACGCTCCTGCCATCCGCGCCGCCCTCCATGAGGGTATCGACGATCAGGACTACGTCACAACGGTGAAGGTGCTCCAGCGACTGATCCGCAATGCGGGTGGGACGGTTTCCTAGCGCCGCCTTCGCCACTGCTGTCCGCATCGCTTGGCCCCGGTTCGTGACGGACATCGTTATGCCGCAGGTTTCTCTCTCGCTCGTGGAACAGAGTTTGCCGTGGCAACCGGGTATGCCCGCGTTTTCGCGATCCGCGCTCACCCCGGCGATAAATTCCCAAGGGAACCGACTTGCCCGGATATTTACCGGATGAACTCGGTGGCATCGCCCACGAACTCAACGACAGGCCACGGCAGACGGAGGGATGACTCAAGCCGGTCGAAGCGTTCAGCAAAGTGTTGCCAGAAAAGACGTGCACTCACGGCTGAAACCGCCAGACGCGCACGGTGGCGGTCGAACGCATGTTCGAGTATGATCATGGGCATGACCACGACTCTTGTTTTCAATCCGAAAGCTGCTCGCCTTCTCGATTCCGCCTACGACGAAGAAGTCTCGCTTCGTCGGGCGCAGGGTCGTCAGGTGCGGTGCATAGCGCAGTTCGCCGCGGCGGGTGGTTCACGAAGATCGGTGACCGAGGAGGTCGCCTTGTGCTTCTCGGTCTCTCGCAATCAAGCCTTCCTGCTGATCGAAACATCCTGCTCGCTCGTGGCGCGCTTGCCGAACACATTGGCGGCGCTGGAGAAGGGGGACATCGATCTGTACAAGGCGTCGAAGGTCAGTCAGCTGACCCGCGAGGTCTCGGACGAGATCGCCGCGCAGGTGGACGCGTTCATGGCCGACCGGCTCGCCGGGCGTGACTCCGGGGCGATCCGCAAATCGGTGAACGGTGCGGTGCAGAAGTTCGACCGGGCGGGCTATCGGGAACGAGCGGAAAGGAAGCGCGCGCGACGGCATGTCTCGCTGGACCACGAAGACGAGACCATGTCGACTCTCTCCGGTCTTCTGCCGTCGGAGGTGGCGAGTTCGATTTACGCGTCGATGAGTCGCGCCGCGCGAGTGCGCCGGGCGCGGGACAAGTCCCGGACCCTGGATCAGCATCGCGCGGACGTGTTCGCCGAACGGCTCCTGGCCGAGGACGGGCACGGAGAGCCTCGCGCGCACATCCATGTGTACGTCGACTTCTTGACTCTGGCCGGTGCTCGCGAGGATCCCGCGATCCTGGCCGGTTACGGGCCCATCCCCGACTGGCTCGTGCGAGAGATCGCCTCCGAACCCGGCTCGACCTGGTCACGGCTGATCACCGACCCCGCCACCGGGCAACTCCTGGAGGCCGGTGCCGACAAGTACCGGTCACCGGCCTCGCTGGCCCGGTTGATCAAGGCGCGGGATCGGGAGTGCACGCATCCCGGCTGCCACCGTCCGGCGGAGTTCTCCGAGATCGACCACATCATCCCCCGGGCACGGAACGGCGGGACCGATCACCACAACTGTCACGGGGCGTGCAAGATCCACAATCTCCTCAAGGAGGAACCCGGCTGGTCCGCGATGCCCACCGGCGACGGCGGCATGACCATCACCACCCCGTCCGGGCGCACCTATGACTCGACACCGGAACCACTCCACGACCCACGCCCCGAACCGGAGGGCGGCACCCCACCCTTCTGAGCGAGACGAACGTCCTCACAACCGGAGGATGAGCGCTACCGGGCCGTGCGTAGGTGAGGTCGTGAGCGGCGTCGTGGTTCCGCCGATGCCGTGCTTCAGGACCTCGTGGACGCCCGGGCAGCCGCCGCCTCCCGGGCAGCGTCGAAGGGAGCCCTGTCGAACACGATCCGCAACTCCACGATCTTCCCCTCCCGCACGGTCAGCAGCTCCGCCCCCGGAGCGCTCGCCACCGGGACGGTCGCCGTGTCGTACATCAGCAACGCGGTCGTCTCGTCCCCGAACGCCGAAAGCAGGGTCGACCCCGTCAGGATCTGCGTGAACGGCCCCATGAACCCGCGAAACGCTTCCGCGCCGGTAAGCGGCCCGGCGGGTGTGTGGCAGACGATGTCGTCGGCGACGTAGGTCATCGCCTTCTCGAAGTCCTTGCCGGTCCAGGCCCGGTGGTAGGAGAGTGCGATGTCCAAGGCTGGGCTGGTCATGACGTTCCTTTCGTCGACGGTCACCAGGGTGGACACCGCCGCCGCCCGAAGTGGAACGGTGCGCACCGAAAAATCTCGTGCCAAGATCGGTCCGTGAGCGAGCAGGAGCTGATCGAGTCGTACCGGCACGAGCTGCACCTGCACTGTTACCGGATCCTCGGCTCCCTCACCGATGCCGAGGACGCCGTCCAGGAGACGCTGCTCGCCGCCTGGCGTGGCCTCGACGGGTTCGAGGGCCGCTCGTCGCTGCGCACCTGGCTGTACCGCATCGCCACCAACCGCTGCCTCAACTTCCTGCGCGACGCGCGCCGACGCCGTCCTCCCGAGCCGGTGCCTCCGTTCGACCCGCCGGAGCCCAGCCGCCGCGGTGAGCTGACCTGGTTGCAGCCGTACCCGGACGAGCTCATCGAGGACCGCGAGCCCGGACCCGAAGCGCGCTACAGCACCCGGGAGGCTGTCGAGCTCGCCTTCGTCACCGGCCTCCAGCTCCTCCCGCCGAGACAGGCCGCCGTCCTCGTGCTGCGGGACGTCCTCTGCTTCCCGGCCGGCGAGGTCGCGAGCATGCTCGGCACCACCGAGACCGCGGTGAAGGGCATGCTCCAGCGCGCCCGCGCCTCACTCGACAAGCATCAGGCCCGCGCCGGACACCGGCCGTCACCGCGGGAACGAGAACTGACCAGGCGTTTCGCCGACGCGTTCACCGCGGGCGACCTCGACGGCGTCATCCGCCTGCTCACCGACGACGCCTGGCTGGCCATGCCGCCGGCGCCGCACGAGTACCACGGGCTCGACGCGATCGCCGGCTTCCTGCGGGTGACCATGGCCGTCCCGGTCCCGGAGGGTTTCACCATGACGCCGACGCGGGCGAACAACCAGCCCGCCTTCGTATGCCGCCACGGTGACGGTCCGGCCGGGCTGATGGTCCTGACCCTCGACGGAGATCGCGTCCGCGCCATCACCCGGTTCTTGGATCGGTGAGAGCCGGACGCACCCGTCCGAGATGGTCGCCCGGCGAACCGAAAAGGTGCGCCGCGCCGTGCGCCCGCTTGAAGTAGCAGTGCGCCGGATGCTCCCAGGTGATCGCGATCCCGCCGTGCAGCTGGATCATCTCGCCGGCCACCGTCGCGAGTGCCTCCGAGCAGTGCACCTTCGCCACCGCCGCCAGCCTGCTCGACTCCGGAGCCGCGTAGGCCGCCGAACGCGCGGTCTCCACCAGGACGTGGAGGTCCGCCATCCGATGCTTCAACGCCTGGAACCCGCCGATCGGCCTGCCGAACTGGTGCCGCTGCTTGCTGTACTCCACGGTCAGCTCGAACGCCCGCGCCGCGGCCCCGGCCTGTTCGGCGGCGAGGACGGCGCACGCGACGTCGCGCAAAGCGGAGAAATCGACCGGGCCGATCAACTGGGCGGGAGTGCCGTCGAAGCTGACGCGAGCCAGCCGCCGGGTCTCGTCCATCGTGGTGGTCCGCGCCCGAGGGGCGTCGGTGACCTCGTACAGCGAGTCTCCCGCGAGCACCAGCAGGATCTCGGCCTCGTCGCCGTGGAGGACATAGTGCGCCTCGCCATCCACCGTGGACCCGGAAGCGGTGCACGCAGGGGAGGACCAGCGGCCATCGGCATCCGTCCAGGCCACGGCCCCGACGACACCTTCGGCGAGGCGGGGCAGCAGACGCTCGCAAGCTTCGTCATCGCCCGTGGCGAGCAACGCGTGCACGGCGAGCACGGCCGAACCGAGGAACGGGACGTCGGCGAGGACCCGGCCCAGTTCTTCGGCGACCACCTGGAGTTCGGTCGTTCCGGCGCCGAGGCCGCCGAAGCGTTCGGGGACGGCCAAAGCCGCCACGCCGATCTGCTCGCACAATGCGGGCCACGGATCGGCTTCCCGGTCCAGGAGTTTCCGGACGCTGTCCCGCAGGGCGTCCTGCTCGGCGGTGAACGTCATGCCAGCACCCGCTCCCGGTGGAACCTCGGCGTACCCCACGCGCCGACGAGGGCGCGGACCCTGGTCAGCCGCAAACCGAGCGCGTGTTCGGCGGTGTAGCCGATCGCGCCGTGTACCTGCAGCCCGGTCCGGGCGGCGAGGTGCGCGGCGTCGCCGCACGCCACCTTCGCCGCGGAGACGTCCCGGCGGTCCAGGGTGACGGCCGCGCCGAACAGCAGCGGTTCGGCGAGCGCGAGCCCGGTCGCGACGTCGGCGAGCAGATGCTTGACCGCCTGATACCCGCCGATCTCGCGTCCGTACTGCTTGCGTTGCGCGGCATACGCGACCGACGTGTCGAGCAGCCATCGTCCCGCGCCGAGCAACTGCGCGGCCGTGGCCAGGCAACCCAGCTCGAAAGCGCGGTCCGCGTCGAGCGCGGTACCGAGATCGTCGCCTGTCACGGGTGAGAACAACCGTCGCGATCCGTCTACAGAGGACAGAAGGTCGCCAGGAGTGAAGGCGCGGAGCCTGCCGTTCTCGACAGCGAGGCGTGCGTCGGCGACGTCGGAATCCAGGGCATAGGGCACCTGCGGTGCGAACGCGACCGACGCCAGCGTCTCACCGGAGGCGACCGAGGTCAGCAGCTCGTCGTCCAGCAAGGACGGCAGTACGGCCACGGTGTCGGTCCACGGGCCGGGAACGCAGTGGAAGCCCAGCCGCTCGAAGCCGACGGCCAGGTCGACCGGGGTGGCGCCGATCCCGTCGTACCGCTCGGGAACCGCGAGCGCGGTCACCCCGAGTTCCGCGAGCCGACGCCAGACCTTGAGACCGGGACCGTGATCCCCGGCCGCCCAGGACCGGTTGGCCGTTTCGGTGTCCACTCCGGACAGGAGATCGTGCAGGCTGCGCGAGAACTGCTCCTGCTCACCGGAAAGCGCGAACCTCATCGAGACCCCTTCGGCAGGCCGAGCAACCGTTCCGCGACGATGGACCGCTGGATCTGGTCGGTCCCGCCGTAGATCGGACCCGCCAGCGAGAACAACCAGCCATCGCTCCATCGGCCGCGGAGTTCGGCGTCCGGGCCGAGGACGTCGAGCGCCGTCTCGTGCAGCGCGACGTCGAGATGCGACCAGAAGAGCTTGTTGACACTCGACTCCGGTCCGAGCTCGGCTCCCTCCGCCAACCGGGTGACCGTGCCGAGCGTGTACAGCTGATACGCCCGCGCGCCGATCCACGCGTCGGCGACCCGGTCCGCGGTATGCGCGGGACGACCGGCCTCGGACCACAACGAGACCAGCCTGTCGGCCGCGGCGAGGAATCGGCCGGGACTGCGCAAGGACAGGCCGCGTTCGTTGTTCGCCGTGGTCATCGCGACCCGCCAGCCCTCACCCGGCGCGCCGATCACGTCCTCGTCCGGTACGAACACGTCGTCGAAGAAGATCTCCGCGAACCCGGGTTCGCCGTCCAGCTGGGGGATCGGCCGGACGGTGACCCCGTCGGCGCGCAGATCCACCATCAGGTAGGTGAGCCCCTTGTGGCGCACCGAATCCGGATCGCTGCGGAACAGGCCGAAGGCACGGTCGGCGAACGTCGCCCGCGAACTCCAGGTCTTCTGCCCGCTGACCCGCCAGCCGCCGTCGCAGCGGGCCGCGGTACTCCGGAGCGCGGCGATGTCGCTGCCGGCCTCGGGTTCCGACCACGCCTGCGCCCAGACTTCTTCGGAACGCGCCATCCTGGGCAGGATCCGCCGCCGCTGTTCTTCCGTGCCGTGGGAGAACAAGGTGGGCGCGAGCATGAAGACGCCGTTCTGGTTGACCCGCGGTGGCGCGCCGGACGCGTAGTACTCCTCCTCGAACAGGACCCATTCCAGGAGGCTCGCGTCGCGACCGCCGTACTCGCGCGGCCACGAGACCACCGACCACCGGGCGTCGGTCAGTTTCGCCTCCCACTCCCGGTGCTGGGCGAAACCTTCGGCGGTGTCGAACGACTTCAACGGCTCGGCCGGAACATGCGCGGCGAGCCAGTCGCGGGCTTCGTCCCGGAAGCCGAGCGCACGCTCGTCGAGATCGAGGTCCATCACGAACTCCTGTTCGCGTCCCGCATCGAGCGGGCGTCCTGCCCGCCCAGGGAATCGCCACCGGACATCTCCGCGTTGTGCGCGTGCGCGAAGTGATGGAGCCCGAACACCGAGTCCATTCCGGACCGCAGGCCCATCAGGTCCTCGGCCTGGTTGACGGCCTTCTTCGCCAGCGCCAGGCCCATTCGCGGCATCACCGCGATCTTCTCCGCCAGCGCCATGGTCTCGGTTTCGAGGTCGGCGCGCGGGACGACGCGGTTCAGCATGCCCCATTCCTTGGCCTGCTGGGCGGTGAAACGCTCACCGGTGAACAGCACTTCCTTGGCCGCGCGCGGGCCGAGCACCCACGGATGCGCGAAGTACTCGACACCGGGGATTCCCATACGCACCACGGGATCGGCGAAGAACGCGTCGTCGGAGGCGACGATCAGGTCGCATACCCAGGCCAGCATCAGCGCGCCCGCGATGCACGCGCCCTGCACGCTCGCGATGGTCGGCTTCGGGATCTCCCGCCACCGGCGGCACATGCCGAGGTAGACCTCCGACTCGCGGGCGAACCGCTGATCGCCGCCCTCGGCGCCGACGTGGTCCCACCACAGCACGGCCTTGCGCTCGAACGAGACGTCCACGTCGCGTTCCGGCGTCCCGATGTCGTGCCCGGCGGAGAAATGCTTACCCGCTCCGGCCAGCACGATCACCTTGACCTCGGGATCGTCCACGGCGCGGCCGAACGCGGCGTCGAGCGCGTAGGTCATCGCCGAGTTCTGCGCGTTCCGGTACTCCGGCCGGTTCATCGTGACGACGGCCACCGGCCCGCGGCGCTCGTACTCGACGGTCATCCGTTCTCCTCCCGCAACACGCGTTTCAGCACTTTCCCCGACAGGTTCCGTGGAAGTTCCGCCACGAAGTCGACAAAGCGAGGAAGCTTGTAGTTGGCCAGTTCGCCCTCGCAGTGCGCGAGAACGTCCTCTGTGGACAGTTCGACACCGGGACGCAGGACGACGAAGGCCTTGCCGACCTCGCCGAGCCGGCGATCCGGCACGCCGACGACGGCCGACTCCGCGACCCCGTCCAGCCTGCTGAGCACCTGCTCGATCTCGGCCGGGTAGACGTTGAACCCGCCGCAGACGTACATGTCCTTGATCCGGTCGACGATCTTGAGATAACCCTGCTCGTCGAGCACGCCGACATCGCCGGTGTGCAGCCAGCCGTCCGCGTCGACGGCCTTCGCGGTCGCCTCCGGGTCGTCGAGGTAGCCGAGCATCACGTTCGGCCCCTGTAGCAGGACTTCGTCGTGCTCGCCCAGTTTCACCTCGAAGCCCGCTGTCGCGCGGCCGCTGTAGTTCGCGACCAGCTTCGCGTCGTCACCGGGGCGGGACATCGTCACGACCACGGCTTCGGTGAGCCCGTACGCGGTGAGCACGGTGTCGAAGCTGAGTTCGCTCTGCATCCGTTCGACGAGCGCGACCGGCACCGTGGCGGCTCCGGTGACGGCGAGCCGCAGGCTGGACAGGTCGTGGTCCGCGCGTTCGGGCGCGTCCAGCAGCACCTGGTGGATGGTCGGCGCGCCGGGCAGCACCGTGACACGCTCGGTTTCGATGAGCCGCAAGGTCTCCCGGACGTCGAAGGTGCGCTGCGGAATGATCGTCGCACCGCGCAGGACGGCGGCCAGGATCCCCGCCTTGTACCCGAAACTGTGGAAGAACGGGTTGATGACCAGATAGCGGTCGTGCTCGGTCAGGCCACCGCAGTCCGCCCAGGCCTCGGCGACGCTCAGCGCCTGCCGGTGGCTGCTCATCGCGCCCTTGCTGCGGCCGGTGGTCCCCGACGTGAACAGGATGTCGCTGACGTCACCCGGCGCGGCGGGGCTGGTGAGGCCGCCGTCCAATCCGGCGAGCACGTCCCATTCCGTGACGCCCTCGACCGGCGTCTCGACGCCTTCGACGGGGATCCGCAGGACGGTGCCGGGGCGAGCGTCGCCGAGGTCGGCCAGCCTGTCGGTGCCGAGGAAGGTGCCGGTGATCGCGAGCGCGGAAACCCGTGCGCGGTCGAGGATGTCGAGGGTCTCGCGGGCGGTGAAGCGGGTGTTGACCGGGATCAGCGTGGCCCCGGCGTGGAGCGCGCCGAGTCCGGCGACGACCCAGTGCCAGGTGTTGGGGGAGCAGATCGCGACCCGCCGGTGACCCTCGAAGAAGCGAGCGGCCTGCCGCACCCGGTGCGCGAGTTCGGCATAGGTGAACCGGACGTCGCCGTCGACGAGTGCTTCTCGTCCGGCGAACCGTTCCGCGGCCTTGTCGAGCGCCGCCGGGATGGTCCCTTCGTCCATTGAAGTCTCCCTAGCAAGTGCTTGGTAGGGTAGCCTACGCAGCAGGCTCTGGTTTGGCTAGAGGAGGCGTGCGTGACCGAGGACAGCGCTGATGGGCTCTCAGCGGGAAAGAGTGCCTCGAACCTGGACTTTCGCGACCGAGTGCGCACCTGGCTGGCCGAACACCTGCCGCCGGAATTGCGCGGTCTGGGCGGTCCCGGCCGGGAGCACGAAGCGTTCGGCGAACGCGTGGAGTGGGAACGACGGCTCGCGACGGCGGGCTGGACCTGCGTCGGCTGGCCCACCGAGCATGGCGGGCAGGGCGCGACACTCGAGCAGCAGGTCATCTTTCACGAGGAGTACGCCCGCGCCGGAGCGCCGGCGCGGGTGAGTCATCTGGCGCAGGAACTCCTCGGCCCGACGCTGATCGCGTTCGGTACCCCGGAACAGCGGCGAAGGTTCCTGCCGCCGATCGTGGCCGTCGAAGAACTGTGGTGCCAGGGCTATTCCGAGCCCGGCGCCGGTTCCGACCTCGCCGCGGTGTCGACCACGGCGACCCTCGAAGGCGACGAGTGGGTGCTGCGGGGCCAGAAGGTGTGGACGTCGCTCGCGCACGTGGCCGACTGGTGTTTCGTCCTCGCCCGCACCGAGCCGGGCTCGAAACGCCACAAAGGACTGTCCTATCTGCTCGTTCCGATGCGGCAGGACGGCGTCGAGGTCCGCCCGATCCAGCAGCTCACCGGGACCTCGGAGTTCAACGAGGTCTTCTTCGAAGGCGCCCGCACCGCGAAGGACCTGGTCGTCGGCGAACCCGGCGACGGCTGGCGGGTCGCCCTGGGCACGCTCGCCTTCGAACGCGGTGTCGCGACGCTCGGCCAGCAGGTCGGCTTCCGGCGGGAACTCGAAGAACTCACCAGGATCGCGCCGGACGACCCGGTCGTCGGCGAGCGGATCGACCGGGCCTGGGCCGGTCTGGAGGTCATGCGGGCACACGCGATCCGCACCCTCGGCGATTCCTCGCCGGGCGTGGCGGAAGTGTCCAAACTGGTCTGGGCGAACTGGCACCGTGACCTCGGGGAGCTCGCGATGCTCGTCCGCGGCGCCCGCGGGATGCTCGCGGAAGACGGTCTCGACGCCTGGCAGCGGCTCTTCCTCTTCACCCGCGCGGACACGATCTACGGCGGCTCCAACGAAATCCAGCGCAACGTCATCGCCGAGCGGGTGCTCGGACTTCCCCGGGAGGTGCGACCGTGATTCCGGTTCCGAAATACCCCGAGGGGGCGAATCTCCTGCGGGACAAGGTGGTCGTGGTGACGGCGGCGGCCGGCACCGGGATCGGGTCCGCGGTGGCGAAACGCGCCAAGGAGGAGGGCGCCCGGGTCGTGATCAGCGACTGGCACGAACGGCGACTGGGGGAGAAGGCCGCCGAACTCGGTGACGTCCACGCGATCCCTTGTGACGTCACGCGAGAAGACCAGGTCCAAGCCCTCATCGACGGAGCCGCCGCGCGCTATGGCCGCGTCGACGTGCTCATCAACAACGCCGGTCTCGGCGGGACGAAGTCCATAGTGGACATGGCTGACGAAGAGTGGTCGCGGGTCATCGACGTCACCCTCAACGGCACCTTCCGTGCGACGAGGGCGGCGGTGAACCGGTTCATCGAGCAGGGTGACGGCGGCGTGATCGTCAACAACGCGTCGGTGATCGGCTGGCGCGCCCAAGCAGGGCAGGCGCACTACGCCGCGGCGAAGGCGGGCGTCATGGCGCTCACCCGGTGCGCGGCCGTCGACGTCGCCGAACACGGCATCCGGGTCAACGCCGTCGCGCCGAGCCTGGCGATGCATCCCTTCCTCGCCAAGGTGACCAGCGAGGAACTGCTCACCGAGCTCACCTCGCGCGAGGTCTCGGGGAGGGCGGCGGAACCCTGGGAAGTGGCGAATGTGATGGTGTTCCTCGCCAGTGAGTACTCCTCGTACCTCACCGGCGAGGTCGTGTCCGTGAGTTCCCAGCATGCGTGAGGTTCCGATGAAGTCCAGTCCAGGGTCCCGCCGCGCCGAACTGCTCGCCCTGGCGGCGAAGCTGTTCGCCGAGCGCGGTTACGTCTCGACCACCGTGCGGGACATCGCGGACGCGGCCGGAATCCTTTCGGGCAGCCTCTATCACCATTTCGACTCGAAGGAGTCGATGGCCGACGAGATCCTCACCGGATTCCTCGACGAACTGTTCGGCGCCTACGCGGAAATCGTCGCGGAAGGCAGGGGCCCGCGGGAAACACTCGAAGCCGTCGTCGTGGCATCGTTCGAATCCATTCACCGGCGGCCCGCCGAAGTGGCGATCTATCAGTCGGAAGCGAAGCATCTGATGCAGTTGCCGCGGTTCGACTACCTCAACGACCGCAACACCGAATTCCGCAAACTGTGGAACGCGATCCTCACCGACGGCATCGCGGCCGGCGTGTTCCGCGAGGACCTAGACGTCGAACTCACCTACCGGTTCATCCGCGACACCGTCTGGGTCGCGGTGCGCTGGTACAACCCCGACGGCACGCTGAGCGCGGACGACGTCGCGCAGCAGTACCTCGGGATCCTTCTGGACGGTATCGCGACGAAAACAAGGAGGCGCCGTGGCAGCGTCGATGAGCCCTCGGCGGGAAAACGTGCCTCGGGCTGAAGCCTACGTCCTGGATGCGGTCCGGACCCCGGTCGGCAGACGCGGGGGAGCGCTGAGCAGCGTCCACTCCGCCGACCTGGGCGCGCACGTCATCCAAGCCGTCGTCGAACGGGCAGGCGTCGAGTCCGACCTGGTCGACGACGTCATCCTCGGCTGCACCGACACCCTCGGACCGCAGTCGGGGAACATCGCGCGGACAGCCTGGCTCGCGGCCGGATACGGCCACCACGTGCCGGGGGTGACCGTCGACCGGCAGTGCGGTTCGAGCCAGCAGGCCGTGCATTTCGCCGCGCAGGCGGTGCTGTCGGGAACGATGGACCTGGTGCTCGCCGGCGGCGTGCAGAACATGAGCGCCATCCCGATCAGCGCGGCGATGCTCGCCGGTCGCGAGTACGGCTTCGAAGACCCGTTTTCCGGGTCGAAGGGCTGGCAGGAGCGGTATGGCAGCGTCGAGGTCTCGCAGTTCCGCAGCGCCGACATGATCGCCGAGCACTGGGATCTGACCCGTGAGGCGATGGAGGAATACGCCTTCCGCAGCCATCAGCGCGCGATCGCGGCCATCGACGAAGGCCGGTTCGCGGCCGAGACCGCGCCGTTCGCCGGTGTCGGCCTGGACGAGGGGCCCAGGCGGGACACCAGTCTCGAACGGATGGCCGGATTGAAACCGCTGAGCGAAGGATCGCGGATCACGGCGGCCGTGGCCAGCCAGATCTCCGACGGCGCGAGCGCGGCGCTCATCGCGTCCGAGAGGTTCGTCGAGGAACACGGCCTGACGCCGCGGGCGCGGATCCATCACCTGTCGGTGCGCGCGGCCGATCCGGTGTGGATGCTGACCGGGCCGATCCCGGCGACCGCGCACGCGCTGCGGAAGACCGGGCTGAGCATCGAGGACATCGACCTGTTCGAGGTCAACGAGGCGTTCGCGAGCGTCGTGCTGGCGTGGATCGAGGAGACGGGCGCCGACCCGGAGCGGGTCAACGTCAACGGCGGCGGCATCGCGCTCGGTCACCCCATCGGCGCGACCGGCACGAAACTGTTCGCGACCCTGCTGCACGAACTCGAGCGGCGGGGCGGGCGCTACGGGCTGCAGACCATGTGCGAAGGCGGCGGGACGGCGAACGTGACGATCATCGAACGCCTTTAGCGCTTGAGATGGGCGCACCGGCGCCCAGCTCAGGTGAGAACCCGAATCCCACTGACGACCCCCGTGTCCCAGAACGGCCGCCGCCAAGGTGTGTTGCGAAAGCCACTTTCGCAACGTTCAACGTTGCGAAAGTGGCTTTCGCAACACACCCCGCGAGACCAGGCGCCCAACCGACGACGCTGACGCAGAAGGGGCCCTTCCGGGTGAGTCAAGCCCGGAAGGGCCCCATCTGTAGGTGGGGAGCTAGGAGGAGCGGGTGTCCGACGGAGCCCGAATCACCATCGGAACCGGTTCCTCCCGGCGTCCCCAGGGGGTGGCGGTGGGTGCGGAGGCCCAGCAACCCACCGCCACCTGAGGGGACCGCGGCCGCCGCGCGCGGCCCCGGTCCTTGTCGCGAACCCGGGTCACCCGGCGGGAACGCGAGCCCAGGGCATCTCCTCCTGTGCGGGTACGGCCGCGGTCGGGGTGTCGGACAGGAAGTCCCGCTCGAACGGGGCCAGGATGTCTTCCCCGATCGGCGTCGACTCGCCGACGGAAGCGGCGAAAGACGGTTCCGCGGGCGCAGGGGCGGGGAAGACCGGCTCGGGCACCGGCAGCCGCCGGTCGAGTTCGGCCGTCCAGTGGATCATCGCCTTCGGCCGGTCCCAGCCCGCCGCGCCGATGAGCCTGCCGTCGCGGACGAAACCGGTGACGCCGTCGGAAAGTTCGATCGTGTCCTTGCCGAGCGACGGCATGCCGACGGTCTGCAAACGGGCGTCGTACAGCGACGACCAGGCGCGGGGGAGCGGCGTGTACGGCCGCGCGTTGCCCCGGCCCAGCATCAGGCTTTCCGCCGCCGCGCGCCCGGATTCGACACCGTTCATCCAATGCTCGACCCGCCGCGGGGTCTCGTCGATCCGCAGGTTCGGCCATTTCGCGATGTCACCGGCGACCACGACGTCTTCGGCCCCGACGGCGAAGAGAGTCGACTCGCACAGGACACCGTCGTCGATCGTGAGCTCCGAGCCGCGCAGCCAATCCACGGCGGGCACACTGCCGATCGAGAGCACCACGCAGCTGGCTACCAGGAACTGGTTGTTGGTCAGGTGCAGCCCGACCGTCTCCTTGGTGCTGATCCAGTTCCGCACCTCGGTGTTCATCGCCAGCTTGGCGCGGTGGTGCTGGTGTTCCTTGGTCAGCGCGGACGCGATCCGCTCCCCGAAGCGGTGCAACGGCGCCTTCGCGTGGCCGATGAGGGTGACGTCGCGGCCCATGTACCGCATCGACGCGGCGAACTCGTTCCCGATCAGGCCGCTGCCGATCACCACGACGGATTTGTTGCTGTTCCCCAAAGCCCGCCGGACGGCGAGTGAATCCTCCACGGTGCGCAGCACACGGACCCGGGGGTCGTGGCGCGGCGAGCCGGGGAGATGGCGGGGGTAGACGCCGGTCGCGACGATGAGGCCGTCGTACCAAAGGGATTCCCCACCCGGCAGGTGGACCGTGCGCTCCTTGGTGTCGAGCCAGGTCGCGCGGGTGCCGAGCCGCCAGTGGACGTCCAGGTCGGTGTAGGGCTCCAGGCTGGCCGCCACCGGTTTGACGCCGCCGGTGATGAGTTCCTTCGACACCATGGGCCGGTGGTACGGCTTCCGCGGCTCATCGCCGACCAGCACGATCTCGCCGTCGAAACCGAGTTCCCGCAGGCGTTCCGCGGAGCGGAGCCCGGCGACGCCGGCTCCGACGATGACGATCCGATCTCCGTCACTCATCGTCGTGCGCTCCTTCTCCCTTGACTCTGATGGCTTGTTTCGGGCAGAGCCGGGCGGCGGAAATGGCCTGGTCCAGACCGTCCCGGTCGACCATCCGGCGGATACGGAGCTTGCCGTCCGGTCCGATCTTGAAGGTGGCGGGCGCCTCCATCTCGCAGAAACCGAAGATTTCGCATCGCTCGTTGTCGACGCTCACGCGAGTGCCGCGCCGTACGCTTCCGAAGATCATTGTCTTTTCTCCAAGTCCGTTAGCTCCCCGTCAGACCAGTTCCTCGACCAGACCCAGGCGTTCCAGGAACCGGGTGGGCAGGAACCGGAGCACGGTCAGCAGGACGACGGGGACCAGCAACGTGATCCCGCCGAACCACAGAAGTCCGAGGTGCCCGTTGGCCATGGCACCGAAGAAGGAGTGCAGTGCCGTGATCGCCACGGCGGGGTAGGCGAGCCGGTGGATCCACAGGAACCGCCGATAGGAACTGAACCGGTGGATTCCGCCGGTCAGCGCGACGGCGACCATGACCTCGAGGCCGATGACGCCGAGTTCGTGCCGCGCCAGCGTGCCCGGCAGCAGCGGGATCGAGATCTGCGCCAGGGTGAATCCGTCGGGCAGGAACAGGAACGACATCGCGTGCACGACGCCGAACGACAGCGTCAGGATGCCGAGCACCATATGCGAGTTCCGGAGCGCCTTCCGCCCGGTCAGCGACTTGATCCACCCGGTCGCCGTGAACACGCCCCAACAGAGCGTGAGACACATGAAACCGTACGCGATCCGGGCGGACGTCTGAGCCATGCCCTTGATGCCGGGGTCCGTGTCCGTCTTCTGGGTCAGGACGATCACCACCTCGGACCACTGGTCATACATTGATCTCTCCTGGGGCACTGGGAACCAGATCCGGTTCGGCTCCGGCCGCGCGTTTGCGGGTCCGGGTGTTCTTGCTGCGAAGGGTCCGGAGGCCGTAGAAGAGCCCGCCGCCGATCACCACCGCCAGTACCAGCCCGAGGGCGAATTCGCCGAAGCCGACGTCCATCGCGGCGTTGGCGCTGTTCGACTGCGGCACCGGCGCTTCCGGCATCAGCGACTGGTCGATGACGCCGGTGCTCTCCAGCAGGGTCATATGCCGCAGCACCGCCTGGTTGGCCGTGGTGGCGTAATCGCGGACGACGTCGTTGCGGGTACCGGCCCTGACCTGCGCGATGATGGGGAAGAGCACGCCATGCGCGTAGCGGAGCCGGTTCGCGAAGATCCGGTCGAACTCGCTGTCGTCGCGGGCACCCTGCATCTCTCCGAGCCAGGCGGACTGCTGGTCCGAAGGTTCGTTCGGCAGCGCGATGCCGAATCGGTCGGCGATCGCGTGGGTCGCGGTGTCGAGCCTGCCGTGGTCGATCATCAGCGCGCGGCCGACTTCGCGGGTCCGCTTGCTCTTGCCGCGTTCCTGCGCCCACATCCCGGCCGGCATTTCCCACAGCCCGGCCAGTTTGACGTTGACGATGAGGTTCTTGTCGGCCGCGGAGAGGTCTTGCGCGTGCGCGTCGTCGACCGGGCCGAGCACGGTCACCGTCGCCATCGTCAGCAGGACGAGCAGCAGCCGGGAAAACCGGGAGAGGACCGGGCCGGTGACTTCACCGGAGAGGTCAGATGCCGAGGTCATCGGCCTGCCAGGTGTCTGCGGTGAGCAGGACTTTCGTGCCGTCGGGCTTGACCGGGAACCACGCGTCGTCGACGCCTTGCCCGGACGTGTTGCCGGGCATCGCGTCCTTCGCGTTGCGGTAGAGCGGCCAGACCGCGAGGGTCAGCTGCTCGGTGCCGTCGTCCCTGGCCACGGTCCCGATCAGGGCCCGGTCGATGCCGGTCACCACGAGGTCTCCGTCGGCCTTGGCGGGAATCCAGGTCCGTGAGCAGGTTTCCGTGCAGTTCGACTTGGGCGGATTGACCGTGTCCTTGTCGTACCGGTAGAGCGTGAATCCATTGGTGTCGGTGACGATCGGTCCGAGGTCGAACAGGATCGCCGCCGTCACACCGGGTGCGGCTTCGGCCGCGGGGTCGGGCATACCGGGGATCTGCGCCGCGCCGGCGGCGGGGGCCGCTCCCGGAGAGCCGTTCGGTCCCGCGGTACCGGTGGTGCAGGCCGCGGTCAGCGCGAGCGCGGCCAAGGTGACGGTCAGAGGTATGACCGAGCGTGACACGGGGTTCACGGAAATCCTCCTGTCGGGGGCAGAGGAGAACGCCGTCGCCGCGGGGCGACGGTGTGCAGGCGCGTTTAACTCCATTGTGGACAGTCATGATCCACAATGGATTCGGCGGTGCGGGGGACAGCGCCGGGTCGGGGGTCTTCGCTAGGGGATACGGTCACGAGTCGGAGACGGTTCAAAAAATTTTCACCTGCGCCAGAACCGGGACAGAACAGTTTTGGTACTGGACTTATCGCCCCTGATCGCACAAAGATGTGCCGCGTGGGACGCCACTCTCGGATACTGCAGCCAATAGTCGATCATGAACCCGCTACGAACGGGCATGACGACCTCATCAGGGCGTTGTACCAGGAGTTCGGGTCGAGCCTGATGGCGTTCGTGCTGAAGTTGACCGGCCACGATCGCCAGTGGGCCGAGGACGTGGTCCAGGAGACGCTCATCAAGGCGTGGCGCAACGCCGGCAAGCTCGACAGGCAGCCCGAGATGCTGCGGGCCTGGCTCTTCACCGTCGCCAGGCGCATCGTCATCGACGGCTGGCGAAGCCGGAGTGCCCGCCCTCAGGAAGTGGAGGAACTCGAGTCGGATTCGATCGGAGTGCCCGACGAGTCGGAGAAGACGCTCGCGGCCATGATCGTTTATGAGGCTCTGCGGAATCTTTCCCCGGAGCAACGTGAAGCCGTCCAGCAGACCTACCTGCGTGACCGCACCGTGAACGAGGTCGCGGCGACGCTGGGGGTTCCGCCGGGTACGGTGAAATCGCGGATCCACCACGCTGTGCGCGCGCTGCGCAGGGCGCTGCAGGAGCGGGGGTGAGCGAGATGTCCGGAGCGCCGCACACGGACGTCGCCGCCTACGTACTGGGCGTCCTCGGCGAAGAGGATCACGCCAGGTTCGAGGCGCATCTTCTGGAGTGCCCCGAGTGTCAGGTCGAGCTGGTGGAGATGTACCACCTGCCCGACATCCTGGACATGGTCAAGAAGAGCTGGCCGGACCCGCCCGTGAAGGGGCCGGGACCGCGTGTGCTGCGGATGCTGCTCGCCGACGCGGCCAAGACGGGCCGGCGTCGCAAGGTCATCCGGCTCGCGACGGCCGCCGCCGTCCTCGTGCTCGTCGTCGGCGGACCGCTCACCGTTCTTTCGCTCACCGACCGTGACCCGGTCGTCACGCAGGCCGCGCCGACCACGATCGTCACGTCGGTGCCGTCCACGTCCGTGCCCAAGGAGACCGGTCCGGACGGCGGCGCCGCCCCGTTCGGCTGGTCCGAGGCGGGTAACGCGGTCGCCGCCGAGGTCACGGTCCAGGAGAAGGAGTGGGGCAGCGCGGTCGAACTCGAACTGCGCGGCCTCACCGGTCCGATGACCTGCCAGCTCTTCGCCTACTCCCGCAGCGGAGAGGCCTACGTCGTCAACGGCTGGGGCGTACCCGCCAAGGGTTACGGCGTACCAGGCTCGCCGGACCCGCTCGTCGTCACCGGTACGACGGCACTCAAGAAGGCCGAGATCGAGCGTTTCGAGGTCCACAAACAGGACGGCACCGTCCTGGCGACCGTGCGCCGATAGTTTATAACGGAAAGATAACGGCCGGATCGCGTTTTGAACCGACTCCCGGCTGGAACCGTATCTCTCAGTAGCCGGATCTGGATCGGCGGGCGAACAGAAGGTTCGCCGCGAATTCGGTAATCCCGTATTCGACAATGCGTAGCTCATGCCTGGGTAGCACTGTTTCTTTCGTGTGCCCGGAAACGAATGAGGTGAGCAAGTCAATGGCACGAAATCAAGGGCGCCACCGTATCGCCCGCAGGACCAAGATCGCGACCGCGTTGTTCGGCCTGTCGATCGCGGTCGGTGGAATCGTGGTGTCCACCACGACCGGCGACCCCGACAGAGCCTCCGCGGACGAGGTGGACAAGTCGCAGTTCGTGGACATCACCAAGGTTCAGCCGAACGTCGACAAGCCGGAGCCGGGTGAGAACGCGTCCACGGGCTCGTTCACCGTCGACTGTGGCAAGAACGAGAACGGGCACTTCAATCCCGACAACTTCATCGCGCAGCCGGGCGTCCGCAATGGCGCCCAGCATCTGCACGACTACGTCGGAAACCTTTCCACGAACGCGGATTCGAACAACGACAGCCTGCTGGGCGCCGGGACCACCTGCAACAACGGTGACGAATCGACGTACTTCTGGCCCGTCGTAAGGATCGACACCGAAGAGGAAGGTGAAGAGCAGCAGGGCGAACAGAACCAGGGCAACGAGAACCAGAACCAGCAGCAGAACGACCAGCAGAACCAGAACGGCCGGCAGCAGGGAGAGCAGCAGAACCAGCAGCAGGGCGAGCAGAACCAGCAGCAGGGCGGCCGGGACCAGCAGCGTCAGGCCGACCGCAACTCCGGTGGAGGCGGGCAGCCTCAGGGCGACCGTGATCAGAACCGTGACGGCGACCGGAACCGGCAGCAGGACCAGGGTGACGGCCGGCAGGGCCAGAACCAGAACGACCAGAACCAGAACCAGAACGACCAGAACCAGAATCAGAACCAGAACGACCAGAACCAGAATCAGAACCAGAACAACGACGATCAGAACCAGAACGACGACCAGGGTGCCGACCAGGAACAGGCCGAACTGGAGGAACCGAACGCGGAGAACGAACTCGCCGGCAACGACGGCGAGATCCAGCGGCCCGCGACCGTCGACATCACGTTCAAGGGCAACGCCCAGGAGAAGGTGAAGGAGATGCCGAAGTTCCTCCGGATCCTTTACGGTGACGCGAAGGTCACCGCGAACGGTCCCGCCAACGCGCGGGAGAGCTGGACCTGCACCGGCTTCGAAGACCGGGTGATCAAGCAGTACCCGATCTGCCCCGAGGGCAGTGATGTCAAACGGGTGCACACCTTCGCGAGCTGCCTCGACGGCAACAACATCGACAGCGAGAACCACCGGGACCACATCAAGTACCCGAACAAGAACGGCGAGTGCGCGGACGGCCTGACCGCCGTTCCCGAGCTCACCATCTCGCTGACCTACAAGATTCCCCGGGACATCCAGGTCAACGGACAGTACAAAGTGGACTCGTTCCCCGAGGAGGATCACAACCCCTTCTCCGATCACGACGATTTCGCGAACGTGATGTCGAACCAGATCATGAACCGCCTCGTCGATTGCATCAACGAGGGGCGCAAGTGCCGCGAATGAATCGCTGAGCATTTTCGGTCGGTGAGGAGACTTTCCCTCGGCGGGACGTCCCTGTGTCCATAGTGTACTTGTGGAGACGGCGATGTCGTTGTGCGCCAAGGGAAAGTCTCCTTCTGTTTTGCTGGGAGTGATCCGAGTCACTCGAATTCGATCCGGCGAACAGGTGACAAAATGGGCCGATCGGGTTTATCGTTTAACTCAGAACAACGAACGAAGTTCACAACTCCACCGCGGATTCCCCGAAACTTTTCGGGTCGTAGTCGTCCTCGGCTCTCTCCGACGGCCGGGGCAGTTCAACGGAAGTGAGAACCGGCGAACAGGAAGGAAGATACTCCGGCCCGGCGGGTCCCCCCTACACCTCACCCACCCGCCGGGCCGGCCCTCATCCGCAAGACCGATCGACACAACTGAAGATCACTCCGCAAGCATTCACCCGCCCTGCCGGCGGCCTCCCGAGGGAGGCTCGCCGGCAGGGTTTTTCGGTAGGTTGGCGCCATGGGCGAGCAAAAGGACCGCATGCTGCGCGGTGAGCTGTACCGGGACAACGACCCCGAGCTGGTCGCGGACCGCAAGCGCGCGCAGGGTCTCGTCGACAGGTTCAACGTCACGGGCGCCGAGGAGACCGGTGAGCGGGACGCGATCCTGCGCGAACTGCTGGGAAAACTCGGTGAGGGTTCGTGGATCATGCCGCGGTTCCAATGCGACTACGGCTACCTGATCGAGATCGGCGCCAACAGCTTCCTCAACTACGACGCCATCCTGCTCGACTGCGCCCCGATCAAGATCGGATCGGACTGCTCGATCGGCCCGCGCTGCCAGTTGCTGACCGCGCTGCATCCCATGGAGGACCACGAACTGCGGCGGCAGCGGTGGGAATCGGCCGCGCCGATCACGATCGGGAACAACGTGTGGTTCGGCGGCGGCGTCATCGTCTGCGCCGGGGTCACCGTCGGGGACGACACCGTGGTGGGCGCGGGCAGCGTCGTCACGAGGGACCTGCCGTCGAAGGTGTTCGCCGCGGGTAACCCGGCCCGCGTCATCCGGGAGCTCTGAGGCTCATCCGTCCACCGGCGTGATCCTGGTGCGCCGGATGTGCTCGAAGACCATGGAGGTCCGCACGTCGGCCACCTCCGGGCGTTCGGTCAGCTTGTCGATCACGAAGGCGTAGAGGCTCTCGTTGTCGGGGACGGCCACGTGCAGGATGAAATCCTCGGTGCCGGTGGTCACGTAGAGGCCGACGATGTCGGGCAGCGCGTTGACGAAGTTCCGGAAGTTTTCGATGTTCCTCCGCGACGGCGGGCGGACCCGGATCGCGATGAGCGCCTGGACCCCGCGACCGATCGACGGCAGATCGACGTCCAGCAACGCGCCGCGGATCACGCCGCGCTCGCGCAGGCCGCGGGTGCGGTCGAGCGCGGTGGTCGGCGAGACGCCCACCGCGGCGGCCACTTCGCGGTTCGTCTTCCGTGCGTCCGTCTGCAATTGCGCCAGGATCGCCTGATCAAGTTCGTCCAGATGCGCCATATCGAGCCCCTTGCCGAATTAAGTACGAATACAATGGACTCTACGTGTACACGTACTTAGCTTGGAGCTGTTCGTCCGTTGATGTGAGCAGGAGATCAGCTGAATGTCCGAGTACGATACGGCCGTCGGGTTCGCCCCCGAGGAGATCGACTTCACCGCGTCCACCCGATCGGCCAGGCTGAAGTGGGTCATCGTGGTCAACAGTGAGCTGCCGCCCGGGCGCGCGGTGAACGCGGCCGTCTGCACGGCCGTCGCCACCACGGCGGCCGTGACCGGACTCCTGGGAGAGGAGGCCGTCGACGCCGACGGCGAGCACCACACCGGCCTGCCGTGGACCGGATGTTCGATCCTGTCGGCCGACGCCGCGCGGCTGCGGGTCATCCGGGCCAAGGCCGCGGCCTCGCCGGGATGTCACGTCGCCGACATGCCGGAGGTCGCCCAGCGGATCCGGGTCTACGCCGATTTCCTCGCGACGATGAAGGAGATCCCGGCCGAGGACATGGACTACCTCGCGATCGGCCTCGTCGGACCACGCAACCGGATCGACAAGCTGGTCGGGAAGCTGCCACTGATGTCGTGAGTGCCGCGCGTGTGTCGTCCGTCCAAGCACGCGTGACGTCCGCCGGATCACACGTGCCGTCCCCTCAGTCACGCGAACCGGCAGATCGGCCCAGGTGGTCGTGAGTGGTAAGGCGGTTATCAAGGGTTAAGGCAAGGTGGCGTGGTTGGTGCCGCTCGTCGCGTTGGGCCGCGTGGTGGGTGTTGCGAAAGCCACGTTCGCAACCTTCAACGTTGCGAACGTGGCTTTCGCAACACCCGGGGTGGGCGGTGCAGGAGGTCCTGAGTGGTGAGTCGCGGAGAACGAAACTTGCCACTCACGACCGCTGCCGGCCCGTTCGCCGGGGTGACTGTGGGCGCGGAGGCGTGACTCGCGTGGTCGGTGACGGCACCCGGGTGTGCGATGTCTGGGCACGCGAGTGCGGTGTCGCGTCACGCGGGACGGCGCTTCGCCCGGGTCACGACACGTTTGCCTTACCCCTCACTGGAACGACCCGGATCACTCACGACTCGAGGAGGCCTCGCAGCGCTTCCGTGAACTGCGCCGGATTCCGCTGCGGCGCCAGGTGCGCGCCGGGTACCTCGGTGAACGGCAGTCCCAGTTCCAGCGCGAGGACCTTCGCGGGGTGGTAGTGGTAGTGCCCGCGGCTGCCGACGCCCGCGACCGGGTGGATCTCGGTCCGGGCCTTCCGCAGCGCCCGCAGGTCGGGGAGATAGTCGAGGATCTCGGACAGTTCGCGGCCGAACAGCCGTTTCCAGTCCTCCTCGTTCGGCAGCCGGATCGCGCGCAGTTCGGGGAGCGCGGCGCCGGCGATGCCGTCGGTGAACCGTTTGAACGCGCCCATCAGGTCGCCCGCCTGCGCGAGCCGGACCTGGGCGTTGGCCTCGTCGAGCCAGCCGAGCGCGTCGGGGAGCAGCTGGACGGCGGGGGGTTCGTGGGCGACCAGTACGGTCGCCGCGTCCGGGTAGCGGGCGACGAGGTCGAGGCCGATGAGTGCGCCGGCGCTGGTCCCGAACACGCTCGCGGGCTCGCCGCCGACATGCTGCAGGACGGCGTACGCGTCGTCGGCCTGCTTCGGCACACTGACCGGTCCGGTGCTGGTGTCCGTGCTGCGGAAGTGACCACGCCGGTCGTAGGTGACGACGGTGTGGTCCTCGGCGAGCAGCTTCGTCATCGCCCGGAAGGTGTCCGCCGAGCCCAGGCCACCGGCGATCAGGAGCAGAAGCGGCCCTTCGCCGGTGCTGCGGACGTACAGTTCACCGTCCTCGACCGGACAACGACTCTCCGAGATCATGGCCGAAGTCAAGCACAGCGCGCTCGCCCTTCACTCGCGACCCAGCCGCTGCAGGATGCCGGTGGCGTCGGCCACCATCGTCTCGATCAGCTCGGCGACCGCGGGCAGGTCGTCCAGCAGGCCGACGACCTGCCCGGACGCCAGCACCCCGGCGCCGGTGTCGCCCTCGACCAGGCCGGCACGCAGCAGCATGGGCGTGTTCGCGGCCATCAAGACCTGTGACCACGTCCGGTCGCCGCCGCGTTTCATCCGCAGGCCTTCGGTGGCCAGTGAGCGCCACGAGAGCCCGGTGAGCTTGCGGAACTTCGCCGCGTTGCGGGCGGCCCGGGCCAGCCCGCTCACCGGACCGGCGGACTCCAGCCCGTCCACCAGCTCCGTCCGGAGGACGCGATGCGGCATGCCGTCCACCTTCCGGGTGACGACGGTGCCGTTGAGGTCGCGGGCGAGGTACGCCTGCTTGATCTCGTCGGGGACGGTGCTTTCCCTCGTCAGGAGGAATCGCGTGCCCATCGCGACCCCGGCGGCCCCGTAGGCGAGCGCGGCGGCCAGTCCGCGGCCGTCGAAGAAGCCGCCCGCCGCGACCACCGGGATGTCGACGGCGTCCAGGACCGAGGGCAGCAACAGCGTCGTCGCGACGCCTCCGGTGTGTCCGCCGCCTTCGCCGCCCTGCACGATGACCGCGTCGGCGCCCCAGCCCGCGACCTTCTCCGCGTGCCGGGCGGCGCCGACCGACGGGACGACGAGCACCCCGTTGTCCTTCAGTCGCGCGATCATGTCCTTCTTCGGCGCCAGCGCGAAGGAAGCGACCCGGACCTCTTCGGTGATGAGCAGTTCGACCCGGCGCGAGGCGTCGTCGGCGTCCGCGCGGAGGTTGACGCCGAACGGTTCCGACGTGCGGCTCTTGACCTCCTTGATCGCGGCGGCCAGCTCGTCGTAGGTCATCGTGGCGGAGGCGAGGATGCCGAGCCCGCCCGCTTCGGCCGTCGCCGACACCAGTCGCGGTCCGGCGACCCAGCCCATCCCGGTCTGCACGACCGGATGCCGGATCCCGGCGAGTTCGGTCAGCGCGGTCTTCACGACGGGACTTCCTTGTCCCGCAACGACTTCGGATCGAGACCGGTCCGGATCAGCAGCAGTTCGGACTCGGTCGGCAGCCGGGACTCCGCGACGTCGCCGGTGATCAGCGGGAACGACGTCGCATCGAGTACCTCGTCCACGGAAACCCCCGGATGCACGGAAATCAGCCGTGGAGCGTGGTCCTCGCCGCCGAAGTCCAGGACGCCGAGGTTGGTGACGACGCGATGGACGTCGTGGTGCCGCAACCCCGCTTCGCGCGCCCTGGCGTACCCGACGCCGGACACGACGTCGACCTGCTCGACGAAGACCCGCTTGCCGTGCCGGGGAACCCAGTAGCTCGTGCGGTGGTTGGCCGTGTTGCCGGGGCCGCCGCGCAACCCGAGTAGTTGTTTCTTCGGCCGGGAATGCTCGCCGATCGCCGAAATGTTCTGGTTGCCCTCACGGTCGATCTGGTTGGCGCCCATCACGACGTGCCGTTTTCCGCGTGGCACCACGGTGTCGAGCACCTTGCGGAACGGCTGCCAGCCTTCGACGACGGCGTCGGGGGTCATCAGGTAGGCCTCGCCGTCGGACAGCAGGATGTCCGGTTCGAAGGTCAGCCGGGCGAGCCGGGCGCCCAGCGACGGGATGAAACCCATGGGGCTCACCACGATCTCACCGTCGCCGCGGAACAGTTCGGCGCAGGCCACGACGGCGATTTCGGCACGTGTGACGTCACTCATGCGGACTCCCCGAATTCGGCGACGGCCTTCTGGTACCGCGCTTCGTCCCCCGACAGGAACCTGTCGACGAACTTCGGCCAGGCGTCGAGATCCTTGGCGGCTTCGGCGTAATGGCGCTGGAAGCGTTCGTCGCGCCCGTAATCCGGGACGGCGGTGGTGAAGTGCGCGCCGTTCGGCGTCTCCGCGACCCCGGTGACGAGCATCCGGCTCAGCAGCAGGCTCTGCACCGGGCCACCGGCGGAGAGTTCGTCCGTCTCCACGATCTTTTCCGTGGACACGTAACACTTGTCGGCGGCCAGCGCGAAAAGTTCGTCGAAGTACGGATCCGGTCCGAGGTACTGCGCGTTGCCGCGGGCGTCGGCGCGGTTGAGGTGGACGAACGCGGCGTCGAGTTTGAGCGCGGGCACGGCCAGGAGTTCCTCGCCGTCGTCGTACGGAGACCGGACGGTACGCAGCGACGGGTTCAGGTCCAGCACGCCGGAACCGAGACCCGCCCGCGTCGGCAGGAACGGAAGTCGTTGCGCGGCAGCGGAAAGCCCGGTGCCGAAGACTCCTTCGTCGTACTCGGTCACCGTGATCGACCCGGATTCCCTCGCCCGCGAGAACCACGGGTCATAGGGGATCGAGTCCAGCGTGACGAAGCCGAAGATCAGATGTTCGATCTTGCCCGCCGAAGCCAGCAGCCCGACGTCCGGGCCGCCGTAGGAGACCACGGTGAGGTCCTTGACCGGCGAGCGCAGGATCGCGCGTACCAGCGCCATGGGTTTGCGCCGGGAACCCCAGCCGCCGATCCCGATCGTCATGCCGTCGGTGAGTTCGGCGACGATCTCGTCCGGCGTCATCCGCTTGTCGGTCATCACTTCCCCTTGCCGTCCAAGAAGTCCTGACGCGCGCCGTCGGACACGCCCGCCAGATTGAGTTCGAAGGTGAATCCCTGCTCGAAGCGATAGCTGCGGTGCACGGGCTGGACGTCGATGCCGTTGATGGCCTGCTTCGCCGCGCGGATCACGCGGGTGTCCTTCGCCGCGATCTGCCGCGCCACGCCGAGCGCGGTCTCGTCGAGTTCGTCTCTCGCCACCACGGCGTAGACCGAACCGTGGTGATGCAACTGGGCCGCGGTGATCGTCGAAGCCGTGTAGTACAGCGCCCGCATCAGATGCTGGGGGACCAGCCGCGAGAGATGGGTCGCCGCGCCGAGCGCGCCGCGATCGACCTCGGGGAGCCCGAAGGTGGCGTCCTCGCTCGCGACCACGATGTCCGCGTTGCCGACCAGCCCGACCCCGCCGCCGAGGCAGAAGCCCTGAACCGCCGCGATCACCGGGACCGCGCAGTCGTAGACGGCGGAAAACGCCGCCGCGCAGCCCTCGTTCGCGCCGATCAGCGCGCCGTGACCCGGATCGCGCTGGATCTCCTTGATGTCGACACCGGCGTTGAACCCGCGGCCTTCCGCCCGCAGCACCACGACATGCGTGGCGGGATCGCGTCCGGCGTCGGTGACGGCGGACGCGAGGGCGAACCATCCCTTCACGCTCAGCGCGTTCACCGGGGGTGCGTCGACCGTGACCACGGCGATGCCGGGCTCCGGTGAGTGGGTGGAAACGCTCATCGTGCACCCTTTCGCTACCAAACCTAGCACTTGCTTGGTACGTTAGCAGGACGTCCGGCCCTGGTACAGCGACGTGAAGGAGGCCCGGCATGGCACTCGAACTCCGGCTCGACGGCGCCGTGGTGCTGGTGACCGGCGGGGTCCGCGGCGTCGGCGCCGGTGTCACCAGGACTTTCCTGCGCGCCGGGGCCGAGGTGATCACCTGCGCGCGCACCGAACCCGAGCGACCGGTCGGCGACGGGGACAAGGTGTCGACCTTCATCTCCTGCGACGTCCGCGACCCCAAGGAGGTCGACGCGCTCTTCGAGGAGATCCTGCGGCGGCACGGGCGGATCGACGTCGTGGTCAACAACGCGGGTGGCGCGCCGTTCGCCGAGGCGGCGACTGCGTCACCGCGATTCCACGAGAAGGTGATCGCGCTGAACCTGCTGGCGCCGTTGAACGTCGCCCGCGCGGCGAACGCGATCATGCAGCGCCAGGAGCGCGGCGGCGTCGTCGTGAACATCAGCAGCGTCAGCGGCACGAGACCGTCGCCGGGGACGGCGTCCTATGGCGCGGCGAAAGCGGGCCTGGACAACCTGACCTCCACGCTGGCCGTGGAGTGGGCGCCGAAGGTGCGGGTCAACGCGCTCGACGTCGGCATGGTCCGGACGGAGCACTCGCATCTGCACTACGGCGACGAAGCGGGAGTCGCGGCCGTGGGTGCGACAGTCCCGTTAGGACGGTTGGCCGACCCCGAGGAAATCGGTTCGTGCGCGGTGTTCCTGGCGTCGCCGCTGGCCTCGTACGTCAGCGGCGCCTGCCTGACCGTCCACGGCGGGGGAGAGGTGCCCGCCTTCCTCGCCGCTTCCAATTCTGCGGCAACAGAACGAAAGGAGCCGGTGTGAGCGGGATCGCCGACGGCCGGATCGTGGTGGTGACCGGTGCCGGTCGCGGGATCGGGCGGGCGCACGCGCTCGCGTTCGCCGCGGAGGGCGCGAGGGTGGTGGTGAACGACCTCGGCGCCGGCCTCGACGGCAGCGGCGGATCGGCCGGGCCCGCGCAGGACGTCGTCGACGAGATCGAGGCGCTCGGCGGCGAAGCGGTCGCGAACACCGACGACATCGCGTCGTGGGACGGCGCCGCCGGGCTGGTGCGGACCGCCGTCGAAACCTTCGGTGGGCTGGACGTACTGGTCAACAACGCGGGATTCCTGCGCGACCGGATGCTGGTCAACCTCGCCGAGGACGAATGGGACGCCGTCATCCGCGTCCACCTGAAGGGGCATTTCGCGCCGACGCGGCACGCCGCCGAATACTGGCGCACGGAAGCGAAGGCCGGCCGGACGCGGACGGCACGGGTGATCAACACCAGTTCCGGAGCGGGACTGCTCGGCAGCGTCGGGCAGGGGAACTACGCGGCCGCGAAGGCCGGCATCCTGGGCCTCACGCTGGTCTCGGCCACCGAGTTCGCGCGCTACGGCGTCACCGTGAACGCCATCGCCCCGGCCGCCCGGACCCGGATGACCGAAGAGGCGTTCGCCGACGACATGGCCGCGCCGGACGACGGTTTCGACGCCATGGCACCGGAAAACGTGTCGCCGCTGGTGGTGTGGCTCGGCAGCGAGGAGTCGTCCGGCGTGACCGGGCGGGTCTTCGAGGTCGACGGCGGACGCGTCTCGATCGCGCAGGGCTGGCAACACGGCACGGTGCGGGACAAGGGATCCCGGTGGGAGCCGGCCGAGCTCGGCCCCGTCGTCGCCGAGCTGCTGGCCGACGCTCCTGCCCCCGAACCTGTCTACGGTGCGTCGTGAGAGGCGATTCGGGTTAGCCGGTGACCGTGACACCGCACTCGTGTGCTCGGAGCCGGATCTCGCGTGCTCGGAGCCGTACATCCGAGTGCGGCATCCAGGCACGCGAGTCACGTCTCCGTGCACGCGAGATCCGGGCCCGAGTACACGAGCGATGTTGCGAAGGGCTATTTCGCAACCTTCAACGTCGCGAAAGTGCCCTTCGCAACATCCGGCTTCCTCTGGAAGCTCTCGTTCGGGCCGCTCAGGCGTCCCGGGCCAGGTCCCGGACCTCGGGCAGCGCCTGGAAACCGCCCGACTCGTAGGTGGTGACGGCGGCGACGTTGGAACTCGGCGTGTACACGAGGGCGCTCGACGAGCCGAGTTCCTGGAGCGCGGCCGCCGCGGCGACGGTGATCGCCCGGCCGTGGCCGTGGCCGCGATGGTCCCGGTGCACGCCCATCGGTTCGAGCAATCCGGGTTTGCCCGGGCCCGCCGACCACACCGTCACCATCGCGACGGCGTTGTCGCTGTCGTCGTACGCGACCAGGCATCGAGCATCGGCGTACGGCACGCTCGACGCCATCGCGTGCCAGCGCTCCTCCGAGAACTTCGACCCGTCGAACGCCGCTCGCTGGACGGCGGCCCGGACGGCCGCCTGCTCCGGACCGGCCACCTCGATCCGCAGGTCCGGGGCCTTGACCGGCTCGGAGAGAGCGCGGCTCAGCGGCGTCCACGGTTCGTCGATGTGCCAGCCGTGCCCGGGCAGCAGGTCCCGGATCAGCGTGTCCTTCGGCGTCTCGACGGACACCCTCCCCAGCGGCAGCACCCCACGCTCGGGGGCGATCACGTCCTCGACCACCTGCCGCGCCAGTTCCTCGTCCCGCCGGGCGTCCGGAGCGGTCGTCATCCGCAGCAGGTCGGCCCCGTCCAGCAGTCCGACCGCGAGAATCCGGCCGTCCCGGCGCCAGATCCGGACCGCCGCGGCCGTCGCTTCCGCGCCGAACTGCCAGAACCAGCCCAGATCACCGGGATGCAGCTGCCATGCCGAGCCCTCGCGCTGCCAGTCCCGCAGCGCGTCCACTGCCTCGCCCAGCCCGTCGGCTTCCGGCTTCTCCACGGTGATCGCCATGTCCGTGATCACACACCACCGCCCGAGGCGTTCGCATCCGGTTTTCGGTGCGGCCAAGATGGAGGAGTGACGTCACTACAGCGCCGACTCTGGGAAGCGGTCGAACCGCTGCACGCCGTCGTCTACTTCGCCCCGGAAACCGCCGCCGCGGCCAAGGCCGCCGGACTTCCGAGCTGGTGGATGGGCTACTTCGCCGGCCGGGTCGCGCCACTCGGGCCGCTACCGGAACCGCCGGTGACCGCGATGCTCTTCGGTTTCGCGCCGCGGATGGTCGCGCGATCCCTGCCCGGCGCCTGGGCCTACGCGGAGCCCGCGGTCGTCCTGCGGAGCCGGATGGACGCCGTCGAGACGGCCCTCGAACGGATCCTGCCCGCCGACGCGCGCCTCGGAGAACTGGCTGTCCTCCTTGAACAAGCCATCACCGGATGTGATTACGCGGCCAGGCCGCTGGCCGCGGCTTGGTCCGCGGTCGCCCGTCCCGCCACTCCGGTCGGGAGGATCTGGCTCGCGGCGACGGTACTGCGGGAGCATCGCGGGGACGGTCACGTGCTTTCCGCGGTCGCCGCCGGATTGCGCGGGCTCGACACGACACTGACCCATATCGGCAGCGGGGCGGTGACGCGCGAGGTCATCCAGATCAACCGCGGCTGGACCGACGACGACTGGGACGAGAGCGTCGGAAGGCTCCGCGATCGCGGCATCCTCGGCGGAGATCGGCAGCTCACCGACACGGGAATCGTGCTGCGCCAACGGATCGAGGACGAGACCGATCGCCTCGCCACTGGTCCGCTCGAAGCCCTCGGCGAAGACGGCGCCGCCGAAGTCATCCGGCTGGCCGTCCCGCTGAGCCGTCTCCTCTTCGACGCCGGGGCCATCCCGCTGCCGAACCCGATGGGGGCGCCGCGGCCCTGATCGCTCGAAACTGTCGGACCCCGGTGGGACGCTGTCCGGTATGGCGACGTGGCAGGAATTCAGTGAACAGGCACCCGCGCTGGCCGGGAAGATCAAAGAGCGATTCACCGCGGAGAAGTCGCATGTGCTGGCGACGGTCCGGCGGGACGGTTCGCCGAGGGTCAGTGGCAGTGAGGTCGATTTCCGTGAACAGGACTTGTTGATCGGTTCGCTGATCGGCGCGGTGAAGGCCAAGGACCTTCAGCGTGACGGCAGGTTCGCGATCCACGCCGCGTCGGCGATCGACGACGGCGGCGCGGACGCGAAGGTGGCGGGCGTCGCCGTCGAGATCACCGACCAGGCGGAGGTCGACAGGCTGCAGGGCGACGACGGCCCCGCCCACGTCTTCCGCCTCGACCTCACCGAGGCGGTGCTGACCTGGGTCGAGGGCAACACCATCTTCTTCGACTTCTGGAAGGAGGGCCAGGGGAGCAAACGACTCGCGAGGCCGGACAACGGTCCGGTGGTCGAGGTCGCGCAGGAGGCGGAGACCGGCTAGAGCCGCTCGATGACGGTGCCGGTGGACAGTGCCCCGCCGGCGCACATCGTCACGAGCGCCGTACTCCCGTCGCGGCGTTCCAGTTCGTGCAGCGCCGTGGTCAGCAGCCGCGCGCCGGTGCTGCCGACGGGATGCCCGAGCGCGATCGCGCCACCGTTCACGTTGACCTTGTCCTCGTCGGGCCGATGTACCCGTTGCCACGACAGCACAACTGAAGCGAAGGCCTCGTTGACCTCGAACAGGTCGAGATCGCCGATCGTCATACCCGCCTTGGCCAGTACCCGTTCGGTCGCCTGCACGGGACCGTCGAGGTGGTAGTAGGGCTCCGCGCCGACGAGTGCCTGCGAGACGATCCGCGCTCGCGGCCTGAGGCCCAGCGCCTTGGCCCGGTCCGAGTCCATCAGGAGGAGCGCGGCCGCGCCGTCGGAGATCTGCGAAGACGTCCCGGCCGTGTGCACGCCGCCTTCGAGGACGGGCTTGAGCTTGGCGAGGCCTTCGACGGTCGTCTCGCGCAGGCCCTGGTCGCGGGTCACCAGGCGGGTCTCACCCGTCGCTTTGCCGTCCTCGCCGAGCACGGGTGCCTTCACCGCGACGACCTCGCGGTCGAAGTGCCCGGCCGCCCACGCCGCGGCGGCCTTGGCCTGCGACGCCGTCCCGAACCGGTCGACGTCCTGGCGGGTGATGCCGCGACGCTCCGCGATCCGCTCGGCCGCGCCGTACTGGTTCGGCATGTCGATGGCCCACGACTCCGGCCGCGGGGTCCCGATGCCTTCGCCGCGGTTCGCACCCAGCGGTACCCGGGTCATCGCCTCGACACCGCAGGAGACGCCGGCGTCGATCGCCCCGGCCGCGATCAGCCCGGCGATCAGATGGGTCGCCTGCTGCGCCGAGCCGCATTGGGCGTCGATGGTGGTCGCGCCGGTCGTCTCGGGGAGCCCGGCGTGCAGCCATGCCGTCCTCGTGACGTTGCCCGCCTGCTCCCCGGCCTGGGTCACGGCGCCGCCGATCGCCTGCTCGACCAGGGCGGGGTCCAGCCCCGCGCGTTCGAGCAGGGCGCGTTGCGCGGCGCCGAGGATCTCGGCGGCGTGCAACCCCGCCAGGTGGCCCCTGCGTTTGCCGACAGGGGTGCGGACCGCCTCGACGATCACCGGACTACCCACGTTCGCCTCCTGGGGAAACACTGTTCACTACGCAAAAACTAGAACACGTTCTCAATTTGGGCAAGTCGCCCCAGGGTTGACTCGTTTTTGATCACTGGTCGCGGTTACCGCTTCTTGCTGCGGCTCCAAGATCCCTCCCGGCCAAGTTAACGGGTTTCACTAAAAACTCTTCACTAGGTGAACGCCGTATGCTTCAATCGGGTCTAGAACGTGTTTCATTGGCGAACCGCGTAGGAGGTAGCCCGTGGCCGCTCCGCTGATCCCCGCCGGTTTCGATTTCACCGATCCGGATCTGTACGCCACCAGACTGCCTCTGGAGGAGTTCGCCGAACTCCGCCGGACGGCGCCGGTCTGGTGGAACCCGCAGCCGCACAACACCGCGGGCTTCCGCGATGACGGCTACTGGGTCGTCAGCCGGCTCGAGGACGTCAAAGCGGTGTCGAGGGACAGCGAGCTGTTCTCCTCGCGAGAGAAGACCGCGATCATCCGCTTCGACGAGAACATGACCGACGACAGCCTCGAAGCGAATCGTCTGGTCCTGCTCAACATGGACGCCCCGCAGCACACCAAGCTGCGGCGCATCGTGTCGAAGGGCTTCACACCGAGGTCGATCGCGAAACTCGAGGACACCCTGCGCGACCGCGCGGAGAAGATCGTCAACGAGGCCAAGAAGAAGGGCTCCGGGGACTTCGTCGTCGACGTCGCCTGCGAACTTCCCTTGCAGGCCATCGCCGAACTGATCGGCATCCCGCAGGAAGACCGGATGAAGGTCTTCGACTGGTCCAACCAGATGGTCTCCTACGACGACCCCGAGTACGAGGTCGAGCCGCTCGCCGCGTCGGCCGAGATCGTCGGCTACGCCTGGAACATGGCCGAAGAGCGCCGTAAATGCCCGATGGACGACATCGTCACGAAGCTGATCCAGGCCGACGTCGACGGTGAATCGCTGGCTTCGGACGAGTTCGGCTTCTTCGTCATCCTGCTGGCCGTCGCGGGCAACGAGACGACGCGCAACGCGATCACCCACGGCATGAAGGCGTTCCTCGACCACCCGGATCAGTGGGAGCTCTACAAGAAGGAACGGCCGAAGACCGCGCCGGACGAGATCGTCCGCTGGGCCACCCCGGTGGTCGCCTTCCAGCGCACCGCGACCCGCGACACCGAACTCGGCGGGCAGCTGATCCGCAAGGGCGACCGGGTCGGGATGTTCTACAGCTCCGCGAACTTCGACCCGGACCACTTCGACGAGCCGGAGAAGTTCGACATCCTCCGCGAGGACAACCCCCACGTCGGTTTCGGCGGCACCGGTTCGCACTACTGCATCGGCGCCAACCTCGCGCGGCTGGAGATCGACCTGATCTTCAACGCCATCGCCGATGTCATGCCGAACATCAGCGAGGTCTCCGAGCCGGACCGGCTGCGGTCGAGCTGGCTCAACGGGATCAAGCACTATCAGGTGCGCTACGCCTGATCCGCCGCGCACGTCGTAGTGCACCATGGGGCCATGGGTCCCCACGTGCAGGTCGACGTCGAAATGTCCTTCCGGGTCACGAAACCCGGCCCCGCCGCGTTCGTGATCGCGATCGCGGGCGGGGCGGAACAGGAAGAGTTCGCCTATCCCGCGCCGCCACGCCAGGTGGCGTTCGAACACGGGAGCCGCGCGCAGGTCCTCGATCTGCCGCTCGGCGAGCACGTCGTGCGGTACCGGGCCGAGCACAGCCTGGGGCGGGCCGAACCCGAGCCCGTCACGATGGACGACCTCATCCGGTACACCCGGCCCAGCCGGTACTGCCCCTCGGACCGGATGGGCGGGCTCGCGCTGTCGCGGTTCGGGCACCTGCCCGACGCGCGGACCCAGGTCGAGGCGATCGTGCGGCATGTGGGCGAGCACCTGTCCTATGTGGTCGGTTCCGGTTCGCCGACCGACGACGCCGTCGACACCTATCTCGCCGGGGAAGGGGTTTGCCGCGACTACGCGCACGTCTGCATCTCGCTGTGCCGCGTGATCGACATCCCCGCCCGGTTCACCGCGGTCTACGCGCCAGGACTGTCCCCAATGGACTTCCACGCCGTGTTCGAGGCGGCGATCGACGGCCGCTGGTACGTGTTCGACGCCACCGGCCTCGCGCCGAGGCAGAGCATGAGCCGGATCGCGACCGGGCGGGACGCCACCGACACCGCGTTCCTCTCCACACTCGGCTGTGAGCTGGACTTTCTCGGCAACACGGTGCTGGCGACGGCCGGCCCGTCCTTGCCGGAGGACGACGGCTCGGAGCTGATCGCGCTCGCTTGATCGCGTGTTGTGCACGAAGCGTGACTTCGCTGAGGTAGACATTGGCGTGTGAGGGAGAAGCAAGCACCGACGAAATGGAAGCGGCTGCGTGCCCGCTACCGCTGGCTGGACCATTTGGCGCGGGCGGTGAACCGCTATGTCGAGTACGGCGGTTACCACTACGTCGCCTCGATCACCTACTTCAGCCTGTTCTCGCTGGTGCCCATCCTCATGGTCGCGGTGTCGGTGGCCGGCTTCGTCCTGGCGAGCCAGCCGCAGCTGATCGAGTCGATGCTGAACGCGATCACCGGCACGCTGCCCGGCGGTCTCGGCGACAAGGCGGGGGACCTGCTCACCGGCTTCGTGGAGCAGCGCACCAGCGTCGGGCTCATCGGTCTGGTGATCGGGCTGTACTCCGGCTGGAACTGGATGAACTCGCTGCGGGACGCGCTCACCGCGCTGTGGGGCCAGAACCGCTCCGACCTCCCGCTGCTGCGCACGATCGCCGCCGATCTCCTCGCCCTGGTGGGGCTCGCGGCCGCGCTGCTGGTCTCCTTCGCCATCACCATTTCCGGATCCGCGCTCGGCCGGTACCTGCTGGGGCTGGCCGGGGTCGACGACACCGCCTGGGGGCACAACGTGCTTTCGGCGATCTCGATCCCGTTGGCGCTGCTGGCCAACTGGCTCGTGTTCCTCTGGGTGCTCACCCGGTTGCCGCGGAAACCGGTCGGGGTCCGCAGCGCGATGCGCGGCGCCGTCGCGCTGGCACTGGGGTTCGAACTGCTGAAGCAGGCCGGGGGGATCTACCTGCGGTTGATCGGCGACTCGCCGACCGGCGTCGCGTTCGGTTCGATCATCGGCCTGATCTTCTTCATCTCACTGGTGGCGCGGATGCTGGTGTTCGTCACCGCCTGGACCGCGACCGCGCGGGACGCGCCACGCGACCCGGTCCGGCCGCCGCCACCCGTCGTCGTCCGGCCGGTGGTGGCGCAGGCCGACCGGCACGGCCTCAAACCCGTCCTGGTGGGCGCGGTGACCGGCGTCGTGGCCACTCTCGCCGCGCAACGCCTCCGCCCGCGCCGCCGCTCCTGACCCACCCTCCGGGCGTGCTATGAACGGCTCGTTACTTGCAAAATTTGCAAGTAACGAGCCGTTCATAGCACCACCGAGGCTCAGGAACCGGGTTTCGCCGAGCCCACCACCCACATCGAGAAGAACTGCGAACCGCCGCCGTACGCGTGCCCGAGCGCGACCCGTGCGCCGTCGACCTGATAGTCCCCGGCCCGGCCCATCACCTGCTTGGCGGCTTCGGAGAACCGGAGCATGCCCGACGCGCCGATCGGGTTCGAGGACAGCACGCCGCCCGACGGGTTGATCGGCAGCCGTCCGCCGAGCGCGGTCTCGCCCGCCTCGGTGAGCTTCCAGCCCTGGCCTTCCTCGGTGAATCCCAGGTTCTCCAGCCACATCGGCTCGAACCACGAGAACGGCACATAGATCTCGGCGGTGTCCACTTCGGACAGTGGGTCGGTGATGCCCGCGTCGCGCCACAACGCGGCGGCGGCGTCCCGGCCCGCCTGCGGGTTGACCTGGTCGCGTCCGGCGAACGTCGTCGGCTCGGTGCGCATCGCGGTCGCGTGGATCCACGCCGCGCCACCGGGAACGGCGTCGCCGGCGGCCTCGTCGCCGATCACCATCGCGCAAGCGCCGTCCGAGGACGGGCACGTCTCGTCGTAGCGGATCGGGTCCCACAGCATCTGCGAGGCCTGCACCGACTCCACGGTGATGTCCGGCTGGCGCAAGTGCGCGTACGGATTCAGGGCGCCGTTGCGCCGGTCCTTGGCCGCCACGATCGCGCCGATGTGGTCGGGTGCGCCGGACCGCCGGATGTAGGAGCGCACGTGCGGCGCGAAGTAGCCGCCCGCCCCGGCGCCCACCGGCATCTGGAACGGCGGCAGGATCGACAGACCCCACATCGCGTTCGATTCGGACTGCTTCTCGAAGGCCACCGTCAGGACCCGTTTGTGCACCCCGGCCTGTACCAGCGACGACGCCACGAGAGCGGTCGATCCGCCGACCGAACCCGCGGTGTGCACGCGCAGCAGGGGTTTCCCGGTCGCGCCGAGCGCGTCGGCGAGGAACAGTTCGGGCATCATGACGCCCTCGAACAGATCCGGCGCCTTGCCGAGGACGACGGCGTCGATGTCGTCCCAGCCGGTCTGCGCGTCGAGCATCGCCCGGTCGATGGCCTCCCGGAGCAGTCCGGGCATGGAGACGTCGGTGCGCTTGGCCTTGTGGTGGGTCTGGCCGGTTCCCAGTACGGCCGCGAGGTGCTTCACGATCCGACCTCCAGGGTCGCGACCAGGTTCTGCTGCAGGAGGGGGCCGCTGGTCGCATGGGCGAGGGTCTTGCGCGCGCTGCCGTCGAGGATGCGGTTCGCCGCCTCGCCGATCCGTGCGAGTCCGGCGGAGAACATCGGGTTCCCGGCCAGGACCCCGCCCGAAGGGTTGATGCGCACCTGCTCGCCCAAACCCAGCGCGTCGCGCAGGATCAGTTCCTGGTGGGTGAACGGCGCGTGCAGTTCGGCGAGTTCGACGCCGTCGAGGTCGAGCGCCCGGCCGGCGGCCACTGTGGACGGTGACCGGGTGAGATCCCGGACGCCGAGGGCGGGGGAGTCGACTCGGTGTTCGATCCCGGTGATCACGGCGGGGCTGTCGACGAGGTCCGCGGCCCGTTCGGCCGAAGCGAGGACGATCACGGCGGCACCGTCGGTGACCGGGGCGATGTCATGTGCTCGCAGGGGATCCGCGAAGTACGGGGTGTCGAGAAGCTCGGCGGCCTCGACCGTTCCGGAGACCTGTGCGACCGGATTTCCGGCGGCGTCGGCGCGGCTGCGCGCGGCGACCTCGGCGAGGTCCTTTTCGGACCACAGGCCCGCTTCGAGACCCATCCTCGCCTGGATCCCGGCGACGCTCACCGAGTCCGGCCACAGCGGCGCGACGACGTACGGGTCCATCTGCAGTGCCAGCACTCGCCGCAACTGCCCGGCCGAGGACTTGCCGAAGCCGTACACGAGCGCGGTGTCGACCTCGCCCATCCGGATCTTGAGCCAGGCCTCGTACAGCGCCCAGGCGGCGTCCATCTCGACGTGCGACTCGTGGATCGGCGGGAACGCGCCGATGGCGTCGACGGCGGCGATGAACGAGAACGCGCGCCCGGCGAGGTAATCCGAGGAGCCCGAGCACCAGAACCCGATGTCCTCTTTGGACAAACCGGTGCGTTCGAAGACCTCGGCGAAGATCGGCACCAGCATTTCCACGCCATTGGTGGTGCCCGGGGTGTTACGGACGTTGGGGGCCTGCGCGAAGCCCACTACTGCTACATCTGGCACTGTGGTCCTCACAGATGGTGGGCGAAGGATTCGTAGGGCGCGTCGGGCTCGCCGGTCGGTTCGAAGTGGCCGATGTTCTCCAGCGACGTCCACCATTCGTTCCGCGGTTTCCAGGCGGCGCGCACGCGCATGCCCATCCGGACGTCGGCGGCGTCGCAGCCGAGGACCAGGTGAAGGAACGCGATGTCGGCGCCGTCGAGAAGGATGTACGCCGCCACATACGGCGGTTTGATCTTCTGGCCGAGGAACGGCACGTTCACGATGCAGAACGTGGTGACGATGCCGGTGTCGGGCAGTTCGACCTCGTCGGTGGTCGGGACGCCGTCGGTCGGGCACGCGCCGCGCGGCGGGATGTAGACCTTGTCGCACGACGGGCAGCGCTGGCCGATCAGCTTCCCTTCGGCGAGCCCGCGCAGATAGCGGCTCTCCTCCGGGGACGCGGAATGCTCGTAGCGCAGGTGGATCGGTGTGATCACCACGCTGACCGGCGCGCCCTCTTCGCGTTTCGCGACCGGGGGAGGGGCTTCGGTGGACTCGGTGTCGGGTCCGTCGGCGGGGACGAAGTAGGCGATGTCCCTGATGTGGCCGACGGTCTCGTCGGCCCAGCGGATCCGTACGCGTTGTCCGGTGTGGACATTCGACGGGCCGCCGGCGTCGACGGCGTGCAGGATCGCGGTGTCGGCGCCGTCGAGCCGGATCAGCGCCCAGGCGAACGGGCGGGACAACGGCTGGCCGTCGAGCGGTTCGGCGATCCACGACCAGGACACGATCTCGCCCTCGGCGGCGACCGGGACGAACTCGGACAGCGCCTCGGCGGTCACGGGATCGTATTCCAGTGGCGGCACGTGGACACGGCCGTCGCTGCCGCGGACGCCTTCGACACGGCGCTCGCGCAGGGCGTTGACGAAGCGGCCGAGCACGGGGCCGACCGAGCGGGTGTAGTCGAAGCCCACGTTGAGCGGGGCCGACAGCGGAAGTTCGGGTGCGCTCACATCCTGAGTGAAACACGTTCTCGAAATTCCGGCAAGATCGGTCTTCTGGGCCTTGCTGGCGGTTGCTCTTGAGTGGAACGCGTTCTAGATTTGCGCGTATGTCGACTGCTACGGGGACACTTGGGGTCTGGAACATCGCCGCGCAGGAGCCGGAGCGGGTCGCGCTCGTCGACCCGGACGGCCGTTCGATCGGCTACGGCGAGCTGGCCGCGAAGGCGAACGCGTACGCCCGGGGCCTGCAAGCCCTGGGGCTGGAGGCCGGGGACGTGATCGTCGTCCTCCAGCCCAACGGCGACGAACTCGTGGCGGCCTATTTCGCCGCCATCCAGTCCGGTTTGTACATCGTGGTGGTCAACTGGCATCTCGTCGGCCCGGAGGTCGCCTACATCCTCGCCGACAGCGGCGCCAAGGCCTTCCTCGCGCACGAACGGTTCGCCGACGTCGCGATCGCGGCCGCCGACGAGGCGGGGATCCCGGAACGGGGACGGTTCGCCGTCGGCGACGTCGAGGGCTTCCGGCGGATCGAGGAACTCGGCTCGGGCGAGGGCGACGGACGTCCGGAGCGGCGTACAGCCGGCTCGCCGATGCTCTACACGTCCGGGACGACGGGGCGGCCCAAGGGGGTCCGCCGTCCGCTGACCGGGGCCGACCCCGACGCCGTCCCGGGCGCGTCGACGTGGTTCTTCGGGATCTTCGGGCTGGCACCGCACGACGATCACGTGCACCTCTGCGGTTCGCCGCTCTATCACACGGCGGTGCTCAACTTCGTCGCGATCTCCCTGCAACTGGGGCATACGGCGGTACTGATGGACCGCTGGGACGCCGAGGACATGCTGCGGCTGATCGAACGGCACCGCGTCACGCACAGCCATATGGTGCCGACGCAGTTCCGCCGCCTGCTCGGACTGCCGGACGACGTCCGCGCGGCCTACGACCTGAGTTCCCTGCGCGTGATGATCCACGGCGCCGCGCCGTGCCCGCTGGAAGTCAAACGGCGGATGCTCGACTGGTGGGGCCCGGTCGTCACCGAGTACTACGCGGCCACCGAGGGCGGCGGCACGGCGATCTCGGGGGAGGAGTGGCTCAAGAAACCGGGTTCGGTGGGATTGCCGTGGCCGGGTTCGACGATCAAGATCCTCGACGACGAGGGCACCGAACTGCCCGCGGGCGAGACCGGCACGGTCTACATGAAGATGGGCGACTCGAAGTTCGAGTACCACAAGGACCGGGCCAAGACGGCCAAGGCGCGGGTCGGGGACCTGTTCACGCTCGGCGACGTCGGGCATCTCGACGAAGACGGCTACCTCTTCCTGCACGACCGCAAGGCGGACCTGATCATCTCGGGCGGGGTCAACATCTACCCGGCGGAGATCGAGGGCGAACTGGTGATGCATCCGAAGATCGCCGACGTCGCCGTGTTCGGCGTCCCCCACGAGGACTGGGGCGAGGCGATCAAGGCCGTCGTGCAGCCCGCGGACGGCGTCGAGCCTTCCGAGGAGCTGACCGCGGAGATCCTGGAGTACGCCGCCGCCCGCCTGGCGAAGTTCAAACTCCCGCGTTCGGTCGACTACCTGCCCGAACTCCCGCGTGACCCGAACGGGAAGCTCTACAAGCGCAAGCTCCGCGACCCCTACTGGGAGGGCCACCGCGCACCCTGACGCATTTCGTCCTCTGAATGCGGTAGTTCACCGGCGAACTACCGCATTCAGAGGACTAATTGCGGGGGTCAGCGGCCCCGGAAGACGGGCTTGCGTTTCTCGGCGAAGGCGCGGGGGCCCTCCTTCGCGTCTTCGCTCGCGAAGACCTCGATGCCGTACTGGGCGTCGAGCTTGAAGGCCTCTTCCTCGTGCATGCCCTCGGTGTCGCGCATGGTCTTGAGGATCGCGCGGACCGCGAGCGGCCCGTTTTCGGCGATCTTGCCGGCCAGCTCCAGCGCCTTGTCCAGGGCCTTGCCGTCGGGAACGACGTGCCCGATGAGGCCGATTTCCCGGGCTTCGGCCGCGGTGATGTGCCGTCCGGTCAGGAGCAGATCGGCGGCCACGGTGTACGGGATCTGGCGGGGGAGCCGCACGGCCGAGCCGCCCATCGGGAACAGGCTCCATCGCGCCTCGGAGACGCCGAACCTCGCGCTTTCGCCCGCGACCCGGAGGTCTGTGCCCTGCAGGATCTCGGTCCCGCCCGCGATCGCCGGACCTTCGACGGCCGCGATCAACGGCTTCGTCAGCCGTCGTCCCTTGAGCAGCCCTTCGATCCGGCTGGGGTCGAACGTGCCTTTCTCGAACGAGTCGCTGGGCGAGTTCTTCGACATCGACTTCAGGTCCGCGCCCGCGCAGAACGCGCCGCCGGCGCCGGTGAGGACGCAGCACCGGACGTCGTCGTCCTCGTCGACCCGGTTCCACGCCTCGACCATGATCCCGAGCATCTCGCCGCTGAGCGCGTTGCGCGCCTCGGGCCGGTTCATCGTGACCACGAGGGTGTGGCCGGTCTTCTCGACCAGGGCGTGCGGTTCGCTCACCGGAGTCTCCCTTGAAATCGCCACCATTGCCCAGAACGATAACATGTTCTACTTTGAGGAAGTGGCACTCAACATCGCGGATCTACTCGAGCACGCCGTCGACGCCGTGCCGGAGCGCATCGCGGTCGTCTGCGGCGATCGGCGGGTCACCTTCGCCGAACTGGAAGAGCGCGCCAACCGGCTGGCGCACCATCTCGCCGCACACGGCGTGGGACCCGGATCCCACATCGGTGTCTATTCCCGGAACTCGATCGAGGCACTGGAATCGATGATCGCCGCGTACAAGCTGCGCGCGATCGCGGTCAACGTCAACTACCGCTACGTCCACGGCGAACTGCGGTACCTGTTCGACAACGCCGACCTCGTGGCGCTGGTCCACGAGCGCGGTTATTCGGACAAGGTGGCCGCCGTCCTGCCGGAGGCGCCGAAACTGAAACACGTTGTCGTTGTCGACGACGGAAGCGACGGCGACTACTCGTCTTACGGCGGTGTGGACTACGAAGCCGCGCTCGCCGAAGGCTCGCCCGAGCGTGACTTCGAAGAGCGAAGCGCCGACGACATCTACATCCTCTACACCGGCGGAACGACCGGGTATCCGAAGGGCGTCCTGTGGCGTCACGAGGACATCTGGCGCGCGCTCGGCGGTGGCATCAACTTCGTCACCGGCGAGTACGTCCCGGACGAATGGACGCTCGCCGAACAGGGCAAGGCGGGCAGCCTGGTCCGGCTTCCGGCCGCGCCGCTGATCCACGGGGCCGCGCAATGGGCGGCGTTCGGCGCGCTGTTCACCGGCAGCCCGGTCGTGTTCGTGCCACGGTTCGACGCGCACGAGATCTGGAAAGCCGTGCAGGACAACAAGGTCCAGGTGCTCACGATTGTCGGCGACGCGATGGCGCGGCCGCTGATCGACGCTTTCCGCGAGGGCGACTACGACGCGTCGTCGCTCGTCGCGGTATCGAGCCACGCGGCCCTGTTCTCCCAGTCGGTTAAGCAGGAATTCCTGGCGATGGTCCCGCATGTGGTGATCACCGACGCGATCGGATCATCCGAAAGCGGGTTCACCGGCATCGGCATGGTGAGCAAGGACAGCGATCATTCCGCCGGTCCCCGGGTCAGCTTCGGCAAGGACGCGATCCTGGTGGACGACGACGGCGGGCTCGTCGACCCGAAGCCGGGTGCGATCGGGCTGATCGCGCGGCGCGGGCACGTCCCTCTCGGGTACTACAAGGACCCGGCCAAGACCGAGAAGATCTTCGTCGAGGTCGACGGCAAGCGGTACGTCGTTCCGGGTGACTACGCGCGCTACGAGGAAGACGGCACGGTGACCCTGCTCGGCCGGGGATCGCAGTGTGTGAACACCGGCGGCGAAAAGGTGTACCCGGAAGAAGTCGAGGGTGCCCTGAAGTCGCATCCGGACGTCTTCGACGCGCTCGTCATCGGCATCCCCGACGACCGGCTCGGGCAGCGGGTGGCGGCGGTGATCCAGCCGAGGACCGGGAAGGAGATCGACTTCGCCGGCCTCGAAGCGCACGTGCGGACCGAGATCGCCGGGTACAAGGTGCCGCGCACCCTGTGGCTGACCGACGAGATCGGGCGGTCGCCCAGCGGGAAACCGGACTATCCGTGGGCGGAGCGCTATGCCGCCGAGCACGAGCCCGCCACCATTCCATCGGCGTAAGAAGGAGCTACATGCGGACGTCTCTCTGCGACCGCCTCGGGATCGACCTGCCGATCGTCGGGTTCACCCCCTCCGAGCACGTCGCCGCGGCGATCAGCCGGGCGGGTGGGCTGGGCGTGCTGGGCTGCGTACGGTTCAACGACGCCGCCGAACTCGACGCCGTCCTCTCCTGGATGGACGAGAACACCGGCGGCAAACCGTACGGCGTCGACATCGTGATGCCGGCCAAGATCCCCGCCGAAGGGACGTCGGTCGATCTCGCGAAACACATCCCGCAGGAGCATCGGGACTTCGTGGAGCGGACTCTGCGTGACCTCGCGGTGCCGCCGCTGCCGGACGACACCGACGAACGCGCCGGGGTGCTGGGCTGGCTGCATTCGGTCGCCCGGTCGCATGTCGAGGTCGCGCTGAAACACCCCATCCGGTTGATCGCCAACGCGCTGGGATCACCACCGGTGGACGTCATCGAACAGTGTCACGCGAAGGGCGTACCGGTCGCGGCGCTGGCCGGCAAGGCGGAGCACGCCGTCCGGCACGTCGACAACGGCGTCGATTTCGTGGTGGCACAAGGCTACGAGGCGGGCGGGCACACCGGCGAGATCGCGTCGATGGTCCTGCTGCCCGAAGTGGTCGACGCCGTCGGCGACCGTGTTCCGGTGCTCGCCGCGGGCGGGATCGGCTCGGGCCGCCAGGTCGCGGCGGCGCTCGCACTGGGCGCTTCCGGGGTCTGGATGGGCTCCTTCTGGCTCGCCACCGAGGAATACCTCCAGACCATGGGGGAATCCGAGGCCATGCAACGGGCCCTGGTCGCGGCCGGCTCGTCCGACACCGTCCGGACCCGGATCTACACCGGCAAACCGGCGCGGCTGCTCAAGACGCGGTGGACCGAGGCGTGGGCTTCCCCCGACGCGCCCGAACCGCTGCCGATGCCGTTGCAGAATCTGCTGGTTTCCCACGCGCACAACCGGATCCACCACGCGGCGGATCCGACCGTCGTCTCGATGCCGGTCGGGCAGATCGTCGGGCGGATGGACCGGGTGCGCCCGGTCGCCGAGGTGATCGCGGAGCTCGTCTCGGGATACGAAGAGACACTGTCGCGTTTGGACAAGACCCGCTGAAGTGCCCTCCCGCGTGCTATGAACGGCCCGTTACTTGCAAAATTTGCAAGTAACGGGCCGTTCATAGCATCCCGTGCCAGGCAAGAACGTCCCCTCCACCACGCCGTTGTGGTGAAGGGGACGTTCCGTGCATGCCGTGCCCTGAAGCAGATGAAGCAGATGAAGCTACAGCCCGGCTGCCGCGTTCTTGATCGCGGTCGCGAAGGTGCTCACCTCGGCGTAGACGCCGGGGGCGTGCGCCCGCGCGCAGCCTTCGCCCCAGCTGACAATGCCGACCTGGATCCAGGCGCCGGCGCTGTCGCGGCGGAACATCGGGCCGCCCGAGTCACCCTGGCAGGTGTCGACGCCACCGGAGTTGACGTTGCCCGCGCAGATCTCGGCGCTGTCGATCAGGTCTGCGTAGCTGCCGCCCTGGGCCTTGCAGGTCGCGTCGGAGACGAACGGGACGTTGGCCTTGAGCAGGTAGCGCTGCTGCGCCCCGCCCTCGGTCGCCGCACCCCAGCCGGCGACGGTGAACGTGCCGCTGTTGTAGGCCGTCGTGGTGGCGATCGGCAGCGTCGCGATGCCGGTGACCGGGCTGGCGAGCTTGATCAGCGCCCAGTCACCACCGGTGGAGGTGGGGTAGGTCGGCGACCGGTGCACGTAGGTCGACTTGACCTTCTTGGCCGAGCCGCTCTGCAGGTCCACGACGCCGAGGGTGGCCGTGATGCTCGTGTTGGCGCCGGTCCGCGACACGCAGTGCGCGGCGGTCAGCACGATCTGCGAGGTGTAGAGCGCACCGCCGCAGCCCATCGAAAGCCTTACCATCCAAGGGAATTCTCCCTGGGCGGCTCGGGTTCCACCGACCACGTCGGTGGACGGCGGCTGAGCGGCTGCGGCTTGCGGAGCCGTGGCGAGACCCGCCAGGGTTCCGGCCGCCGCGACGGCGATCAGGGTCTTTTTGAGCAGGCTGAACCGACGCTTGATGTCCAAGGGTTCATTCCTTCCGGCTGTCCACAGTGGAGGCAGGGAGACTGACTGCGGCCAACTGACTACAGCAGGTGGACGGACACCGGGACAACCAACTTTCTTCGGATCTTTCGGATGATGATGGTGATTAACGGACGTTCGCTCCGTGACGCCGACGAATGGCGTAGTCCGGAGCGCCTAACGCCGCTACTCCGGAACCGGCGAGTGCCGAAACCGCCGGAAGGCTGAACGTGCCGCCGGGCGCCGGGCTCGACACGGGCGACGGCGAGCGAGGGGTGAATGCGACAAAACGCCCACCGTGATCGTCGGGCGGAACCCGAGGAAGACGGCGTCGCGGGTGCCGGGCCGCCGGGCGAGTGAAGCCCGTTCGTCCACGAGTGTGAGCGTGGCATGAACACTTCGTTCGGTGCAGTACAGCGCAGGTGAATTCGGCATAGGATCTCCGATTGTGAAAGCGCGTTCACCGAGAGTCCATCCGCCCGCCGACGGCCCGGTCCGGGACGGAATTCCCGAACACGGCCGCATTCCACGCTATTACGCGGTCAAAGTCGAGTTGATCGACGTGATCTCGGAATTAGGGGAAGGTGCGGTTCTTCCCACAGAAAGGGAACTTTCCGAACGATTCGAAGTTTCTCGGGCGACGGTCCGCCAGGCCGTCGGCGAACTCGTGCTCGAAGGCCGCCTGAGCAGGCGGCAGGGGAGCGGGACCTATGTCGCGGGCCCCAAACTCGTCCAGCCGCTCGCTTTGGTGAGTTACACAGAAGGACTCAGGAGGCAGGGCATTCAGCCCGGCCGGAATCTGATCTCCTTGGAACGCCGGGAGGCCGGTCCGTCACTGGCTTCGGAACTGGAGATCGATCCCGACGACGACGTCATCCACATCGAGCGGGTGCTGCTCGCGGATGACGAGAGGGTCGGGCTCGAATCGACGTATCTGACCGCCGCGCGATTCCCGACCCTGATGGATGTGTTCGATCCCACACAATCGCTCTACGCGTGTTTGCGGGAAAGGCTCGGCGTGGTCTTCGACGGCGCCGAGGAGCGGGTCGAGACCGTACTCGCCACGCCCCGGGAAGCTCTGCTCATCGGGACGAATCCGGCCTTGCCGATGCTGCTGATGCACCGGACCTCGTGGGGTACCGACGGTGTCCCGTTCGAGCGGGTCCGCTCGCTCTTCCGCGGTGATCGCCTGTCGTTCGAGACCCGCCTCGGCCGCGTGGAGTAACCACCTCGCGCAAGTCGCCACCTCCTCGCGTCCGGAACCCGCGCCAGAGGTGCCGACTTGCGGTAGAATGTAACGAGAAGATAACTCATCCGGTCCAATATTCGGGCCTCCTTCACCTGGGGTTAGGCCCGGTGTCACGGAGCGTTGGTGCGCGCAGGCGAGCGTCTGCGGTGTGCGAATCCTCATCATCGGCGGCGGAGTGCTCGGCACCCAGCACGCCTGGCAGGCCGTCGAACGCGGCCACGACGTCGTCCAGATCGAACGTGAACCCGAGGCCAGGGGCGCGTCCGTGCGCAACTTCGGCCTGGTCTGGGTCGGCGGCCGCGCCACCGGCCCCGAACTGGAGACGGCGCTGCGGGCGCGGCTGCTGTGGGAGCGCATCGGCGAACGCGTCCCTGGGATCGGTTTCCGGCCGAACGGCTCACTCACCGTCGTCCGCACGGAGGCCGAACTCGCCGTCGCCCGCGCCGCGGCCGCGAGCACGGAGGACCGCGGCTTCAAGCTGCTCGACGCCGCCGAAGCCCGCGAGCTGAACCCGGCCCTGCGCGGAGACTTCCTCGGCGCGCTCTGGTGCGACCGCGACGCCGCCGTCGAACCGCGCGTCGCCCAGCCCGCGTTGCGCGCCGAACTGGCGAAGTCCGGCCGCTACACCTGGGTGCCCGGTCGCGAGATCCGCGACCTGACCGGCCGAGGTGTCGTCGACGACGCCGGCGAGACCCACGAAGGCGACGCCGTGGTGCTGTGCACCGGCGCCTGGACGGGCGGGCTCGTCAAGGAGCTCGCCGGACCGCCGCCGATCCGTCGCGTGCGGCTGCAGATGGCGCAGACCGAGCCGCTGGGCGAAACCCTCACCACCACGGTCGCCGACGCCGACAGTTTCCGCTATTACCCGGCGTACCGCGGTGACGCGCTCGACGGACTCAACGCGGGCCAGCCGCAGGGCGAGGTCGCCGCGGCCAACGCGATGCAGCTGCTCATGGTCCAGCGCCTCGACGGCTCGCTGACCATCGGCGACACGCACGAGTACGACGAGCCGTTCTCCTTCGACACCGTCGAAGACCCGTACGACCACCTGGCCGAGGTCGCCGGCGCCCTGCTCGGCCGGGCGCTCCCGCGCGTCACCCGCCGCTGGGCGGGCGTCTACGCCCAGACCCTCGACACCTCGCGGATCGTCCACCGGGCCCGCGTCGCGGACAACGCCTGGCTCGTCACCGGGCCCGGCGGTCGCGGCATGACCTGTTCGCCCGCCATCGCCGAAGACACCGCCGAGGAGTTGTCGTGGTGAACACCGAACTCGTCGTCCTGGACATGGCCGGGACCACCGTCGCCGACGACGGCCTGGTCATCCGCGCCTTCACCGAGGCGATCGCCGCCGCCGGAGTGTCCGAAGAGGACAGCCGCTTCCCGGGCATGCTCGACTACGTCGTCGAAACCATGGGGCAGTCCAAGATCGTCGTCTTCCGCGCCCTGCTCGACGGGAACGAGGAACTCGCGCGGCGTGCGAACACCGAATTCCAGACCGCCTATGGGAAACTCGTCGCCGACGGCCACTGTCAGCCCATCCCCGGCGCCGAGGACACGATCCAGGAGCTGCGCGCCCAAGGCGTGAAGGTCGCCCTCACCACCGGTTTCGCGGCCACCACCCAGAACGCGATCCTGGACGCCCTGGGTTGGCACGGCCTCGCCGACGCCGTCCTGGCGCCGGGTGAGGGTGTCCGTGGACGCCCGTTCCCCGACCTAGTCCTCGCCGCGGCACTGCGGCTCGAAATCACCGACGTCCGCCGGATCGCCGTCGCCGGCGACACCCCCTCGGACGTCCGGACCGGCCTCTCCTCCGGCGCATCGCTCGTCGCCGGCGTGCTCACAGGATCGGCGAAGAGGCCGGAACTGGAAGCCGCCGGTGCCACGCACGTCCTCGAATCCGTCCGCGACCTCCCCGCCCTGCTGTCCTAATGAGGGGGTAAGGCGAAAGTGGCGTGGTCGGTACAGCTGGTCGTGAGTGGCGATTCGGGGTTATTGAGGGGTAAGGCAAACGTTTCGTGTCTCAGCTACCCGCTCGTCAAGGTTGCGAAAGCCACTTTCGCAACCTTCAACGTTGCGAGAGTGGCTTTCGCAACACCTGCCACGCGGCCGGACGCAACGACCGGCGCCGACCATGCCACCTTTGCCTTACCTCTCAATAGAACCCGAAACGCCACTCACGACCCACTCGCGCCTGACCAGGGCCGAAGGCGTCCTCCGTCGCATCAGACGCGGCGAAGGGAGCCATCGCCGCACCGCCGGCCTCACCCACGAACACGACACGTTCGACCTTCTCCTCAAAATAAAAGGAGCTTTGACGACATGAAGAAACTCGCGGCCGCCGCCCTCGCCGGGCTGCTCACGGTCACCCTGGCCGCCTGCGGCGGCACCGCCGGCGGCGCGTCCGGCGACCAGACCGTCACGCTGTACACAGTGGACGGCCTGGAGGACTGGTACGCCCAGCGCGTCGAGGAGTTCAAGGCCAAGACCGGCATCACCGTCCAGGCGGTGACCGCGGGCTCCGGCGAGGTCGCCTCGCGGGTGGAGAAGGAGAAGGCCAACACCCAGGCCGACATCCTGGTCACCCTCCCGCCGTTCATCCAGCGGGCCGCGTCGCAGGGCCTGCTCGCCACCTCGGCACCGTCCGGCATCGACCAGGTCCCCGCCGGGCAGAAGGACGGCCAGGGCCGCTACTTCGCCATCATGAACAACTACCTCAGCTTCATCCGCAACCCGCAGGCCACCTCGAAGACCTGGGACGACCTGCTCGCGCCCGCGCTCAAGGGCAAGCTCCAGTATTCGACCCCGGGCGAGGCGGGCGACGGCACCGCCGTGCTGCTGCAGCTCCAGCACGTCCTCGGCGAGCAGGGCGCGCTGGAATACCTCGCGAAGCTGGAAGCCAACAACGTCGGCCCGTCGTCGTCGACGGGCAAGCTGCAGCCGAAGGTGGCCAAGGGCGAGATCCTGGTGGCCAACGGCGACGTCCAGATGAACCTCGCCTCGATCGAGAAGAGCGGCGGCTTCGAGATCTTCTTCCCGGCCGACGCGCAGGGCAAGCGCTCCACCTTCGCGCTCCCGTACTACGCCGGTCTCGTGAACAACGCGCCGCACGCCGAGAACGCCAAGAAGTTCCTGGACTTCCTGCTCTCGCCCGAGGTCCAGGGCAAGGCCGTCGACGCCTTCGGCGCGCCGTCGCGGACCGACGTCACGCCGTCCGGGCCGCGGGCGGACAAGGTGAAGGCGGCCCTCGACGGCGTCGAGATCTGGCAGCCGGACTGGGACGCCGTCCTCACGAAGCTCGACGCCGACCTCGCCGCGTACAAGAAGGCCGTGGGCCGATGACCCCGGCGGTCGAGTTCCGCGGGGTGTCCGTCCGCTTCGGACAGACGACCGCACTCTCGCCCCTGGATCTCACCGTGGCGAGGGGGGAGACCCTGGCCATGCTCGGGCCGTCCGGCTCCGGCAAGTCGACGGCCTTGAAGGCGCTCGCGGGGTTCGTCGTGCCGAGCACCGGCCGCGTCCTGCTCGACGGCGAGGACGTCACCGACCTGCCGCCGCACCGGCGCGGGCTCGGCGTCGTCGTCCAGAGTTACGCGCTGTTCCCGCATATGCGCGTAGAGGCCAATGTCGCCTTCGGACTCAAGGCGCGCAAGACGCCTCGCGCCGAGACGGCGAGCCGGGTCGCCGAGGCGCTGGAACTGGTCGGGATGGGCAAGTACGCCCGGCGGTACCCGCGCGAGCTTTCGGGCGGTCAGCAGCAGCGGGTCGCGCTCGCCAGGGCGCTGGCCATCCGGCCGCGCGTGCTGCTGCTGGACGAACCACTGTCCGCTTTGGACGCCGCCCTGCGCGAGGACATGGTCGCGGAACTCCTGCGGCTGCGCGCCGAACTGCCCGACACCACGCTGATCTACGTCACCCACGACCAGGGTGAGGCGCTGGCGCTGGCCGACCGGATCGCCGTCATGCGCGACTCGAAGCTGGTCGAACTCGGCCCGAGCCGCGAGCTGTACCAGCGGCCGGCGACGGAGTTCACCGCGAGCTTCCTCGGCGCGTCCAACCTCATCGCGGTGGAGCTCATCCAGCCGGACGGCACTCGCGTCCGGCTCGGCGACCGCGAGCTGGCGGCCGACCCGTCCGGCATGATCCGGGCGGGGCAGCCGGTCGCGCTCGGCGTCCGGCCCCACCGGATCGGCATCACCGCGGTGGACGCCCCGGGCGCGCTGCCCGCCGTCCTGCGTGGCGTCCAATGGCGCGGTACGGGTTTCCGGCTCGACCTGGAACTGGCGCACAACGGCGACGAGGTGCGGGCCGAAGTGCCCGACGTCGAAGGTCTTCCGAGTGTGGGGGAGAAGGTCGGAGTGTCCATTCCGGACGGGTGCCCGCTGGTGGGTGTCGGATGACCGGCCTCGCGCTGGCCGCCGCGACGACACCGGCGCGGCGTCAGGAGAAACGGCCCGGCCACGGCTGGCTCCTGCTGCCGCCGGTCCTCATCCTGCTCGGGTTCTTCGGCTACCCGCTCGTGCTGGTCGTCCTGCAGTCCCTGGAATCGAAGACCGGCGAGTTCGGCCTCTCGGTGTGGCTGGACGTCCTGGGCTCGGCGGAATTCCGGGACGCCGCCTGGAAGACCGTCGCGCTCGCGCTCGGCGCTACCGCGGGCTGTGTGGTGCTGGGGACGTTCCTCGCCCTGGTGATCGCGTTCGTGCCGTTCCCGGGCGCGCGGACGATCTCGCGGCTGGTGGACACCGTGCTCGCGTTCCCGTCGTTCCTGATCGCGCTCGCGTTCACCTTCATCTACGGCAGTGCGGGCATCCTGGGCGCGGGCGGATTCCTGTACTCGCCGTTCGGGATCCTCCTGGCGGAGATCACCTTCTACACGCCGTTCGTGATGCGGCCGGCGCTCGCCGCGTTCGGTCAGGTCTCGTCGGCGCAGATGGAGGTCGCGGCCAGTCTCGGCGCGAAACCCGGACGCGTCCTGCGTCAGGTGATCCTGCCGGAAGCCCTGCCATCATTGGCTTCCGGCGCCTGCCTGACCATGCTGCTGGCGATGAACGAGTTCGGCATCGTGCTGTTCCTCGGCGCCAAGGACGTCACGACCCTGCCGATGCTGGTCTACGGCAAGGGGATCGTCACCTTCGACTTCCCGCAGGCGTGCGTCATCGCGGTGGTCAACATCGTGTTCTCCCTTGCCCTGTACGGAACCTACCGGCGACTGACGAAGGGAGGCGGCCGTGCTTCTGTGGACGAGGCGTAGCCGGATCCTGCTGTGGGCGGTGTTCGCGGTGCTGTTCGTCGCGATCGTGCTGGCGCCGCTGCTGATGATCGTGCTGGCGTCCGTCGCCGGGACCTGGACGGGCCTGCTGCCCGGGGCGCTCACCGGATCGCATTTCGCGCAGGCGCTGTCCGGGGAGACGTTCGCGAGTCTTTCGGTGAGCATCCAGACCGGCGTCATCGCGTCCCTGGTCTCGGTGCTGCTCGGGACTTGGGCCGCGCTCGCCGCGCGGTCGGCTCCGGCCAGGCTGCGGAAGATCGTCGACACCCTGTTCCACCTGCCGATCGCGGTGCCGTCGGTGGTGCTGGGGCTCGCGTTGCTGGTGGCGTTCAGCCGTCCGCCGCTGGCCTTCAACGGGACGCGCTGGATCGTGTTGCTCGGGCACGTGATGATCCTGCTGCCGTTCTCCTACAGCACCGTCTCCGCGGCGATCGCCCGGATGGACCCGCTGCTGGCGCAGGCGGCGGCGAGCCTCGGCGCGGGCCCGGTCCGGGTGCTGCTGCGCGTGCGGCTCCCGGTGCTGCTGCCGTCGATCTCGGCGTCGGCGAGCCTCGCGCTGGCGATGTCCATGGGCGAACTGGGCGCGACGATGATGCTGTACCCGCCGGACTGGCGCACGCTGCCCGCGAGCATCTTCGCGCTCACGGACCGGGGACAGGTGTTCCTCGCGTCGGCGAGCACCGTACTGCTGCTGGCCGTCACCCTGGCCGGAGTGGTGATCCTCGGACTGGCACGCGGACGTGCTTCCCAGCGTTGAACGACACAGCGGTGATGCAACCGTTCGTCCGCTTCGTTCCGTCTTGCCGCCATGAAGAACGCAGCGAAGACGCTGGGCGCGGGGCTCGTGCTCGCCGCGACGGCCGCCTGCGGCGCGGGCGGCCCGGGAGCACCGGCGAACACGAGCACCCCACCGGTCGTCACCACACCGTCCGATCTGCCCACCTCGCTACCGGCCAGCCCGCCGGTGGCGAAACCACCGATGTCGCGGCCGACCGTGGGCCCGCCGCCGTCGGACAAGATGCTGCCGCCGTCGCAGGTCGACGTCGCCAAGGTACCCAGCGGGCAGGTCAGCGCCGAGGAAGGCGCGCTGGTCAAGGTGCACGTCGAACTGAGCGGCTGCGACGAGGCCGCGGCGAACCTCGCCGAGCAGAACGCGCAGCGGGTCGTGATCAAGGTGAAGATCGACCACGGCAAGCCGGGGCAGATGTGCCCGCAGGTCATCCGCTACGCCGTCCTGCCGGTGCCGCTGGCCGAGCCGATCGGGCCGCGGACCGTCGTCCTGGAAGCAGGTTGAGATCATGTGCAACCCCACAGCGGCCCCGTTCCGTCCTAGCCGCATGAGGTACTTAACGAATGTCATCGGCCTTGGCCTGATCGTCGTTGCGGTATCCGCTTGCGGGGCGCAGAACCAGGCAGCGGAACCCGCGGCCGGACCCGCGAGCGGCACCCTCAGTACCGCCCCGCAGTCGCCGTCCGCACCGCCGTCTTCGTCGCCGGCGCCCGCGCCGGGGAACCAGCCGGGCAGCCAGCCGGGCGTGCCCGGCGCGCCACGCCAGGAGGTCCCGGAAGGCAGCACGAAGCTGCCGGACAAGCAGCTCGACGCGACGGCGCTCCCCGCGGACTACCCGCGTGAGGTGTACACGAGCAACGGCGGGACGATCCTGAACATCCGCGGCCAGGAAGGCGGCTGCGGGCACGCGACCGCGGAGGCCGCGCAGCAGGACGGCGACCGGGTCACCGTCAACCTGACCGAACTGAAGGGCCAGACCGGCCAGATGTGCACCATGGACATCCGGCACCCGGTGATCTCGGTGGCCCTGGCGGGCCCGCTGGGCGAGCGGACCGTGGTCCTGAAGCAGATGCGGTAACGCTCCAGAGAATGCTATGAACGGCCCGTTACTGGCAAAATTTGCCAGTAACGGGCCGTTCATAGCATCCGGCAGGCTGTGGAGTCGTCAGCGGAAGCTGATCTGCAGCACCGGTTCCGAGGTGGCCTCGAAGAAGTCGTTGCCCTTGTCGTCGATGACGATGAACGCGGGGAAGTCCTCGACCTCGATCTTCCAGACCGCTTCCATCCCCAGTTCGGCGTACTCGAGCACGTCGACCTTCTTGATGCAGTCCTGCGCGAGCCGCGCGGCCGGGCCGCCGATCGAGCCGAGGTAGAAGCCGCCGTGCTCGTTGCACGCCGCGGTCACCTTCTTGGACCTGTTGCCCTTCGCCAGCATCACCAGTGAGCCACCCGCGGCCTGGAACTGCTCGACGTAGGAGTCCATGCGGCCGGCCGTCGTCGGACCGAAGGAGCCTGACGCGTAGCCCTCGGGCGTCTTCGCCGGACCCGCGTAGTACACCGGGTGGTCGCGAAGGTACTGAGGCATCTCTTCGCCCGCGTCGAGCCGCTCGGCGATCTTCGCGTGAGCGATGTCGCGGGCGACGACGAGCGGGCCGGTCAGGGACAGGCGGGTCTTCACCGGCAGCTGCGAGAGCTGGGCACGGATCTCGGCCATCGGCCGGTTGAGGTCGACGGTCACCACCTCGTCGGACAGGTCGTCCTCGGTGACGTCCGGCAGGAACTGCGCCGGGTCGCGCTCCAGCTGCTCCAGGAAGACACCGTCGGCGGTGATCTTCGCCTTCGCCTGCCGGTCGGCCGAGCACGAGACGGCGACGCCGACCGGGCAGGAGGCGCCGTGGCGCGGCAAGCGGATCACGCGGACGTCGTGGCAGAAGTACTTGCCGCCGAACTGCGCGCCGATACCGAACTGGCGCGTCATCTCCAGCACCTGCTGCTCGAGGTCGACGTCGCGGAAACCGTGGCCCAGTTCGGAACCCTCGGTCGGGAGGTCGTCGAGGTAGCGGGCCGAAGCCAGCTTCGCGACCTTCAGGTTGAACTCCGCCGACGTGCCGCCGACGACGATCGCGAGGTGGTACGGCGGGCAGGCGGCGGTGCCGAGGCTGCGCAGCTTCTCGTCGAGGAACTTCGCGAGCCGCTTCGGGTTCAGGACCGCTTTCGTTTCCTGATAGAGGAACGTCTTGTTCGCGCTGCCGCCGCCCTTGGCCATGAACAGGAATTCATAGCTGGGAACTTCGGACTGCCCAGCTGTGTTGTCCTTGTGATAGAGCTCGATCTGCGCGGGCAAGTTGGTACCCGTATTGCGCTCATCCCAGAAATTCACCGGCGCCATCTGCGAATAGCGCAGATTCAACTCCTGATAGGCGTCGAAAATGCCGCGTGACAGCGCGCGTTCGTCGTCGGCTCCGGTGAGTACGCCTTCGCCGCGTTTGCCGATCACGATCGCGGTGCCGGTGTCCTGGCACATCGGGAGGACACCGCCGGCGGAGATCGCCGCGTTGCGCAGCAGGTCCATCGCGACGAAGCGGTCGTTGCCGCTGGCCTCCGGGTCGTCGACGATCGCGCGCAGCTGCGCCAGATGCGACGAGCGCAGCAGGTGCTGGATGTCGGTGATCGCGGTCTTGGCGAGCTTGGTCAGCGCCTCGGGCTCGACCTTGAGGAACTTCCGGCCCGCGGCTTCGACGACCTCGACACCTTCGGTGCTGAGCAGCCTGTACTCGGTGTGGGTGTCCTTCGCGAGCGGAAGGACTTCAGTGTGCTGGAACGTGGTGGGCGCCACTGCGCAGGCTCCTTTGCCGGCATCGGGAACCCGCCCACGGTACAAGGCGAGGCCCGTGTGACCGGCGCCACGTGGGCGAGGGCGGCGCTGCCGCGCGTGACAGGAACGGCCCGTTACTTGCGAAAAGCACCATGCAAAGAAATGGTGACCACAATGCGGGGGTTCGGGGTTCACCCCGGGCGGGTTCGGGGTCGCACCCCGAATAACGCAGTTCGGGAGGCCGGGCCCACCCCGACGGACCCGACCTCCCGGGGAAAGCGATCCGGGCGCGAACACCCGACCGCGAAGACTTATTTACCTGCACGACGGTCTCGTGACCTAGGTCATAAGTCAACGCTGCCGAACGGGTGTCGCTTTTACCGCGCCGAAAGGCGCAATGAGGACTACGAAGCGTAGGCGCGCAGGCGGTCGGCCCGCTCACCCTGGCGAAGCTTCGACATGACCTCTCGCTCGATCTGCCGAACGCGCTCACGGGAGAGCCCGAAGTGCTTGCCGATCTGGTCGAGCGTGCGCGGCTGGCCGTCGTCGAGGCCGTAGCGGAGACGGATCACCTGGGACTCCCGGTCATCCAGCGTCGCGAGCACGCGGCGCAGGTCGTCCTGGAGCAGACCGGAGATCACGGCGCTCTCGGCGTCGGTCGCCTCGGAGTCCTCGATGAAGTCACCGAGCGGGGCGTCCTCCTCGGTGCCGACCGGCATGTCCAGGCTCACCGGGTCACGCGAGTGGTCGAGCAGGTCGGAGATCTTGTGCGCCGGGATGCCCGATTCGGCGGCCAGTTCCTCGTGCGTGGCATCACGGCCGAGCTGCTGGTGCAGGTCACGCTTGATGCGGGCCAGCTTGTTCACCTGTTCCACCAGGTGGACCGGCAGCCGGATGGTGCGTCCCTGGTCGGCCATCCCCCTGGTGATGGCCTGGCGGATCCACCAGGTGGCGTACGTCGAGAACTTGAACCCCTTGGAGTAGTCGAACTTCTCCACCGCGCGGATCAGACCCAGGTTCCCCTCCTGGATCAGGTCGAGCAGCGGCATCCCCCGGCCGGTGTAGCGCTTCGCCAGCGAGACCACGAGGCGGAGGTTGGCCTCCAGCAGGTGGTTCTTCGCGACGTGGCCGTCGCGCACCAGCGCGGCCAGCTCCGAACGACGCTTCGGCGTCAGGTTCTCGGCGGTGTCCTTCATGTGCTGGGCGAACACACCCGCTTCGATGCGCTTGGCCAGCTCGACCTCGTCGGCGGCCGACAGCAGTGCCGTCTTGCCGATCCCGTTGAGGTAAACGCGAACGAGGTCCGCGGCCGGGCTCTGGGCGTCGAGGTCGGCGTCGGTGAGCGCCCCCGCGCTCGCCGGCTCCTGGGTGGATTGCGCCGGGATACGGCGCTCGCGAATCCCGCGCGCTTCGCGTTCGAGAGTCTGGACTGACATTCTGCCTCCCCGGTCACGGGCTGAACGTGCTGCGATGTGTCCACCGGATCCGGCTCGGCGTAGCAGGCCCTGTGGAAAACCCGCTACTCCTTGCCGTCCCAGCTTGGCTGGACACTGGGCTCAACGCCGGGAGGTCCGAAAACGTTCCCGGCCGCTGTACAGGAGACGGGTGGCTGACCTGGGGCGTTGCTCCACCAACCCTGAGCTTTTCCTGAGAATGCCCGCCCTCGGGAGAAGAACTGTGGTCTAGACCTCTATGAGGAGGGTGAACGGACCGTCGTTCACGCTCCGGACCGCCATCATCGCCCCGAATCGCCCGGTTTCGACCCGTGCGCCGCGTTCGCGCAGGGCCTCGACGACGGCTGTCACGAGCGGCTCGGCCGTTTCTGGCCTGGCGGCCGCGGTCCACGAGGGACGGCGGCCTTTGCGGGTATCGCCGTAAAGAGTGAACTGGCTTACGACAAGTAGGGGAGCACCGGTGGTGGCACAGGACTCTTCGTCACGAAGTATGCGAGCTTCGTGCAGTTTGCGTGCCATCGTGGTCGCCTTCGTCACATCGTCGTCGACGTGAATTCCCAGCAGTACCAGCAAACCCGGTTCGCCGATGGCGCCGGTCACCTCGTCGTCGACGGTCACGCTCGCTTCCGTGACCCTCGCCACCACCGCTCGCATCAGGAAGCCGGAAGGAGCATGCCGTGGCGGACCAGTTCGCGGACGACGGGCAGCGCGGCGGCGGCCAGCTCCTCCGGTTCGAGACCCTGGGCGGCCGCCAAAAGGATGATCAGGTCCTCCAGGGGCAGCGCACCCCGGCAGCCGGCGAGCAGCCGCGTCGCGAGTTCGTCGACTTCGTGCGACCAGCCGGGGCCGTCGGTGCGGTGCAGCCGCTGGACGGTCGTGGCCCAGCCCTCGTCGCCCGGTTCGGCGACGGTCTCCAGCAGGACGCTCTCCGGGACCTGGAAACGGACATCCAGGAGCGAATCACCGTTGGCGCGCAGCCACTCCACCCGATCCAGCCAGGTGGCCGCCTCGGCGCCGAGCGGGTCGTCGTAGGCCTGGCGCAGGTCCTCGCACACGATCGTCGGTGTCCGACCCGAGGCCCGCCGCAGGGTGACGAAGCCGAAACCGATGCCCTGGACGTCGTTTTCGGCGAACCAGTCCAGCCAGGCGCCGGATTTCGCGCGACCTTCGGGCGAGCGGGGATCGATCCCCGCGTCGCGCAGCCATGTACCGACGTACAGGCTCGGATCGGCGATGTCCCGCTGGACGAACCACGCGTCGGTCTCGGCGGGCAGCCAGCGGGTCACCCGGTCGCCCCAGTCCTCGCCCTCGACGTGCAGCCAGGACGCCAGGAGCTGGCCGGTGCCGCCGTCGTTGAGGAACCCGGGCAGTTGCCGCACCACGAGCGCGCTGGCGTCGTCACCGGCGAGACCGGAGTCACGGTAGGTGTAGTCCACCCGCGGCGGGCCGACCACGAACGGGGGATTGCAGACGATCTGGTCGAAGCGGCGCCGCGCGACCGGGGCGAACCATTCACCCTGGAGGAGTTCGACGTCCAGTTCGTTGAGCCGGAACGTGGCCGCGGCGAGGGCGAGAGCGCGGGCCGAGAGGTCGGTGGCGGTGACCTTCTTCGCGTGGCGGGCGGCGTGCAGGGCCTGGACGCCGTTGCCGGTGCCGAGGTCCAGCAGGCTGCCGACCTCGCGGCGGCTGGTCGCGCGGATCAGGCTGAGCGACGCGTGCCCGACGCCGAGCACGTGGTCCTCGGGCACGGTCCGGCCCAGGACTTCGGCGTCGAGGTCCGAAACGACCCACCAGGAGCCCGCGTCGTCGCCGTGCGGGCGGACGTCGAGACCGGCGCGGTAGCCGTCGGTCTCGGGTACGAGCAGCGTCGAGGCGACGGCATCGTCCAGCGAAAGGGGCGAGAAGGCTGCCTCGACGTCCTTCTCCGGCTCGGTCGAGCCCAGGAGGAACAGCCGGATCAGCGTGCCGAGTTCCCCGGCGTCGCGGGTGGCGCGGTAGGCGGGTTCGGGCTCGCCCCGGCCGAGCGCGTTCTGGGCGGCGCCGAGGGCGTCGACCACGCCGTCGGCGTCGTAGCCGGTCCGGCGGAACGCGTCCCGCAGCCTCGCGCAGACGTCGTCGGACAGTTCGGGGAGGGCCGCTCGTCTACTCACAGTGGGTAATACTGCCAGGATGACGTGGTGAGCCTCGAAAGTGTCCTGGCACCGCTGCAGGCGGCGCTGCCCGGATTGGAAGACCTGTACACCGACCTCCACCGTCACCCGGAGCTGTCGTTCGCCGAAACCCGCACCGCCGCCGAACTGGCCCGGCGCCTGGAGGCCGACGGTTACGAGGTGCACACCGGCATCGGCCGCACCGGTGTCCTGGGCGTGCTGCGCAACGGCCCCGGCCCGAAGGTGATGCTGCGCGCCGACATCGACGCGCTGCCGGTCGAGGAGAAGACCGGACTGCCGTACGCGAGCACGGCGCGCGGGATCGACGCCGACGGCCGCGACGTCCCGGTGATGCACGCCTGCGGCCACGACATGCACGCCACCTGGCTCTCCGGCGCCGCCGCGCTGATGGCCGCCGGGCGCAAGCACTGGTCCGGCACGCTCATGGTCGTCTTCCAGCCGGGGGAGGAGGCCGGGGACGGCGCTGTCGGGATGGTTCGCGACGGGGTCTTCGAGCCCGCCGGCAAACCCGACGTCGTCCTCGGCCAGCATGTCGTACCCGGTCCGGCGGGCTGGGTGCTGACCAGGCCCGGTGTGATCATGGCGGCCACCGACGCGCTCCGCGTCACCCTGCACGGCCGGGGCGGGCACGGTTCGCGCCCGGAGACGACCGTGGATCCCGCGGTGCTCGCCGCGTCCGTGGTGCTCAAACTGCAGACGATCGTCTCGCGGGAGATCTCCGCGACCGAGTCGGCGGTGGTGACCGTCGGATCGCTGCACGTCGGCACCGCGCACAACATCATCGCCGACCACGCCGTGCTCGAGGTCAACATCCGGTCGTTCGACCAGGCGGTGCGGGAGAAGGTCGTCGCGGCGGTCGAGCGGATCGTGCACGGCGAGGCGGCCACCGCGGGCGCGCCGAAGCCGCCGGAGATCGAGCGCATCGGCGCTTTCCCGGTGACCGAGAACGACGACACGGTCACCGAAGAACTCACCGCCGCCTTCCGCGAGCACTTCGGCGAGGGCCGCGTCATGCCCGCGCCGCTGGTCACCGGCAGCGAGGACTTCAGCGAATTCGGCCGCGCCGCCGGGGTGCCGTCGGTGTTCTGGCTGGTCGGCGGGCTGGACGAAGGGAAGGTCATCGCCGCGATGACCGCCGGGCGGTTCGAACAGGACATCCCGTCGAACCACTCACCGCTGTTCGCGCCGATCCCGCATCCGACCCTTTCGGCCGGTGTCGAAACGCTCGTGGTCGCGGCTTGGCACCGGCTGACCCACCCGGGTGTCCGTTGAGCCCGGCGAGTGGGAGCATGGAAGCCGGAGGTGGTGCTGTGAACGCGCCCGCCCACGGTCCCGAACCGAGGGAACCCGCTCCGGTGCTGATCACCGAAGCCGCCCCGTCCTACGAAGACCAGCTCGCCAAACGGAAGCGGAAATACATCATCATGATGTCGTTCCGCATCCCGTGCCTCATCCTCGCCGGGATCTTCTACCAGACCTGGTGGCTGGCGCTGGCGCTGATCGCGATCTCGATCCCGCTGCCGTGGATCGCCGTCCTGGTGGCCAACGACCGGCCGCCGCGCAAGAGCGAGTCCGTCAACCGCTACCAGGCCGAACCGACCCGGATCGAAGGCGGCGGACACCAGGTCATCGACGGCGGCTGACCCGTTTCGCTCGTGCCATGAACGGCCCGTTACTTGCAAATTTTGCAAGTAACGGGCCGTTCATGGCACTTTGGGCCAAAGTCGCGTGAGCGTGTCCGCGACGACCCCTGTGCGGAGATGGACGGCACGCGTGTCCGAACGGACGTCATACGTGATCAGACGGACGGCACCCGTGATCAGATGGACGTCACACCCGTAGCCGGAGCTCGCGGCGTGCCGTCCGTCTGATCACGCGTGACGTCCGTCCAATCACGCGTGACGTCCGTCTGATCACGCGGTACTAGGGCTGCGGGCCGACCTTCGCGACCGCGCGGGCGCCGAGACGCGTACCGGCGCGAAGCACCTCAACGGTCGACTCGCCGCGAAGCCACGCAGCCAGCACGCCGGCGTCGAAGGCGTCCCCGGCGCCGGTGGAGTCGACGCACTCCGCGGGCTGCGAAGGCACCGAGGTGATGGTGCCGCCCGCGTCGACCCAGCTGGCGCCGTCGAGGCCGGCGGTGACCACGACCTCGCCCACGTAGTCCAGCAGTTCCTTCGCCGCCGCCGGATCGCTCGACCCGGTCAGCGCGACCAGTTCGCTGGTGTTGGGCATCAGCAGGTCGACGCCGCGGACGTCTTCGAGGAACTGCGCCGGATCGGTGATCAGCGTCGCCGCCTGCGGGTCGACCGACGTCGTCAGCCCGGCCTTCTTCGCCGCGGCCAGCGAGGCGAGCGCCGCGGGCCGTGACGACGGGTACAGCAGGACGTAACCCGAGAGATGCAGGTGGCTCGCGCCGCTCAGCGCCTGTTCGGTGATGTCCTCGGGGCTGAACCTCGCGTTCGCGCCGCGGTCGGCGAGCATGCTGCGTTCACCGTCGCCGTCCACGAGTACGACGACGCAGAACGTCGGCTCTTCGGGATCGACGGCGAACTCGCAGCGGACGCCGGCCGCCTCCAGTTCGCCCTTCACCATGCGGCCGCCGGAATCGTCGCCGATGCGCGCGATCAGCGTGGTCTCCGCGCCCTCGGCGCGCAGCCACAGCGCGGTGTTCGCGCCCGCGCCGCCACTGGTGAAGTGGACCTTCGCGCGGATGTCGCCGCCGTGCGGGATCGGGCCTTCGTGCCGCGCGACGACGTCGAGGCCGACGTCGCCCACGACGACAATGCCGCTCATGCCGCTCATGCCGCACTCCCAGCGAGCGCGACAGCCACTTCGGTGGCCAGTTTCGCGTTGGACAGCACCAGCGCTTCGTTCGCGTCGAGGCTCACGCCGCCGCTCGCGGTGTGGAAGTGCTCCAGCAGGACCGGCGTGACGTCCTTGCCGTGGACCCCTTGCGCCCGCAGGAGTTCCAGCCCTTCGGCGAGCAGCCGGTCGTGCAGTTCCCTGTCCATTTCGGACGCTTCCGGAATCGGGTTCGCCAGCAGTACGCCGGATTCGGCGTGCGCGCGGTGCGCGGCGATGACCGCCGCGGCCTGCACGGCGTCGTCGACCCGCCACGGCACCTCGAAACCGGAGGAGCGGAGGTAGAACGCCGGGAACTCGGCGGTGCGGTATCCCAGCACGGGCACCGAGTTGGTCTCCAGCACTTCGAGCGTCGCGGCGATGTCGAGTACCGACTTCACGCCGGAGCAGACGACCGTGGTCGGCACCTTCGCGAGCACGCCGAGGTCCGCCGAGACGTCCCAGCTCTGTGCCGCCCCCTGGTGCACGCCGCCGAGGCCGCCGGTGGCGAACATGCCGATCCCGGCCGCGGCGGCCAGCGCCGCGGTACTGGCGACCGTCGTCGCCCCGGAGCGGCCGAGACCGACGGCCGGCCCGATGTCGCGCAGGGAGAGCTTGTCCAGATCCGCGCCGGGCGCGCAGACGCGCTCCAGCTGCTCGCCGGTGAGGCCGACCAGGGGGACGCCGTCGAGGACGGCGATGGTCGCGGGCACGGCGCCGCCGTCCCGCACGACCTGCTCCAGCCGGCGGGCGACGTCGAGGTTGCGGCCGGGTGGGAGACCGTGGGAGAGGATGGTGCTCTCCAGCGCGACGACGGGATCACCGTCGCCGAGGGCGGAGGCGACCTCTTCGTGAAGGGACAGTTGCGGAGTCACGGACGAACATCATCGGTGATGTGGGTCCGCGTCATGCCATCGGGTCAGTTCGCCCGCGAGGTTCTCCCGCGCCCTGCTCTCCCAGCGTGCCCGCGCGATCTCGCTGCGGTACAGCCGCGGCCGGGCCAGCAGCTTCCGCAGGACGGCGACGCGTCCGGCGCGCCAGTCTTCGTCGGAGTAGATCGAGTACTCCTCGCGGACACCGTTCGCGTACTCCTCGTAGGCCTCGGGCGAAGCGCCGAGGATCGCCAGGTCGGCGTCGAGCAGCGAAGTGGCCAGGCGGTCGTCGCCCGGAGCGTCGTGCGTGATCGTGGCGAGGACCAGTTCCTCCGCGCGGGTGATGTCGGCCTCGGCCACCCGGGCGTTGGTGAGCTCGTCACGGGTCCACGCCGCGCTGGCCCGTTCGTCCTCACCGGGCCGGGCGTCGTAGACGACGTCGTGCGTCCACGCGGCGATGGCGACGAGGGCTCGTTCGCGAGCGCTCAACCCGAAGGCGACGGCGAGGGCTCCGCTGTCGCGGGCGACGGCGGCGGCGTGCCGGAGGTCGTGGTAGCGCCGGTGCGGTTCGCGGTAGCGGGTTTCGAGGTCGGTCCACGCCACGGCGGCGATCCGGTGGTCGCCACCGAGCCGGGCGACCGCGACGGCCCAGCTCATGCCGGGAACACCCAGCGTGTGGGGGAACCCGAGAAGTCCTTCTCCAGCATGCCGAACACCTTTCGTGGCCGGACCCGGATCGACGCGCTCGAAGCCGGGCCGAGCATGTCCATCCCGTATGTGGTCTTGTACTTGGTGTTCACGGCGCCGAGGAAGGTCCGTATCGCGTCGAGGTCGGTGACGATCTCGGCCGGGCCTTCGAGCACCACGGGCTCGTAGGGATCGTCCGTCGACACCGAGACCGCGGAACCGGCGGCGACGTTGCGTGCCTTGGCCGAGCCCAGCGACGAGGAGAACCACAGCGCGTCCCCGGTCCACGCCGCCCACACCGGCATCAGGTGCGGACGGCCGGCGGGGGTGACCGTCGCCACCCAGTAGTCGTGCGAGTCCCGAAGCCGGGTCTCCGCCCAGGACCAGGGCAGCAGACCGGTACTTTCACCGGCGGGGGCGATCCCGTAGCCCGGCATGTACGGCCTGGTCGCCGACGGTTCCGCCATAGCGCCCTCCCGTGCTCAGTCGAAGATCCCTCGTGCTTTGGCCACCTCATGCAGCCAGCCCTCGATCTGAGGTTCCCACTTGACCCGCTCCAGCGCGGCGTGGTCGACCTTGAACAGGCCGAGGAACTCCTGTCCGCGCCCGCCGAAGCCGCCGCTCTTGGAGACCCGGACCCGTTTGGTCACCTCCAGCACGACCTGCGTTTCCGCGGCCGACGACAGGAAGGTCACCGCCACGGAGGTGAAGACGCTCGCGAACCGCTGTGACGGCGTGAAGCGGATCTCCTGGAAGAACGGCAGCTGCTGGGTCGCGCCGTTGATCCGGCCGCGTTCCAGGACGGCTTCGCGGAAGACGAACCCGATCCGGCTGAACGCGTCGAGGATCCGCTTCTGCGCGGGCAGCGGCTCGATCGCGGCGCCGTCGACGTCAACCGGGTCGGTGACGGAGTTCGCGATGTCGAGGCTGGTCTGCAGGCCGACGGCCATCCCGTGCAGCGGTTTGCCGAAGACGCTGGAGATCGGCGTCTCCCACGGCAGCGCGACCTCGAACGGGATGCGGACCTGCTGGCCCGGCGCGATCCGCTCGCTGCCGGCCAGCTGCTGGGCGCCGAACTCGAGGTCCTCGACCTTCGTTTCGCGTTCGCCCGGGATCTGGACGCGGGCGAGCAGCTTCACCGAGAGACCGTTGATCTCTTGATCGACTTCGCCGCCGAGCAGCAGGACCTCGCCGCGCAGGGGGCGGCCGGGGGAGACCGAGCGGTCGAGCAGCCGGGCGTCGATCTTCGCTCCGCCCGAACCGAATGTCGCGAGCACCTTCTGGAACATGGGCGAGATCCTGCCAGGTCGCCGGTGTGCGCAGGAGGATTTGAGGCATTATGGACGGGTGAGCACACAGACCCTTCCGAAGCCGGATACCCGTCCTGAGGGCACCGACGGCACCGATGACGACGCGCCGAAGATGTTCCACTATGTGCGGAAGAACAAGATCGCCGAAAGCGCGGTCATGGGCACGCACGTGGTGGCGCTGTGCGGCGAGGTCTTCCCGGTGACGAAGTCGGCCAAGCCCGGATCGCCGGTCTGCCCGGACTGCAAGAAGATCTACGACGGTCTCAAGCCGGGCGACTGACACGCCGACGTCCGGTGTCCGAAACCGGACAAAATCTGAAAATCCTTCACATGGCGGCTGCCCGTCCCGGTCTTCGCTGGTAATCAGTACCCGCCAGCGAAAACCCGCCGGGACGGAGCCTTCATGCGTAGAACCGGGATCGTGCTCGCCATCGCCGCGTTGGTCGCGGTGTTCTCACCCGCCGCCGCGCAGGCCGTGACAGGCTGGACGACGGTCGGTTCGGACAACGCCCGCCCGCTCGACGAGGGCCAGGGCCTGGCCACCATCGAACGGCCGTCCGGGACCATCTACCGCTACACCGGCATCGCGACCGTCCCGGTCGACCTGTCCTCGAAGGGCTGGGGCCACGTCGGCGACCCGGGCTCGGCCCAGGGCTGGTACGTCGAGCCGTACCAGCGCGACGACCGCGGCGCGAAACTCTTCCGCGTCCAAGCACCCGACGGAACCTGGGCGAACTACACGCACGCCCTGGAATCGTGGGAAGCGAACAACAACTCGTTCTCGGCCGTGACGCCCGACGCGCGCTGGATGGTCGCCGGCGAGTGGGGCACGATGGACCGCTTCCTGGTGCACCCGATGCCGGGCGTCGCGCATACGAACCCGTCGGCGAACCTGCCGTACTCGTCCGCGATCAGGCTCGACAGGCCGGTGCGGGACATCCAGGGCTGCGACTTCGCCACCGCGACGCGTCTCCTGTGCTCCTCCGACGACCCCGAGGGATCGCTGTTCGGGACGACCAAACCGCTCCTGCAGGTGGATCTCTCCGGTCCCGTGGGCGGTTCCGACGTGACCGGGCGGGTGACGTCGCTCGGTCAGCTGCCGCTGCAGAGCACCTGCGGCGGCAACTTCGAGACCGAGGGCGTCGACGTCGCCGCGGACGGGATGTTGCGGGTCGTGGTGCTGTCGCCGTCGTGGTGCGTGGCCTTCGACAGCAAGACTTGGCGGTTCCGGAAGGCGTAGGGCTCGTGAGTGATTTGGGTCGTTAGAACGACCCAAATCACTCACGAGCTCCTAAGCGGACGGCTCCGGGGTGAGAGTCTCGGAGGCCGGCGCCTCTGAAGCGTGACGTCCCCGCTTCGCGTCCTTTTTCGCGCGACGCTTTTCCTTTCGCGTCTCGACCATCGTGTAGAGCGTCGGCACCAGGATCAGCGTCAGCAGGGTGGAGCTGACGAGGCCGCCGATGACGACGATCGCGAGCGGCTGGCCGATGAACCCGCCCTGGCCGGTGAGCCCCAGCGCCATCGGGACCAGCGCGAAGATGGTCGCGGCGGCGGTCATCAGGATCGGCCGCAGCCGTCGCCTGCCACCCTCGACCACCGCGTCGGCGACGGTCATCCCCGACGCTCGGTACTGGTTGATCAGGTCGATCAGCACGATCGCGTTGGTCACCACGATGCCGACGAGCATCAGCATGCCGATCAGCGCGGGCAGGCCCAGCGCGGTGTCGGTGGCCAGCAGCAGCCCGATCGCGCCGGTCGCCGCGAACGGGATCGACACCAGCAGGATCAGCGGCTGGAGCAGGCTGCGGAACGTCGCCACCATGATCAGGTAGACGATCGCGATCGCGGCCAGCAGCGCGAGGAACAGGTTCCCGAAGGCCTCCTGCTGGTCCTCGCTGACGCCGCCGAGCTTGTACGCCGCGCCACCGGTGAAGGTCAGTCCGTCCAATTTGGACTGGATGGCCTTCGTGGTGGCGGCCAGGTCCGCGCCGGTGTTCTTGGCGGTGACCGTGGTGCTCAGCTCGCCCGAGGTGCGGTGCACCGCGGCCGGGCCGTCCACAGTGGACACCGTGGCGACCGAGTCCAGCCGGACGACGCCGGTGGCGCTCGGGATCGGCAGCGCCTTCACCGCGTCCACCGAGACCGGGGCCGTGCCGGCACGCAGCACGATGTCCGTGCGCTGTCCGTCGACGGGCAACTGCGTCACCGTGCGGCCGGCGATGGCCTGGTTCGCGATCTGGCCGATCGTCGTCGCCGAAAGCCCGCTCGCGGCGGCCTTGGCGGCGTCGACCTCGACCTGCACCCGCGGCGAGCCCTGCGCGAGGTCACTGGTCACCTCGGTCAGGTCCGGCACCGTGGACAGTGCCTGGCGGACCTGCTCGGCGGCCGGCTTCAGCGCGGCCTCGTCGGGCGCCGTGACGGTGATGGAAACCCCGTCGGAGTTGAAGCCGCCCGCTTCGGCTCCGACCTTGACCTCGCCGAGCTCCGGCCGGTCCAGCTTGCCGCGCAAGCGATCCGAGAGCGCCTCGACGTCGGTGTCCTTGACGACGGTGACCTGGATGTTGGTCGCCGTCCCGCCACCGCCGAAGAAGTTCCCTCCGCCGATGCTCACCTGGTAGGTCTCGACGGCCGGTTCGGCGGCGAGCGCCTGCTCCACCGCGCCGGCGGCCTTCTCCTTGGCCTCGGGACTGGTGCCGGGCGGTAGTTTCTGCGAAAGGCTCAGCGTCGTCGAGCCGGACTGGTCGAGGAAGTTCGTGTTCAGCTGCGACGCCAGCCCGACCGTGCCGCCGAAGATGATCAGCGCCAGCAGGACCACGGTGACGCGGCGCTTCGTGGCGAACCGGATCACCGGCACGTATCCGCGCTGCAGCGGCCCGCGGCGCTCCTTCTCCTCCGCGGCCTGTCGCGTGCGCTCGGCCTCCTCCTCGTTCGCCGGTGTCTTGGGCGGCTTGAGGAACCAGTACGCGAGCACCGGCACGATCGTCAGCGAGACCAGCAGCGACGCCAGCAGCGCCACGGTGACGGTGATCGCGAACGGCGAGAACAGCTCGCCGACGAACCCGCCGACGAAGGCGATCGGCAGGAACACCGCGACCGTGGTCAGGGTGGACGAGGTGACGGCACCGGCGACCTCGCGCACGCCGTCGAGGACCGCACGCTCCTTTTCCTCGCCGTACGCCAGATGTCGTTTGATGTTCTCCAGCACCACGATCGAGTCGTCGACGACCCGGCCGATGGCGATGGTGAGCGCGCCGAGCGTGAGCAGGTTCAGCGACAGATCACCGGTCCACAGCGCCAGCAGTGCCACGACGACCGAGAGCGGGATCGACACCGCCGTCACGAGCGTGGACCGCAGCGACAGCAGGAACAACAGGATCACGATGACCGCGAAGGCCAGTCCCAGCAGGCCTTCGGTGGTCAGTCCGCTGATCGCGTCCTTGACCGGGGTGCCCTGGTCGAATACGACGCTCATCTCGGCGCCGATCTTCTTCGACAGCTCGGGCAGCCTGTCCCGCACCGAATCCGAGATCGCGACCGCGTTCCCGTTCTCCACCATGGTGATCGAGAGGCCGAGGCTCGGCTTGCCGTTGGTCCGTGTGATCGACGTCGGCGGCGCGAAGCCGGCTTGGACGTCCGCGACCTCGCCGAGCTTCACCGGCTTCGGCGCCTGAGCGCCGGGACGCGACGACGGCGTGGCCGCGGGCGTCAGGTAGAGGTCCTTGATCGTGTCCACCGTGGTCGATCCGCCGCCGACCTGGACGGTGAGCGTCTTGTCGCCTTCGGTCAGCGTCCCGGCCGGGACGGCGGCACCGGCGGTCTGCAGCGTGGTGGCGATCGACGACGGGTCGGCACCCGCCGCGGCCAGTTTCGCGTAGTCCAGTGCGATGGTGACCCGCGGCTGCCGCGCACCGGTCACCTCGACCTCGCGTACGCCGTCGATCTTGCGCAGTTCGGGCGCGACCTCGCCGGTCAGCGCGGGGGCGAGCGCCTGCGGGTCGCCGGTGGTCCCGGCGGCGAGCAGCACGACGGGGAGGTCGTCGGTGGAGCCCGCCGACACCGTGGGTTCGGAGTTCTGCGGCAGTCGCGCCTTGACGCCGTCCACGACGCGCTGGATCTGCCCGACGGCGGCGTCGATGTCCGTGCCGAACTCGAACTGCGCGGTGATCCGCGACAGTCCTTCCGACGACGTCGAGCTCAGCTCTTCGAGCCCCTTCAGGCCCTGGAGTCCGCCTTCGAGCGGTTCGGTGACCTGCCGGTCGACCGCGTCGGGTGACGCGCCCGCGTACGGCGTGATGATCTGCGCCTGCGGGAACTGCAGCGAGGGGAACAGCTGCTGCTTGAGCTGCGGCAGGGCGAAGGCGCCGAAGCCGATCACCACCAGGGCCAGCAGCCCGATGAGACTTCGATTGCGCAGGCTGAGCCTGGCGAGCGTGGACATGGCGGGATCCCCCAGAAAAGAGCTCGGGAACGGGCGGGTTACCGCGAGCTTTTCATGGCGAGGGGCGGACTGGATTCACACTACGGGTGGAATCCGGCTACGACTTCGGGATGAGGTCATCCCCCATTCGGGGTCAACTTCGCCGTTCTGTCACCTGATCGGCTTCGCTGTGCGGTTCTTCGTTCACGGACTGTTCCGATTCCGGTTCGGCCTCGCCGTCGGGCTCTTCGCCGTTCTGACGGGGGCGCCGCAGCGGGACCGTCGTCCGCTCCCACAGTTTGCGACCCTCCTCGGCGCGGATCCGCTCGCTGGCGCGTTCCATTTCCAGCCGCCGCCACTTCCGGCGCTGGCGTTTGGTCGCCTTGGCGGGCCACAGTTCCTGGATCGCGCTGTTGAAGTACGCGCCGCCGACGACCGCGAGCCCGATGAAGAACATCAGCAGCAGGAACGCGATCGGCGCGGCGAGCGCGCCGTAGGTGTAGCCGGTCTTGGTGATCCAGTTGAGGTAGATCCGCAGTCCGATGCTGGAGAGCAGGAACACGAGCATCGCGAGCATCGCGCCCGGCAGCCCGCGGTGCCACGGCAGCCTGCGCGGCAGGGACAGCTTGTACAGCGTCGTCAGCGCCAGCACGATCATCACGGCCAGCACCGGGTAGTACAGCGTGCCGACCCAGTACGACACCGTGTCGCGCCAGTCCGTGGGGAAGAACTGGGGGAGCAGGTCCGGTCCGATCGCCAGCAGCGGCAGCCCGACCACCAGGATGACCAGCCCGGCCAGGTACAGCAGCAGCGCGAAGATCCGCTGCCAGACGTCGTTGCGGACGCCGTACTGGTCGTGCGCGACGGTGATCGCGTCGACGAACGACGACATCGCCGACGAGCCGGCCCACAGGGAGATCAGGAAGCCGATGGAGACGATCTCGCCCTTGCCGACGAACAGGATGCTGTTGACCGTCGGCTCGATGATGTCGTGGACGGCGTTGTCGCTGAAGATCGTCTTGCTGAAGGTGATGATCCGGTCGTGGACCGCGGTCACGACCTCCTGGCCGAACCAGTCGCCGACGAAGCCGAGACACCCGAGGAGGCCAAGGAGCAGCGGAGGCAGTGACAGCGTCTGCCAGAACGCGGCTTCGGCGGCCTCGGAGAAGATGTTGCCTTCCCACGCCTTGTTCAGGGTGCGGCTGAGCAGGCGCAACGGGCCCTTGCGGACCTTTACGGCCTCGGCGGCCGCCTGTTCGCGGCCGTTCTCCTCGCTCATGCAGCTCCTCCGCCAGCGCCGAGCGCCCTTGACGGGGTCCAGCATGGTCCATGTCCCGGCATTCGGCTCGCCACCCCTGGTTTTTCGGGTGAGTAACCCGACAACGGGGGTGGCGCTTCCGGCGTTCCACGGGCCCGCCGGGTAGGCTCACTCCAGTGCCCTCACCTCAGGCGCCGGCGTCGCGGCCGGATACCAAAGTGAGGGTTTTCGCTTGTCAGACAGCGGTGAACAGGGCTTTCGGGTGAGGGAGGAGGTGGCCGGCATGTCGGAAACGGTCGAGCGCGATCGAGGCGAGCTGGGCGCGCCTCCCGCGGCCAAGGACAGCACCGCCCGGCCGCTTCGTGCCTGGCAGCGCCGCGCGCTGACGAAGTACCTGACGAAGAAACCGAAGGACTTCCTCGCCGTCGCGACGCCGGGCGCGGGCAAGACGGTGTTCGGTCTCCGGATCGCCGCCGAGCTGCTGAGCGACCGGACCATCGAAGCGGTCACCATCGTCGCGCCGACGGAGCACCTGAAGCACCAGTGGGCCGCTTCGGCCGCGGCCGCGGGTATCGCGATCGACTCGAACTTCCGCAACACCACCGGTGTCACGTCGCGCGACTATCAAGGTGTCGCGCTGACCTACGCGCAGGTGGCGGCGCATCCGACGCTGCACCGCGTGCGCACCGAGAACCGCAAGACGCTGGTCATCCTGGACGAGATCCACCACGGCGGTGACGCGAAGTCCTGGGGCGACGCGGTCCGCGAGGCGTTCACGCCCGCCGTCCGGCGGCTCGCGCTGACCGGGACGCCGTTCCGCAGCGACGACTCGCAGATCCCGTTCGTCACCTACGAGCCCGACGGCTCGGGCTTCCAGCGAAGCAAGGCCGACCACGCCTACGGTTACGCCGACGCGCTCGCCGACGGCGTCGTCCGGCCGGTCGTCTTCCTCGCCTACTCCGGCGAGGCCTCCTGGCGCACCAGTGCGGGGGAGGAGTTCACCGCGCGGCTCGGCGAGCCGCTGACGGCCGAGCAGAACGCGCGTGCCTGGCGTACGGCGCTCGACCCGGCGGGCGAGTGGATCCCGGCGGTGCTGCAGGCCGCCGACACGCGCCTCGCGCAACTGCGCGCCAACGGCATCCCCGACGCCGGCGGTCTGGTGATCGCCACCGACCAGGAGTCGGCGCGCGCCTACGCCAAGATCCTGGAGCGCATCTCCGGTCAGAACCCGACGGTCGTCCTCTCCGACGACCCGAAGGCGTCCGGGCGGATCAAGGAGTTCGCCGACTCGACCGACCGATGGCTGGTCGCGGTCCGGATGGTGTCCGAAGGCGTCGACGTCCCGCGTCTCGCCGTCGGCGTCTACGCCACGAGCGCGTCGACCCCGCTGTTCTTTGCGCAGGCCATCGGCCGGTACGTGCGTTCACGCAAACCGGGCGAGACGGCTTCGGTGTTCCTGCCGAGCGTGCCCGTGCTGCTGGAACTGGCCAGTGAGCTGGAGGCCCAGCGCGACCACGTCCTCGGCAAGCCGCACCGCGAGAAGGAGGGCTGGGACGACGAACTCCTGGCCCAGGCCAACCGCACCGAGGACGAACCGGGCGAGGAGGAGAAGGCGTTCACCTCGCTGGGCGCCTCCGCCGAGCTCGATCAGGTCATCTACGACGGCAACTCGTTCGGCACCGCGGTGTTCTCCGGTTCCGACGAGGAGCAGGAGTACCTCGGCCTGCCGGGCCTGCTCGAACCGGATCAGGTCCGCGCGCTGTTGCGGAAGCGGCAGGAAGAGCAGATCGCCGACGACAAGCGGCGCAAGCCCAAGGCCGAGGAGGCCGCGCCGGTCGCGCGGCCGCAGTCGGTCAGCGAACGGCTCGGCGCGCTGCGCAAGGAGTTGAACGCTCTGGTGGGCGTGCACCACCACCGGACGCGGAAGCCGCACGGCGCGATCCACAACGAACTCCGCCGGATCTGCGGCGGACCGCCGACCGCGATGGCGACGGTCGAACAGCTCGAAGAGCGGATCGTCACCCTGCGCACCTGGTAGCGCCGGTCGTGAGTGGCGATTCGGGTTAGAACACGAATCGCCACTCACGACCCCTGGAGATCGTCGGCGGGCGAGGCGTGAGGCCCTCTTTCCGTGTCGGAAGGCCAGCGGCGATAACGCTGCGTAAGTGGTGGCGGTCACACTGTCAGCGGACCTAGACTTCGTACGTCTTGCTACGGCCACGTTGCCAAACCGTGTCCATTTGATGAGGCTTAATCGATTCAGCCGTCTTCCGCGAAACCCGTTCGGCGGCATATGTTGTCGCCCACAACATATGCGCGATGGTGCGACCGGTCCCTCAGGATCGCCGCCCGCGAGCAAGATCCGGAAGGAACGAGGATGCGCAGCAGAACCCTTACCCTCCTCGCCGCGACGGTAGGCGCCGGCCTGGTGCTCTCCGCCTGTGGCGCCAACTCCGCGGACTCTGGGAGCAGCAATTCCTCGCAGTCCGCGCCTGCCCCGGGCGGTGCCGCCACCGGCGGCAAGGTCGGCGTCATCCTCCCGGAGACCGCCACCTCCGCGCGCTGGGAGTCCTTCGACAAGCCGTTCCTGACCAAGGCGCTCAAGGACGCGGGCTTCGACGCCGACGTCCAGAACGCGCAGGGCGACGTGCAGAAGTTCACCACACTGGCCGACGGCATGATCGCGCAGAACGTCAAGGTCCTGATCATCGCCGCCATCAACGGCGAGGTCGGCGCGGCGGTGGCCCGCAAGGCGCAGGCCGCGGGCATCCCGACGATCGACTACGACCGCCTGAACCTCGGCGGCAGCTCCGACTACTACGTCTCGTTCGACAACGAGAAGGTCGGCCAGCTGCAGGGCCAGGGGCTCAGCGACGCGCTGAAGGACAAGAAGGGCGCCGAGGTCGTCATGATCGAGGGTGCCCCGACCGACAACAACGCGACGCTGTTCGCGAACGGGCAGAAGTCCGTCCTGCAGCCGAAGTTCGCCGCCGGCGACCTGAAGCTCGTGCGTGAGCAGGCCATCGACAACTGGGACAACCAGAAGGGTGGCCAGACCTTCGAGCAGATCCTGACCGACAACAAGGGCAAGGTCGACGGCGTCGTCGCCGCGAACGACGGTCTCGCCGGCGCGGTCATCACCGTACTGAAGAAGAACGGTCTCAACGGCAAGGTCCCGGTCACCGGTCAGGACGCCACCGCGGACGGTCTCATGGCCATCCTGCGTGGGGACCAGTACATGACCGTGTTCAAGCCGATCAAGGAAGAGGCCGAGGCCGCGGCGAAGCTCGCCGTCCTGCTGGCCAAGGGCGACAAGGCGGGCGCCGACGCGCTGGCCACCGCCAAGGCCAAGGACCCGAAGGGCAACCGCGAGGTCAAGTCCGTGCTCCTCGAGCCGAAGCTGACCACCAAGGAAGGCGTCAAGGAGGTCGTGACGCAGGGCTACGTCAAGGCGTCCGAGATCTGCGGTGGCGACCTGGCGGCGGCTTGCACGACGCTCGGCATCTCCTGACCCGTTAAATCCAGACAGCCGGGCCGGGACGCGTTCCCCGACGACGCGTCCCGGCCCGGTACCCAGCCGGGAGAATTCGAGAACCCCCATGAGTGAACCCATCCTCGAACTGAGGCAGCTGAACAAGAGCTTCGGACCGGTCCACGTCCTCCACGACGTGGACTTCGATGTGCGGGCCGGTGAGGTCACCGCGCTGGTCGGCGACAACGGTGCCGGCAAGTCCACCCTGGTCAAGTCGATCGCCGGTATCCACGGCTACGACTCGGGCACGGTGAAGTTCCAGGGCAAGCCGGTCAACATCCACGGCCCGCGCGACGCCGCGGATCTGGGGATCGAGGTCGTGTACCAGGACCTCGCGCTGGCCGAGAACCTCGACATCGTGCAGAACATGTTCCTTGGCCGGGAGCGCGGCAGTAAGTGGCTGCTCGACGAGGCCAGCATGGAGAAGGCCGCGCGCGAGACGCTCGCGTCGCTTTCGGTTCGCACCGTGAAGTCCGTCCGCACGCCGGTTTCGGCCCTCTCGGGTGGGCAGCGGCAGACCGTCGCCATCGCCAAGTCCGTGCTGTGGGACTCGAAGGTGGTCCTGCTCGACGAGCCGACCGCCGCGCTCGGTGTCGCGCAGACGCGGCAGGTGCTCGACCTCGTCCGCCGTCTCGCCGAACAGGGCCTGGGTGTGGTGCTGATCAGCCACAACATGGCCGACGTCTTCGAGGTCGCCGACCGGATCGCGGTGCTCTACCTCGGCCGTCTCGTCGCCGAGGTGCACACCAAGGACGTGACCCACGGCCAGGTCGTGGAACTGATCACCGCCGGCCGCTCCGGCGACCTCGGCCTTGCCCGCCCCGAAGCCGCCGTCCTGTGAGTGAGAAAGAACCGGAAATGACTGAGACTCCTGCAAAGCCCGCCTCGCCGGAGGGGGGCAAGTCGGCGGCCGCCGCGCTCAACCCGTCGGCGGCCATCACGGACTTCGGCATCGACACGACATCGATGTCAACACGCGAGGCCGTCGGTGACTACGTCTCCCGGCTGAAGGCGGGACAGCTGGGTTCGCTGCCCGCGCTGCTCGGCCTGCTCGTGCTGGTGATCGTGTTCGCCTCGCTGTCGGACACCTTCCTGACGATGAACAACATCGCGAACCTGATGGCGCAGGGCGCCGGCAAGGCGATCATCGCGATGGGCATCGTGTTCGTGCTGCTGCTCGGCGAGATCGACCTGTCCGCGGGTACCGCGTCCGGTGTCACCGCCGCCGTGCTGGCGATGCACTACGTGCGCAACGGAAACCTGCTGGGCGGGATGGGGAACGGCGTGTTCATCGCCTTCCTCGTGGTGCTCGTGATCGCCGGTCTGCTCGGCGTGATCCTGCGGATCTGGGCGGGTGTCGGCTTCGCCGTGATCGCGATCGCGCTGGTGCTTTCGGGTGCGGCCGCCAACCCGTGGATCGAGATCCTGCTCGCGATCAGCGTCGGTGGCGCGATCGGTGTCCTCACCGGGTTCCTGGTCTCGAAGATCGGTATGCCGTCGTTCGTCGTGACGCTGGCGCTCTTCCTCGCCTGGCAAGGCGTCATCCTCCAGTTCATCGGTGAGGGCGGCACACTCGGCATCAGCACCTCGGACGTGCTGTTCAAGGTCGCCAACGGCAACCTGTCCACCATGGGCAGCTGGATCCTCTTCCTGATCGCCGCGGGTGGATTCGCCGCGGTGTCACTGGGCCAGCACTTCTCGCGGCTCAAACGCGGTCTGGTCACGCAGCCGACGCCGATGGTGCTGTTCAAGGTCGGCGCGATCGCCGTCGTGGGTGCGGTGGCGACCTATCTGCTGACGCTGAACCGCGCGCCGAACCCGAACATCGTGATCTCCGGCGTCCCGTACGTCGTGCCGATCGTGCTCGGTCTGCTGGTGCTCGGGACCTACGTGCTCAACCGCACGCAGTACGGCCGCCACATCTACGCCGTCGGTGGCAACCGCGAAGCGGCCCGACGCGCCGGTATCAACGTCGAGAAGATCCGCGCCAGCGTGTTCGTCATCTGCTCCGCGGTGGCGGCGATCGGCGCGATCGTCTACTCGTCGAAGGTCGGTTCGGTCGACCCGCAGGCCGGTGGCCTCAACACGCTGCTGTTCGCGGTCGGCGCCGCCGTCATCGGTGGTACGTCGCTCTTCGGCGGCAAGGGCCGGGTGGTCGACGCGGTCATCGGTGGCCTGGTGCTCGCGGTCGTCGAGAACGCTCTCGGCCTGCTCAAGCAGTCGGCGGCGGTGGTCAACATCGTCACCGGTCTCGTGCTGCTGCTGGCGGCCACGGTCGACGCGCTGTCCCGGCGCCGCGCGGCTGCGTCGCCGCGCTGAGTCCGCATGGAATGATGAAGTCCGTGACCAGCACACCCGTTGCACGACCAGACGAGGTGCGCAGGCACAACCGCACGACCCTGCTCCGGTTGCTGCACGTCAGCGGCCCGAGCACCAGGGCGACCCTGGCCACCGAGCTGGGGCTCAACCGCAGCACCATCAAGACCCTCGTCGACGGCCTCGCGGAAGCGGGCGTCGTCGAAGAGCGGGTCCCGAGGCCGGGACGAGGGGCGGGCCGCCCCTCGCTCCTGGTCCTGCCGCAGCCGCAGGCGGCGGTGGTGCTCGCGGTCGACCTCCAGGTCGAACACGTGGCGATCGCGCTGGTCGGGTTCGGCGGCCAGATCCTCGGGCGCAACAGCTGGAACCTCCGCGGCCGGATGCGGGAGGCCGACGAGGTGATCACGCACGTGATCGAGTCGACCACCATGCTGGCGGGTGACCTCGGCGTACAGCCGATCGCTGTGGGGGTGTCCGTGCCCGGTGTCGTCCGGCGAGCGGACGGGCATGTGCACGAGGCCCCCAACCTGCGCTGGACCGACGTCGCGCTCGGGGAACGGCTCGGCGGTGTGCTGCGCGTCCCCGTCCTGGTCGGCAACGACGCCGAACTCGGCGCCATCGCCGAACATCTGCGCGGCGCCGCCCGGGGCTCGTCCGACGCCGTGTACGTCTCCGCCGACGTGGGAGTCGGGGGAGGGATCATCGCCGACGGCTCGTCGCTGCGAGGCGGCTCCGGGTACGTCGGCGAGATCGGGCATATGGCGATCCGGCCGGGCGGCCGTCCCTGCTACTGCGGTTCCAGCGGCTGCTGGGAGACCGAGGTCGGCGAGGCCGCCCTGTGCCGTGCGCTCGACCTGCCCGAGGACACCCCGCGCGGGGCGATCCTGTTCGAACTGCGCGAACTGGCCCGCGACCCGCACGCGGCCGAGGAACGGCTCTCGGAGTTCGCGGAATGGCTGACGCTCGGCCTGGTGAACGTGGTCAACCTGCTCGGCCCGCAGCTGGTCGTGCTGGGCGACCTGCTGACCGTGCTGCCGGATTCGGTCGTGCGGTCGGTCGCGGCCGAGGTCCGGCGGCGGAGCCTGGTCAGCCGCGCCGTGGGCGGGACCCAGATCGTGAGTTCCGCGCTGGGCGCCGACGTGAAGCTGCTGGGTGCCGCCGAGGCGGCGTTCGAGATGATCCTGGACACCGTTTGAGTCCCGGGAATCATCGCGTTTAGTCCTCTGGATGCGGTCCTTGCGTGTGCAACGACCGCATCCAGAGGACTAAACGCGGTCTTTCACGAGACCCGACAGCAAGGCCACCAGAGCGGCGAGGGACTTCTCCTTCGCCGCTTCGGGGTCTTCGGCGTGCGCGATCATCAGCGCCGCCTCCGCGCAGGCGCTGAGCACCAGTTGCGCCAGTTCCGGGATCGGCGCCGCGATCAGCCGTCCGTCAGCGGCGACGCCCTCCAGGAGCTCCGTGATCAGTCCCAGCCCGTACCGGTTCTCCAGCTCGCGCCATTCCGGCCAGCCGAGGACCGAGATGGCGTCGGTGAGCGAGATCCGCACCACCTCGGGCCGCAGGCACAGGTCCAGGAAGCGGCTCAGCGCGCCGAGCGCGGCCGCCCAAGGATCGTCTTCGGCCCGGAGCACCGCCTCGAGCTCGTCGGTGATCTCCGTTTCGATCTGCTCGACCACGGCACGGAACAGGCCCTGTTTGTCACCGAAGTGGTGGTACAGCGCGCCCCGCGTGACGCCGGCCGCCCGGACGATCTCGTCGGCGGGCACGGCGGCGTAACCCTGTTCGGCGAACAGTCTCCGAGCCGCCGTGATCAGGGCGGTCTGCGTCGACTGGGATCGCTCGGTCTGGCTACGTCGTGGCGTGGGCACGCAGGAATTCCACCACCATGCCGCTCAGCCGCTCCGGCTGGTCCTCCGGCACGAAGGTGTACGAGTCCTCGATCGTCTTCAGTTCCGAGTTCGGCAGCACCCCGGCGAGCTTGCGGCCCAGCCACAGCGGGAAGTGCCGGTCCTCGGATGCCCAGACCAGCAGCACCGGCTTCTCGAACGACGGCAACCGCTCGGCCGCGGCGAGGGTGTACCGGTTGCTGACGCCCGCCATGAACCGGCGCAGGTCGTCGCGGATCTCCGGGTTCCGCCTGCTGGGCAGCAGATAGGCGTCGAGAACGTGCCGGGGGACCGGGTGCTTGATCGCCCAGACGAAGTTCGTGGCCTTCAGCAGCGCCTTCGACCGCATCGCCTGCACGACCGTCCAGGTTCCGCCGGGGATCCGCGCCAGTGTGCTCAGGCCCGCGAACATCGGCGGCAGGAAACGCTCGAAGGAATCCGACGGCGTCAGCACGACCCGGCCGATCCGCTCGGGGGACGTGGTCATGAGCAACTGAGTGAGCGCGCCGCCGGTGTCGTTCGCGACCACGGTGACGTCGGTCAGGTCCAGAACTTCGAGGAACCGCGCGATCAACGCGGCGACGCCGGGCGGGCTCAGGTCGGCGCCGGGGACCGGGATCTCGTGCGACCCCAGCGGCCAGTCCGGGGTCAGGCAGCGGAAGCCCGCGTCGGCGACGGCGGGGGCCACCTTGCGCCAGAGCAGGCCGTTGGTCAGCAGGCCGTGCACGAAGACCACGGGAGGGCCTTCGCCGCGGTCGCGGTAGCGGATACGGGCGCCGCCGAGGTCTGCCTCGTGCACCTCGCCCAGGAGGTCGCTGGTCGTCATGCGGTTAACATACATGCTGTATGTATGTATTTGCCAGGCATAAAACAGGGCGGCCGGCGTGCTCCATGGGGAGCAGCCGGCCGCCAGGTGGTCGTGGACTGGTGGCTACCGCTGAATGTCCGCGGACATTTCTTTGAGCTTCGTTTCGTGTGCGCGGGCGTGGTGACCACAGAAGAGCAACTCGCCACCGGTGCTGAGAATGGCTCGAACCTGGGCTGCAGCACCACACCGGTCGCATCGGTCGGCAGCGGTCAGTTCGGGGCGGGTGAGCGTCGGTGAAGTCATTGGAGTCTCCCTCCGTCCCGGCACCGGTGACCCGGTGCCATCGATCCAGCTACGACCACTTCGGCACTGATGCCGGGAACGCTCGTTCCCGGCCCCGCCGTGTTCGTGCTTCCACTCTTCCAGACGTTTGGCGGCCCGCAAGTGTTCCCGCGTGGGTGTCTCATTTGTCACTGGTAATTACCTCGTATGCCGTAGCGTAATCACGCAACGTAGGAGAAGACTCCCCGCCGAACCGTCTTTTCCCACGTCAGGCACCATGCGGGGGTGGGTATCGCAGTCGTCCGGAACCGTCTCGCGAGCGTGCCGGCGCCGATCTTGTTCGTTCTCAGCGGAATTTCCATGTACGCCGGTGCGGCCGTCGCCGTAGGTCTCTTTTCGGTCGCCTCACCCGCGGGGGTGGCATGGCTCCGCTGTCTCGGCGCCGCGGTGGTCCTCCTGGCGTGGCGGAGGCCGTCGCGCCAGGCGTGGACCGGCCGGACGTTTCTGCTCGCGGCCACCTTCGGCGTCGTCACCGCCGGGATGAACGTGCTCTTCTACGAGGCGATCGCGCGGTTGCCGCTGGGCACGGCCGTCGCCCTCGAGTTCGCCGGACCCGTGCTCGTAGCGGCTTTCGGCTCCCGGACCCGCCGCGACGTCTTCGCGCTCCTGCTGGTGGTGGCGGGTGTGGTCGCCATCGCGGACGTGCGGCTCGAAGGCAGCCTGCTCGGCGTGGTCTTCGCGCTGGGCGCGGCCGCCGCCTGGGCCGGGTACATCCTGCTCGGGAAGCGCGTCGCGGTCGGCGGGAACGGGATCGACGGGCTGGCGGTCGGGTTCGCCGTGGGCACCGTGGTGCTGTCCCCGCTGGCCTTCGGGACCGGCGCGGTGTGGGGTTCGCCACGGCTGCTGCTCCTGGGCATCGGGGTGGGCGTGCTCTCGACCGTCGTGCCGTACGCGCTCGACCAGGTGGTCCTGCGCAAGGCCGGGCAGGCGCGGTTCGCGCTGCTGCTGGCGTTGCTGCCGGTCACGGCGGGCCTGATCGGCTTCCTCTGGCTGAAGCAGGTCCCGACCCTGCCCGAGGCGCTCGGCACGCTCGCCGTCGTCGCCGGGGTGGCGCTGCGCTCGCCGGAGCGACGTGACCGGACGGTGTCCGAACCGCCCGCGTAACCCGATGGCCCGGCGCCGCCGAGGGCGCGATACTGACCGGATCGAGGGCGAGCAGGAAGGCCGGGCCATGACGAAGGCGGCATCGGCGGCGGCGAAGGACCTCGCCGCGGCTGGGGTGGGCGGCGTCCACCTGGCCTGGGCGGACAACAACGGCATCCCGCGCTCCCGGATCATCCCCATCGCCGGGCTGGCGAACGCGGCGACCCGGGGTGTCGGCGTGACGTCGTTGTTCGCGGTCTTCGACAGCCACGACGCGATCACCTTCGCGCACACCGGCCTGGCGACGCCGTCGGGCGACGTCCGGCTCGTCCCGGTGATCGAGCGGCTCCGGCGGCTCGCGGGCCAGCCCGCGCTCGCCTGGGCCCCCGGACGGCAGGTCGCCGCGGACGGCTCGCCGTGGCCGTACTGCCAGCGCGGGGTCCTGGAGCGGCAGGTCGGCCTCGCCGCGGAGCGCGGCCTGGAGTTCAAGGCCGGCTACGAGCTGGAGTTCGCCGTCGCACCGGCCGGGAGCCCCGGCATCGTCGGCTCACCCGGGCACCCGGGGCCGGCTTACAGCCCGCATGCGCTGGTCCCGCTGGACGGCTTCGTCGCCGCCCTGCTGCACGACTTCGCCGCCAACGGCCTCGAAATCGGCCAGCTGCACGCCGAGTACGGTCTCGCGCAGATCGAACTCTCGCTGCCCGCCACCGATCCGGTCTCCGCCGCCGACGACCAGTTGCTGGCGCGCCAGACCATCCACGCCGCCGCGCACGCCCACGGGCTCATCGTGAGCTTCGCGCCGATGGTCGGCCTCGAAACCGCGGGCAACGGCTGGCACCTGCACACCTCGGTCCGGCGCAAGGGCCGCAACCTGCTCGCGGGCGACGGCGTTCCCGAAGGCGAGGGCGCCGCGTACCTCGCCGGCCTGCTGCGCGACCTGCCCGCGCTGACGGCCGTCACCGCGCCCAGCGTCCCGTCCACCCTGCGGCTGCGGCCCGGGTTCTTCGCCGGGGCGTACGCCTTCTGGGGAGTCGAGAACCGCGAAGCGCCGCTTCGGTACGTGCCGGGGACGGCGCTGCTCGGCGACGCGCACGCGAACGTCGAGCTCAAGACCTCCGACGCCTCGGCCAACCCGTACCTCGCGCTCGCGGCCGTCCTG
>NZ_JACBXD010000025.1 GCF_013870525.1 Amycolatopsis pittospori
CAGGGAGACGATCAGGTCGAGCAGGTCACGCCGGTAGCGCGCGGCCGAATGGAGCTCGATGGTGTCGTTGACGCCGAGCGCGATCACCACGAGGTCGGCGGGGCCGAGTAGCGGCAGCAGTTCCTCGCGCACGACCCGGGCGTTGGCACCGGTCTTGCCGACGGCCTGCCAGGCGACCGCGCGGCCGTCCCGCGCGAGCTCACCGGCCAGGCGTCCGGTCAGCGCTTCGGCGTGCGTCGCGGCCCCGACGCCGTCCACAGTGGACTCCCCCAGCACGGCCAGCCGCAGTGGGCGGCCCTCGCCGTCGACGAGACCGGTCACCGGTCCTGCCGCGCCGGGCAGCCTGGGCGTCGTACGCCGTACCCGGACCGCTTGCGCGAGGAGGATCGGGGCCAGCACCACCGCGCGACTCATCACTCCGCGACCCTACTTCTCGCGTTCAGTCCTCTAGTGGCGATCGTTGCGCACGCAACAATCGCATTCAGAGGACTAAATGCGGAGTCAGCCGTGGGCGATCGAGACCGTCTGGCGGATGAGTGTGTCGTCCGAAGCGGCGCGAAGCAGGTAGTCAGCGACGTCGGCGCGGTTGATGGTGAAGCTGCCTCGGACGTTGCCGTCGGTGCTGGCGGCGATCACCCCGGTGTGCGGGCCGTTCAGCAGCCGCGGCGGGCGCACGATCGTCCAGTCGAGGTCGCTCGCGTTCACGATCCGCTCGGCGGCGATCATGTCGGCGAAGTTGTGCTTGAGGACCTGGCCCAGGATCGGTTTGACGAGGTTCCTGGTGAAGAAACCGTCGCCGTCGACGAACGCGCCGCTGGCGGAAACCACCAGCAGCCGCCGGGTTCCCACAGAACGCATCGCGGCGAGGGCGGCGTGCGCCCCGTCGGTGACGACGGTCGTCGGCTTCCGGTCGTGTGCGCCGAGCGCCGAGATCACCGCGTCGCGCCCGGACACGGCCTCGGTCAGCACGCCGTGCTCGGACAGCCTGGCGACGACGACCTCCAGCAGGCCGCCCTCCGCGTTCAGCCGGGACGGGTCGCGGACGACCGCCGTGACGTGGTGGCCAGCGGCCAGGGCCTGCTTGACGACCTCGGTGCCGATTCCGCCGGTCGCCCCGAAAACGGTGAGCTTCATGATCGCGCCTCTCTGGGTTAGTGAACACTCACCCACTATGGTGAGTGTTCACTGACCACTTGTCGAGCGAACGCTGAGAAGCCCTCAGGGAGGGACCGTGGGAAGCCGGGAGGACATCGTCGCCGCAGCGGCGAAGGTGATGCGCGAGCAGGGCTACGCGCACGCCACCACTAAGGCCATCGCGCAGGCGGCCGGGTACTCCGAGGCGCTGTTGTACAAGCATTTCAAGGACAAGACCGAGATCTTCATGAGCGTGCTGACCGAGCGGCTGCCCGCGCTCGGGACGACCTTGGACGAGCTGATGAAGACCGCGGCCGAAACCCCGCTCGCGACGAACCTGACCAGGCTGGCGCGGATCACGCTGTCGTTCTACCTGGAGAGTTTCCCGATCGCGGTGTCGCTGTTCTCCTCACGGGAACTGCTCGCGACCCATCGGGAACGGGTGACGAACAGGCAGGCGGGGCCGGACGTCCCGCTCGCACGCGTCACCGAGTACCTCGGCGAGGAGACCCGGCTCGGCCGGATCCGCGAGGACGCGGACCTGGAGGCGGCGGCGTCCCTGCTGCTCGGGGCCTGTTTCCAGTACGCGTTCCTGGTGTCCTTCGAAGATCGCGACCCGGCGGAAGAGGAACTGGACACGTGGGCGGAAAGACTCGCGACGACGCTGGCGCGAACGCTCTGACTTCTCGCGGAGTCGACCGACCGGCCTGATCGCGATCCGTCGCCGCAGCGCTGGGGTCGTGAGTGGTAAGTGTCGTTCTAACCCTCCTTATCACTCACGACACCGCCGATCCCTACTTGCTCTTTCCGGCCCGCATCTCATGCCACTTGGCGTACATGTCGTTGAGCTCCTTGATCATGAAGCTCAGGAAGTCCCGCATCTCGGCGACCCGCTCGCCCGCCGGGGTGCCGGTGCCCAGCGCGGCGACGCCCTCGTCGGCGGCGTCGCGCCACAGGGTGATCATGCGGTCGCGTTTCATGAAGGTGGCGTACCAAAGGTCGTCGAAGAGCCGGTAGTGGTCGCGGCGCGAGCCGGGCTCGCGCTCTTTGGCGACCAGGCCGATCTGCTCCAGCCACCGTACGGCTCCCGAGATCGCCGCGGGGCTCACCGAAAGCTGGTCGGCCAGTTCGGCCGCGGTCAATCGGCCGGCGTCGGTGGTCATCAACGCGGCGAACACCCTGGCCGGCATCCGCTGCATCCCGATCTGGGAGAGCGTGATGCCCAGGTGTTCCACGTAACGGCGGACGGCGTCCTCGTCTCTCTGGGTGCTCGAAGCACTCTCAGGCGTCGTCATGGGCTCATCCTCTCGTACATCCCCCAGAGTGATCACACCATCCATACGTTTTCTTAACTTCACAACTTCGTGAAATCACTGTACCTTCAGATCCATGGAAAACGCCATCTCCATCTCCGGCCTCCACAAATCCTTCGGCCGGACCAAGGCCCTCGACGGTCTTGACCTGCAGGTACCCGCTGGGGAGGTGCACGGTTTCCTCGGCCCGAACGGCGCGGGGAAGTCGACCACCGTCCGGGTCCTGCTCGGCCTGCTCCATGCAGACTCGGGCGACGTCCGCCTGCTCGGCGGCGACCCCTGGAAGGACGCGGCGAGCCTTCACCGGCGCCTCGCCTACGTCCCCGGCGACGTCAACCTCTGGCCCAATCTCTCCGGCGGCGAGGTCATCGACCTGCTCGGGAGACTGCGGGGCGGGCTCGACCAGCGACGTCGCAAGGACCTCATCGAACGCTTCGACCTCGACCCCAAGAAGAAAGGGCGCACCTACTCCAAGGGCAACCGGCAGAAGGTCGCCATCGTGGCCGCGCTGGCCTCGCACGTGGATCTGCTGATCCTCGACGAGCCGACCTCCGGCCTCGACCCGCTGATGGAGGCCACCTTCCAGTACGCGATCCAGGAGGAGCGCGAGCAGGGCCGCACGGTGCTGCTTTCGAGCCACATCCTGGCCGAGGTCGAGGCGCTCTGCGACAAGGTCAGCATCATCCGCAACGGCCACACCGTGGAAAGCGGGACGCTGGCCGAACTGCGCCACCTCACCAGGACGTCGATCTCGGCCGAACTCGCCGGCCCGCCGAACGGGCTGGCGAACCTGGAGAACATCCACGACCTCAAGGTCGAGGGGAACCGGGTCCGCTTCGACGTCGAAACCCGTTCGCTCGACGAGGCCCTGCGACAGCTCACCCAGGTCGGCGTCCGCAGCCTGACCAGCCAGCCGCCGACGCTGGAAGAGCTGTTCCTCCGCCACTACACCACCGAAGCGAGCACCACCGAAGCGAGCGCGAAATGACCGCGACGCTCAGCCGCCCCGCGCACGCGGCGGCCACCGGACCGGCGCACGGACTCGTCGGCACCTGGCAGCTGACCAGGCTCGCCCTGCGGCGGGACCGGGTCGTCCTGCCGATCTGGATCATCCTGCTCGGCATCATGCCTTCGACGTCGTCGGGCACGTTCGAAACGCTGTACCCAACGGCCGCCGAACGCGCCGGGCTCACCGCGAGCATGGGCGCGAACCCGTCGCTCTCGCTGATCTACGGCCCGGCCTTCGACCTCTCGACCGCGGGCGGGTTCACCGCGTGGCGACTCGGCGGTTTCCTCGCCCTGATCATCGGGCTGATGGCCGTCTTCACCGTCACCAGGCACACCCGCGCCGAGGAGGACACCGGCCGCGCGGAACTGCTGGCGTCCGCGGTGGTCGGCCGGTATGCCCTGCTCAGCGCGGCCGTGCTCGTGTCGGCCGGGGCGAGTGTCCTCATCGGACTCATCGAGACCGGGCTGATGATCGGCGCGAAACTGCCCGCCGAAGGGGCGATCGCGCTCGGCGGCGTCACCGCGGCGACCGGGCTGGTCTTCACCGCGATCGCCGCGGTCGCCGTCCAGGTGGCCGAATACTCGAGGACGGCCAACGGGATCGGCGCCACCGCCGTCGGCGTCGCGTTCCTCCTGCGCGCGGTCGGCGACTCGACGTCGGACGCGCAGTGGGTCTCGTGGTTGTCCCCGATCGGCTGGGCGCAGCGGCTCCGGCCGTTCGCCGACGAACGCTGGTGGGTGGTGCTGCTGCCGCTGGCCGCGACCGTGGTCGTCGGTGCCGTCGGCTACTCGTTGCTCCCGCGGCGCGACGTCGGGACCGGCCTCCTCCCGCCCCGTCCGGGGCCCGCCGAAGCCGCGGCGTCGCTCCGCAGCCCGTTCGCGCTGGCGTGGCGGCTGCACCGGGGCCCGTTGATCGGCTGGCTGATCGGCGTGGCGGTCTGCGCCGCGGTGTTCGGCTCGGTCGCGAGCGGGATCGGCGACGTCGTCGGGGAAAGCGCGCAGGCGAAGGAGATCTTCCAGCGCCTTGGCGGAACGGACGCGCTGATCGACGCCTTCATGGCGGCGATGGCGGGCATGTTCGCCATGGTCGTCGCGCTCTACGGGGTGCAGGCCGCGCTGCGGCTCCGCACCGAGGAGACGGCGATCCGCGTCGAGCCGCTGCTCGCGACGGGCGTCGGACGGCTGCGGCTGCTGGGAAGCCACCTGGTGTTCGCGTTCGGCGGCACGGCGCTGATGATGGTCGTCAGTGGTGTCCTCTTAGGACTGTCCAACGGGTTGCGGGGCGACGACGTCGGCGGCTCGATCGGCGACATGACGGTCGCGTCGCTCGCGCAACTCCCGGCGGTGTGGGTGATCGTCGGCCTCGCCGTGACGTTGTTCGGCCTGGCGCCGAAGTTCTCGACGGCGGCGTGGGCGATCGCCGGGCTGGCGTTGCTGCTCAGCCTGTTCGGCGCGGTGCTGAACCTGCCGCAGGTGCTGCTGGACGCGTCGCCGTTCTCGCACGTTCCGAAACTGCCCGCCGCGGAGTTCACCGCGACCCCGCTGATCTGGCTCACCGGGGTGGCCGTGGTCGCGTTGGCGGCGGGACTCGTCGGCTGGCGTCGTCGCGACGTCGGCTGACCGGGGGTAACAGGGGAAACCGTGGAGGCCGCTTCATCGGGGGGCGGCCTCTACGGTGCTTGCTTCACCTCGCCTCCGGGGGTGACGACCAGCTTCGCGATCGGCACCCCGCCCCCGCATTTCTCGCCCGCCGGGTAGGTGAGCACCGGCGTGACGTCGAGGACATGGGGCTTGCCGTCGTCGAAGGTCACCGTGGTCTTCACCGGTGTGACCGGCAGCCCCTGGACGGGCACGGACGTGTACTTGCCGCCGGTGGGCACCGCCTGCGCCGAGCACACGTCGCCGGTGCAGCCCTGGTCCCGGCTGGCGCTGCTCGGCATCAGTTCGGCGGATTCGGTCACGCATCTGCCCGCCCAGCACAACTCCATCGACGCCCGGGTGATCCCGGCCGCCGCCTCCGGCGGGACGTCGAGCGAGATCCCCTCCATCAAGGCGATGGCGGGACACTGTTCACCGCCCCCGGCACCCGAGGACTGGCCGCAAGCGGTCAATGTCGCGAGCAGGAACACGAAAACGGGTAGGCGCCGCATACCGGGCAGACGTCGCGGAGGGCCGCCGCGGTTGCATCAATCGCGGCGGGATTCCGTGTTCGAACTGGGCGGGAGCGTTGTCGGAGTGCTCGACGACGTCGAAGTGGTGGACGGCGTCACGGTCCGGGTCACCGTGCGCGGCACCGGAACGCTGGTGCGGGTGACCGTGAGCGGTTCCTGCACGATGCCCGACACGGTGACCGTGACCGGGCCGATCGACCGGGAAATCGTTGCCGGGGAAGGGGTCGTGCCGACTTCGTGGACACGGGGCAGCGGCTCGCGCCCGGCGACGAGAAGGGCGGCGACGAGCAGTCCGGTGGCGACACCCGCTAGAGCCGCGACCGTGACGGAACCGGTGGTGGGACCCTGACCGAACATCCAGCACCCCCTCGCCATGCGAAGCGCAGGTACGAGGACTACTCGCGTTGATCTTACGTTTTGTTACGCAGCGTGCAAGTTGAGTGGAATGTCCTCAAGCCGCTTTACGCAGGCCATCGACCACGACGCGGACGAGATGACGGCTTTCGGGTGAGTACCGTTCCGCGGCGAGACAGCCGGCGATCAGGGCGCGCAGGTCGTCGCCGTCGATGTCCTCGCGCACCGCACCCGCGGCCTGCGCCCGCATCAGCAACGCCTGCACCGCCGACCGGAAATCGGTTCCCGCCTCGGCCTTGAAGCCGAGCCCCGTCGTCTCGGCGAGCGCGTCGCAGAGAGCCCGGTTGCGGGACGCCTGCTGGACGACGCGCTTGAAGAAGTCGAAGAAGGCCGCGCCGGGGTCTCCGGCGGTCAGCGATTCGCGGGCCTCGCGTGCGAACTGCTCGATGCGCTCCAGCACGACCGCCTGGAAGAGCGCTTCCTTACTGGGGAAATGCCGGTAGACCGTGCCCGCGCCGACGCCGGCGATCCGCGCGATCTCGTCGAGGGGGACGGCCAGACCGTCGACGGCGAAAGCCTCTTCGGCCGCTGCGAGCACCTTCGCTCGGTTGCGTCGCGCGTCGGCGCGCAGCACGGGCTTGTCCACTGTTCCCCTCCTCAACCGGGTCCGGCGTTCCGATTCAACGCTTCCGGCGACGAGGGCATTCCTCACTTGGGCTACTGCACCGCGGTCTGCGCCCCGTCCGGTGTGAGGAAACCCTGGACCGTGGTGAACAAGTAGTCCCACACGCCGGGGATCAGCACGACCGCGGCGACCGCGAACACCGGGAAGATCAGCCGGTTCTCCACCTTCTTGCCGGTGCGGAACCGCAGCGGTTTCGGCGGCCGGATCTCGTACCAGGTCTCGCCCGCGATCGGGATGGGGAACAGGAACGGGCAGCCGGATTCGGTCAGCGCGTCGCCGAGGCAGTGCACGAAACAGCCCGCGGCGACGGCGATACCGAGCCAGCCGGAGATTTCGGCGAGTTGCGCGGCCTTGTCGGGCGGCGCGGTCCAGACCCACCAGCCGACGGCGGCGCCGCTGACCGGCAGGAGCCAGTCGCCGAGCGCGCCTTCCGCGAGCAGCAGGCCCAGGACGACGACGCCGAACACCGCCCACGGTCCGCCGGTTTCGGTGCCCCAGGAGGTCAGGAAGCCGAGGCCGACCGCGAAGAGCACGGTGTGCGAAAGGTGCCGGTGCTTACCGGTGACCTTCTCGTCGCGGGGGCCCTTGGTCAGGGCGTAGAGGGCCGCCGAAACGCGGCGCAGGAACCAGGAGATGGCCCCGGTGAACCAGCCGAGGAGCCGCGACGCGCGGGCTCCCGGGTGGTCGAGGTCCGGCAGGAGGGCGAACCCGGCCGTGGTCGCGGCGAACACGACCGCCTGGTGCACCGTGCCCGCCCCGACGACGGGTGCGAGCGCGAGGCCCGCGCACCAGCCGGTCAGGGCATGCGTCCGCCCCATCATCGTGCTGCCCCCAGGTGTCGCGGATCACGAGCCCACGACCGTAGCGGGGGATCAGGCGGGGGGCTCCTCCGACACGCTGAGGTGCTCGGCGACGCCGGTGAGCTCGATCACTCGGCTCACCTGGGGGCTGGGCACCACTTCGAGCTCGACCGCCTTCTCGGCGGCCTGGCGCTGTGCCTGGAGCACCACGTTCAGCGCCGAGGAGTCGAAAAAGGTCACACCGGTCAGGTCGGCGACGACCCGTCCGGACGGCTTGTCCGTGATCAGGGCCCCGAGGGTCTCCTGCAGCTGCGGGCTCGTCAGCAGGTCGAGCTCACCGGTGACCACCACGCGGGGTACGGAGGCCTCGGAGTCCAGCGTGATGCTGAAGCCGGGCGGCGTGGTGTTCTGCTCCGCTGCGGGCATGCACATTCTCCTCATCAGGTGAGAACCGGCGCTCGGCGCGCCGGGCTCGCCTGTGGTCTCAAGCTACGGCCGCGCCCTGTCCGGACACGGACGCACGCTCTTCTTCGGCGGGAGCTGTCCCCGCAACGACAGTCCCAACCCTAACCCAGTCCGGACGGGGCGCCACGATCGCCGTCACGCGCGTCGCCGACCGGTGTCCGGCGAGCGCTCAATGAGCGGCCAGCGTCTTGCGCCCGGCGCGGCGTTCGCGCAGGAACAGTTCGCGGCGCTCGATCTCGCCGAGGCCGCCCCAAATCCCGTACGGCTCCTGCACCGCCATCGCGTGCTTGCGGCACTGCGCCAGCACGGGACAGGTCTGGCAGATCGCCTTGGCACGGGACTCGCGCCGCTCGCGGGCCGATCCGCGCTCGTTGTCCGTGTGGAAGAACAAGCTGCTGTCGGCGCCTCGGCACGACCCACGGAGCTGCCAGTCCCACTCTTCCGCCACCACGTTCGGCAGCCGGCTCACGTCAGCCATGTCGGTCCCCGCCCTTTCCAGGAGATCGTTTGTCGCCCGTTACATGCCCGCCCCCTGCGCGAATCAAACGTGGGTTTGGTTTGCTCACACCCAGGGCATCTGTCGACACGGCAGTGCAGCTCCAGAGAGGAACACACGTGGTGGACAACACCCCGCCCAGCGGGGAGGGCGCTCAACTCATCGAGGTACGCACGGCCGCGGTACCGCATGTGGTGCCGACCCTTCGGACGATCGTCGCGGATATCGCGATGCGTCAGGACTTCGACCTGGACGCGGTCGAAGATCTCCGGATGGCCGTGGACGAGGCCTGTTCCATGCTGCTTCCATCGGCCTCCGACGGCCATCTGACCTGCGTCTTCTCCTGGAAGGACGGCCGGATCGAGGTCACCGTCTCGGTGTTCGCGGACTCCGCCGATTCCGACGACGAGACCGGTCTGTCCTGGCAGCTGCTGACCGCGCTGGCGACGTCCGCGCGGCGGATCGTCACCCCGGCGGATGGCGGCTACCTGTCCAGGGTCGAGCTCGTCCGGGAGAGCGAGGCGGCCCGGCCGTGACGGAACCGGTCGAGCAAGACGGCCCCGATGTTCCGGCCCTGTTCGAGCGCATGTGCGCGCTGCCCCAGGACGACCCCAAGCGTGAACAGCTGAGGGACGACCTGGTGCGGGCGCATCTGGAACTCGCGCGCAACCTGGCGCGCAAGTTCCGTAACCGGGACGAGTCGATGGAGGACCTGGTCCAGATCGCCACGATCGGACTGATCCACGCCGTCGACCGCTTCGATCCCACCCAGGGCAGCGATTTCCTGGCCTTCGCGGTCCCGACGATCTCCGGCGAGCTGCGTCACCACTTCCGGGACAACAGCTGGTCGGTGCGGGTCCCGCGGCGGCTCAAGGAGCTGAACGCCAACATCTCGGCGGTGCGCGAAGAGCTGACAGTCCGGCTTTCGCGCGCGCCGAAGCCCAGTGAGATCGCCGCCCACCTGGGCGTCCCGGTCGACGAGGTCTTCGAAGGGCTCCGCGCCGGCCAAGGCCGCTACGGGGCCTCTTTGGACAACCTCTTGGAGAACTCGGCGCACACCAGGTTCGGGGAGGCCGACGCCAACCTGAGCCAGGCGGAGCTGCGTGAGGCGCTGCGGCCGATGTTGGAGCGGCTGCCCGATCGCGAGCGCAAGATCGTCGCGCTGCGGTTCGGGTCCGGGATGAGCCAGTCGGACATCGCGCGCCGTGTCGGGGTCTCCCAGATGCAGGTGTCGCGGCTCTTGGCTGCCACACTCAAGAAACTGCGTGAAGGACTGACCGAGACAGAACTCACGGACGGAGTCTGATTCGACCTTCACCCTTGTGGGTATCTGGGAGACGAACAGCGGATTCGGGAGTCTCTCGCGAGGGGAGGTGCGGAACCATGACGATGTCCAAGATGCGATCGGAGGGCTCGTTGCCGGTGGTGTCCCTGCCCCTGCCGGTCGACGTGACGGCTCCTGCCGTCGCTCGGCAGGCGGTGCGGGCGACCCTGGCCGGCCTGGGCTTCGACGACGCGGGTGTCGACGACGTCCTCCTGGCCACGTCCGAGCTGGTCACCAATGCCTTCGAACACGGCGAGCGGCCGGACAGGCTGGAGGTCGAGTACTCCGGCGGACGGTTGACCCTGCGGGTCTTCGACTCCGGCACGGGACGGCCGAAGCTCAAGGAACCTTCGCCGGCGGCGGCGCGCAGCCGAGGCTTGCAGCTGGTGCACGCGTTGTCCGACGACTGGGGACACGAGCCGTGCTCCGGCGGGAAGTACGTCTGGGCGGTGTTCAGCCTTCCTGGGCTCGACGGCTGAGCGCGATGCCCGCTTCGGTCTCGGCGATGCGTTCCCGGAGCGGCTTGCGCTCCAAAGCCTCGACGGCGGCGACCAGCACCTCCCGCAACGGGTACGGAAGTTCCGCTTCCAGCTGCTCGGCTGCGGCGATGGTCGCCGCCCACTCGGCTTCGAGGGTGGGCATGAGCCTCTGGGTCTTCTCGGTCAGCGAAACGATCCGCTGACGGGCGTCCCTGCCAGGCTCGAGCGAGACGAGGTCCTGGCGCGCCATTTGCGCGACGGTCTGGCTGGCCGCTGAATGCGTCACCCCGACCTCCGCGGCCAGGGCGCGGATGGACAGCGGCCCGTGCGCGACGATCGCGCGGACCACCGGCGTGAACCTCGGCCGGTAGTCCCCCAGGCCGATGTTCTCGAAGAACGCGGACACGTCCGCTTCGGTCAGTTCGAGGACATGTCTCAGCAGCGTGCCCATCCCTCGTTCCCTCGGCGGCTTGCCCACCGGGGGATCCTATCTAGGATCGCGATCATGGAGACTCGGAAGATCGCCCGGCTCGGCCGCGACGTCGGCGTGGTGGGGCTCGGCTGCTGGCAGCTCGGCGCGGACTGGGGCACGGTCGACGAGGCGGACGCGCTCGCCGTCCTCCACGCCGCGGCGGACTCCGGGGTCACCTTCTTCGACACCGCCGACGTCTACGGTGACGGCCGCAGTGAGCGGCTCGTCGGCCGGTTCCGCGCGGAACGTGGCGACGACGCGGTCTTCGTCGCCACCAAGATGGGGCGCCGCGCCGAGCAGCTTCCGGAGAACTACGTCGCCGAGAATTTCCGCGCTTGGAACGACCGTTCGCGCGCGAACCTCGGCGTGGACACACTCGACCTCGTCCAGCTCCACTGCCCGCCGACGCCGGTGTACTCGTCCGACGCGGTGTACGACGCTCTCGACGCGATGGTCGACGAAGGCCGGATCAAGGCGTATGGCGTCAGCGTCGAGACCTGCGAAGAGGCGCTGGCGGCGCTCGCGCGGCCGAACGTGGCTTCGGTGCAGATCATCCTGAACTGCCTGCGGCTCAAGCCGCTCGAGCAAGTTCTGCCGGCCGCGGAGAAGGCGGGCGCCGGGATCATCGCGCGCGTACCGCTCGCGTCGGGCCTGCTCTCCGGTCGCTACACCGCTTCGACCACCTTCGGCGAAGACGACCACCGCAACTACAACCGCCAGGGCGCCGCTTTCGACGTCGGCGAGACGTTCTCGGGCGTTCCATACGACGTCGGGCTCGAAGCCGTGGAGCGCCTTCGCGGCTTCGTCCCCGAAGGACAGACGCTCGCGCAGTTCGCGCTGCGCTGGATCGTCGACCGTCCCGGCGTCAGCGTCGTCATCCCCGGCGCGCGCAACGCCGAGCAGGCCAGGGCGAACAGTTCGGCGGCCGCGTCGGCGCCCCTTCCGGCCGAAGCCACGGCCGCTGTCGAAGAGGTCTATAACGAGCTGCTGAAACCGTTGATCCATCCGCGTTGGTGATCTCGGCAGAACGCCTCCGACGACGACATAATCGCGGGATGACGCCTGAAGAGCTGCTGACGACCACGCGGACTGTCCGCAAACGACTGGACCTGTCCCGGCCGGTTCCCCTCGAACTGGTGAAACACGCCCTGCAGGTCGCGCTGCAGGCGCCGAGCGGGTCGAATACGCAGCGCTGGCATTGGCTCGTGATCACCGATCCCGGGCAGCGGGCGGAAATCGGCAAGCTCTATCAGCGCGCCTGCCGCGAGTACCTCGATTCGCCGCGTGCCGCCGGGAAGCTGTTCGCGGACGACCCGCAGCGCTCGAAGGTGCAGAAGCGCGTCGGCTCCAGCGTCGAGTACCTGGCCGACAAGATGGGCGAGGTGCCGGTGCACGTCATCCCGTGTCTGGAGACGACGGGCGCCGACCTGCCCGCCGGCAACCAGGCCGGACTGTGGGGGAACCTGCTGCCGGCGGTGTGGAGCTACATGCTCGCGGCGCGCGCGGTCACGCTCGGCACGGCGTGGACGACGCTGCACCTCGCGTACGAGAAGGAGGCCGCGGAGATCCTCGGTCTCCCGGAGAACGTGCACCAGGCCGCGCTCATCCCGACGGCGTTCTACACCGGCGACACCTTCAAACCCGCAGCGCGCCAGCCGCTCGAAGAGGTCATGCGCCTGGATCGCTGGTGAGTTACAGGTAGGACTCCAGGCGGTCCGCCAGGTCCTTCGGGTGGCTCAACGGCACGGAATGCGAGCCGTCGATTTCGTCGGGCGCGAACCCGAGCCGCTCTTGGACGACCCGGCGCTGGAACTCGGGCGCGAAGAAGCGGTCTTCGCGCCCGATGAGCACCTTCGTCGGGACGTCCGGCCACTTCTCCAGCGGCCACGGCTCGTTCCACTCGGCGCTGACCTGGTTCCGCCCGTGCGAACCCGCCTCCGCGACGAGGTCGGCGGGAACACCGTTGAAGAACTTCTCCTCGTCGCTGAGGTCGGTGTTGTCCGCGAAACCCGTGTTGCCCCACCAGTCCCCCGGCGTCTCACCCGGTTTCGGGATCATCGGCGTCAGCAGGACGAGCAGCCGGGCGGAGAGCTTTTCGGCGACGAGCGGCGCGGTGAAACCGCCGTAGGAGTGGCCGAGGACGACCAGGTCCCCGCGGTCGCCGACCGCCTTCGTGACTGCGCCGACATGCTCGGCGAAGCCCGCCTTCTCGTCCTCGATCGGCAGGTTCACCGCGACCACGTCGTGTCCGCGCCCGGTCAGTTCCGCCTCCAGGAGGTGGAAGTCCCAGGCGCTGCCGCCACCGCCGTGGATCAGTACGAAAGTCCCCATCGCCCCAGCTAAGCCGAAGCCGGGCGGATCAGCAACGACCGAGCATGTCCCCGAGCGCGGTCTTCTCCGCGGCGGTGATCGTGAGCGCGTAGTAGTGCTTCACGGTGATCCAGTCCGTCGCGTAGGTGCACCAGAACGAGACGAGCGGCGGCTTCCACTGGTCCGGCGCCTTGTCGCTCTTCTCCTGGTTGACGTTGTCGGTGACGGCGAACAGCTGCGGCCTGGTCAGGTCGTTCGCGAACTGGCGCCGCTTCTCGTCGTTCCACGACTTCGCGCCGCTGACCCAGCTCTGCGCGAGCGGGACCATGTGGTCGATGTCGACGTCGGTCGGCTTGGTCCAGGTCTCGCCGTCGTAGATGCTGGTCCAGCTGCCGGAGGTCGGGGCGCAGTCGGAACCGGCCTTCACGTCCTTGCCGTCGCGCTTGAGGACGAACTCGCGCGTGTTGCAGTTGTTCCCCTGGTTGTCCCAGTGCGGGTACTTCTTGCGGTCGTAGCCGTCCATCGTGCCGCGCGGGGCGACGGTGAGTTCGTCGAGCTGTTTGCGCGCGTCCGCGGCACTGGCGGGGTTCGACGACGAGGACGTCGTCGGGCTCGGCTGGAGCGCGGAACCCTTGCCGGTCACCAGCCAGATCCCGACGAGTACCACCGCGGAGAGGGTGATCAGCAGGAGCAGCCGCTGGGCCGTGGTCATCTGCCGGGTACGCGTGGCCACCGCGCGATTCCTCTCTACGGGGATGGGGAGCGCCAAGTATCGCCGGGCTCGCGCGGAAACCGGGTGCGACACGGCGATGACACCAGGTAGTTGTTGTCACATCGGGGCCCTGACCGGCGACTACCCCAGGGACGCTGCCGGAAGGAGCGGGTTTGTGGGCGCCGAAAAACGAAAATGGAACAACCGGGTCGACGATTACCTGAACCGGAAGGCCGCGGAACGCGGACATGTGATCGCCATGGCACGGATGGGATCCACCGCGCTGGAGCGGGGCGATCTGGACGAGGCGGAGGCATGGTTCCGCAAGGCCGCGGCGGGCGGTGACCGGGTCTCGATGGGCAACCTGGCGCACCTCCTGCGGGAACGCGGCGCGCCCGAACAGGCCGAACGCTGGTACCGCGAAGCGGCGACCGCCGGTGATTCGCATGCCATGGCGCATCTGGGAAATCTCTCTGCGGGGCGAGGGAAACTGGACGACGCCGAGGACTGGTGGCGGCAGGCCGCCGGCGAGGGCCGGGTCGAGGCGATGACCGAACTCGCGCGCCTGCTGCACCGGCGCGGCGAACTGCGGGAAGCCGAGCGGTGGGCGGGTGAGGCCGCCGAGGCGGGCGACGTCGAAGGGATGATCACGCTCGGCGCGATCCTGTGCGACACCGGGCGGGCGAGGGAAGCTGAACCGTGGTGGCGCGCGGCCGGCGAAGAGGCCGATGCGGCCGCGCTGGTCAAACTGGGCCACCAGGCCGAACAACGCAAGGACCTCGGCCGTGCGGAAAGCTGCTACCGCGCGGCCGACTCCGCCGGCGCGCCCGACTCCGCCGTCCGGCTCGGGCTGCTGCTGCATCGGCGCGGCGAAGTCGAAGCGGCGGAACGCTGGTACATGAAGGCCGCCAAACGGGGCGACGCCGCGGCGATGACGAACCTCGGCGTGCTCGCGAACGACCGGAACGACCCCGGCGAGGCCACCGCCTGGTACCGGAAGGCCGCCGAACTCGGCAGCGTCCCGGCGTACACGAACCTCGGCAGGCTCGCCGCCGACCACGGGAACTTCCAGGAGGCCGAGCACTGGTTCCGCGCGGCCGCCGACACCGGCGACCAGGCCGGGCAACGGGATCTGGAGGAGTTGTACCGCAACCGCCAGCGGTTTTAGGCTTTCCAGTTCCGCATCGCCGCGAAGCCCTCGCGCAACCGCTGGAGCTTCCGGCTCCGGTACGGGTCTTCGCCGTCGTCGAGCCGCCACCGCTCGTCGACGCCCGCGCGGAACGCCGCGAGCCCTTCGAAGCCGAGCCCGGCGGTGAAGTCCGCGACGCTCACCTCGACGCGCCCGGAGCCGTCAAGATCGATACGCAGCAACCATTCCGCCAGTTCCTTGGGCTCCGGCGGCGTCTCCGCGCAGGCCTCCGCGTACAACGCGAGCGCCCGCCTCACCTCGTCACTGAGCGTCCCGAAGGAGTCGTCGACGAAGTCCAGCGCCTCCACGACCAGCTCGACGACGCGGCACAGCAGAGGCCCGTCCATCACTTCCTCGGCGGTGGCGAGCACCTCACGGACCTTCTCGGCATACGCGAGAGTGCCCTGGAACCCGACGAAACCCCGCAACCGCAACGTTCCCTCGACGTGACGTCGCAACGCGTCGAGGTCGTCGCGGCCAGCCTTGAGCGACAGCCTGCGGAACAGGACCGGGTCCTCGTTCGCGTGCTCGACCAGCAGGTCGATCAGCTCCGCGCGGTCGAGCGACTCGACGTACCCGCGGATGTCGGCCGCGCCGCCGTCCGCCGCGCCCTCCAGGACGAGCAGCCCGACCGCGACACAGTGCTTGCAGAAGAAGCCGTCCGCCGCGTGCGGACAGGAACACTCGCCCACCAGCTCGCCGTCGACGTCGCGCAACCGGACCGTGTACCTGTCGGTGCCGCTGACCACCGCCGTGACCCCGCCCGCGACGTCGTCCAGCGACTCGACCGACTCCAGGTACTTGGCCCCGCGCGCGAACGACACGTCACCGGCCTGCCCCCGGAGGTCTGCCTCGCTGAACCACGTCACCGGCCCATTGAACCCCCTCAGGTTCCGAGACCGAGGAACAACCCGCCGCTCGCGTCGAGGACCTGCCCGGGTGAGCCGGCGGGTGTCGTCGGAAAGCGAGGAAGGCCACGACGTCCGCTATGTCCTCTGACGCGCCGTCATGATTCGTGGCGGCACGATAGCGCTCGTCGTAAGGCAGTACAGGGGAGCGATCTACGGCTAGCCCTCAACCCTTAACGAAGCAGCGATGCCTCAACTTCTCTCGCACCTAGAGCTCTGTTTGGTAACGTACTGTAACGCGCGGCTTGCTCAGATATATCCATTAACGTGGCCCGCTCACCAGCCGGCCACGCGGCCATGCCTCTGTTTCGGCCGCCGAACAAGATCGGGGTGGGGAGCGGTTCATGGTCGAGTGGAGCCAAGACGTACCGACCGACGGAAGTATCGAACTCCCGCCGGATCCGAGCACGTTGGACGCCATTGGACGAAACCACTCGATGGAGACGGCCCTGGCAGACCTGGTCGACAACTCCATTGACGCGGGCGCGACTCATGTACTGATCCAAATCGTCAAAGTGGGCGGGCGACCGCGCTCCCTCTACATCGTCGACAACGGCCATGGCATGACACCGACAACGATCGACACAGCGATGACTGTCGGTCACCGGCGCGAGTACCGGGAGCGCGATCTCGGCCACTTCGGGCTTGGCTTGAAGGCTGCCTCGTTCAGCCAAGCCAGAAGTCTCACTGTGATGTCGAAGGCCGCAGGGCACGACGCTGTCGGACGCCGTTGGCGCCTGGATGACGGACCTCAGCGTGGCTTTGCTTGCGACGTGGTTCCAGGGCAATTCGCCTCGGAGGAGTTCAAGAGGAACTGGCAGATCCCTATCGGCGAGTCCGGGACCGTCATCCGCTGGGACGATGTCGTGTCCTTTGCCGCCACGAACGATCCGAAGAACGTAGAGAAGATTCTCAACCACACGATCACCACTGCCTGCCAGCACCTGGGCATGGTGTTCCACCGCTTCCTGGAAGACGACAAGATCAGCGTCGAGTTCCAGGTGCACGATGTCGACTTGTCCTTCGTGGGACCTCCCGTCCCGGTCACTCCTCTGAATCCTTTCGGGTACGCAAGGCCAGCGCGTCCCGACTTCCCCAAGACGCTCACCGCCCACGTGGACGGTCTAAGTCTCGCGTTTCGTTGCCACCTTTGGCCAGGAAGGTCGAGCAGCGCGCAATTCATGTTGACCGGCAACCCCGTTGATCATCAGGGGCTGTACTTCTACCGTCGTGGCCGGCTACTGCAAGCCGGGGGCTGGGTTGGCGTTCATGCCCCACACAGGCGGCTCGCGCTCGCCCGCGTAGAGGTCGAGATCGGCACCGAGGCGATCGGCTTGTTCCAGTTCAACCCCGAGAAATCACGAGTCCTGGTCGGACCTGAGTTCGCAATGCTCGCCTCGGCGGCGCAGTCATCCGATGGGATGACGCTCGCCCAATACTTCGAAGTCGCCGAGGACGTGTTCAGAGCGGCGAACAAACGAGCCCCGAAGCGAACCGCCATGATCCATCCTGGTACCGGGCTACCTCCTCGCCTCCGCTCCACCATCGAGAACGAGATACCCCAGGTGCTCGGGGAGAAGCCCATCGACATCAGGTGGGACACCTTCCCTGACGACTCCTTCTTCCGAGTCGATCGGGATGAGCACACGCTTTGGCTGAACAAGCGCTACCGGAAGATGCTGCTCGGTGGCAAGCATGGGGGCCTGAACGATCTACCACTACTGAAGTCCCTGCTGTACCTGTTGATCGGAAACGTGTTCGAAGGTGATTACCTCGGCCCAAGGGACAAGGACAACATCGACCTCTGGCAAGCTGTTCTGACCACCGCTGTGCAGGCGGAACGCCAGTGAGGACGTCCGCCGCCCCAGGTGACAAGCGGCACGCGTCGCCAGAGACGTTCGATCGCTACCTCGCCAGCGAGGTCCCGTACGACTTGCCGGTCAAAGGTTCGCCGCGGGCGTTCATCTTCATAGCTCCCTCGAAGTCGGAGATAGGGCTACGGGTGGAAGTCGACTTCGAAGCGGAAGCACCTGATACAGGACTCCGCAATATCGTCGCCCGGGTAGCCGTGCACGACGGCGTACCCTTCTTCGAGGTCGCTGTCACCACCCCTGCCCTGTTCAGTGATGCCTATCCCTTACTGTGCTCGATGGCGGATCGAATCCAGATCAGCGGGCTTTCACCCAGCGATGCGCTGTGGGCCACGCTCGACAAGATGTCCAGGCTCCTACTCGCGCCTGACGCGTTGTCTCGAGAGCGCGAAGTGGGCCTGTTCGGGGAACTTCTCTTCTTGGCCGGTCTCTTCGAGGTGGTCGGCGTCGAGAAGGCGCTAGAGGCGTGGCGCGGAGGCACCGAGGAGCATGACTTCGGACTTCCGACGATGGACATCGAGATCAAGACAACCATCGGCGAACGACGAAGGCATTGGGTCGAGTCGCTGACCCAGTTGGAACCGACGCTGGGGCGTCCCCTGTGGTTGGTCTCGCACCAGCTGACCCCAGCGGGCGCGGGCGACGGTCGATTCTTGTCAGACCTCGTCGATACGATCCGGGCCAAGATCGACTCAGGAGCCTCCCGTTACGGCTTCGAGAGCACCCTGGCGGAGGCAGGCTGGAACGACGATCATCGATCACGGCTCACTACCCGGTGGACTCAGCGCTCGGCGAGTCAGGCATACCCCGTTGTCGACACGTTCCCGCGGCTTACGCAGAGCGCGCTACTGAACAGCGGGGTCCGGCTCAGCCTGATCCCCGATGTGCGCTACCGGATTGACTTGACCGACCTCGCGACAACACCAAACCTTCCCGAGATCATCGAAGCAGCCATCGGGTTCGAAGGGTGACCATGGACAACCCAATTGTCGAGGCCTACAGCAGCGCGTTGAGGGCGATGGAAGGCAGGGCCCCCAAAGGCCTGCTACGTCGCGCACGCGTCGAGGCCGAGGACATCGTTCCCGAACCCGATGTATCCGAAGCGCGGCTTCGGGAGCATCTGGACGCGGCGGGACAGGACGACCGTCTCGTCGTTTTTCTAACCGTCAACATGGGGAAGTGGGAGCACGCATCCGCCGAGGAACACCCATGGACCCGCGGGACTCGCCCGAACTCACCTGAACGCCGGCAGCTCGTGATCGAGTCGTTGAAACTCGAGCCTGAGACCGCCGACGCGTTCGCGACACATTTCCCACTCGCCAAAGGCGACGGCACGACAGTTATAGCCGGCCCTTGGGAACCGTGGTACACGATGGGCGTCCAGCGTGATCGGGACTTCTATTGGGGTCACTACACCGAGTACCTGCGAACCAGACGCAACTGGGGCGCGCGGGCGATCGAGACCCTGGACACGGCCACCACCCACGTCGTAGAACGGTTGATCGATCCATCACGGGCCAAGGCGGGCCAAACCAAGGGGCTGGTCGTCGGGTACGTCCAGAGTGGGAAGACCGCCAATTTCACTGGGGTTATCGCGAAGGCGATCGACGCCGGGTATCGGCTGGTCATCGTGATGACCGGCACGACGAACCTTCTTCGTGAGCAGACCCAGCGACGCCTCGACATGGAACTGGTCGGGCGAGAAAACATCCTGCGAGGCGCCGACGAGTCCGACCCGAGCGTCGCTCAACTCATCGACTACTTGGGTGATGAGGACTGGCACAGGGACAGATTCATTCGCCACGGTGTCCGACCGTCCGAACATGGGAAGCCAGACATCCATCGCATGACCACCCGGCGTTTCGACTATCGACGGCTCCAGCAAGGCCTGCCGGCGCTGGAATTCGAGCGACGTGATCGAACCAAGCAACTGTGGCATCCAGAGAACCTCTTCACCAGTGACGCCAGACTGATCATCGTCAAGAAGAACTCGTCGGTCTTGAATAATCTAGTAAAGGATTTAAAGAATAACGCCGACAAGCTCGACGACATCCCAACGCTGATTATCGACGACGAGTCAGATCAAGCTTCAGTCAACACCACTGATCCGCGAAAGTGGAAAAAAGAGAAAAAGAAGCGTACGGCGATCAACCAACATTTATCAGACCTGCTGCGAATGCTGCCACGCGCCCAGTATGTCGGATATACAGCCACACCGTTCGCTAACGTCTTCGTCGATCCGACCGACGACGAGGACATCTTCCCCAAGGACTACCTGATTTCCCTGGAACGCCCAGCGGGATACATGGGCGCGGAAGACTTCCATGACCTCGACCTTGCGACCCCCGAGTCAGAGAAGACATTCGCCAATTCCAAAGAGAGGGCGCATGTCAGGATAGTCGGCAAAGAAGCAGGGGAAGATAAGCTGCAGACCGCACTGGATTCATTCGTGCTGGCCGGCACCATAAAGTTGTACCGCGAAGCACACGGCGCCAACACCTTTAAGCATCACACGATGCTCGTCCACGAAGCGATGCGTAAGGCAGTCCACAAGACCAGGACTGAGTCAATCCAGGACCTTTGGCACACGAGTGGCTATCTGAGCGGCCACGCGAGTGCACGACTTCGCGAGCTTTTTGAAGCGGACTTCGCCCCAGTCGCCGCCGCGCTCAAGCTCGATCACCTAATGCCGCCAGCGTTCGACGATCTCCTCCCATTCCTGGGCGTGGCCGCACGTCGGATCGCACCAAATGGGAACCCTGTCCTTGTCGTGAACAGCGACAAGGACATTGAACAAGAGGACCTCGACTTCGACAAGCGATCGGTATGGCGCATTCTCGTAGGCGGGAACTCCCTTGCGCGGGGATTCACCGTCGAGGGCCTGACTGTCACCTATTATTCGCGAGACGTTGGGCATACCGAAGCTTTGATGCAGATGGGACGCTGGTTCGGGTTCCGACCTGGATACCGTGATCTCGTCCGTTTGTTCGTTACCGCCAAAGTCCGTGACGCGTTTGAAGCGGCTTGTCGGGACGAGGAGGAGTTTCGACGCGAGCTTCGCCAGTACGCGACCATGGTCGACGGCCGCCCCTTGATCACTCCAAAGGACATCCAGCCCCAGGTGATGAGACACGGCGGACTAAGGCCAACGGCCGCGAACAAGATGTACAACGCGAAGTTGGTCGAGCGGCGGACTCGCACGAAGGAGCCGAGTTCCGGTTACCCGAACCTGGACGACCAGTCAGCGCTAAACCACAACGTCGACGCCTGCCGCCCACTCCTAACGGCGACCGTGGAAGCTTCCCTGGCGAGAACGGGTCTCGCCTTCGACGCCTTAGCTGGCTCTGTGACCCATAAGGAAATGGTCGATGTCCTGAGTGAACTGAAGTGGGCGAAGGAGGACACCTTCACCGCCGACCTAGCCTGGATCGCCAGTCTTCCGGAGGATGTCATCGATCAGTGGCACATTGTCATGCCGCAACAGAAGACAGGAAGGCGGGTCAACATCAGGGGTATCGGCGAGTTCACTGTCCATGGCCGCAAGGTCGAGAAGCAGAATCGCATCCGAGGGAACTCCGAGAGCGCGCACCGCAGAGCACTCGACGGAGACCTCCCAGGCAAGACCCCGACCTCGGGCTACGCCCTCCTGTATCCGGTGATGGACAAAGAGCGAACGGCCATTGAGGTCGACGACGACGGCTACCCTGCCGGCGTCGTGATGGCGCTCATGCTCCGGCTCCCGGACGCGACACTGTCCGCTGGCCTGAAACCGCTCGTCTACAAGGTTCAAGTCCCCGGGAAGCCGTACTATGCGCTCGTCGACGAGCCCAAGAAACCCTGATCTACCAGGCAAGACCGAGCCGCGCGCCTACTTAGGTCACAAACTTCGACAGGGTAGGCTCTTGCGCCATGGCCGATAATCGAGCACCGATAGAGCGCACGTCTGTCGAACTGTTCGCAGGCGGCGGCGGCCTGGCCATGGCCGTCCATCGCGCGGGCTTCCGTCCGCTGTTGCTGAACGAGTACGTCAAGCACGCGTGCGACACGCTAGAGGCCAACGGCGCCGTCCCCAGAGGGGAAGAAGAGACAGTCCCCGAACCGGGTGATCCATGGCCGCTGGTGCGGGGAGATGTCCGCGACCTCAAGATGGGGTACTTACAGGGTGCGGTTGATCTCCTAGCGGGCGGACCGCCGTGTCAGCCATTCAGCCTAGGTGGCGTCGCGAAGGGCGACGAAGACAAGCGCAACATGTTCCCCGAGATGTTCCGTGCCATCCGCGAGATCCAACCCAAGGCCGTGATCTGCGAGAACGTCCGCGGCTTGTTGAGGCCATCCTTCAAGCCGTACTTCGACTACATCCTTCGCGAACTGGAACTCCCCTTCGAGGAGCGCGACCCGGCAGCTACCTGGCTCCAGCACGACGCCATTCTCCGCGCGAAGAGGGAGCAGAAGGCTGCCAGCTCCCCCGAGCGATACCGCGTGTTCAAGTTCGAGGTCAACGCGGCCGACTACGGCGTACCTCAGATCCGCAACCGCGTCCTCATCGTCGCCTTCCGCGGCGACCTCGACATAGATGAGGCGATCCTGCGCGACGCTGTCAAGAAGACACACTCGGAGGAGGCTCTCCGCTGGTCGTTGATCAGTGGCGAGTACTGGGAACGCCACCAGAACGTGCCAAAACACGTCCGAAACAACGCCATGAAGAAGGCAGGCGGGGAACTCCCGCTTGAGGGCAGTGCTCTCAAGCCGTGGCGCACTTTGCGGGACGCTATCGCGGGATTCGACGGCGAACAAGACTCACTGCCACAGATCAGGTGGGACAAGCTCGACCGGGTCCAGTACGACGACATGCCATTGGATCACGTTGGCTGGCCGGACGCCCGTATCTATGACGGCCATACTCCTAACGTCCTCGATCGACCCGCGAAGACCGTCAAGGCGGGCGTCCACGGTGTTCCCGGCGGGGAATCCGTAATGTTGACCGACTCTCGCATCAACGGTCCCAAATCACTCTCCGGACAGAGCTATCGACACAGGTATATGACGGTGCGGGAGACCGCCCGGGTCATGACCTTTCCCGACGACTGGAAGCTGAGCGGGCCAAGGGGCGAGAAGATGCGACAGCTCGGGAACGCGGTGCCAGTACTACTTGGCGAGGTTTTCGCTAAGGCGGTGGCCAAAGTTCTGGATGAGGTCGAGAGTCGTACGTGACAGCCGCACCCCTGCGGGCCTGGAAGCCAAGAGCGGGACGGGCGAGGGCCCTCGTTGAAGCCGAACAGGACAAGACTGCCGGCGGCCCTCACCGGCGCACGGTGTTCACGAAAGGTGACAATGCCGTTCGCGCTTCTGTCGTGTTGAACGCATCAGCGGGGCAGGGCACTATTCGGGCGTACCTGCGTTGGCGACAAAATGGTCGTTCAGTAACTCGGTCGCTCGGCCCGGTCAGGCACACGACCAGGTTGGAGAACCTCGTCCAAGCGTGGGACCTCGCTCGCGCTCAGGGCTTGGTACACGACGAGAAGCCGCCTCCTGAATCATGGGCTTCATCTCCGCAGGTCCGAGCTTCCATGAAGGGCAACCGCGGACGTGACACGCGTCCAGAACGTCGAGTGCGCGCTCTCCTCCACGCATGTGGCCTGCGGTACCGCGTATCGGTCCGTCCGCTACCGGAGCTACGACGCACAGCGGATATCGTCTTTCCCAAAGCGAAGGTCGCCATCTTCATGGACGGTTGCTACTGGCATGGATGCCCTGACCACCACCGGCCAGCCAAGACGAACTCCCAGTTCTGGCGCGAAAAAATCGCCGAGAACAAGAAGCGGGATGCCGATACAGACCGTAAGCTCATGAACCAGGGTTGGACAGTGCTTCGCTTCTGGGAACACGAGGAACCAACGTATGCGGCAGAACGCATCATTACCACATTAGGCGCTTACGGCAACCAACGCTAACCGGAGGCCGCTTTGCCAAAACCTGAGATACCCGTACCCAAAGACATTCGCGACTCTGTTATCCGTGAGATCTATCGCCAAGCAGAGCAGGTGGACTGGGAGGACATCCCGGACCGCGAGAAATCAAAACACTACGCACGCTGGGTGGCCGACGCTAAAATCGGCGACGTACTAGCCGACTACTACACCGCCGACGGGATGCGAGTCTGGCTCAAGGACACACCGCTCAAGGAGTACGCGCGGGCTGTCGAGGATTTCGGCCCTTTCGCGAAGTACGCTTCAAAGCGACTCACCCCACCAGCCGAGTTCGTCGCGCCGCTACTCGGCCCTGATTGGAGTCTCGTACACGGCAGTGTCGGCGAGAAGCCCATGCATTGCACGTTCACTGACGGCACGCGGGCGCGAAATATCTACTGGGGAAAACCCCGCAGCTTTAGCATCCTCCTCTGGGCGGCCGTGAACAATGCCGTGAAGACACACACTCGACCTCTCATGGTCGTATACCTGCAAGACGGAAAAGCTATCGACGAAGAGCAGAGACTTTTGCATGAGAAGATAGCAGCGCATTGCTCCATCGATCTCGCCTACGTAAATCGAAAGCTAGAGTCGAAACGGCTAGATAAATAGGAAATCGGCGCCATCATTTTCATCTCTCCACAAGCTCTCGCCGGTCCATTGCGGTGAGCCGCGACACCTTCCTCGCAGCTCGCCAAGATCGTCGAGGGAACTTCGGTGAGCTACACGTCATACACGCGAGAAAAGCGTTGCGTTGTCGCGAACCTTGAGTCATAGTTAATGCACTCAACCAGCCACAGGAGCAGCCATGACGAACGTGCACGAGCGAAAGGCGCAGCGCTGGCATCCGGCCATCGCGCTCGCTGCCACGTGTCCGTCGGTCTGTGGCCGACGACCGTCATCCTGGCCTGGTCAGCGGACTCTGACCGGCGAAGGCTCCCCATCATGACGCCATAGCGTTCGTCATGCCAGGGAGCCGCCCATCGGGAAACCGATCAGGGCGGCTTCTCTTTTTGCTGCGCCCGAATACTTTCTTATCGGCGAGCTTGGGAAGCGGAACGGCCTCCAAAACCGTTTCCAGGGGGGTTCGACTCCCTCCGCCGGTGCTCGACGCTGCCATTTCAGCGCGAACCTTGATAACCGAAGACTTTTCCCAAAAGCTCGTCCCCGTCACCGAAGGAGGTGGCCAGGACGAGTGCCGGTGAAGGCGTGTACACGTCTTCACCTCGCCCTTGTAGCTCAGGTGGACAGAGCGCCGCACTACGAATGCGGAGGTCCCAGGTTCGAGTCCTGGCAGGGGCACTGGTCGGCGTGTCCGAGGGGGATACGCCGGCTGCCGGATGCGAGGGGCACTGGCGACCCCGCCTGATTTGGGATCAGGAGTCACCGCGTTCGACTCGCGGGCGTCCGACGGACAGCACAGCAAGGAGGATTGGCCGAGCCCGGTAAGGCAACCGTCTTGAAAACGGTGGTCGGCGTGAGAGCGCCGCGCAGGTTCGAATCCTGCATCCTCCGCAAAGCCCCCGTGGTCCAACGGATACGACGCCGGCGTCCGAAGCCGGGAACGCAGGTTCGACTCCTGCCGGGGGCACCGGAGGCCACGCGGTGGCGTGATCGGCACAGCCTTTGCGAGAATGGGCATGTGAAGCTGGAGGCGACAACGGGCGTCCGGACGAGGATGAGCAAGCAGAAGTCTCGAAACACGAAAATCGAGATAGAGCTACGCAAAGCCCTCTTCGCCGCCGGGTTGCGCTACCGCGTGCACCGCAGACCGGTGAAGGGCGTACGCCGGGAAGCCGACATCGTGTTCGGCTCCGCGCGTGTCGCGGTCTTCGTGGACGGCTGCTTCTGGCATGGCTGCCCGGAGCACGCGACGTGGCCGAAGAACAACGCGGAGTTCTGGCGCACGAAGATCGAAACCAATCGACGACGCGACCTCGACACGGACGCCCGACTTGCCGAGGCGGGCTGGTTGGCCGTGCGGGTGTGGGAGCACGAGGCAGTCGACGCCGCGGCCGCCCGCGTGCACGGGATCGTGCGCAGCAGGCGGCCCGGCTGACGCCCCGCCTTCGCTGTCAGACGCGATTGAAGTATCCAGGCACCTCTTCGGACGGCGTGCCGACCAGCAACGCGCGATCCAGGAAGCTGTTGTTCAGCTCGCAGCTCGTTTCGGGCAACAACACGCACGCGTGACATGCCGCGAGATTGACGCTGTCCGCCCCGCTCGCGCCGGATTCCATGCACAGGGGATCGTTCGAGCACCACGCCGCCCGCGCGAGGGCTGACTGCAACGTCGCGGCCAGACGCTCCGGATCGCCCTGGGCGACGATACCGCCGAGACTTCCGGCAGAGTCGCTGGTCGCGGTGTAGACGAGGATTCCGGCCATGGCCTCACTCGCGTACAAGCGTTCCCGGAGCGCGGACGCGGGATAACCACCGTCCAAGCTCCACTCGTTGATCAGGATGTGCGCCAACGTGTGGAGCAAAACGAAACGCGGGGACACCGGTGACCTGGGCGCGCTCGACTTCGGTGTATTCGGGCGAGTTCTCTCCTCGATGAGGGCCAGGTGGTTCCGCCGCATCTGCTCGACTTGTTCGATCACCGTGGGCTTCGTTTCCCACTCGTGCAAGCGATCTTCATCGAGCCTGACGAAGACACCTTCTCCTTTGACTTCGATCGCGGGCAACCAGCTGACGTCGCGGCCCAGCTGGAGTTCGGCGAGCCGCTGCTCGGGTTCGCTCTCCAGCGGTGCGACGCCACGGGTGAATCCTTCCAGCGCGCGAACCTCGCGCAACCGCTTCGCCAACATGATCTCGGCGAGACCGTGTGCGTGCACCGGTGTGAGATCGCCTTCCGGCTTCTCGCAGACGAACGGTTGCCACTCCGCCGTGTGCTGTTCGGGATTTCCGCGACGCAGACTCTCGTATTCCTCTTCACGCAGCAATGTATGAGGGTCGACCCGGCCGTCTCCGTTCTCACTGGAATTCGGGGGTTCCTCATTCATTTCACGAGCGAGATCGATCACTTCCTCGACGGTCGTATCTGCCTTCTTCAACAGTCCAGGTCGCTTCTCGAAGTGCCACCGAATGGCGCTTTCGGGTGCGCCGATCAGCTTCTCCCGTTCCACCAACCCACGCGCGCCCTCACCCCACGGCGGGATCGACAAGGCGCTTCGCATGACCGGATGCCAAGCGGATGACGAACCTCGTTGCATGGCCCGAGGATGGCGCGTACACGGCTGCGGCTTCGCTCCGCCGAGCCAGGGTCGGCGACCTTCGCATCGAATACCCAGGTCCCTCAACGCTTTGACACGGAAGGCTCCCTCCATCGAGACGTCCGGAACACCGCACGTGCATCGCACGACGACCGATCGGAGTGACGCCGTGTTGCCCTCCGTCTGCAGTGTCAACGTCCCGCCACAGAGACCTCTCGCCTGCTCGGAACCTCGATGCAACCACTTCCAGTAGGGAAAGTCCTCGATATGGCCGTCGTCGCACGCGAGTACGAACCGTGAAGGCACCAGGTCCTCTTGGCAGGTCGGACAGCTCGCGCGACCGGGGAGGCAATTGAATACCGAGAACGGCTGGAGGACATGGCACTGGGGGCATGAGTAGAACTCGGGGAATCGCCGCACTCGGACGCCGTCGACCCCGCGGTCGGGATCGGGCGTGGGCGGCAGGCGGAACGAAGTCACCCCGCGCAGCACCTTCGCGAGCCTGCGTTCGAAGATCTCCGGTGCGTGGTCGATGTTCCACGAGTCGATTCCCGCCACGATGAAGGACTCGTTGTCGACCGCGATCATCGCGCCCACTCCATAAGTGGTGACGAGCTGCGATCTGCGTACGGTCCCGAGCTTGCGCGCTCGCGGACGGGCGGGGACGCCGGCACTCCGGAGCCGTGATGGAGGAGGAGTCATTTCGTTCCTACCGTTTCTCGAGAAAGAGCGTCGACTCGGCGTCGACGTCACGGAGGCTCCAGAGGGTGTCCCAGCCACCATTGCCGTCGTCGGCGTTGTCGAAACCCCTCAACAGGGCGGGCTCTCGGGTGCCGCGCTTGGCTTCGTAAACGAGGTCTGGTTCGGCCTCGGCTTCCTCACGCCACCAGGTGATGAACTCGTCGAAGTACTCGGTCGTCGCCTGCAGTTCATCGGGGTCGACCGAGCGAACGCGGTCCAGAATCGCGGGTCGCACCGTCGAGATGATCTCCGGCAGGAAGGTCTCGATGTCCGCGGCTGCCTGGTTGGGGCAGGCTTTCACGATCATCAACCGAGTGAGCGCGACAACCACCGCGTGGAATCCCCGATCCCGGGCGCGGGCGGAGAAGGGCGTGACGCTGGTCGACTCCACCTCGCGATAGAGGGCCGAGTGGAAGCCGGGGAAGTTCTCGTAATGCGACCGGTCCCTCGACCGCGCAGAGTTGAGCATGACCGCGATGAGACCGGGATGCCGACGTCCTACCCGACTGGTTGCCTGGATGTACTCGGCGGTGGTCTGCGGTTGACCCATGACCGCCATGAGACCGAGTCTGTCGATGTCGACACCGACAGAAATCATATTCGTCGCGAGCAGGAAGTCCAGGACGTTGTCTTTGTCCGGCCATGCGCACTTCAACAGCTTCAAGTAGCTGGGGATGGCGCTCGAATCCGCACGACTGCTCAGCTCGATGTGAGCCGACACCGGACGCGCGCCACTGCAGCCGTCCCGCTTGGCCAGCAACTCCAGGCGATCCTGTACGTCGTCGAGCACTTGCAGCTCTGCGGCGGACAGCAACCGCAGACTGTTGAAGTACCCCACGAGCGTCCAATACGCGTCGCGCACCTTGGGATCGGCTTCAGTACGTGCCACGGCCTGGAACAGCGCCGCGTAAGTCCTGACCAGCAAGGTCGCCTGACTGGTCGCCGGCGTGAGCAGTCCGATGTAACGACGCGATGCCTTGTCCCCTCGCGAGGTCTCCACGGCGAACCACGAGTCCCTGGAATCGAGGCCGGCGGGCGGGAATTGCGCCAGCTTTCGATCGAACAACGCTCCGACCTGACCGGAGGCGCGCCGGATCGTCGCGGTCGAGGCGACGACCTTCGGCCGGTCGGCCAGCACGTCCACTGCGGTCTCGTACAGACCGGTGAGGGTGCCGAGCGGACCAGAGATGAGGTGGAGTTCGTCCTGGACGATGAGCTCCGGCTTTCGGACGTCGCTTCCGAGGTCTCGATTGAACAATGCGGCCGTTTCCGGCCGCCACGGCATGGAGGCGAACTTGTCCACCGTGGCGATCACCAGTGTCGGGTGGGCGTCGTACACGGCCTCGTCCACCAGATGGACGGGCAACCCCTCGTCGGTGGCGAATTCGCAGTCGGCGTTCGGACAGCGCACCAGCATCCGCGTGAGCCGTGGACGGACCTCGTAGTCGCCTGCCCCCAACGGTTCTCCGCACCACGGGCAGGAGTGAAGCTGTACCGGATTTTCCTTCTGGAGCGGCTTTTCCGGGTTCTTCCGTAGTTCGTCGAGCTTGATCACGGCTCGGTCGAGTTTGTTCGGGGTCGCCGACATACCCACCCACATGCCGATCGACACCGGAACGTCGCCGAGATCGCCTTCTTTCCGCTCGGCACGGACTCGCTCCATGGCGCAGATCAAAGCCGCGGCGCGCTCGAACTGTTGGAGAGTGAGAAGCCGGAGGGTGTAGCGCATCAGCACGGTCACTCCGTCGCCGTGCCCGCCGTCGCGGAGGCGACGGAGAAACACGGTGAAGGCCACCAACCCGAGGTACGCCTCGGTCTTTCCGCCGCCGGTCGGGAACCACAACAGGTCGGCGATACCGCGGTCCTCGTGGTCCGGATCGACGATGCCTTCCAGGCACAGCAGCATGAACGCGATCTGGAAGGGGCGCCACCGCCCCGCCTCGGGATCAGGCTCGCCTTCTCGTCCCCTTTCGATCCATTCCGCCCGACCTCGTTGGCGGGCCATGGCCTGGTTCGCCAGGCGGAACGCCTCGACCGGCATGGGCCGTGCGGGATCGGCGAGCAGCTCGACCCCTCTCCTCATGCGACCGAGCGCTCGGTCGCAGTACTTGATCTGCTCACGCGCCACGTTGGCGTAGTCGGTGTCTTCCAGCTCGAGAGCCTCCTGCTTTCGAGCCTTGATCCACTTCTCGTACCCGTCGAGCAGGCCCCCGAGCGCACCGATGACGTCTTCGACGGTTCCGTGCCCGAGGCGGTGCATACCGAGTGCTTTGTCGTCGATCTGCGGGTTCGAATCGGTCAGCAAAACCTCATGACTGGGCACCAGCTCCGTACGGATCGACGAAACCGCTGCCTGCGTCGGCATGGCGGTACGGATCGGCGGAGCCGTCCAGCTCCATGCGACGGAGCAACCGTGACCGGTAGCGAAGTAGGGCGCGTGCCGGTGCAGCAACCGACTCAACGCGTGCTCGGCGTCCACGGCACCGAGAGGTGCCTTTCGCTCGACGAATGGCTTGGTTCCTTCAGGACCGGACACCTCCAGCTCGGGCTGGAAGAAACAGTAGGCGTCCTGGAGGTCGAATACGCCTGCGCGCCGCATGTTGACCAACGTCACTGTCACCGTGACCGTGCCACCGTCGTCGACGGGACGGATCAGCGTGCGCAACTCCAGCCCGGGACACAGTTCCGCGATGTGCATGCCGGCAGAGGTGACGTCGACGGCCACGGGTTCGCACTCCTCGGGAAGGCGACGCCACCGCTCTCGTTGTTGCTCGGTACTGCGGGCCTCGCTTCGACGCGGCTCGACGGGGACTCCGTCTTCGTCCTCCGGCGCGTAGGTCGCGACCCGGACCTTCACCTGCACCGAATCCGCGATACCCGGATCGACACCGAACGTCATGCCCATCGACGATGGCTTGCGACGGTTGGCGAGGGAGACCCCGAGGTCGGTTTCACCCTGCTCGGAGTCGTCCCCGCGGACGACATCCGGTGGCGCGTCCACGCTGTCGGTCTCCGCGAGATGATCGGAGTTCTCGATCTGCGGAAACAGGACACCGACGGGATAAGCGGTGATCGGGGCGTCGGTGGCAAGGATCTCCTTCGCGCCGCCCTGCGGACCGAGCAGGTCGTCGCGCAGGGCGATGCGAAGGTCCTTGCGCAGCGCATAATGTGCCGCATGGCGGGACTCGGTCACAGGTTGTCCTGTCCTTCCGAGACCCGCTCGGCGTGGGTCCAGTCGAATCGGCCGAGGCCGCACAGTCGAGGGGCGAGCCATCCGCCCCGGTCGCCGAGACCGTGGCGTTCGGTGACGGCGGTCGAACCGACAACTGTTTCGACACAGTCGATTCGCAAGCCGGTGATCAGGTACGGCCACCGTTTCACCTGGTAGCCGCCGGACTGCTTGAGCAGGCGCCACAGGTCTTGCCGGAACGTCTCGGAGACCTCACCGATCGGCGTGTCCGTGTGGAAGATGCCGTACGGCGGCGTTTCGGCCGGAGACGTTGGCAGATCGTGCAGTCTGCGCAACACCACTGTGTCTCCAGGGCGAACACAGTCGCGCAGATACCTCTGCGCCGCGGCAGGGTCGTTCCCGGGTGCACGCACGCCGGCAGGTGCCTCGTGGCACACATCCGTCTCGAGACTTTCCACTCCGACGCGTTTCCAACGTTCGCGGCCACCCACGTACCAGCGCTGGATCGGTGTCGACAGGTGTACTCCCTTGCGCAACGTCCACGTGTCAGGGCATTCGACGCGATACAAGTCGTCCCGGGCCCGTGTCATGGCGACATAGAGAAGCCTCGCCTCAGCCGTTGTGTCCATCTCATCGGTCCGCCACCGCGCGGTCGCGTCGAACCCCGCGATCAGCACACGATCGAACTCCAGTCCCTTGGCGCGGTGGACCGTGGAAACGAGGATCGGGTGCGGGAGCGGCGCCGCCAGGTCATCAGGCAACCGCCCTTCGGCGATCGCCCTTCGTAAGACCGCGGGATCGAGCTGGTTGCGTGCGCCCGCCGCGACGGTCCGCAACGAGCGCCACGTCTCCTCGATGTCCACGTTTGCAGACATCTCGAGCTCGGGTAGAAGCTGTTCGAACCGCTCCTGACTCAACGTCGCAGCACCGGTCGCGGCGATCAGTCCCGCCATCCAGGCAGGCGCGGCACCGGATCGTGGAGACCGCTGGATACGGTGCGGGACATCGAGCTGCCCCAGCTTTTCGGACAACAGAAGCACCTGGGCGTTGTCCCGGCAGAGGATCGCCGTCGTACCGGCGAAGTCCCGCAAAGAGTCCTGTGCGAATGGAGTGTCGAGCTTTCCGAATGAGGCGACTTCCGTGAGGCGGGATCGGAGCACGTGGAGAAGCGACGCCGCCTCCGTCTCCGCCTCGGGAATGTCCGTTAGTCGCTGCAGACGTTCTCCGTAGGGCAGCGCAATGCGGGCCTCGACTGTACGGGCGCGAAAGTTGTCGTCGAGGACGACTTCGCGCAGCTCGTCCCCGAAAGAGGCACGCAGCCACCTGAAGAACAGGCCCGCTTCGTCAGCCCGCGCCTGCGGGTCGGACACCTGAAATCCGTAGATCGACTGCGCGGAGTCACCGACGACGGTGAAACCCATGTCCGGGAACCTGTCGAGGAACGACTCGACCATTTCCCGCCGTGGTCCGACAAGGTCCTGCACCTCGTCGATGATCACGTGAGCGGGTGCCCCCCGTTCGGTCTCCTCGACGACTCCGTTTTCGATCGCGGCGGTGGCGAGTTCGATCCGCCGATCGAACCCGTGGCTCGAAAGGTATTCAGGGCGATTGCCCGCTTCGAGGAGGAGGGACGAAGCCCAACTGTCGAGGGTCTGGGTACGGGCCCGCCGACCCGCAACCGCGTTCCGGCCTGCCCGGGTGCGCATGACCTGGGCTGCCGCACGGGAAAAAGTCCAGATCAGGATCTCCGATGCCTCGATTCCCTCCACCGTCATCAGATGCTCGATCCGATGGATCAAGGTGGTGGTCTTGCCCGCGCCCGCCTGTGCCGAGACCAGCAGTTTGTCATTCCAGGCACTGGTCACGACGGCTCGCTGAGCGGGGGTGAGCACAAGGCTCTCCCCCTCCGGCTTCGTCACCGCTCCCCCTTCTTCCAGAGGTACTCGAACTTCGTGAACGCGAGGTCCTGATGGAAGTTCGTGATGTTGTCGCGCACATCCAGGATGAGACAGCTGTCCTTGCCCCCGTTGCGACTTCCGCGCAGGCCACGTCCGATCATCTGCTGATAGTCGTTCGGGCTGTACACGGGCCGGGCGATGACGACGGCCCGGGTCGCCGGCGCGTCGAAACCTTGCGAGAGCACGCCGTAGTTGGTGAGGACCCGAAGCCTCCCCTGCCGGAACGACTCGATGCGCTGACGCCGCTCCGGCATCGGAGTCGCGGAATCGATCGCGGCTGAGCGGACACCGCGGTTGCCGAGTTTGGCGGCCAGGAACTTGGCGTGGCCGACCGACGTCGCGAACACGAGAACCGGCCAGTCCTCGGGCAACGCGGTGATCTCCTCCACGAGGAGTTTGTTGCGGGCCTCGTCGTCGGCGAGGCGCAGCTCCGCGCTCCTCGGCAGAAAACCCTTGATCCCTCCGAGCTCGTCCGGATCGAGCGAGATGTCCGCGCCGACCAGCTCACGGTGTTCGACGCGGGCGAGGACGCCCAGATCCTGCAAGTCGGAAATGGGCTCGCCGGAGAAGACACCGTCGTCGAGCCGGACGTTGCCGAATCGCTGCACCAAACGCCTGGTCAGCTCGGCGTCGTTGCGGAACGGCGTGGCCGTCAGCCCGACGAGGTGCCGTGACGTCTCGCGGTGGGTGAGCCCGAGGTGCTCGAGGATGAAAGTGTACTCGCGGGAGATCGCCACGTGAGCCTCATCGACGAAAACGGCCGAAGCGTTGCGCAACCATGCGTATTCATCCGTACCTAAACACATTCGCAACTTTGCGTCGGTCGCGATGACGAGATGCGGCCTGCCCGTGACGGGGCTGGCGGAATTCGTCGTCCACAGTCGATCGATGACCAACGACTGTTCGGGACCGACGTTCTCCCAAACGTGCTTCCACGACTGGAAGGCCTGCTCACAGAGCTCGTTGGTCTGCGCGATCCACAGAATCGGCCCCTCGGGAATCCCGTCCTCCCGGATCCACCGGATCGCGCCTTCTGCCGCGATCCGGGTCTTGCCCGCCGCGGTCGGCAGGCTCAGCATCCCCCGCTCGGCGCATTCATTCCGCAGCAAAGCGGTGAGCCTGGTGGCGAGCACCTCCTGGAAGACGTGCAGACGGGGAAACGCCGTCGGGCCCTCGGCTTCCTCGCGCATGGGCGGAACAGGGATCCGAACACCCGCGAACACGTCGGGGAGACCGAGGTCGGTCACGAACCGCAGCGCGGCGGGGCCGCCGTCGAAGTTCGCCGGAGCGGTCTCGAACCGCTCGGCGATGTCCTTGGCGTGTACTCGGAGCACGCCATCGTCATGTGCGTTGTATGCCAGCTGAGCCAACCTGTGAGCGACCGGTTCGCGACCGGTCTCCGACCTCTCGCTGTCGACAAGGCCGGGGGGAAGGCCCTTACGCAGGTTATCTTCCCCGATCAGGAAGGCGATCTTCTCGACGAAGCTGTCGCTCTCGCGGATCTCGGCAAGCCGGGCTTGGACCGCGCTGTCCTTCTGCTGCTGGTGATGCGCTTCGATCACCAGCCGACATCCGGAGGCTCCGAGATTCCACCCGAGTTCCCTGTCGACGAGGACGAGAGCGTCCTCGAACGACGTGCCGTCGAGCACCAGCACCGTGTTGTCCTGTCGGGCGCTCCTCATCGCGGTGGTTCGAGTGCCCTGCGGGCTGCGGGTCACTTCCTCGAGCTCGCTGCACCACTGCAGGTATCGCCCATGGACCGCGTTCGCACCCAACCGCTGTCGAAGCGGCGGCCACTCGTCGGTGAGCGGGACGGCGGGCCCGCTGTAGACCGCACGCAGCCGCTTTTCGATCACGTCGACGAAACGACGCATGCCGAGCTCACGGATCATGAAATCGACCCGCTCGGTCTCGCCCGGGAAATCCGCCAGCATCGCGGGATGGTTCTCCCGGACCAGCACCGCGTACTCCTCCGCGGTCGTCGCGACCGCGATTTCACCACGCGCACGGAGCTCCCACTCCTGACCTACCCGGCAACGCATCACCTCTTCCCGCTCGACGAGGTCCGGGGCGAATCGGGAAAGCAGGGCGTAGGCGAAACCCACGAACTTGTCGTCAGTACTGGCCTTCACTCGTTCGAGGAACTCGGTCCAGCGTTGCGGGTCCATGTCACCGACGTTGACGGTCATCCCCAGCCGCCGGGCCTTGTCCGGGCTGATGGCCGCGACGGGAAGCAGGGAGGCGAACGCGGTCAGCTGAGGACCGACAGCCTCGCGCACGGCGACCAGTCCCATCGAAGTCTCGACCATGCCGTAAGTACGCAGGAACCAATTGACCGGTGAAGGCACTCGCATCCTGGTGCTCACCTTGCTGCCGATCTGCCGGGTCCAGGACTCGATCAGGCCGTCCTCCGGCGCCGCCGCCAGGAATGCGGCCTTGCCCTCGTCGGACAGGTCCTGGAACAGGTGCAGCGACCCCATGGTCGGCGCCCCGGTCAACACGACCGTCTGGAGCTGCACCCTGCTGGCGGTCGCCTGCAACTCACGGCAGTACTCGCCGTGCACCCAGAGGTGGTACTCGTGGAACCAGCTGTCGTTCTCCGGTCGATGGCCGGACGTCGGCCGGTCGGTCATGCCGAGTTCCCGCAACACCGGCAAGTCGTCGGAGTGGAAGCTGACGTCGACGGCCAGACGGGCATCACGCGACCCGTCCTCCGGCACCACAGGCCCCGGCAACAGGCACTTGCCGATCGGACGAAACACCCCGGCCGCGGTCCTGACCCGGAGCCCGGCGGACACCTTGGCCGACTTGTCACGCACCACACTCACGAGGTCCACACCGCCCGCGGTACGCCACAGCTCCCAGAACCGGGTCCACTCCTCATCGCCGTAGCCAAAGAAGCCCTGGTCGATGACGCTGCGGAAACGCCCTTCCGCATCGGCTTCGCGGATCCCGAGCTGGTCGAGTTCCCGGATCATCGTCGGGTCGTCCGAGATTTCGCGAGCCAGATACACCAGGTCATCGGTCAGACCGTCCTCGGCACTGGACCGGAAGACGCGGCCGGCCGACGCGGCGACGAAGTCACCGCTCTCGGTCAGGACGATCTCGGCCTTCCTCACTTCGGTCGCGACCGTTCGGAACAGGACGTCCTCGGTGGCGAGCTCGTCGAGATGCGCCACGATCCGGATGGCGACGGCGGACGCGGCCGCTGTGCCGTCCTCGACCAGGGCTTCCAACCAAGCGACGACGGTTTCCACCTCGACTCCCGCCTCGGCGAGTATGTGGTTCACCTTCCCTCGACGCAGTCCGCTCACATCCACCGAGCTGTGCAGCCAGTCCTTCGGCCGACCGGCGTATCCGGTCCACAGCGTCAGCGCGATTCGGCTCAACTTTTCCGGGTGAACGCGCAGCTCGGCGGGCTTACGCAGGAGTCCGTCCTGATCGGGGAGAGAGGGCCGGACCGCCGCGAGCGCCCAGACCTTCTCGGTCAGGTGCTCGCACGCCCAGTTCGGCGACTCCTTGGCGCGGCCCGGCAGCAGCGGCAGGTACGCGGCCGGGTCCTCCAGCACGATCAACTCCGGCAACGAAGAGATGACCAGGTCCGCGGCGACGTCGAGCAGCTCGGTGTTGAGTTCGCTTCCGGAAAGCAGGTGCTGGCGGTCCTCGTTGGTCTTCCATGCGGCGTTGACGACACCGCTGAGGGTGGTCGCGTACTCGGTCGGGAAGAAGGCCCAGAACTCTCCCCTCTCGTGCGGCACCTGGCAAACGGTCTGCCCATGATCGGTCTTCGTGACCGTGTACTCCGGCACGGCCCAGGACACGTCGATGACCACGCGATCGTGCAGTTCACCCGCTACACGCCGGGTGCGTTCACTGACTTCGTGCGGACGCAGGAAGACCCGATGCTGCTCGGAGCGTGCCTTCTGCCCACCGCGGACCTCATGGATCGTGTGTCTCGCCCCGTCATGCTCGACCGTGATCTCGCGGCGAACCACCGGCAGCTCCCGACGGTCCTCGAGCACCATCTTGTGAACATGGTGCGAGAACACCTGGAACAGGCGAGGGAACTCGACGATGTCCTTACCGAGCAGGCCGTCGACTTCGGGAAGCAGCGGCAGGCGGACAACGGTTGCCGCGTTCGTACCCATCAGCTCGTCGAGCACGGGGTCGAGCGAACGTTCGCGCTCCTCGTCCAGCGGCCACGCCAGCCTCAGTACCGGAGTCTCGCCCACCGTATCCAGCGGTTGCTCGCCCTTCGCCGTTCGAGCTTCGTTGACCGCCTTGAGGATCTCCACAGCGGACCGCTCCGCATCGAACCCGAAGGAGCCAGAACGACTGAAGAACTGCGGGGTGTCGGTAACCGTCAGCACCGACTTCACGCCGACGCCGAAACGACCGATCTGGCTGCCGCTCTTCTGCGACACCCCCATGCGCAAGATGGTGTCCGCGCCCTGCTCCGTAATGGGCGCGCCGTCGTTCGCGCAGTACATGTGGGTCTCGGTCAGAACGACCTGGATCGTGCCGCCCTGATGCTCGGGCGCACGCATCTCGTCCGCGCCGTTCTGCACGAGTTCGAACACTCCACGTTCGCGGTAGCCACCCTGGTGAATGCGTCTCTCGGCGTTGGCGTCTTCCTTGATCCGGTCGGGGTCGAGCACATAGGTGCCCAAGGCCAGGCCGACGAGCCTGTCGATCATGGCGAGCACTGCGTTGAAGGCACGTTCGATCATTGCTACTTCACTCCTTGACAGCATTGCTACTTCACTCCTTGACAGACGGGTTAAGTGGCCACCGTCGTTTCGGTCCTGAGTAGATCCGGATTCGAGCGGGCGCGGCGCACAGCCACCCGGCAACGGCGCTCTGCGCACATTTCCGGATGCGGCGAACTACGACCCGATCACGGGCCCCGCGCGGATTCAGTTGTGGTGCGGGCTGCTGTCGCCCAGATCCCTCCTGGAGGTGAGGCCGAAACTCCGAACTGTGTGTCGAAGCGGAGTGAAGCGGTACATTCGGGTAGCCTGAGCCGACCGAAGTGGTGTTAACCATAAGTTGACATGGCACTCATGTCAAATAGTCCTGGTAGAGTGGCCACTGGCTCCCTGCCGGGAGCTCACCGCCAGGAACCTCGGAAGGCTGCAAAGGCGAATGAGTGATCAGGAGGGCGAGGCCTTCGGCCCGTGGCTCGGACGACAACTGCGCAGGGCCGGAAAATCCCAAGCGGAGCTCGCCCAGCACCTCAAACTGACGCGCGCCGCCGTTTCCGCGTGGATCACCGGCCGCGCCGAGCCACGCGAGGAAGTCAAGCGTCAGATCGCCGGCTTCCTCGGCATCGACGTGGCGTCCCTGCACAATCGGGTCTCGGACGTGGTGACCAAGCTACCCCTGCAATGGCATCACAGGCCGGCGCACGCGGACGGCGGACGTGAATACGGAAACGCCGCCGCCTTCGCCTTCAAGGCGGACCTTTCGGTGCTCGCTCGCGAGGCGACACAGAACTCGCTCGACGAACGCAGTGACACCACCAAACCGGTCAGGATCCACTACACGCTGCACGAGCTGAGCGGCGAGCACCTCGACAAGTTCCTGGACGCGTTGCAGTGGAACAAGCTCCGCCGTCACTACGACGAGGCCGCTTCCGCCGAACAGAAAGTCTCCCGCAGTCTGCGAGCTGCGCTGGACGACCTGGACCGGACGCGATCTCTCCTGTTGCTCCGGGTCGACGACTACAACGCCGCCGGTCTCACCGGGCCCGAGTACAGCGACGGCCGCTTCGCCGCAGTTGTCCGCAGGCAGCTGGACAGCCACAAGCAGTCAGGGACGCGCGCCGGCGGGTCATACGGGCTCGGCAAGGTCACGCTCTGGGCCACCAGTCGCTTCGGTCTCGTGCTGATGAACTCGACCCTCTCGATTCCGCACGAAGGTCGAACCGAACGCCGAGTCATCGGCAGGCTCGATCTGCCGTGGCGGAAAGTGGATGACAAGGCGTACGCCGGACCGGCCTGGTTCGGCGAGCCGGACACGGCGCCGAGCCACAAGGAAGTTTCCCGGTCGTGGTGGGCGGACGAGGACGCCGTTCGTGAACTCCACCTCGAACGGGCCAACTCGGACACGGGCACGTCGTTTCTCATCGTCGGGGCGCATGATGCTTCCGGAGACACGGAATCCCTGGAAGACCTGCACGAGAAGTTGGTGCGTTCGCTGGCCGACGGGTTCTGGGCCGCGATGATCGGCGGTGACCGAGCGGGCGCGCTACTGGAAGCCCGCGTCACGACCCTCCGCAACGGCCGCGTGCTGGTACCGGAACATCAGGTCAATCCCCATACCCACCACCCTGCCCTGAGCAGGGCTCTCAAGGCCTACTTGGACAACGAGACCGTGGCCGAGCGGACCGCCGGCGATCAAGTGGCCAGTGTCGAGGTGCCGCTGTTCGTCACTCCTCGAAAAGGAGAAGGCAAAGCGCAAGGCAAAGGTGTGAAGCACTCTGCCGTCCTCCTGCTCACCCGTGCGGAAGGTGAGGAGCGAACCAATCGCGTGGTGTGCATGCGCGGCAACCGCATGACGATCATCGACAAGCGCCCTCGTGATCTTCCGCTGGGCACGGACGCCTTTCAAGCTGTCCTTCTCGCCGGCCACGCCACCGAGAACGAAGGTGAAGACGTCGACCTTGCCGAGCAGTTCCTCCGTGCGTCCGAGCCTCCCGAACATCACAAGTGGGACCGTACGGAAGAGCTGACCTCCCTGTACCAGAGAGGGGCGTTGACTCGGATCAAAGAGTTCCACGACGAGATCGACCGAGCGGTACGGGAGCTTGTCGGTCGTCGGGAGATCAGTCGACGCGGAGGCCCGACTGTGCTAAAGGAGTTACTGAAACTCGACAGCGCTGGCGCCGCCGGAAGCAGACGGGCACAAGGTGTGCCCACGGTCCGCAGCATCAACGCACAGCTGGACGACACCGGCGCCTGGCATGTCAGCGTCGATATCAAGCTGCCCAACGCGGAAGATCCGTGGTTGCTGACTCCGGTCGCCAAGTTCGACGTCAGGTCCGGCGGCCGTCCGGCCGTGGACTGGAGTCTTCTCACCGCGGCGGAGAACTGTGACGTGGAGAACGGCAACCTGATAATTCCGCCTGGAGTGCGGTCGGCTTCGTTCATCGGAGTCACGGATCCGACGAGTCATCCTGTTCGAGGTCGTTTCTCCAGGCTTGTCGTGGACGTCCAGAAGGCACGCGGGGGTGCCGTATGAAGGCCGCGTTCCCTTACCCGACGCTCTTCGGCGACGTGAGCCTCGACGTGACCGCGGTGAGTGTGGACGGTACGGCGTTGCCGTACTCGCACGTGTCCAAGATCGAGCAGACGGTCGCGTTGCATCAGACCGGTCGGGAAAAGTGGGAGATCGCGACTCTGCACCTCGCGGCCAAGCTGCCCGAAGACGAACTCTCCGAAGGCCCTTGGGTCGATCCGGTGTGCCTGGCGGTACTCACCGAAAAAGCCACCAATGCCCGGTCGACAACGCGTCTGACCCGTGCCCGTGACGGCAGCTGGCACGGAAGCATCGACCTTGCCCGCGCCCGTCACCTCAACCGTGCCTCTCTCGCCCTGACGGTTGTCGCCGGCCTCGACGACGTGACCGGCCGTTTCATCGGCACCTCGGAAAAGCCCTGGTTCGTCGATCTGAAGGTCTCCACTCCGGTGCGGCAGCGCGACATCGAGATCGTCGAGATCGACTTCCGCGAAGGACCCTACGAGTGGTTGCGCCCGTTCAAGGAGTCCCCGTGGATCATCGAAACCTCGGGTGACATCCCGACTGTCTATCTGAACACCGGCGCGGTGGAAGGTCTGGTCGACGCCCTTCACGGCGCGGGCGGCGGTGCGGACGAGAAGATGTTGCGTGAACTGACCGCAAGCCAGATCGCCCAGGACGCATGGACCGCCATGTTCCACACGGCAATCAGTGATCTGGACATCGACGAGGACGGAACGCCGCAAATGCCTGCCGGCTGGCGAGAGGCCGTGGTGCGGATGATGTTGCCGGACGTACTGCCAGGACGGCAGCTGACGGACGCGCTCTACGACATCAACGAGCGTCGCACCAAGGGGTTCGGTTGGTCCGAACTGCAGACGAGCGTTCAGCATGCGGCAGGCAGGCGCAGTCAGATCACCAAGAAGCTCACCAACGCCGTGCGCTCTGTCCAGCGGCAGTCGGAGGCGGTGGCCGATGAGTCGTGAGACCGGTGTCGACCTCCCTCCTGAACTCGAGCTGCTTCCCGACGCGGCGGTCACCAAGTTCCTCACCCGCGGCATGCAGTCAGGGCAGGAGAAACCGCCGCTCGTCGCTCTCCGCAAGGCGTCAAGTCCACTTCCGTCGTCCGAAGCACGGTGGAGGATCGCGCCGGTAAGGGAGTTGCTCGACGTCGCGATGGAACGCTTCGAAGAGCGGCCCACGGATGCCGACGGCTGGTTGGCTCCGCGGCTGCATGCCACACTGCGGATGACCCGGGCCGAAGCAGCCGACGGTCGCCTTTGGAACTACCTCGCCATGATCGCAGCGCCAGACTACGTGGTCTGGCGCCACAAGGGCACCGAGATCACGGCTACTTCCCGGTTCAGCGGCCCGCACTACACACAAGCCTTTGCCCGTTTGTGGTGGGCGGCCGAGCTGTTCCGCAACGGGGACGACTACGGCCCGGTGGAAGTCGCGTGCAGCGTCCAGGACGTCCTGAACACGACGATGCGCCTGGACGTGATCGACCACCGCCCGACCGCGATCGCGGTCATCCGCGTGCTCGAGGAGCTGAGACGGTCGAACGTTTCCCGTCTGGGCGACCGGGTCAACGCCTTGTCCTCAGCGGTGAACGCGGCGGGCAGCACTCTGATGTACGACGTACTGGCTCCGGACGAACCGGTGGATCACGACGCGGTGCACGACTGGATCGCCGAGGCCGCAGGCATGGCCCCCGTGCACTGGGACCGGCTTCCCGACGGCCCTGACGACGGCGAAGTCCGCGAGGACGCGGTCATTGCCTTGGTGCCGCTGTTCAAACAACTGCTCGAAGAAGCGCCTATGCGACTTCGGAAGAAGGTTGCTGCTCCTCAGGAGCAGTAACCTCTTCGGACGGAGTCTTGAGAGGCGTCGAGGGCAGCAGAGGCGTGTCGTAAATTCCCGAGTCCCAGTTCGCGGCGACAACCGAGTCGAGGTCCTCGGCTTCGAACTTGCGACCCAAGGCCGCGGCGAGCACGTGGGCTGCCAGACGCGGCGGAATCGCATTCCCGACCTGCTGCGCGATCTCCTTGCCGGACCAGGGGTAATCGATGGGAAAGGTCTGCAGCAGCCCGGCTTCCTCTTTCGTCAGTCGGACGAGCTCGCGCTTGGGTGAAACAGACGAATACAGCCGATTTCGTGAGATCTTGCCGGTCACCGTCGCGGAAGGTTCGTCCGACCTGCGCCTGCCCCGCAACTTGGGATTGCCACCGGTGCCGTAGTTCGACACCACTTCGAACGGCTCGTTCCTCTCACGCAAAGCATCGGCCATCGTGACCCACGGCTTGAGGGCGGCTGCGCCCTCGGAACGGTCCTTACCCTTGTGGTACCGACGATGCGTCGGCGTCGGCAATGAGGCTTCGCCGTTGCGGCGCGCGATGAGGATCGCGCGCCGTCGGGTCTGCGGCACACCGAACTCCTCGGTGTGCAAGATGCCGCACGCAACGCTGTAACCACGCTTTTTCAGCACAGCCGCGTAAGCCTCCCAGACAGGAAGGACGGCAGGCACCTGCTCCAACACGATGGCCTCATAGGGCATCTCGTGCTCGAGCGCGTCCAACACCCAGCGTAACGGCTCCAGCACCAGGCCGGTGCGTTCATCGCCGTTGTGATGAAGCTTTTTGAGCTCTGGTTGGACGTCATCGCCGTCGGCCATTCGCTCCAGGAACTCGAGTACCCGAGTCAGCGCTTCCCGACCTTCACCGTTACCCGCGACCGTGTACGTCTGACACGGCGGGCCGCCCGAGAGCACGGTGGCATCCGGGAAGTCTTTGGGGCCGAACTCCCGGACATCGGCTTGCTTGGTACCGAGACCGGCGGCGCGCCTGGTCTCGCAGGCGCTCTCGTCCCACTCGATGCCATCGACGTGAACGCCCAACCAGTGTGCGGCGACGTCCAGTCCGCCGGGCCCCGCGAACAGGTCCACCATCTGGATCTGCGCAGTCGTGAACAGCTGCGGCTGCACAGGGGTCATGAGGTGGAAGTTTAACTCGTGGACGACGTCGAAATCATCAGGCTCCGCCGTGTGTCAGCGCGGAACGGATGACGCATCCCAACGCGTGGGCGACGGGTGGCGGCGAGGCGTGGCCGACCTGGCGATAGCGAACGGTTTTCTTGCCTTCGAACCGCCAGTCCGGGGGAAATCCCTGCAAGCGTGCGGCCTGCTCGACGGTCAGCTTCACCAGGCCGTCCCGGCCGAGATCCGGGTTCCACACGAAGTCTGGCCCAGGCACCTCGTTCGCGACGGTGGCCCCGTCCACATCCATCTTGACCCACGCCCGCTTCGATCCGGTTGGCCCGAGATCCGGACCTCCTCGGTCCCAGGATCCGCCCACCAAGGTCGGCGCCAGTTTGTTCGCCTGCCGGGCCCAATTGCTCGCCTGGGCCCACCCGCGCGCCTTCATCGACTCCTCGAGCGCTTCACCCACCGTCACCGGTGGTTCCAGGCTCGGTTCGGGTTCCTCGAAGGCATCCATGGCATCACCTTTGAGCGCGACCAGGACGCCCTGCTCACGGTTCTGAGGCACGCCATGGTCGGCCGCGTTGACCACGAACCATTTGTACCGATAGCCGAGGTGGTCCAGCTCCAGGCCGACGAACTCTCGCACCGCGCTGTAGGTGTCTTTGGTTACGAGGTCCGGAACGTTCTCGACCAACAAAGCACGCGGCTGCACCCCGTGCATCAGCATGATTGTCGCTTTGAGCAGTTCGAGCTCGATATCACTGCCACGGGTCCTGTTGACCGTCGCCGAGGCCTTCACTCGCGGCAGGCCAGCGGACAGCAAATCGACGTCGTAGACCTGCTGGTGTTCCTCTGGAACGAACTCGAGAAGATCGAGTTCGAGAATGTTCCATCCAGGACGATTCGCTCGCAGCGTGCGGCACGCCACATCGCGATTGTCCAACAACAGAACGGGATCGAAGCCCGCTTGTTCCAGACCGAGCGCAAGCCCACCCGCACCGGAACAGACATCGAACGAAGAAAGTCGTCTTGCTTCCGCCACAGTCCCCATCGCGCCCCTCGACCATTGGAAGTACTCCAGCGTAACCCAGAACACTGTTCAACGAGAACGAATAGCCGAAGGCTTCAACCAGGGCCCAAAGTCCACACAGGACACAAAGAAGCCCTCCCGCGAACGGGAGGGCTTCAGTGCTGTCTCAACCAGACGTGCGCCCGAAGGGATTCGAACCCCTGACCTTCTGATCCGTAGTCAGATGCTCTATCCAGCTGAGCTACGGGCGCTTGTTCAGTTATCAATCTAGCACCTGCCGGAACAGGCACCAGCGGAGGCTCCGGGATTTGAACCCGGGAGGGGGGGTTACCCCCAACCGCATTAGCAGTGCGGCGCCATAGACCAGACTAGGCGAAGCCTCCCAGGTCGAACGACCACTGCCCAGATAGGTTACACACCCCGTGAACCCCCGCGAAAGGGACCCCCCTTAGATCCGTTGCAACGCTCTGAGCAGCAGCGGAGAGCGTCCACCAAGTCCTTCGGCTTCGAAGACGGCGATGCCGACGCGGGGTAGGTCGCGGGCCGCCGGGTACGCCAAGTAGCGAGGAACCCAGCGGGGTTGGAACTTCGCGTTGAAGCGGTAGAGGGTCTCGATCTGGATCCAACGTGACACGAATCTCAGCGTTCGGGCGGACAGGCGGGCGACGGGGCCGGCGCCGATGCGTTGGCCTTGTTCCAGGACGGCGCGGAAGGCGGCGAAGTTCAGGGAGACGTGCTGGGCCGCCCCAGACTGGAGAAGGTCGGAGATCATCAGCTCGTTGACGCCGTTGTCGGCGGCCCGGTCGCGGCGCATGACGTCGAGCGAGAGGCCCTTTTCGCCCCAGGGGACGAACTGGAGGACGCCGCGGGTGATCCCGTCGTGCTCGGCGGTCACCAGGACCGAGCCTGGGTCGCCCATGCGGCCGAGGGCCATCGAGAAGCCGCGTTCGGTGTCGGTGCCGCGCCAGGTGGCGGCGAGGGCGCGGAGTTCGCCGAGTTCCGCCTCAGGGATGTCTTCGGCTTTGCGGACGCGGGCGGTGTAGCCGGCACGCTTCGTGCGTGAGACGGCTTGGCGGACTCCCCGCATGACGCGGCCTTCGAGGGTGAAGGTCTCCGTGTCCACGACGGCCTCGTCGCCGATCTCGAGGACTTCGAGGCCGAAGCGCGCCCAGACGGTTGCGCCCAGTTCCGAACAGCCCATGGTCGCGGGGGTCCAGGCGTAGCGCCGGCACACCTCCAGGTACTCCTCGATCGCGCCGGGCCATGCTTCCGGGTCACCCAGGGGATCCGCCGAGCACAGCGCGACACCGGCGATCACGCGATAGGTCACCGCGGCCTTCCCCGACTTCGAGAAGACGGCGAACTTGTCCCGGCGCAGGGCGAAGTACCCCAGCGAGTCCCGGTCGTCCAGTAGCGCCTTGAGCCGCTCGATCTCGTCGTCGGACAGCTCGGGCGCGGGTTCCGCCGAGCGGAGGAGGAAGTACGCCGCCAGGAGCACCGCGCTGATTCCGAACAGCACGCCGACGGCCGCCGACAGGTCCTCCAGCCAGAGCGCGTGGAACACCGCCGGGCCGCTGACGCCGACGAGGGCCAGTGCCGCCTGTGCGAGCCGGTCGCCCACGCTCAGGGGATCCAGCGCCCGCGCGACCGACAGCAGCACGAAGTTGATCGCGACCCCGGCCGACACCAGCTGCAGGAAGACCCGCACGGCGCGCCATCGGCCGGTCACCGGGTCGGGGAGCGCGACGAAGTACCGCCGGGTCGCGATCAGCGCGATCAGCAGCGCCAGCGACACGAGCCCGGTGCCCAGGGCGTGCCGGAGTCCGAGGTGCGACACGGTCAGCAGGACCGCGGCGGCGACCGCGAGCTGCCAGGCCCGTCGCTTCCGTCGTTTGAGGCCGGTGGCGAGCAGTACCAGCAGGACCCCGGTCACCAGCGCGACCGTCGCCGCGCCGACCGTGGCCTCGTGCGGCAGTTCCAGCCATTCGGCGACGCGCCCGCGGAGGGTGCGCCGCCCGGCCGGGACCAGCACCGAGACCAAGGCCAGCAGTCCGGCCAGCCGCGTCACCCAGGTGACCACGGCGACCGAGGTGGTCCCTGCCACCCGCCAAGCGCCCGCCAAGTTCCGCCCCCGTCAGCTCCTTGCCAGCTCTACGAACGGTACAAGGGCATCGGGGTTCAGCAGCGCATCCCGGCTGACGGCGCGGTCAGGTGAAACACCCGAAAGGATCTTCTTGACCGGAACCTCGCATTTCTTGCCGTTGAGCGTGCGAGGTACCTCGGTCACCTGGACGAACCGGTCCGGGACGTGCCGCGGCGAAAGGGCGCCTCGCAGCTCCTTGCGCAGCGCCGGCTCGACCTCGTCGAGCGTGACACCGTCGGTCAGGACCAGGAAGCAGAGCAGCTGCCCGTCCTCGTTTCCGGCCGCCGACGTGTCGATCACCAGCGAGTCCGCGACCTGGTCGAAAGCCTCGACGACCCGGTAGAACTCGGCCGTGCCCATCCGGACGCCGCCGCGGTTCAGCGTCGAGTCGCTGCGCCCGTAGATGACCGCGGAGCCGCGTCCGGTGATCCGGATCCAGTCCCCGTGCCGCCAGATCCCCGGGTACATCTCGAAGTACGCCTCACGCAGCCGCGAGCCGTCCGGGTCGTTCCAGAAGAACACCGGCATCGACGGCATCGGCTCGGTGATCACCAGTTCGCCGACCGTCTCCACCACCGGCTTCCCGTCCTCGTCGAAGGCGGCGACGGCGGCGCCGAGCGAGCGGACCGAAAGCTCGCCCAGCCACACCGGGACGTCCGGGGCCGAAGCGACGAACGCCGCGCACAGGTCCGTGCCGCCGGACACCGAGCAGATCTGGACGCGTTTGCCGACCTCGTCGACGATCCACCGGAAACCTTCGACGCTCAGTGGCGCGCCGGTGGAACCCAAGGCGCGCAACGCGGTGAGGTCGTAGCGCTCCGCCGGTTTGATCCCGGCCTTGAGGCAGCTCTGGATGTACGGCGCCGACGTGCCGAAGTAGGTGACGCGGTGCTGTTCGGCCAGATGCCACAACACGTTGAGGTCGGGGCTGCCGGGGCTGCCGTCGAAAAGCACGATCGTGGTGCCCGTCAGCAGGCCCGAGATGAGGAAGTTCCACATCATCCAGCCGGTGGTGGTGAACCAGAAGAACCGGTCACCGGGGCCCAGATCGCTTTGCAGGGCAAGGGCTTTGAGGTGTTCGAGGGTGATCCCGCCGTGCCCGTGGACGATGCCCTTCGGCAGGCCGGTGGTCCCCGAGGAGTACAGGACCCACAGCGGGTGACCGAATTCGACCGGCTCGAAGGCCAGTTCCGCGCCGGCGTTGTCGGCGAGCAGGGTGTCCCAGTCCAGCGTGCCGTCGAGCCGTCCGCCCGCGTAGTCGATGAGGACGGTCGCTTCGAGCGTGGAGATCTCGTCCCGCAACGAGTTCACCGTCGAACGACTGTCGAACCACCGTCCATTGTAGACGTAGCCGTTGACGGCGATCAGCACCTTCGGCTCGATCTGCGTGAACCGGTCGCTGACCGCGCGGACCCCGAAGTCCGGCGAGCACGACGACCACACGGCGCCGAGGCTGGCGGTGGCGAGGAAGGCGATCAGCGTCTGCGGGCAGTTCGGCGCGAGCGCGACGACCCTGTCCCCTTTGGACACTCCGAGCTTCCGCAGCCCTTCCCGCGCGGAGGCGACGGCGGACCGCAAGGCGCCGAAGGTCAGCTGCGTCGAGAGGCCGTCTTCGCGATGGAAGATCACGGCGACCTCATCGTCGGCCTTCGCGGCGCCCGCGACACCGGGCATGAGCGAGTGCTCGGCGTAGTTCAGTGTGCCGCCGGCGAACCACTGCGCGTTCGGCATCTCGCCGGTGAGCACCTCACCGGGCTGGTCATGCCAGCGCAGGCCGAGGAACTCGGCGACGGCGGACCAGAACTCGGCCCCGCGTCGCACGGAGAATTCCCACAGCGCGTTGTAGTCGTCGACCTCGACTCCGCGCTCGGTGCGCAGCCATTGGCGGAACGCGTCGATCTTGGTGTCGGGCAGGCGGCTCGGCTCAGGGCGCCAGAGCACTTCCGGGGCGTCGGCGGTGTGCGTCACCCCGCGATGTTAACCCTCGTTAACCGATCTAGCGAGCCCCTGTGAACAGCTCGTACGCCATCGTCTTCAGCCGCCCCGCGTCGAGCGGGGTGATCGTCAGCCAGCCCCTGTCGCGACGAAGCCCGTAGCGCCCGTCGGGGGTGTCCACCCAGGTCAGCGTGCCTTCGCCGCGCTCCCAGCGGCCCTCCCACGACTTCCTGGTCGCGCCGAGCCGCCCGCTGCCGATCCGCTGCGTCGCGATCCGCACCATCACGATGACCTCGGGTTCGCGCAGTCCGGCGTCGCGCAGGACGTCGGAGAACGCCGGCTGCCCGCCGCGCTCCCCCGCTTCGCACGCCGACGTGTAGTCGTCGACGCGCAGGTTGACCGAGAGGCCCCGCCCCTGCTCGCACGGCGGCAACGCCTGCAGCAGGGTCGCGGCGACGAGCGGCTCCCGCAGCGCCGACATCTCGACGTCGGTGCCGGCGACGCCGATCGCGACCGCGCCGCGATCGGATACGCAGCCGACGGCGCGGTACGACGGGTCGCCGTCGAGCCGCAGGTCCAGCGTCAGTTCACTGTTCGCGAGGGTGTGCAGAAGCCGCACGAGTTCGGGCGAAGGAGCTTCGATGGTGCCGAGGCCGCGTTCGGAGAGCGTGCGGCTCGCCGTGGCGGCCAGTTCGGCCCGGAACTCCGGCGTCCGCCCGACGTGCGGCACCTCCAGTACCGCGGGCAGTTCGTCGCGCCCGTGCGCCGACCACAGCAGGAACAGCTCGCCGATGTGCAGACGGATCCAGTCCATCAGCGGCCACCTCGCGGATCTTCGCCGATGACCGGCGGGGTCACGTACCCGCTCAGCCCCCAGACGTCGGAATCCTCGACGAGATAGTCCGGCGACTTGTGGTCTCCCTCGTCCTGTTTGCCCTGCTGAGGGGCCATTCCCATCGGCATCCCGCCGAATCCGCCCATACCCGCGGCCGCGGCCCGCGAACCGGCACCGGCGCCCTGGCCGGGTTGCCCCGACGGCCCGAAGCCACCGACGCCGGAACGGCCGCCCTGGCCGAGCTGTTCCTGGGTGCCGCCGTAGGTTCCGGGCGGACCGGACGGCGGCACGACGGCGCCGCTGCTCGCCCCGGGGGAACGCGGCGCGTCGACCTGCTCCCGCACCGGGACCGGCGCGACGTCTTCGGCGCCGCTGCTGCGCGTCGAGTCGTCCGGCGGCGTCTCCGGTTCCGGCCTGGGCTCGGGTTTCGGTTCGGGTTCGGGCTCTTCGGGCGTCTTGAGGATCTGCGGCTGCTTGCCGTAGGAGGTGAAGCGCGGGACGTTCTCGTAGACCTCGCCGGAGTTCTGCTGCATCCGCTTCATCACGTCGGCGGCCTGGCGGTGCAGGTCCTGCGAGATCTCGTCGGTGGGCTCGGCGACGATCCGCCCGGCCGCGGCGAAGCCGGACGACGACGGGGCCGGCGACGCGGACATCGCCTGCGTCGAATCGGAGACCGGGATCGGACGGCGTTTCGGCGGCGCCGGCTCCTTGGGACGCGGAGCGACTCCCGGAGGCTCGGGCATGGTGCGCCGCGCGGTTTCGGCGATATCCGTCTGGCGGCGTACGCAGTTCGCGACGTTTTCCGCGCGCCAGCCGGTCTCGCCCGCCCAATCGACGAGTTTGACCGCGGCGTCACGGGCCCTGTCGGCACCTTCGCCGGTCCAGCCGTCGGCTGTGGCGGCGAGGGCGGCCCGGAGTTCGGAACCGACCCTGTCGAGGAAGCCGCTGATCTTGGTCCACTGCGCGGCGACGGCTTCCGCGCCCGCCAGGTCCAGCTCGTTGTGCACCATGTCGTAGAGCTCGCGGTGCGGGTAGCTCATCCAGTCGATGTCGGCCTTGAGGTGATCGGGCCCCGGTTGTGGTTCGGGCTCCCGCGGCGGCCACGGCGAGGGCAGGACGCGCATCAGCTCTCGTCCTTCCGCTGACCTTCGACGATGTCCTGCATGTCGAAGCGGCGGGCGACCCGTTCGAGCTGTTCCTGGCCTTCCTCGTCCGCGGCGACGTACATCTTCCGGGCCGCCATCACGGTGAGCTGGAAGTCCTTGAGCACCTTGGCGAAGTCGTTGAGAACGGGCAGGGCCGCTTCGGTCCCGTCGGTCGCGGTGGCCCGGAAACGTTCGCTCATCGTGTGCCCGACGAAGTTGTCGCCCAGTTTCAAGGGCGCCTTGAACTCCGTCGAGTCCTTGATCAGCGCGTTCAGCTCTTGGCGCGCTTTGAGCAGCGCGTCGACGAGTTTCTTGGCCGCGTCCTCGGTGACCTTGACGGTGCCTTTCTTGGCGTCGGCCTTGGTGTCCCGGATCTTGCCCGCCACGGGAGCCAAGGCCGGCGCCGAAGCTCCGAAAGCGGCTTGTGGCGTCACGGGTACCTTGGGTGACTGTGCCATTCGACCCTCCCCTGTCACATCTCAGGGGAATGTTAGCGCGAATGGAGTCATCGCAGGTGGGCGTCGAACCAATTCAACGTGCGCTGCCAAGCCTCGGCGGCGGCGTCCGGGTCGGCGTCGAAGCGGTGGTTGGCACCCGGATAGCGGACGACGTCCGTCGCGACCTTCGCCGACGCCGCCGCGTCACGCAACTGCTCGACTTCGGCACCTCCGGCCTCGTCACCCGCGTCGCCGTACATGCCGAGCCACGGACTGGTCAGCCGTCCCGCGATCTCGACGAGGACCGGAAGTTCGGCGACACCCTGACCGCCGACGCTCACCGCGGCGCCCAGCCTGCGGTTCGACGCGACGACCAACGCCGCCGTCCCACCGAGATCGAAGCCGACGACGCCGATGAGATCCGCCTGGACCCCGCGCTCGGACAGCCACGCGAGCGTCGCGTCGGTCGCTTCGAGCACGTCTTCCTGAGTGAGGTCGTCGCGATCGAGATGCGGCGTGACGGTGAGCCAGCCTTCGCCCGCGAGCCCTGCCAGAAGAAGGCTCAAGCCCTCCTCGACCTCTTCGGTCTCCTCGTGCAACACCACCAACCCGCCGCGGACGACGCCTTCCGGTTCGGCGAAGGTCAAGCGCAGCGTGTGGCCGTCCGCATGCTGGTGTTCCACGGTGGTCGTCAGGGTCATTCCTCCATCAGACCACTCTTAGGTAAATATTCGGGGCTTGCCGTTGCGCGGGAGGATACGGTGTCGGAGCCGTCCCCCAGACGTAGGAGCGCCGAAGATGTCCCCTGTTTCGCCGCGTGCGGATCTCGAATCGTTGCCGAAGTACGTCCCTGGCCGGACAATCCAGGGTGCGATCAAGCTTGCGAGCAACGAGGTTCCCGGTGGACCGCTGCCGAGTGTGGCGCAGGCCATAGTCGAGGCGGCGCAGGGTATCAACCGGTACCCGGACATCACGGCGTCCGCGCTCGTCGAGCGGCTGGCCCGCGAACTGGGCGAGCCCACCGAGCGGATCGCCATCGGCTGCGGCTCGGTTTCCCTTTGCCAGCAAATGATCCAGGCCCTGTGCGGACCGGGTGACGAGGTCGTCTTCCCGTGGCGTTCGTTCGAGGCGTACCCGATCGTCACGCAGGTCGCGAACGCCGTCAGCGTGAAGGTGCCGCTGACGGACGGGCACGGTCTGGACCTGGACGCGATGCTCGCCGCGATCACGCCGAAGACGCGACTGGTCTTCGTGTGCAACCCCAACAACCCGACCGGAACGGTGCTGCGCCGCGCGGAGCTGGAGCGTTTCCTCGACGCCGTGCCCGCGGGCGTGCTCGTCGTGCTCGACGAGGCGTACAAGGAGTTCGTGACCGACGCCGACGTTCCGGACGGCGTCGAACTGGCGCGCGGCAGGGACAACGTCGCGGTGCTTCGGACGTTCTCGAAGGCCTACGGCCTCGCCGGTCTCCGCGTGGGTTACGCGGTGGCGCCGGAAGCGATCACCGTCGCGCTGAAGCAGGTGTACGTCGCGTTCTCGGTTAACATGCTCGCCCAGGTGGCGGCCATCGCGTCCCTCGACGCGGCCGGCGAACTGCTGGAGCGCTGCAAGGAGATCGTCTCGGAGCGCACCCGCGTGCGGGATGCCTTGGTGGCCAAGGGTTACGAGGTTCCGGAGACGCAGGCGAACTTCGTCTGGCTGCCGCTGGGCGAGAAGACGACGGCGTTCGCGGAACACGCGCTGGAGCGGAAGCTGATCGTGCGCCCGTTCGCCGGCGAAGGTGCCCGAGTGACCATCGGGACACCCGAGGAGAACGACCTCTTCCTCGAAGCCGCCGGGGATTTCCCGCGCTGACAACGGTTTCGGACGGCCCGCGCTGCGCTTCGCACGGAGCGCGGGCTTTCTACTTGAGCAGCAGCTGCACCATCGCGGCGAGACCGACCACGACGATCACGCCGCGCAGCACCTTCGGCGAGAGCTTGCGGCCGATCTTGGCACCGATCTGGCCGCCGATCGTCGACCCGACCGCGAGCAGCGCGACCACGGGCCAGCTGACCGGCGCGATGAAGGCGTAGATCGCGCCGGCGACGATGTTGACGACGGCGGAGAGCGCGTTCTTGACGCCGTTGAGCCGCTGCAGCGACTCGGACATCAGCATCCCCATCACGGCCACCATCATCACGCCCTGCGCGGCCGTGAAGTATCCGCCGTAGATGCCGATCAGGAAGATCAGGAACAGTAGCAGCGGACCGATCTTGTGGACCGTTCCGTTCTCCTCGCGGCGTTTCGCGACCCAGGCGGCCACGCGCGGCTGGACGATCACGAGCACCACCGCGAGACCGACCAGCGCGGGCACGACGGTCTCGAAGGCGTCCTTCGGCAGTGACAGCAGCAGGATCGTCCCGCAGATCGCGCCGAAGAACGACGCCACGGCGAGTTTGACGACCTCGGGCCAGTAGCCCTTGAGTTCCTGGCGATAGCCGATCGCCCCGCTGACCGTGCCCGGGGCCAGGCCGATCGCGTTGGACGTCGTCGCCGTCAGCGGCGAGTAGCCGAGCGCGACCAGGACCGGGAAGGTCACCAGCGTGCCCGACCCGACGACCGTGTTGATGGTGCCCGCCCAGAGCCCGGCGATGAAGATCAGCACCGCGTGCCACCACGTCATAAAGCGCTCACCTGCGCACCATAAGCACCGTTACCTCCTTTCGCGATGTGGATGTGTCTAGTCGAACATTCGAGGCAGCCCGTTATGTCCCGTTCGGTGCGAACACACAGAACTCGTTGCCTTCGGGGTCTTCGAGAAGGTCCCACTCGATCTCGTCGTCCTTGGCTCGCACGAGCTTCGCCCCGGCGGCGACCAGCTCGGCCGTCGAGCCGAAGACGTCGAGGTGCATGCGGTTCTTCACCGTCTTCACTTCCGGCACCGGGTTGATCCAGATCAGCGGGCCACGCCCGGCCGGATCCTCGATCGCGACCGGCCACTCCACCGGCCGCTCCTCGCGGTGACGGCGGACGTAACCCATCGCGGCGCACCACCAGTCGGCGAGGGCCTGGTGGTCGTTCGCGTCGAGACAGATGTCCTTGAACACCGCCGTCATCGGCTCTCCTCCGGCAAATGGGCCGCGGTGATCTCCGAGGCCACCGTCCAGCCGAGCGCCAGGTACAGCGCCCGTCCTTCCTCCGTCGCGACCAGGACCGCTCGCTCCGCCCCGGCGGCGACCGCCACCTCGTCGAGCCGGCGCATGACGAACCGGCCCAGCCCACGCCGTTGGTGCTCGGGCTCCGTCACGACCTGGTCCACCACCGCCGTACCCCCGGCGATCGCGACCCGGCCGGTGGCCGCGCGGGAACCGTCGGGCGCGCGGACCACGACGTCGGTGACGACACCGTCGCCGACCAGTTCCGCCCGGTACGGCTCGGGCGCGGCCAGGGCGGGCCGCACCGCGAGCGGGGCGCTCATCAGGTACTCCGGCGGGCCGACCGTCCAGTTCGACGGCACCGCCACCTCTTCACGCGGACCGCTCACCTTCAGCCAGGTGCCGGGCTCCGTGAGCGCGCGTGCCCGCCCCTCGGCGGCTTTGCTGTCGGCCAGTACATATCTCACTCGATGCCCCGGACGCCCGACGTCGAGCCGGTAGCCGTCCGGTTCAGCCACCGGGATCCCGACCCCGCGGGAAAGCGCCCAGCCGTGCACCCATGCCTTGATCAGTCCTGCCACCCCAGTCATGGCTCGATGATGACACCGGTCACCGACAATCCCGGGCGGTTCGCCGAACCTGCGAGGATGGGGCCGTGGCCGACGACGAGCGCGAGCAGGTGTGGAGTGCGACCGTCGATCATCTGCGCACGATGATCGATTCGGGCAGGCTCCCCGCCGGGTCGAGGCTGCCCGCCGAACGGGCACTGTGCGAGCAGCTCGGGATCAGCCGCGGTTCACTGCGGCAGGCGTTGCGGGTGCTGGATTCCATCGGTTACGTGCAGGTGCGGCCGGGTTCGGGCACGTATGTCCGCGAGGACATCGAGGAGCGGCCGCTGCGCGGCTGGTTCGCCGAACACGAGCAACTGGTCGAGAAGCTGTTCGACCTGCGGACCACGGTCGAGCCGACGCTGGCCGAGCGGCTCGCGGTCGACCACACGCCGCGGGTGCTCGCGCGGCTGGAGAGCACCGTCGACGAGATGGACCAGGCCGCGGCCGACGGCGACATGCTGCGCGTGATCGCGGCCGACGCGGAATTCCACCGGGTGATCGCCGGCAACGCGGGCAACGACGACGTCACCGATCTGCTGCGTTCGGTGCTCTCGCTGGTCGGCGAGGAGCGGCGGGCGGCGTTGCGGCTTCCGGGGCAGATTCGGAAGGCGATCGACGAGCACCGCGCGATCCTCGAAGCGATCCGCCGTTCGGACGCGGCGGCCGCCCGGGAGATCACCCGGAAGCATCTGCTGGACGCCAAGACCTACGTTCACGACTACACCGCGCGGGATTGACGCTTCCTTGATGGCGTCCTGGCGTCGTCGGGCGTATTATTTTCAGAAGATTGTGAAACTTCTGATGGGGGTGTGCGGTGGAGAAGGTCCGGTTCACCGAAGAGAAGGCGACGATGCTGGCCACGCTGTACGGGCGTGCTCTCGACGCCCGCAGTGACCGGCCGATCCTCGGCGACAAGGCCGCAGACGAAGCCGTGAAGCAGATCGACTACGACTTCGCCTCGCTCGGCGTCGACGAGCAACTCGGACTCACCGTCGCGCTGAGGGCGAAACCGATGGACGAGTGGGCCGCGGCATTCCTCCGGGAACATCCGGACGCGACCGTCGTGCAACTCGGCTGTGGAATGGACAGTCGCGTGTACCGCGTCGACCCGCCGCCTTCGGTGCGGTGGTTCGACGTCGACTATCCCGAAGTCGTCGACCTGCGCGCCCGGATCTACCCCGCGCGCGACGGCTACCGGACCATCGGCTCTTCGGTGACGGACTTCGCCTGGATCGACGAGATCCCTTCCGGCAAGCCGGGTCTGGTGATCGCCGAGGGACTGACGATGTACCTGCGGCCATCCGAAGGCGAGGAATTGCTGCGGCGGCTGATCGCGCATTTCCCCCAGGGCGGGGAGATGGTCTTCGACACGTTCAGCCGGCTGGGGATCAAGCTGCAGAAGCTGAATCCCGTGGTGCGCAAGGCCGGAGCGACGTTGTACTGGGGTATCGACGAGATCTCCGAGCTGGAGCGCCTTGGGTTGACGCTGGTTTCGAAACTGGACTCGACCGACTACGCGACGCCCGAGGTGAAGGACCGGCTTTCGGGGTCGATGCGGGCGCAGTTGTGGGTCGCGGGACTTTTCCCGGCGTTCAAGAAGATGGGGCGGATCCTGCGGTTCCGGTTCGGACCTCGTGAGTGATTCGGGCGCCGCTGGGCGCCCACGGGAGATGTTGCGAAAGCCACTTTCGCAACGTTGAAGGTTGCGAAAGTGGCTTTCGCAACACCCGGCTCCCCGGCGAACCGCGCTGAGCCAAGGGGTTCTCGAGAGCGGCGATCAGCGGGATTCGAGGACCCGTTCCACGAAGCGGTGCAGTTTGTCCTCCAGCCGGGAGACGCGTTCTTCCAGGGAAAGCGTCTCCGCCGGCTGCGGCACGTCCGGCTTCAGTTCGCCGCGGATGTAGCGGCTGCACGAAAGGTTCGAGCACGCGTAGACGCCGAGCGTGTTCCCCTCGCGGCCGAGTTTCCCGGCGCGGCGGCCGGAGAACAGGGCGATGTCGGACAGCGGATGTGTCGTGGTGCACAGGCCGCACATGTTGCTCAGCAGGACGCGGCCCTTCGGCCGGGGCGCGGCCCGAAGGGACAGTCCGACGGTTTCCCCTTGATACGGCAGCACGAGGTACGCGCGGGCCGCGGCCTTCGGGTCGCGCCAGCCGAGGAATTCCAGTTTGTCCCAAGGGATCTCGTCCGGCCGGGCGGGCAGCGTGACCCCCTTGGCCTCGCCACGCGTGCAGTTCACGAAGGACGCCCTGATCTCGTCCTGTCCCAGCGATTCCATTTGTGCAAGGTAGCCACCGGCCCCGAGCGCTGGCCAACCGTTTTCCACCGGAGGTCATACGATCACCGGGTGCGCGGGAAGACGATGTCGAGGCGGTTCCGGCTGGTGCTCAGGACCAGTCTGGGGTTCGCCGCGCTCGGCATCGGTTCCAGTGTGTGCGGTGCCGGTGTCGTGGCTCTGCTGCTGCTCTTGCAGGGACTGCCGAGCGAAGTCGGCGAGCGGGGCTGGATCCTGTCGGTCACCGCGGCCGGGATCGTCGCGCTGTCGCTGGTGGTCGGCACGTTGTGGACGGCGTGGCTGCAGCGGCGTACGGCGGTCTGGTTCGTGTTCGGCCGCCCGCCGACGCGGGCCGAGGCCACGCGGGCGCTGCGGCTTCCGTTCGACATGGGGATCGTGAGCGGGACGCTGTGGCTGATCGCGACGATCGTGCTCGGCGCGCTCGCGTGGGTGCTCGGGTCGTGGATGGACGCGGTGGGGATGGCGCTGGTCATCGGGCTCGGCGGACTGACCACGGTCGGCCTCACCTATCTCGCCGCGGAATGGGTCGCCCGTCCGGTGATGACGATCGCGCTCAAGGTCACGCCGCCGAAGGGCTCGCTGCGGGTCACGGTGCTGACCCGGGTGGTCGTCACCTGGTCGCTGGCGAGCGGGGTGCCGTTCGTCGGCGTGCTGCTGGTCGCCACCCCGCCGGACCTCGGCCAGGGTGACCACGTCGCGAGCCTGATCACACTTTCGGTGATCGGCCTCGGTGTCGGCGCGATCGGGACGGGCCTGCTCGCGAAGGCCGTCGCGACACCCCTGCACCGGCTTCGCGTCGCGCTCGACGAGATCGCGCGCGGCAACAAGGAGATCATGGTCGATGTCGACGACTCCAGTGAGATCGGCCTGCTCCAGACGTCGGTGAACGATCTCGCCGCCGGGCTCCGCGAGCAGGAGCGGATGCGGGACCTGTTCGGCAGGCACGTCGGGGACGAGGTCGCCCGGCACGCACTCGAATACGGCGCCTCCCTGTCGGGGGACGTACGCGAGGTGACCGCCCTGTTCGTCGACGTCGTCGATTCGACGGCGTTGGCCGGCCGGACCCCGCCGGAAGACCTGGTGAAGATGCTGAACCGCTTCTTCACCAGCGTCGTCAACGCGGTCGGGGCTCGCGGCGGCCTGGTCAACAAGTTCCAGGGTGACGCCGCGTTGTGCATCTTCGGCGCCCCGACCCGGCTCGCGGACGCGGAGACGGCGGCGCTTTCGGCCGCGCGGGTGATCCGGGACGCCGTCCACGAAACCGGCGAACTCGACCTCGGCATCGGGGTCGCGAGCGGCCGGGTCTTCGCCGGTCAGCTGGGCACGAGCAGCCGGTTCGAGTACACCGTCATCGGCGACGCGGTGAACGAGGCCGCGCGGCTGACCGAGCACGCGAAATCCGCCGACGGCCGCATCCTGGCGAGCGAGTCGGTGATCAAGGCGGCGTTGGAGAGCGAGCGGTCACACTGGGCGCCGTACGCGGAACTGGAACTGCGTGGCCGACAGGAACCGACGCACGCCTGGGAAGCGAACGTGCTCAGCCCGGAATGACGTCCGGCCAGCGCAGCAGCGTCGAGCCCCAGGTCAGACCGGCTCCGAAGGCGCCCATCACCACGCGGTGACCGGGCTGCAGCGAGCCGTCCTTGGCGGCGTCCGCCAGCGCGATCGGGATCGACGCCGCGCTGGTGTTGCCCACCTTCTCGATGTTCGAGTACATGACGTCGGCCGGGAGCCCCAGTTGCTTCGCGCAGGTCTGCAGAATGCGGATGTTGGCCTGATGCCCGATGAACCGGTCGATGTCGCCGACCACCCAGCCGGCGGAATCCAGGACCGCGCGCGCGGACTCGGCCATCCGGGCGCAGGCGTGCCGGAAGACGGTCTGGCCCTGCATCACCAGATAGTGGTCACTCGGGTCGTCCGAATGACGGTTCTTGGCGCCCCCGGCTTCGACCCACAGCAGATCCGCGAGTTCGCCTTCGCTGTGCAGGTCGAACGGGCCCAGCGCGCCGAGTTCGTCCGCGTCGCCCTGACGCAGCAGGACGGCGCCCGCACCGTCGCCGAAGATCGGCACCGTCCCGCGGTCGTCGGGGTCGACGAGCGAGGTGAAGACGTCCGCCCCGATCACCAGGACGCTGCGCGCGATGCCGGCGGCCAGCAGGCCCGCGCCGGTGGCGAGCCCGTAGATGAACCCGCTGCAGACGGCGTTGACGTCGAACGCGGCGACGCCGTTCAGCCCGAGTTTGGTCGCGACCTGCGGCGCGCTGGCCGGGCACACCTGGTCGGCCGTCGAGGTCGCGAGCACGACGGCGTCCGCGGTGGTCTCCCCGGCCGAGGCCAGCGCCCGGCGGCCCGCCTCGACCGCGAGGTCCACAGTGGACGTTCCGGGGTCGACGACGCGGCGTTCGGAGATACCGGTCCGCGTGCGGATCCACTCGTCGGAGGTGTCGAGCCGCGCCGCGATCTCTTCGTTGCTCACCACACGCGGAGGTAGCCAAGAGCCGAGCCCGGCGAGAACGGCCACCTGAGATGAGGGCACCAAGAAATCCTTTCGCGCGGAAAAAGAGAGGTCTGCCATTCACTTGTAAGCGCTACCATTCAGTAGACCCGTCAGTTGTGTTCCGGGTCACAATTCAAAGAATTCTCACCTTCTCCTGGAGCGCCGTGCCGGACCAGCCTTATCTGCAACTGACCTGGCAGGACAGGGTGACCGGGAAGACAGGTCACCTGGTGGTCGACAGGCTCGTCCGGGGCGTCGCCAGCGGCGGGCTCCGGATGCGGGCGGGCTGCACACTCGACGAGGTCCGTGGCCTCGCGGCGGGGATGACGGCCAAGGAGGCCCTCAACTACGACCCGGCCGGCCGGTACATCCCGCTCGGCGGCGCGAAGGGCGGCATCGACTGCGACCCGCGGGACCCGCGCGCGGGTCAGGTGCTGAGGCGCTACCTCGAAGCGGTCCGGCCGTACATCGAGACCATCTGGACCATGGGCGAGGACCTCGGGCTGCGCCAGGACGACATCGACGCGGCGCTCGCGGAAATCGGCGTCGAGTCGTCGATCATGGCGGTGTATCCGCTGCTCGAAGACCCGGCGAAGGCTCGGCGCCGACTTTCCGACGCGTTCGAGGTCGTCGTCGACGGCGTCCCGCTCGACGAACTCGTCGGCGGCTACGGCGTGGCCGAAGCGGCGCTGGCCGGACTCGGCGGGCTCGGCCTCGAACCGGCGGGCAGCCGGGCATTCGTCCAGGGCTTCGGCTCGATGGGCGGCGCGACGGCCCGGTACCTGGCCCGCGCGGGCGTCCGCGTCGTCGGGATCGCCGACGCCGTCGGCGTGGTCGCCAACCCGGCCGGTCTCGACGTCGAGAACCTGCTCCTGACCAGGAACTCCTTCGGTGAGGTCGACCGCGCGGAACTACGGCACGGCGACGCGCAGCTCCCACTGCGGAAGTGGCTCGACGTCGAGGCGGAGATCCTGGTGCCCGCCGCCGTCTCGTACGCGATCACCGCCGAGAACCAGGCGGCGGTCCAGGCGAAGCTGATCGCCGAGGCGGCGAACATGCCGGTGACGGCCGAGGCCGAAAAGTCGCTCGCCGAGCGCGGCGTGCTCGTCCTGCCGGACGTCGTGGTGAACTCGGCGACCAACGCCTGGTGGTGGTGGACGCTCTACGGAGACATCGAACCGAACGCCGAAAGCGCGTTCGCGAAGATCTCTTCGTCCATCCGCGCCCTGGTGGCCTCGGTACTCGACCGGGCGAATCTCGCGTCGTCGCCGCCACGCGCCGCGGCGGCCGCTCTGGCCGCGGAATCCTTCCGGCGTATCGAACGCGAGTTCCCGACGGCGTGATCCACACCGCGTCCGGGCGTAAGTAAAGATCGGGCATCCGGGAGAGCCCTCCGGATAGCCTGATCCGGTGCACACACCCGACCTCGACCGCCTAGACGTGGCCATCCTGTCCTGCCTTCAGGCCGACGCCCGCACCATCGCCGAGACCATCGGCGCGAAGGTGGGTCTTTCGGCCGCCGCCGTACAGCGGCGGATCAAACGGCTGCGCGAGGCCGGGGTGATCGAACGCGAGGTGGCGGTGCTGTCACCGCAGGCGCTCGGGCTGTCGATGACGTTCGTGGTGATGGTCGAGATGGAACGCGAGAACCTCGCGGTGCTCGACGGGTTCCGGCGGCAGGTGCTCGCGGACGACAACGTCCAGCAGTGTTACTACGTCACCGGCAACGCGGACTTCGTGCTCGTGGTCACCTGCAAGGACATGACCGACTTCGAGGCGTTCACGCGGCGGATGTTCTTCGACAACCCGAACGTCCGGCACTTCACGACGTCGGTGGCGATGGACCGGGTCAAGACGGGGCTGACGCTGCCGCTGGATCCGTAAGGTCCAAAGAGATGGTGAGCACGCCCGAACCGTCCACAGTGGATCCCGACTCGGCGATGCCGCATCGGCTCGCGCCTCCTGTGTCACTTTGCAAGTTGCAGTTCCGGTCACCGGCACCCTGCTCTCCGTGAGCACCCGGTCCGTGCCGACCCCGTCACCACGCGTATCGGCCTGAACGCAAGGGGTCTGTGCCCGGCGTTACACCACTATGGACATATGCAGCCGATAGCGTGAACGTCGCCGTACTCGCGTCATCCCGCGTCAGCCCGGGCATCTCCTTGCCGAGACAGAAAGTTCGCGCCGCGCGAACCACGAGCACTTAGGAGTGGCCGTGCACACCGACGCAGTTCACCAGAGCCAGTTCGTCCTGCTGAACAACAGCAGCACGCCCGTTCTCTCCCGCCTGTCCTTCCACGTCGACGAGCCTTACGCGGTCACCGTGGCGTTCCGGACCGAGCGCGGCCGGTGGGTCGAGTGGACCTTCGCGCGTGAGCTCCTGGCCACCGGTCTCACCGACCCCGCCGGGCTCGGCGACGTCCGCGTCCGCCCCGACCTCTCCGAGGACGAGGCGATGCTGACGCTCGAAATCGAGTCACCTGACGGCTATGCGTCGTTCGAGCTCGAGCGTGAGGATGTCGAGTCCTTCCTCGGCTCCACCTTCGAGCTGGTCCAGCTCGGCTGTGAAAGCGAGTATTTCGACATCGAGGCGCTGATCGAAGAGATCAGCAACGTGTAACCCGGACCACCGCTCCCGCGGTACGAAGACGAAGGGCGGCCCGAGTGCGCTGGAGGCACTCGGACCGCCCTTCGTCGGTGTTCAGGGTCGAAAGTTTCAGCCGAGGACCAGCGACGTCCCGGTCGCCGACAACGCCGGCCGCACCGGGAAGAAGTAGGTCACCGAGGTGTTGCCGCCGGACAGCATGCCCTGCGCCTGGTTGCCCGCGATGAACGAGCCGCCCGAGTCGCCCGCCTGCGAGCGCACGTTGGTGGCGGTCATGCCGTAGACGGTGCCTTCGGCGTAGCGGACGGTCTGGTTCTTGGCGCCGACGGTGCCGCAGGTCCAGCCGGTGGTCGAACCCGACTTGCAGACCGAGGCGCCGGTGGCCGCCACGGTCGAACCGCTCACCCGGGTGCCGTTGTTGATGATGCCGCGCGGCACCCAGTTGCTGTTGACCCGGACGTGGCCGTAGTCGTTCGTCGGGAAGCTGGTGCGGGCGAACGAGCCCATCGCGACCCGGTTGGAACCGGTCACGGTGCCCGGGCCGCAGTGCCCGGCGGTGAGGAAGCCGCCGTTGACCGAGAAACCGATCGAGCAGCGTGAAGAGTTGTTGATGTAGTACGCGTCGCCGCCTCGGACGTCGTACTTCAGGGTCGGCACCGAAGTGGTCTCGACCACAGCGACGGCGGTCTTGTCGACGCCGGTCTTCTCCAGGAACGAGTCGACGGCGCCGCTCTTGCCGGGTAACACGTTCAGCGTCACGCGGTTGGTCTTGGCGTCGACGCCCCAGCCGGTGATCGCACCGTCCGCCGCGCGCTCACCCGCGTTCAATTTGTCCACAGTGGAATCGAGCTGGGCGGCCGAGAAGCGCACGAGTTCCGCTTCCGCCCCGCTCGCGGTGACCTGGGCCAGTTTCGCCGCGTCGGTGACGCCGACGCGGAGCTTGCCCGTGGCCTCGTTGTAGCTCGCTCCGCCGAAGCTGCCGGCGAGCGCCGAGGCGAGTGACTGTTCGAGCGTGCCGGCGGCGGTCTCGCTCTGGATCCGGGCGAGTGCCTGGTCGGCGGTCAGACCGAGGTCCCGTTGCAGGGCGGGGACCATTTCGGTGTTGAGCAGAGCATCCGAGGACGCCGCCGCGGGGGTACCCGTGACGAGCGCGCCGGCCGACACGACAGCCGTGGCGGCCACTCCGAGGAGCTTCGTGATCTTCATGCTTCTCCCTCGTCATAACGCACGGCTCCGGTTCGCCATGCGATTGCCTCCCCCGACGGGTGAGAGTTCTGGAACCGGGAAAGGCCCGCAATCCGGGTCGGCGCGGGATAGGTATACCCAATCTTCGGACGCAGAATCCCCTGCTCCGAGGGCGGTCACTTACAGCTGGCACCCGTACGGACACGTCCGTAAGTAGGGTTTCCTGTGAATACCTTGAGTAGTCACTCTCACCCCCTGAACGTGGGATGACCCGCCGGATCGGGTCCCTCGCCGATGTTTCGGGCGTCCGGTGATTTTCCAACCGACGATCCGTCAGTCAACCGGTGACGGTGCGTTCGCAGACGGCCTAATCCGGCGCCCGTGCTGTCCGTGTTGAGAGGTTTACGGCCAGGTAGGCAGTGCTTAGGCTCCGCAGAACAACACACAAGATCGTGTCGGGCTCAGCGGGACCTTCGAACCGAGGAGCGCATGATGTGGCTTGCCACCCCTCGCCCGACCTCGGTTTCGGTCCGCGCCGGATCGACGGCACTCGTGGGCCGCGACGTCGAGGTCTCGGCGATCGTGAAGATCCTGCTGCGCCGTCCCGCCGCCGTCCTGATCGAGGGCGAACCCGGGATGGGCCGCAGCAGGCTGCTGGAAGAACTGGCCGGACGCCGCGAGTTCGCGGCGGGCCGGGTGCTGTCCGGCGCCTGCCAGCCGATGCGCGAGCCGTTCCCCTTCGGACCGGTGCTCGAAGCGCTGCGCTCGGCGGGAGACCGGCCGCTCGGACCGCTCAGCCCGGTCGCCGGGGTACTGAGACCCTTGCTGCCCGAACTCGCGGAAAGCCTTCCACCCCAACCGGAACCGCTCACCGACCCGTGCGCCGAACGGCATCGCCAGTTCCGCGCCGTCCGTGAGCTCCTGATCGCCTGCGGACCCGCGCTCGTCCTGATCGACGACCTTCAGTGGGCCGACGAGGGCACTCGCGATCTCATGCGGTTCCTCGCCGCGGCCATGCCCGCCGAACTCGCCGTCGTCTCGGCCTACCGGACCGGTTCCTCCTCGCGGCACGGAACCGCCGGCATCCCCTTCCGCACACCGCCGAACGTCCAGACCGCGCGTGTGACGCTGGGCCCGCTCGACGTCGAAGCCGTCGGGAAGATGGCGGAAGAACTCCTGGACCTGCCCCGGGTTTCCGCACCGTTCACCGCGAAACTCCACGAAAGCACCGCCGGGATCCCGTTCGTGGTCGAGGAGACCCTGCGCGCGCTGCGCGACGCCGCCGGACAGTTGCCGATCGGCGAGGTGCTCTCGGACAGGCTGCTGGAAAGCCTCGAAGTCCCCGTCTCCCTGCGTGAGGCCATCACCGAACGGCTCGAAGCGCTGCCCGAACCCGCGGTCCGGCTGGCCTGCGCGGCGGCGGTGCTCTCCGTCCCGTCCGAACCGGCGGTGATCGGCGAACTCGCGTGCCTCACCGGCGACGCGCTCCGTTCGGCCCTTTTGTCCACTTTGGACGGCGGAGTGCTCGGCGAACTCGGCGGCGACCGCTACGGTTTCCGGCATCCCTTGGCGCGCAAGGCCGTCTACGACACCGTCAGCGGCCCGGAGCGCTCACTGCTGCATTCACGCGCCATCCAGGTGCTCTCCGCGCTGCCGGTTCCCCCGCTGACCTTGCTGGCGAACCACTCCCGAGCCGCCGGGCGGACCGAACAGTGGCGCCACTACGCCGAAGCCGCCGCCGACGAGGCCATCGCCCATGGTGAGACCTCGCGCGCGATCGACCTGCTCCAGTCCGTCCTGGCGGAGGCGGGCCTCGGCGAGGACGACATCGCCCGGCTGGCCACGAAACTCAGCCAGGTCGCGCTGCGCGGGTTCCGCCCGGACGTCATCGAGACCCTGGAGCGGATCCTCGAAGACCTCACCGACCTGCGCCCGAGTGTGCGCGGGACGATCCGGCTCAGCCTCGGGATGCTGCTGGTCCGCACGATCGGGCGGCTCGGCCGGGGCCGGGTCGAGGTGGAGAAGGCGATCACCGAACTGGTCGACGAGCCGGAACTGGCCGCACGCGGGATCAACCTGCTCGCCCAGCCGATCGACGGGCTGACGCCGTTGTCCTGGCACGAGGTCTGGATGGAGCGCGCCCGCGAGGTCTTCGAGCGGCTCGAAGACCCTGAGCTGCGGCTCGCGCTCACCGGCGACCGGATCGCCACCCAGGCGCATATCGGCAACGGCTCGGCCTGGGCCGACTTCGAGAAGCTCCCCGACGAGACCACCGGCGTCGCCGAACGCGTCCAGCTCGCCCGGCTGTGGTGCAACCTGGCCGACGCCCAGTCGTGGGCCGGCCATCTGACCAGGGCGGAAAAGCTGGTCACGGAAGGGATCCGCCGCGCGACCGACGCCGGCGCGCTCTACGCCGCCGGGCTCGCGCAGGGCACCCGGGTCCGGCTGGACTGGGTGCGTGGCGAGTGGTCCGGGCTGGCGGAGGCCGCCGAGCAGCTTCGCGACGGCTATCCCGACCTCGGCCCGATCGTCATGGAGTCCTCCCTGGTCCTGGGCGGACTGGCCGCGGTACGCGGGGAATTCGCCGCCGCGCAACGACATCTGGCCGCGGCGAGCGTGCATGCCCCGGAACACGGGCCGATCCCCGTCGTCCTTTCGGCGGCCGGGGTCCTGATCCGGGTGCTCCTGGCGACGGACGACGTCGACGGCGCGTGCGCGACGGCCGACAACGCGGTCGCGGCGGCGCGGCGCAAGGGCGTCTGGGTCTGGGCGGCCGGCCTGGTCCCGGCCGCGGCCGAGGCCTACACCCGGGCCGGACGCTGGTCCGAGGCGGACGCGGTGGTCGAGGAGTTCGCCCGCGGCGTCGAAGGCAAGGATTCGCCGGTCTCTCGGGCAGCGTTGGTGGCCGGACGGGCAATCCTTCTCGACGCTCGGGGGAAACATCCGGCCGCCGCAACGGTTTTCGACGAGGCCGCCGCGGGCTACGAAGCGCTGCCGATGCCGTATCAGGCGATCGGCGCCCGGGAGCGCGCGGCGCTGTGCCGGCTCACCGCGGGCAACCGCAAGGCGATCGAAGAACTCGCGGCCGCGGCGGAGGCGTACGAGCGGCTCGGCGCGACCCGTGACGCCGGCCGATGCCGCCACCAGCTGCGGGAACACGGTGCCTGGGCCCCTTCCCAGCGCGGTCGGCGCGGCTACGGCCAGGAGCTCTCGCCCCGTGAATTGGAGGTCGCGCGCATGCTCTCCGACGGGCGCACGAACCGGGAGATAGCGGACGGATTGTTCCTTTCCCCGCGCACGGTGGAACAGCATGTGGCGAAGGTTCTGCGGAAACTCGGTGCCCGTTCACGCACCGATGTGGCCCGCCGCATGTCGACTTATGCCCCGGCGGCTGTCGATCGATAGAAAGTCCGGGTTGATGTACGGTAGTCGTTGCCTGGCAAGGAAAAACGCTCAGATGAGCGTTGTGATCCATTCCATCAGGTCAAGCGGTGTTCGTACGGTTCCGTGCGTACATTCGCTGTGCTAGTTTGTTTACGCCATTAACAAAGTCGGCCTCCTTTCTGCAGGTCAGCCGATCGGTACGGGGGCGGACGCCCGAGAGGGAGTAGCGCTGAAGCATGGCTGAACGAGCCGATTTCGCGCTGGGGACGGTCGAGGCGAGTGTGGTGGGACAGGCGCTCGGCGTCGACGTCCGCCTGTTCCCGTTGCGCGTCCGCAACACTTCGATCGACCCGGAGCGGTACACCGCCGTCATCCAGCGGGTCTACACCGACCTCGAACAGCGCCGCCTGTCGATCAACGGCGAGCTGAACCCGGCCATCCGCACCGCGTTCGCGCTGCTCGCGAACCACCGGATCACCGTTTCCGTCAACGGCATCGACGGCCTGGGCCAGGACATCGCCGTCCTCACCGTCACCGACGGCCGCCAGGCGCTCGGCATCACCCAAGCCCCCGGGGACGACCTCCTGCAGTTCGCGCTCTTCGCGGACGAGGAACTGGTCGAAGTCCTCTCCGGCGTCCTGCCGCGGATGCGCCCCGCGTCGACCGGCCGCCGCAAGATCGTGCAGAAGGAAGAGCGTGCCGTCTCCGCGATGACGGCGCGCCGCCAGGCCGAGGCGGAGCTCGACGAAGAGGAGACCGACGCGTTCGGCAACCTCGAACTCACCGCCGTCGTCCGCGCCCGGCCGGAGGCCCCGGTGCGCCCCAGCGGCGAGGAGGGCGACGTCGCGGTGCTGGAGAAGGTGCTGTCCGGCACCCGGCTCGGCGGCGGGCACATCATCGTGAGCGGGATCGGCCGCCGCGGCGAACGACTGCGGTCGACGCCGTTGAGCTGGCTGGACACCGAAGACGGCCGGTACCTGGTCTGGACCGAGACCGACGAGGCCTCCGGTGCCGTGATCGGTCACTACGACCCGGCGAGTCGGTCGGGCGTGGCGAACGCGATCCGGGACGCCATCGCGGACATCTACTGACACCTCCTGAACCCGGCGAGAGGATCCTCCGTTGACCGAGGAAGCACAACCGCTCGAGCCCGCGCTGACCGACAAAGCAGTACCGTTCGAGCCCGCGCTGACCGAGGAAGCCGTACCTTTCACGGCCGCGACCAGGGTCGGGCTCGCGGGCGCGCAGCTGAAGCAGATGGCCTTGAAGGGCGGCTTCGCCGTCGACGACAGCACGGGTCGCGAAATGATCCGGTCACTCCAAGGCGTGATCGACAGCCTCGAAGAGCGCTGGAGCGAGCTGACCAAGCTGCAGAAGCAGCCGCCGATGAGCGGCACGGCCACCGCGCGATGGGTGTCCGGGCATATGTACGGCACGGCGAACGACGCCCAGGGCCTGCTCACCCAGCTTCAGGCCGCCCGCGCCGAGTTCCCGACCTACGTCGAGGCGATCGAACTCGCCAAACGCAACTACCGTGAACGCGACGACGAGAACCAGCGCACTCTGACGCGGATCAACCCCGAGAGCCAAGGAGAGGCGCCGTGACCGAATCCGCGGACAAGACCACGGCGGAGAAGACCACGAAGGCCTCCGACCCCACCTCGCCGGACTACGACCCGCACAGCCCGTTCTACGACGTCACGGCCGATTCGTCGTCCTCGTACTACGTCGGGCCGCTGGCGGACGAGGCCGCGTCCGGCGACGAGATCCGGGCGGGCGCCTCGGCCGGCACCGATCTCCTGTTCAACCTGCTCGGCTGGGGCGACACCGCGCTCAACGGGTTCAAGGACACGTTCACCCAGCGGATGTACGAGAAGCAGCTGGAGAACGCGCGCCATGGTCTCGACAAGGACCTCGAGATGCGCAGTCCGGGCTCCCCGCCGTCCACGGTCTGGGGCAACGCCACCCACGAGCAGATGGTGGACGCGATCTCGCAGGACGCGGACCCGGCCGTGGTCGCCGAGTCGTCCGAGGAATGGGTCCGGATCGGCAACGACCTGGCGAACCACCAGCGCGACCTCGCGAAGGCGATCAACGCCAGCACGGCCAACTGGCAGGGCGAAGGCGGCGACGCGGCCCGTGAGCACCTCGCGGGTGTCGGCAAGTGGCTCGGCTCGACCGCGAACGGCGCGACGCTGAGCGGACGTCAGCAGCAGATCCACTCGCAGACGCTGAACGAGACGCAGAAGCAGATGGCGGCGAATCCGCCGGTGGCGTTCAACGTGCAGGAGGCCAACGCCAACCTGCAGACGATCACCGACCCGCACCAGTACATGTCGCAGCTCGGCAAGGACCTCGAGACCTTCAAGAAGCAGCAGGACGGTCGCGACCGGGCCGCCCAGGTGATGACCCAGTTCGACACCACGGTCGGCTCGGCGATCGCCACCCCGGCGTTCCCCGCCCCGCCGAAGCTCCCTTCCGCGCAGGCGACCCCGCAGTTGAGGGGCACCGCGGCCGGTGGTGGCGCGGGCTCGCCAGCTCACCTGCTTCGCGACCGCATGTCCCCCGAAGGCGCCGACGGCACGCCTCTCACTCCTTTCAACACCCCCGATGGCACTGTGGCCGCTTCGGTCGACGGGACACCTCAGGGCGGAGCGGGTGGCCCCGGCGGCTCCAGCAACGTGTCGCCCTTCAACGCGCCCAACGGTCCCTCGGGTGGGATCCCCGGCAGCGGTGGTCCCGGTAGCGGCGGCCCGGGCAGCGGTGGTCCCGGTGGCGGTCCCGGCGGTTTCGGCGGCGGCCCTGGTGGCTCGCCCGGCAACGTCACCATGCCCACCATCGGCGGCCCGAACGTTCCCGGCGGTGAGGGTTACCGCCCGGCGGCGTCGTCGTCGCCCACGCTGCCGAACATGCCCAAGATCGACGACGGCACGCACACCACGGGCTACACCCCGCCCAAGTCGTCGCCGTCGTTCCAGCCGCCGACCTTGCCGAACTTCCCCGAAGGCGGCCCCCGTACCGGCGGTACCAACTTCACCCCGCCGAACATCCCGCTGCCGAACGGGCCGACCGGCGGCGGACCTGGTCCGATCACCGGACCCAGGATCCCGACGATCGGCCGCACCGGCGGGATCAACGGCGACATCACCGGCAGGCTCGGCGGTCCTCCGTCGCTCCCCTCGATCCCCGAAGGCGGAACGACCAAGGGCGGCCCGCTCGGTGGCTCGCCCAAACTGCCCAACTTCCCTGGCGGTAGCGGTGGCGTCGGCGGCGGGAGCCTCGGCGGTGGTGGCGTCGGTGGCGGTGGCGTCGGCGGTTCCGGCGCGGGTGCCGGCGGCCTCGGCGGCGCGGGCAGGTCCACCGGTGCGCTAGGCATGGGCGGCGGCGTCGGCGCGGGCGGTATGGACGCCGAAGGTGCCGCGGGCCGCGGCGGAGCGGGCTCCGGCCGCGCCGGCACGGCGGGCGCCATGGGCCCGATGGGTGGCATGGGACACGGCGCCAAGGGCCAAGGCGACGAGGACAAGGAACACAAGGTCGCCGACTACCTCGAATCCGACGATCCGTCGTTCTTCGCGGCCGACCAGGTCGTCGCGCCGCCGGTGATCGGCGACTGGCAGAACAAGGACTGGAAGTGACGGCTTCATTCGACGTCGACCCGGACGACCTGACGGCGCACGCCAGTCACCTCGACGGGCTCGTGGACCGGCTGAACACCGCGCACGCGGCGGCCGGGGAGGCGATGTCGGACGACGCGTACGGTCTGCTGTGCGCGTTCCTCCCGCCGATCATCAACCCGACCGGCGAACGCGCGGCCGAGGCGATCAAGGCTGCCGGGGAGGGCGTGCAGGCGACGGCGGACAACGTCCGTACCGCCGCCAAGTCCTATGTGGAGGGCGACACGGCCAACGCCGAGCCGTTCAACAAGGACTTCAAGGCACTCGATATCGGAGGAAAGCAGTGACCGGCGCGAACGGGCTCGGGGATCTCATGCGGGACCCCGAAGAGGCCGAACGACGACTGGACCAGTGGGCGACGGGCCTGGAAGAGAAGGCCCAGCGCTACGCCGCCGCGCAGGAGCGGACCGAGCAGCTGCGGCTGACGGCGTCCTCCTCCGACGGCGCAGTGAAGGTCACCGTCGGCGCGGACGGTGGTGTGACCGCCATCGACTTCGGCAACAAGGCCAGGACGTATCCGCTGGAGGAACTGTCCCGGCAGATCCTCGCGACCATGCATCAGGCGCAGTCCGGGATCGCGACCCAGGTCGCCGAGGTGATGCAGGAATCGCTCGGCGACGAGGATCAGGAGACGCGGGCGCTGATGATCGGCACCCTGCGCAGCCGCTTCCCCGAGATCGAGGACGAAGAGTCCCCGGCTCCCCCGCCACCTCCACCTCCTCCCGCGCCGTCCGGCGAAGCTCCGCCGCCCCCGCCGCAGGCACCGCGCGACAAGCGCCACGAAGCCCCCGACGACGAGGAGAACTCACCCTGGTGAGCCCGTCGTCCTGAGCCACGAAGAAGGTCATTGTGGGTAACCCCCTGGTCGCCGAGGTCAAGGACTCGACAAAGGCGTACACCGGCTCCTCACTGCTGGAATCGGCGTTCGATCTGAAGTCGGCCATCGAAAGCGGCGACTGGGCCTCGGTGGCGCTGGGCGCGGTCGGAACCGCGCTCGACGCGCTGTCGATGGCCATGGACCCCTTCGGCGCGATCCTCGCGAACGGCGTCGGCTGGCTGATGGAACACGTCGGCCCGCTGAAAGAGGCGCTCGACGCGCTCACCGGCAACGCCGACGAGATCACCGCGAATTCCGAGACCTGGAAGAACGTCGCGGGCGAACTCGGCGAGGTGGGCGCGGATCTGGCCGGTATGGTCTCCGCCGACCTGCAGAGCTGGACCGGCGTCGCGGCCGACGCCTACCGGGAGCGGGCCAAGGACACGGTCACGCTCCTGGACGCGGCGAAAGCGGGCTGCGAGGGCGCTTCCAGCGGGGTCAAGACGGCGGGTGAGGTCGTCGCCGCCGTCCGTGCGCTGGTGCGCGACATCATCGCCGAGCTGATCGGGCATATGATCAGCTGGGCGTTGCAGGTGCTGTTCACCCTGGGCATCGGGCTGACCTGGGTGGTCCCGCAGGTGGTCAACGCGGTGGCGAAGACCGCGAGCAAGATCGCGAACCTGACGAAGAAGACGGTCAAGGCACTCCAGGCGCTGATGCCGCTGCTGAAGCGCGCGGACGACCTGTTCGCCGACGCGGCGAAGGCGATGAAGAAGCTGCAGCCGGGCAAGGGTGCGCCGGCGCCGAAGCCGAACAAGCTGGACGAAGGCACGACGCCCAAGAGCAGCCCCGACGGCGGTGGCACGTCGCCGTCCGGTTCCCCGCCGCCGAAATCCGATCCGCCGCCGCCCCCGAAGTCGGATCCGCCTCCCCCGCCGAAGAACGACACCCCGGACGGTTCGACCACGCCGTCCGGTTCACCGCCTCCGCCGACGCGGGATCGGGGCGGTCCGCCCGCCCCGGACAACCGGATCAAGGACAAGAACACCGATCCGGCGGGCAGCAGCACCCCGATCACCAAACGGCCCGACTGCGGCGACCCGATCGACGTCGCCACCGGCTGGATGATGCTGACGCAGGACGACGTCGAATTCGCCGGTGTGCTACCGCTTTCCGTTTCCCGCACGCATCTTTCGTCGTACCGGCTCGGCCGGTTCTTCGGTGACTCGTGGGCGTCCACCGTGGACCAGCGGATCGAGGTCGAAGCCGACGGTCTCCATCTCGCTCTCGCCGACGGGTCGCTGCTGACCTATCCGGTCCCGATGTCCGACGCGCCCGTTCTCCCGGCGCTGGGCCCCAGGCTCCCGCTGTCCCGTGTGGACGACGGTTACGTGGTGTCCACTTCGGACACCGTACTTTTCTTCTCCGGCAACGGGGACACGCTTCCCCTGCAGGAGATCGCCGATGGCGACGGCAACCGGATCGTCCTGCACTACGACGACAACGGCGTCCCGCGCGAACTCGAGCACTCCTCGGGCTACCGGCTCCTCATCGAGTCGGACAACGGCCTGATCACCGCGCTTCGCCTGCCCGGCGCGGAAAACGCGCTCCGGACCTACCGCTACGACGAGCGACGCCGTCTGGTGGAGGTCGCCGACCCCACCGGGACACCGCTGCGGTTCACCTACGACGCCGAAGGCCGCATCGTGCGGTGGGAGGACGTCAACGGGCGCTGGTACCGGTACGGCTTCGACGCCGCCGGCCGCGTCGTGCGCGCTCAGGGCACAGACGGTTTCCTCGACGTCGCCATCGACTACGACCGGGAGAACCTGGTCACCACGGTGACGGACTCACTCGGGCACCTCACCCGCTACCAGCTCGATGAGCTGCAACGCGTCATCGCCGTCACGAACCCCCTGGGCGCCACCACGCGCTACGAACTCGACCGGTTCGGGAGCCTGCTCAGCCGCACCGACCCGCTGGGCCGCACGACGCGCTGGGAACTCGACGAGGCGGGCAACGTCCTCGCCGTCACCCAGCCGGACGGCAGCCGCGCGATCGCCGAATACGACGCGCGGAACCGGCCGATCGCCCGCGTCGGCCCGGACGGCGCGCTCTGGCGACACGAGTACGACGAACGCGGAAAGCTCGTCCGCACCACGGATCCGACCGGGGCGAGCACCACCTACGGTTACGACGAGGCGGGCAACGTCGCCGTCGTGACCGACCCGCTCGGCGGGGTCACGCTGATCGAGTCCGACACCGCCGGGCTCCCGGTCTCCATCACCGACCCGCTGGGCGCGACCACGCGGTACACCTACGACGAACTCGGCCGGACGACGTCGGTCACCGACCCGCTCGGCGGCGTGACGCGGACGGCGTGGGACGGCTTCGGCGAACTCCGCGAACGGATCGAGCCCGACGGCGCGGTCTGGCGCTGGAACCGCACGGCGGAAGGGAATTCGGACGAATCCGTGGACGCCCGCGGGCATACGGTGCGCACCGAGTACTCGAACTTCGACCTGCCGACCGCCGAGATCGGCCCCGACGGCGATCGACTGTCCTCTGTGTACGACACCGAACTGCGGCTCGTCTCGGTCACCAACGAGCAGGGACTCTCCTGGCGCTACGACTACGATCCCGCCGGGAACCTGATCGGCGAGACCGACTTCAACGGCCGCACCGTCCGCTACGGCTACGACGCCGCCGGACAGATGGTGTTGCGCAGCAACAGCCTCGGCCAGACGGTCGCCTACGAACGCGACGCGCTCGGCCGGATCGTCACCCGCCGTTCCGGTGACGACGTCGCCGTGTTCACCTACGACGCGGCCGACCGGATGACCTCCGCGCGCAACGCGCATTCCGAGGTCACCTTCACTTACGACGCCGCGGGCCGGATCGTCGCGGAGTCCCTGAACGGCCGCGTCGTGCGGTCGGAGTACGACGCCAACGGCCGCCGCGTCGCGCGCCGGACGCCGTCGGGCGCGGAGTCGTTCTTCACCTACGACGCCGTCGACCATCCGATCGCGCTCCGGACAGCGGGACGGACACTCCGCTTCGAGTACGACCCGGCCGGCCGCGAAGTGCTGCGGCGCCTCGAAGGCACGCCGGTGGAGGTGCGGCAGGCCTGGGACGCCGCGGACCGGATGACGTCGCAGATCGTTTCGGGCGGCCGGGGCGTGGTGCAGCGCCGCGAGTACGGCTACCTGCGGGACGGGCTCGTCTCGTCGATCGTGGACCTGCTGTCCGGACCGCGCGCGATGCACGTCGACAGCGCGGGCCGCGTCGTCGACGTCCAAGGACAGGGCTGGCGCGAGAACTACGGTTACAACCTCGCGGGCGCGATCGTGCGGGCCGGCTGGCCGGGCGCGGATCCCGCCGTCGGACCGCGGCGCTACCAGGGCACCCTGGTGACGGGCGCCGGTTCGACGTCCTACCTGCACGACAGCGAGGGCAGGACGGTCGCGCGGCGGAAACTCGGCCAGGACTGGTCCTACCAGTGGAACGCCGACGACCGGCTCACCGGCGTCGTCACCCCCGACGGCGAGCGCTGGGTGTACCGCTACGACGCGCTCGGGCGGCGGATCTCCAAGCAGCACATCGACACGCAAGGCCGCGTCGTCGACCAGACCGACTTCACCTGGGACGGCACGGAACTCGCCGAGGAGAACCGCGGCGGCGTCGCCGTCGTCTGGGACTGGGAGCCGGGCGCGGACCGGCCGATCACGCAGACCGAACGGATCCCCGGCCAGGACGCTCGCTTCCACGCCATCGTCACGGATCTCGTGGGCTCTCCGAGTGAACTGCTCGACGACGCCGGGAACGTGGCCTGGCATCTGCACACGACGTTGTGGGGCAAGGTGCTTTCCCCACCGGGGCAGGCGTACACGCCACTGCGGTTCCCGGGGCAGTATCACGACCTGGAGACCGGGCTGCACTACAACTTCCACCGCTACTACGACCCGGACACCGGACGGTACCTCTCGCACGACCCGCTCGGCCTCGAACCGGCGTCGGACTCGCTGGCCTACGTCGGCAACCCGACCGAGTTCGTCGACCCGCTCGGACTCGCGCCGGTGGCGCCCTGTGGCAAGAAGGGCGGAGGCGGCGGCCGCAAGAAGAAGTCCCCGAGCAACAACGGGATCACCAAGCCCAAGCCGACGCCCGGGCCGAAGAAACCCAAGCAGCCCAAGCAGTCCTACGCCGACGGTACGCACGGCGCGAAGAAACGCGAGCAGGATCGGCTCACGAAGAAGTACGACAACGACCTCAAGGCCGATGGCAAGGACAAGGTCAGCGGCGACACACACCAGTCGGAGCACCCGATCGGCTACGAGGTGCTCGGACGCGGCAGTGGCGACGGACGCGGTACCGGCAACCAGCAGAAGAACCTGGAGAACCACGCCTGGGCCTACCAGGAGGATCTGGCCTCCCACCGGGCGCATATCGGCACCGGCACGAGCAGTCGTACGGCCGATTCCGGGTTCACCGCGCAGTCGTACCGGGACTCCCAGCGCAACGCGATGGAGGCGGGCGACCCGAACACGGCGATCCAGCTGAACCAGCTCGACTACGGGCACCAGAAGGAGTTCAAGGACTCCAAGGGTTCCGTGGGCGGCGACATCGCCGACGACTCGTACCACAACATGGTCGACAAGGCGAAGGACAACGGGAAGGGCCTGGACTACGCGACCGGCCCCGACAAGAACTCGTCCACGCCGCCGCTGTCCAGCCACGACGCCAAGGAACTCCACGCCGCCCGCGACGCCGCACGGACCGGCGACTGGCCGACGCAGAAGTCGTACGACGACGAACTCAAGGACATGCACGACAAGTACCCGGAACCCAGCCAGGCCGACCGGGACAAGTACCAGACCGGCGAAGGCGGCTGGGGCGACCTGGACTACGGCAAGACGAAGGACCCCGACGCGATGGACGTCGACTGACGCCCTCCTCCCCCGCGTTTAGTCCTCTGGATGCGGTAGATGCACACGCAACTACCGCGTTCAGAGGACTAAACGCGGCGGGTCAGGCGGCGGCTAGGGAGACGACGCGGTTCCGGCCGTTGTTCTTCGCCTGGTAGAGCGCGGAGTCGGCGACGTGCAACAGCCGCTCCAGGACCATCCCGCCCTTCGGGTAGACGGCGACGCCGATGGAGACCGAAAGGCCTCGCACGATCCGCGGTCCGGCGGCCGCCGGGACCTCGACCTCGATCGCCATCACCGCCCGCCGGACCCGTTCGGCCACCGGGATCACCTCTTTCTCGGTCGCCCCGGGCAGCAGCACGACGAACTCTTCGCCGCCGAAGCGGCCGACGGAGTCGTAGTCGCGGACATGCTGGGAGATCGTCGTCGCGACGACCTTGAGCACGGCGTCGCCCGCGAGATGGCCGTAGACGTCGTTGACCTGCTTGAAGTGGTCGAGGTCGAGCATCAGCACGCCGAGCGTGCTCTTCTCCCGGGCCGCCGACGTCAGTTCCCGCTCGCCCAGCAGATGCCACGCGTGCGCGTTGAGCACGCCGGTCTTGCCGTCGATGTTCGCCGCGATCTCCAGCTGCCGCACCAGCACACTGCGGTGCAGCACCAGCACGGGCAGCAGGACGAACGGGACGAGCGCGGGCGCGTGCACGACACCCAGCGCGGTCGAGGTCCCGAGCACCAGGGTCGTGACCTCCAGGAGATTGTCGTCGCTGGTACCGAACAGGGACCGCAACGACCGGCCGCCGGTGTGCAGATAGACCGAGAGCGCCACGATGACCGCGTTGGCCGCGGTGAAGACGGCGGCCGCCTCGACGATCCGAAGCGACCCGGTGAAGCCGACCGGAAGGCCGTTCCAGCCGGTGACGATGGCCCCCGAGGCCAGGCAGGAGAGCACGATCGCGGCGGCGCAGTAGACGACGCGGTACGCGGGACGGTGACTCATCCCGCGCCATACCCGGAGCCAAAGGTGCAGGTAGACGAGCAAGCCGAGGGTGACGGCGAGCCCCGGCGGCAGAACGAGCACCCCCGCGAACGTCCACACCGAAGTCATGTTGATGTGGGGGCGGTCACAAATACTGCGCCGCAGTCGTTCCACCGAACGCGAAAGCTCGGCCTGCAGGAAAGCGAGGCCGAGCAGTGATCCAAATCGGACGAATTCCGTAGTCTCGTAGTTCGATCGGAGCAAGGCCATTACGGCGACCGCCGCCGCGAGTCCTTCCACGATAAGAAAAACCGCAGGTACGCCACGTGGTCCGGACCATAATTCCCAGCGTCCGATCCAGGCTCTCAGACGCGTACCGGCCCCTTCTCCGGCGAGTTCCACATCCCCCATAATCATCGTCACCGGTCCCCCTTCCGTACATATTTCAATGTATCCGAGGTAGTACTGAGGGTGGCCCGAGTCAATTCCGGAACACACAGATGGAGCAGTGGGAGGGAGGACCATCATGAACGGTCGCGAGGACTGATCCCACCAATTCAGCCGGTTCGGCTCCCGGCCGGGAGCCACACATCGGGCCCGGTGGCGACGGCGCGTTTCCATGCCATCGCCATCGGGCCCGCCGAGGCGAGGGCGACCACCGCGGCCACTCCGACGGCCACGAACGGACCAGTCAACTGGGCCAATCCACCCGCCAGCATGATCCCGATTCCTTGCACCGTCACCAAACTCGTCGAGGTCAGGCCCATCACCTGCGCCCGGACCCCGTCCGGGACGACGCGGGCCATCAAGGCGACGGCCTGCAGGTGGTACGGCGCCGCGCAGGCCCCGCTGAGCCCGATCAGCACGAGGCAGACCGGAAGCGAAGGGCGAAAGAAGACAAAGACCAAGGGTACGACGGATGCAATTGCGAGAATGCCGACGATACGCGTTTTCCGCCGCGCCGGAACCCATTTCGTGAAGATCCACGATCCTATTACCGAACCCACTGGATCCGCCGCGAGAATGAGCCCGACCGCGAAACTCCCCGCCCCGAGTTCGCCGGCGAGCGGCGCCGCGAGCCCTTCCGGCGCGATGGCGAACCCGGCGAGCATCTTCAAACCGAACAACACCCGGATCCCTTTGCCCCGCCACAGTTCCCGGGCACCTTCGCCACTGAAAGCCCGTGCCACCCGGCTTTTCACGGAGGATTCCGTGACCGCGGGAGCGCGTCGACGGACCCCTGTGGACACCAGTAACGCCGAGACCACAAAGGTCACCGCGTCGATCACGAGTCCCCAGTAGGGCGTCACGAGCCCGATCACCAGGCCGCCACCGCCGAAACCGGCCAGCTGTGCCGTTTGGATGGTGATCGTGCGGACCGCGAGCCCGGCGACATACCGCTCGCCTTCGAGGACGTCCGGCAGCAACGCGAGTTGCGCCGCCCGGAACGGACCGCCCGCCATCGTCAGGATCACCAGCAATGCGGCCAAAACGAGCAGCGGCATACCCGGAACGGCCATCAGTGCCGCGATCGCCGCGCGCAGCAGATCGCAGACGATCATCACCGTCCGCCGCGAATACCGATCGGCCAGCCCGGCGAACAGTGTGCCGCCGATCAGCGTCGGCAGATACGTCAGGCCGTAGGTCAGCCCGGTCAGTCCCGCCGACGCCGTTCTTTCCCAGACCAGCACCGAAAGCGCAACCCTGGCCAGCTGGTCACCGGCCTGCGAAAGCGCCTCGGCCGCCCATAACGCACGGAACTCGCCGACCGCGAAAGCGGCCTTGAACGCGGTGCCCCGAGCGGAATCCCCCTTTTCCATGAGCCCCTCCCCTTGGCTCACGGTAATGGATCAGTTCCGCTCTGTCAGCGGCCATCCGGCCCACGACGGCAAGCGGTGTCCATTGTGGAGGGACAGACTCAGCGGCCGGTGGAGCCGTACCCCATCATCCCCTGGGCGATCCGCGCCGCCATCGAACTCGCGACGGCGGGATCCATCAGACTCCGGAAGTCTTCCGCCATCTCTTCCTGAGCGTCGCTGTCGGACCGCGGCTGCTCCGGCGCCTTGGTCTCGGCGGGCATCGCGACGACCTGTTCCTTGGCGGGTTTCTTCTTGGTCGTCGCGGGCGCCTTCGGCTTCACGGTGACCGGGACATAGACGGTCACCGGGGCGGCCTGCGGCACCGGCTGGACGGCGGGCGTCTGAGGCGCCACCGGCTGCTGGGTGGACACCGCGGGCAGCGGTTGCTCGGGCAGGGCGTCGACCGACGCCGGGACCGAGTACGTGCCGGCGAACCAGCCGATCGCGAGCAGCGCCACCCCGGCACCGCCGACGAGCCAGGACCTGGCGCGGCGGTGGATGACGACGGCCTTGGGCCGAAGGTCCTTGTCGACGACCGGTTCGCAGACCGGCTCCCGGATCGGCATCGGCTCGGGTTCGTGCTCGTTTTCCGGACTGCGCCGCCGTTTCGGCAGACTCGCCGCGATGATTCCGGTGCGGTCCAGCAACTCGGCAGTCTCGACGGGCACGCTGAACGCGGCCTCGGTCGACGTACGGCGCTGGGCGGCGCGCGGCATGGGGACCTCCGGAAGGGGAATCACGAACGTGAGCATTGTGGTGCATTTCCGACGCCGCCGTAAGTAACGCACCCCGATCGAGTTATCCCAAGCCGTCCGGACCACGGAGGGTTACTCCGTTCAGAGGTCACTCATTTCTTGACCGCCCGCATGCCCAACCGCCCCAGAAGTGCGAGGGGACGCTGGTAAAAGGAGCCGAGCACGCGGGGAATCGCGTCGATGACGTAGGCGTCGGCACCGATCAGGATGCGCGGTGTCCCCCGTTCGATACCACGCACGATGGTCTGCGCGGCCTTCTCCGGCGTCGTCCTCGCGATCTTGTCGAATCCGTGCGCCGCCTTGCCCATGTCCTGCTCGGCCCCGCCACGCGCGTCACGGGCGATATTCGTCTTGATGCCGCCGGGATGTACGCAGCTGACCTTGACCGGATGCCGCGCGATCAGCATTTCCTGGCGCAGGGCCTCGGTGAAACCACGCACAGCGAATTTCGCCGCGTTGTAAGCACTCTGCGTAGGCACGCCGATGAAGCCGAAAACACTCGATACATTGACGATGTGCCCGTCACCGGAACCGATCACCTGTGGCAGGAACGCCTTCGTGCCGTTGACCACGCCGCCGAGGTTGATGCCCATCAGCCAGTCGTAGTCGTCCCAGGTCATTTCCTCGACCATCACGCCCAGTGCGACGCCGGCGTTGTTCACCACGAGGTCGGCACCGCCGAAATCAGTGGCGACCTCTTCGGCATGAGCGAGAACGGCGGCCCGGTCGGCTACGTCCAGTTCGTATGCTTTCGCCGTCGCGCCCGCTTTTTCACACAGAGCGACCGTTTCGGCGACACGGACGGCGTCGACGTCGGAAACCGCGAGCTTCGCCCCGCGTCCCGCCAATTCGACCGCCAGAGCCCGGCCGATTCCCGAGCCCGCGCCCGTGACCACCGCGACCTTGTCCGTGAACGACTTCATGCCCGCTCCCAACACCAGCCAGACCGTTACCCGAAGTAACACATACTACGGGTATCCGGACCACTCCGCTGTGAGCTTTCTGTGCGTTGATCGATTCGGGCTGTGCTCTCGCACCACTTATGGTGATCTGTAGCCAGGACAGCCGTGGACGAGCGAAAGGATGGCGATGCGCCGCGCCCTGCTGCTCGTGTTGTGCGTCTTGCTGGCCGGATGCTCCGCCGCGTCGGATCCGGCCGAAACCACCGACACCGGCGGGCCCCTCGAAGCGACGCCCGTCTCACCCCGGTACAACCCGGCGATCGGCGCGTTGTTCGTCGAGGGCACGCATTTCTGCACGGCCAGCGTCGTCCACAGTGGCCCTGGCGACCTCCTGCTCACCGCCGCGCATTGCCTTCACGACGGCGAAGGCGGCGAATACGCGACAGGGATTTCGTTCGCTCCCGGCTATCACGACGGCGTCGCGCCCTACGGCTATTGGGACGTTTCGGATCCACAGGTTCCCGAAGGCTGGGCCGATTCGTCCGATCCGGATCTGGATGTCGGATTCGCGACCGCGCATCAGGCGGGCAACACGAAGACGCTCGAAAGCGTCACCGGCGCCAACGCGCTGACGACCGGCGGCGGCTTCGCGCACCCGATCACCCTGACCGGCTATCCCGACGAACGGGAAGCCCCGGTCGTCTGCCACGGCACCAGCGCCCAGGCCGACACCTACCAGATGCGGGTCGACTGTCCCGGCTTCTCGACCGGCACCAGCGGCGGCCCGTGGGTGATCGACGCCGACCCGGCGACCGAACTCGGCACCGTCGTCGGCGTGATCGGCGGATACCTCTACGGCGGGGACGACCCGGACACGTCCTACAGCAGCTACTTCGACACCGACGTCGCCACCTTGTACCGGAAGATGGACTCCCGGGGATGATCTCCCCATGAGCATCCAAGACGTCCCGATCACCGGCGAGCCGATCCGCCTTGGCCAGTTCCTGAAACTGGCCAACCTGGCCGAAGACGGTTCGCACGCCAAAGACCTCCTCGACGCCGAAGAGGTCACGGTCAATGGCGAGGTGGAGGTCCGGCGCGGTCGTCAGCTGACGAACGGCGACGTCGTGGAAGTCGGCGGCGAGGGCGGCCGCGTCGTCCTGGCCTAGCGGCCCTGCAGCGGCGCCAGCCGCAACGCCTTCGCGAGTTCCGCGAGCTCCCGGTGCACCGGTTCGTTCAGGGGGACCCCCAGGGCCTGGCACTGTTCGAGGTACTGCGCCTCGCGCCAGCCGGGGTAGCGGACCGGGGTCCCGCCCTCCCAGCCGAGCAGGCTGCCGAACAACGCGCTCGCGGCCTTGTAGAAGCCGTCGGCACTGCGCAACGTCGTCGGCGCGATGGCCATCACCATGAGCCCGGTGTCGTGGTCGTGGTCGCCGACGCCGGACAGCACCCCGGCGAAGATCTCGACCAGCAGCGCGAAGCCGGCGACGGCGGCACTGTCGACGTCCGCCAGTGTGTCCAGGTCGAGGACGAATTCGGGGTACGCGCCGGCGGGGGCGGCCATGCCGAGCGGGTTCGCGGCCGTCCCGCGTTCCCCGCCCGCCGCCATGACCAGCCCGATCATGGTGTGCGGCAACGCCCTCGCGGCGTGGTGCCCGGCGCGGCCGAACGGTCCGACGCCGCGGACCGACATGAGCCCGACGCCGTACCGGCCGGCACGGGAGACCGCCCTGTCCATCGCGTCGCCGACGGCCCACAGGCCGGGCGCGCGGCGGTAGTCGATCAGCGCGGCGGCGCCGCGGTCGGCGATCATCAGCGGCTCGGCACGTGGCCGGACCATGCCGTTGACCAGCATCGGCAGATGCAGGCGGGTCAGTTCGGCGACCCCGGACTCGGGGGTTCCGGTGAGGTCGCCGTGGCACAACGCCTCGGCGGCCATGCGGGCGCGCGACCAAGGGAGGTCGTGCGCCGTGAAGACCTCGGTGACGAGGTCGATCAGCGCGTCGATCGGGACACGCTGCCAGACCTGTTCCGGTATCGGGGAAGGTTCGGCCGGTTCGGTGATCGGCTCGGCGGGGGCACGGCGGAGGGAGCGAGGTCTGAGGGGCACTCCGCCGAGAGTGCCTAAGCGCGTTTTTCGGCGTCAACGAAGCGGGGCAGCTTCTAACCGACTGTGTGATCGAAGCGCTCGGAAGCGTCGGTGTCCGGACGTACGATCGGGTCATGTGCCGGAACATCACCACGCTTCGAGGCCTGGAGCCGGCGGCGACGCCGGACGAGATCGAGGCCGCCGCCCGCCAGTACGTGCGCAAGGTGACCGGGGTGCAGAGCCTCTCGGACGCCACGCGCGAGCCGTTCGAGGCCGCCGTCGAGGAGATCACCGAGATCACCCGGCGACTGCTCTCCGAACTGCCCCCGCGCCGTCAGCCGCCGCCCACGGTGCCGCCGCTGCGCCGCCCGGAGGTCCAGGCGCGTATCGCAGCGAAGGCAGCGAAGAGCCAAGCGTCCTGAACCAAGCTCCGGCGGTTACGGTGAGCCGGTGACATACCCGCAGGACCCCTACGGTCAGCAGCAGCCTTACGGTCAGCCGTATCAGCAGCCCGGCTATGGGTACGGTCCGCCGATGGGGCAACTGCCACCCCAGGAGCAGGGGCTGGCGATCGCGGCGCTGATCGTGTCGATCGCCAGCCTGGTGATCTGCAGCGGCCTGCCGTCGCTGATCGGCGTCATCATGGGGCATATCGCGCACTCCAAGGCCAAACGCGGCGAAGCCGGTGGTCAGGGGATGGCGCTCGCGGCGATCATCATCGGCTACATCGGCGTCGCGATCGTCGTCGGTCTCACGCTGCTGGTCGTCATCATCGGCATCGCCACCGACTGGGACTTCGACTAGATCCGAAGCGTCTCAGGCAAAGGGCGTCGGATACCCTCGACAGCGGTAGCGTGTCCGAGCGGCCGAAGGAACATGTCTTGAAAACATGCGAGGGCTCTGTCCTCCGTGGGTTCGAATCCCACCGCTACCGCCAGTCTTGAGACCGCGTTCAGCCCCCGGCCGGATCACCGCCGGGGGTTTCGTGTCCGGCCGTGCGGCTCAGCTCCCGTCCGAGGCGACCGGCGGCAGCCGCGGGAGGCCGTCGATCTCCGACAGGTGGTCCAGCACCCGCCCGAAGGCCTGCCCCAGCACCTGCTGTTCCTCCGGGCTCAGCAGGTCGATCAGATGCTCGCGGACACCTTCGACGTGTGTCGGCGCCGCGCCCTTCAGCAGATCCGCCCCGCGTTCGGTCATCTCCGCGACGACACCGCGTTTGTCCGCCGGGTCGCGCGTGCGGCGGATGAGGCCCTCGGCCTCCAGCCGGACCATCTGGTGCGAAAGCCGGCTCTTGGTCGAGCCGAGCATGCTCGCCAGCTCCGTCATCCGCATCCGGTCGTCAGACTGGAGCGAGAGGCAGACCAGCACTTCGTAGTCGGCGAGCGTGACGTCGTGGCGCTCCGCGAGTTCGCGGTGCAGACGCTGTCGCAGGCGCATGGTGGCGACGATGTACGAGCGCCACGCGACCATTTCCGGCTCGGACAGCCAGCGCACTTCCCTCTGCTCCACCGCCATCCACGCAGCGTAGATCGTTGATCGCGTAAGGCGCATACCCACCGGTCACTTTTCGGGCGGTGAAAAAATCGAAGGAACATTCGCCCGAAGGAGGGTTACGAAAAGGTTGAGACTCGGCGAGAAAAGGCGCATTCTGCTTGTCAGCGGATGGTCGGGCAAGTATCGGGCGAACCGTCGGAGGATCGCCGGACCTGCTCCCAGCCGGGAAGGGTCAGGTGGTGGTATGGCGGGTGTTTCTCGCGGTTGACCGCCTGCTGTGTCCCCGCGATCGGAACGGAAGGAACCGGGTCGGTCGCGACTGTGAACAGCGCTGAGCGCGGGCATCTTCGATGCGCTCGACAACACATTCTCGCGCATTCGGCGTCACTCGAGCCTGTTTCGGGTTTGCGGCCTCTTCGACCGCCCCGGCAGCGCCGGACGCCGGCCCGGTGATCGCGGCCGACCGACGATCAGAAATCAAGACAACCTCGGTAGTTCTGGGTGCGGCCACGCCAAGTGGCCGCACCCAGGCATTTCCGGGCCTCTCCGGCTACGCTGCCCCCGTGCGATTCGACGAAGGCGCGGGCCTGGACACCTCCGAGGTCGAGGACCTGCGCGGTGGCGGTGGCGGTATCGGCGGCCGGGTGGCCCTCGGCGGCGGCGGGCTCGGCGTGGTCGGTCTCGTCATCTACTTCCTCCTCTCCCAGTTCGGCGGCGTGAGCCTGAACCCGTCCTCGGGCGGACTCGGCGGCCTGGGCGCGGTGGGTTCCGGGCAGCAGACGGACAACACGTCGCTGGCACAGGAGTGCAAGACCGGCGCGGACGCGAACCGCAACCACGATTGCGCGATCGTCGCCATCATCAACTCGATCCAGGACTACTGGGGCCAGGAATTCCAGCGGTCCGGGTCGACCTACCGCAAGGCCGTCACGAACTTCTTCAACGGCGGCGTGAACACGGCCTGCGGCAACGCGACCTCCGACGTCGGGCCGTTCTATTGCCCCGGCGACTCCGAGGTCTACATCGACCTCGGCTTCTTCAACGAACTCCGCACCAAGTTCGGCGCGCAGGGCGGGCCGTTCGCGGAGGCGTACGTACTGGCCCACGAATACGGGCACCACGTCCAAAACCTCACCGGAGTGTCCAAAAAGGGCACCGGGAGCGGGCCGACGTCGGGATCGGTGCGGCTCGAACTGCAGGCCGACTGCTACGCCGGCGTCTGGGCGAACCACGCCACGACCACGCCGACCGAAACCGGGCGGCCGCTGATCAGCGAGATCAGCCAGGAGGATCTCAACTCCGCGCTGGACACGGCCTCACGGATCGGCGACGACTACATCCAGTCCAAGCTGGGCGGCGGCCGCGTCGACGAGTCGAAGTTCAGCCACGGCACTTCGGCGCAGCGGAAGAAGTGGTTCACCACCGGCTTCCAGACCGGCCAGCCCGCGCGGTGCGACACCTTCGCGACGAACAGCCTGGGCTGACCCCGCCCTCACCACGTGCCATGAAAGGCCCGTTACTTGCAAATTTTGCAAGTAACGGGCCTTTCATGGCACTTCAGAGGTACTACGCGGCGACGTGACCGTGCGCGTCGTCAGCGTGGATGGAAGCCTTCATGCTCTTCTGCTTGGACCGCTCGGCCGCGCGAACGGCCTTCGCCTTCGCGGCCTTGCCACCCGGGACACCGTTGATGTTCTCGGTGCTGGTCGCGTACACGCCCAGCGCCCAGGCGACGGCGTCGGAGTTGCGGTCGAGCGCGACGCGGTCGACGTTGCCGAGGTTGTCGCACGCCTGGTGGTAGCACTTGTCGTAAGGAACGTTGGCGCTACCGCCCCACTTCGCCGCCTGCGCGGCGGTCTTCACGCCTTCGGCGCCGGTGAACAGGCCACCCGCCGGGATGCCGACGGCGATGAACTGGCCGTAGTCCGAACGACCGGTGAAGTCCGTGCCCTCGACCGGGACGCCCTTGCCCTTCTCGAGGTAGTCCACGAGGGTCTTCTCGAGCTGCGCGGAACCGTAGGGGCCGGGGCCCGCACCGGTGGCGTCGGAGTCGTCACCGTCGTAGGCGAAGTACGCCGCGTTCGGCGAACCGATCATGTCGTAGTTCAGGTACAGCGCGACGTCGAGCTGCTGCTCGAAGCTCAGCGAGTTGACGTAGTGGGTCGAGCCGACGAGCCCGAACTCCTCCGCGCTCCACCAGCCGAAGCGGACGGCGTTGTTGACCTTGGCCTTGCCACCCAGCTGCAGGGCGGTCTCCAGCAGCGCGGCCGAACCGGTGCCGTTGTCGTTGATGCCGGGGCCCTCGGTGACGCTGTCGAGGTGCGCACCCAGCATCACGACGTTGTCCTTGCGACCGTTCTTGGTCTCGGCGAGGACGTTGTAGCTGGTCCGCGCCTCCTGGAAGGCACGCAGGTCGAGGGTGACCGAGGCGCCCGCCTTGGTCGCCAGCGCCTGGCCGTCGGCCTGGGTGATGCCACCGGTCGGGATCTTGCCCGCGGCCGGGTCGCCCAGGGTGCCGTTGACCGGGCCCGGGACGTTGTTGTAGACGATCGCGCCGACGGCGCCGGCCTCGGCCGCGGTCGCCTGCTTCTGCGCGAAGGAGCAGCCACCGCGCTGGATCAGCGCGATCTTGCCGGTGACCCCGCCGGCGTAGTCGGCCGCTTCGCAGCCGCTGGTGTCGTCGACCGGGACCACCGCGAGCGGGGCGGTGATTCCACCGGCAGGCGTCGACGGGCTGTAGGACATGATGATGATCGGGACGTCGGCGCCCGCGACCGTCAGCCTCTCGGCGAGGGTCTCCGCGTAGGTGAACGGGAACTCCTGGCGAGTGACGGTGAAGCCCGCCTGCTCCAGCTTCGTGGCGACGTACTCCGCGGACTTCTTGTGCCCCTCGGTGCTCGCGGCGCGGCGGCCACCGTTCGCGTCCGAGATCCGCTGCAGCGCGATGAGGTGCCGGTTGACGTTGCCGACGTCGACCTTGTTGACGAGCTGCTTGGCCAGCGCGGGGCCGTCGATCTTCGGCGCGGCTGTCGCAGCGGGAGCCATTCCGACCGTGAGCGCGGCGGTGGCCGCCACCACGATCGAGGGAACGATGCTTCTTCGCGAATATGACATGAGCGTCACCTTTGTGTGGTTTGCGCCATAGGTCAACCGACGTTCGGCGGACTTCCTATCACTTGGATAGGGTCGGTTGTATGTACGCGATCACCATCCGTGAGCCCGGCGATCCCGATGTTCTCGAATGGACCGAGGTGGCCGATCCGATAGCGGGCGAAGGCGAAGTCGTCATCGACGTCGCGGCGAGCGCGGTCAACCGTGCTGACCTGCTGCAACGCCAGGGTCTTTACCCTCCTCCGCCGGGTGCCAGCGAAATTCTCGGCCTCGAATGTTCGGGCACCGTCGCCGAAATCGGCGAAGGCGTCGAAGGATGGCAAATCGGCGATGAAGTTTGTGCTTTGCTCGCCGGTGGCGGCTACGGGGAAAAGGTCGCCGTCCCGGCCGGACAACTGCTTCCGCTGCCCGCCGAAGTCGAATTGCTCGCGGCCGCCGGACTGCCCGAAGTCGCGTGCACGGTTTGGGCGAATGTGGTCATGCACGCCCGGTTGTCCGAAGACGAGGTGCTCCTCGTCCACGGCGGGGCGGGCGGCATCGGCACGCACGCGATCCAGGTCGCCAAGGCGCTCGGCGCGACGGTCGCGGTGACGGCGGGCTCGGAGGAGCGGCTGGAGAGCTGCCGTCAGCTCGGCGCCGACATCGCGATCAACTACAAGGAGCAGGATTTCGTCGAGGTCCTGCGCGCCGAGACCGGCGGCGCGAACGTCGTCCTCGACAACATGGGCGCGAAGTACCTCGACCGCAATATCGACGTGCTGGCCATGGACGGCAGGCTCGTCGTCATCGGCATGATGGGCGGGGTCAAGGGTGAGCTCAACATCGGCAAGCTGATGGGCAAACGCGGCAGCGTCTACGGCGCCGGCCTTCGGTCGCGTCCGCTGGAGCAGAAGGCGGCGATCGTCGCCGACGTGCGCGAGCGGTTGTGGCCGTTGGTGGGGCAAGGTTCGGTGAAGCCGATCGTCGGCCAGGTCGTCCCGATGGCCGAAGCGTCTTCGGCGCACCGCGCGCTCGAAGAAGGCACGGTTTTCGGCAAGGTTCTCTTGGCCGCGAAGTCCTAGCGGATCTCTTCGAGCACCCGGACGAGCTGATTGACCTCGAAGACGTTCGAGTAGTGCGCGAGGCCGATCCGCACGGCGCCGCCGACTTCGGCGGCGCCCAAGGATCCGAAGACCCCGCTCGTGCCGTCGTCGGCGAACGCGCAGAGTCCCTGGGACGCCAGGTACTCCGCGACCTCGGGCGACTTCTTGCCCGCGACGGCGAAGGCGAGCGCGGGGATCCGCCGCATGGCGTCGCCGATGACCATGACGTGCCGCAGCGAACGCAGCTCTGTGGACAGTTGCGCCAGAAGTCCCGCGTGGTACGACTTCGCCGAGCCCAGCGACGTCACCAGCCGCTCGCGCCGTGAGCCCATCGCCGCGTCGTCCAAGCCGGCCAGGTAGTCGATCGACGCGATGAGCCCGGCCAGCAACGGGTACGCGTGCGGCCCGAGTTCCATCCGCGCCGGCCCGCGGGCGGCCGGGTCGAGCGAGACCGACGGCAGGCGTTCGAGCAGTTCGGGATCGCGGAAGACCAGCGCCCCCACCGACGGTCCGCCCCAGGCCTGCGCCGAAACCACCATGACGTCCGCGCCGAGCGCGTTGAGGTCCAGTGGCACGAACGGCGCCGCGTACGTGGCGTCGACGACGACCAGCGCGCCGACGCGTTTGGCGAACTCGATCACCGTCGGGACGTCGGGCCGGGTGCCGACCGAACCGGACGCCAGCGTGACCGCGACGGCCTTCGTGCGCGCGGAAACGAGGTTCTCGTACTGCCAGGCGGGCAGCTCGCAGGTCTCGATGTCGATCTCGCCCCAGCGCACGACGGCGCCGACGCGTTTGGCGGCGCGGCGCCACGGCGCGAGGTTGGCCTCTTCGTCCAGCCGGGAGACGACGACTTCGTCACCGATCGTCCAGCGGTCGGCCATCGCGTCGACGAGGCGGCGGATCAGATCGGGCGCGTTGGGTCCGAGCACGACTCCGGCCGGGTCGGCGCCGACCAGGTCGGCGACCGCCCGGCGAGCGGCCGTGACAATGCTTTCCGCACGCTGGGAGGCCGGAAAGGCTCCGCCCGGCCCCGACACCGGAGCGCGCATGGCCGTGGATACGGCCGAAGCGACCTGTTCAGGTACGAGCATTCCGGCGGCGCCGTCGAAGTGAATCCAGCCGTCACCCAGCGCGGGAAACAACCCACGGATACGAGCGACGTCGAACGCCATGGGGACACCGTACGGACGTGCGGTTTGGCGCTTTACCCGGGGTTGGGTGCTCGACCACGGGGCGCGACGATTCCCGCTACGCTCGGAGACGGCGCCGAAAACCGCGCTGCGCTTTGTGCCGGACGTAGGCCAGGATGGAGCACATGACCGACCCTGATTTCCGTGAATCGACCACTCCCGGTGATGGTGGCGGGGACTCTTCACCCCACGTGGTGGTCGTCGGTCCCGACGGCACTCCGGTCGGCACCGCGCGCCTCGGCTCCGGCGAGCAGGGCGAAGGCGAGGAGTCGCTCGGCGACCTCGTCGAAGAGCCCGCCAAGGTGATGCGGATCGGCACGATGATCAAGCAGCTGCTGGAGGAGGTCCGCGCCGCACCGCTGGACGACGCCAGCCGCACCCGCGTGCGCGAGATCCACCAGACCTCGATCCGCGAGCTGGAACAGGCCCTGGCGCCCGAGCTGCAGGACGAGCTGGAGCGGCTGGTCCGTCCCTTCACCGAGAACTCGACGCCGTCCGACGCCGAACTGCGCATCGCGCAGGCTCAGCTCGTCGGCTGGCTGGAAGGGCTGTTCAGCGGCATACAGACCGCGTTGTTCGCGCAGCAGATGGCCGCGCGGGTGCAGCTGGAACAGATGCGCCGCGGCCTCCCGGCCGGTCCTTCCGCGGGCGGCGCCCTGGGTGGTCCCGGGGCCGGCGGCGAGGCACACGGGCCGGGACAGTACCTCTGACGCTCACGAGCGCGCTATGAACGGCCCGTTCCTTGCAAATTTCGCAAGGAACGGGCCGTTCATAGCACTCGGGGGTTGCGCAGCGGACGGAAGAACGTCCGCAGGTCCTCGATGAGCAGGTCCGGCACCTCCAGCCCCGGGAAGTGGCCGCCACGGTCCTGAATGGACCAGTGCACGATGTTCTCGGTGCGCTCGGCGAGGTGCCGGAGCGGGAGAGCGGTGTCCTTCGGGAACACGGCGACCCCGGTGGCCACAGTGGGTTTCGAGGACACAGTGGACGTCGGCGGCTCCGCGGCCCAGGCCCCGCCCTGCGCGGCGTAAATCCGCGAAGACGAGTTCGCCGTGCCGGTGAGCCAGTAGAGCATCGCGTTGGTCAGCAGATCGTCGCGATCGATCGCGTCCTCGGGTGCGTCGCGCGAGTCCGAAGAGGACTTGAACTTCTCCACCAGCCACCCGAGCTGTCCGGCCGGGGAGTCGGTGAGCCCGTAGGCAAGCGTTTGCGGCTTGGTCGACTGGATCATCGCGTAGCCCAGCTCGCCGGTCCGGAAGTCCCGCGCGCGGGCCAGCGCCGCCTCACCCCGCGCGAGCTCGGCGCCGGTGAGGCCGTCGAGATCGGCCTCGGACCTCGGCACCGCGCTCGGCAGCATCGTCAGATGCGTGCCGATCACCCGCTCCGGACACCGCACCCCCACCTCGCGTGACACGATCGCGCCCCAGTCGCCGCCGTGCAGCCCGAACCGCTCGTACCCGAGCCGCGACATCAGCACCGGCCAAGCACCCGCGATCCGATCGGCACCCCAGCCCGCCTCCCTCGTCGGCCCCGAGAAACCGAACCCCGGCAGCGACGGCACGACGACGTGGAACGCGTCCTCCGGTTCACCGCCGTAGGCCCGCGGATCGGACAGCGGGCCGATGACGTCCAGGAACTCCACCAGGGACCCCGGCCAGCCGTGCGTGAGCACCAGCGGCGTCGCGGCCGGCTCCGGCGACCGGGCGTGCAGGAAGTGGACGTCGGCGCCGTCGATATTCGTCATGAAGCCCGGGAAACCGTTGAGGCGCTCCTCGTGAGTGCGCCAGTCGTAACGGAGGCGCCAGTACTCGACGAGGTCTTGGAGGTACCCGAGCGGCGTCCCGAGCCCCCAGCCCACGCCGTCGATCTCGTCGGGCCAGCGCGTATTCGCCAGGCGGGCGGCGAGATCGTCGAGGTCGCGCTGGGGAACGGCGATCTTGAACGGCGAGAGGGTCATGCCGACGACGGTAGGGACGATCGAGGACGACCGCGGTCCTCAGCCTCCCGGAAGTTGGGCACGCAGTCGATCGAGCCAGCGGCCGACGGTGTCCTCGTACCGGCCCGGGTCGTTCCGGCGCTGCGCGTCGCCGACCGACTCGGCGAGGGCGGCTCGGATCCGCGAAGCGTGCTCCGGCAGCGCGAGGACCTCTTGGAAGTAGCCCTCGCGCATCTGCACGTCCGCGACCAGTTCGTAGTCCCGGGCCGCGTCGGGGACGACGAGCCCGTACGCCTGGCCGGGAGTGGCGCCGGGCCCGCGAGCGGTGACGACGATGACCGTCGGACGAGCGGCCTTGACGACGTCGGTCGGCTGGGCACCGTGCGCGATGGCCTCGTCGTTCAGCCCGATGTAGTCGATCGACCTCCAGCCGCTGTAGTACGGGATCGCACCCGCGTCGGAGACCGCGAGGCTCCGCGCCGTCGCCGGGACCTGGGCGTTCGCGAGGCCCTTCCCGATGGCGACGTGGGCACGCTGGAGGTCGGGACCGTAGTTGGCGATCACCGGCAGATCCGCCGATTCGGCGCCGGTGAACGCGACCCAGCCGACCGCCACCGTGCCGACCACGGCGGCGACCCACCGGCGGCCGAGCTGCGCCATCGCCAGCCCCGCGCCGAGACACAGCACCGGGAACGCGTGGAAGGCGAACCGGTGCAGGTAGTCCATGGTCGGCCCGGACACCGCGTAGGTCATGCCGGTCAGCAGGACGACCGAGCACAGGATCAGGCCCGATCCCCGGCTCGCCTTCCGGAACAGCAGGAACACGGTCAGGGCCAGCAGCGGAAGGACGAGCCAGAGGGTCGTCTCCAGCCAGATCGATCCGGCGTCGAGGTTGCCGAACTTGACGTAGAAGGTGTTCGGGAACAGATGTCCGAAGTACGTCCACCGCCAGACGAAGTACCCGCCGCCGACGACGGCCACCGCGGCCACCAGCGCCCACGTCCGGCCGCGTTTCCGGCCGAGCCACACCCAGACCAGGAAGGCGGGGAACGTCGCGAGCACGCCCTCGGGCCGGATCATGCCGGCGAGCAGCAACAGCAACGGCGGTTCCCACTCGCGCACCGCGCGGTTCCCGACCAGGTTCACGCCGACGATCGCGGCGCGCAGGACGACCGCCGCGAACGCGATGGTCTCCAAGCCCGCGGTGACGTGGAAGTAGGTCGGCACGAACAGCAGGAGCGCGCCGCCGGCCACGAGCGCGCCGAGGACGCCGGCCGCGCGGTGCCCGGCGCGGACCAGCATCACGAGGATCAGGCCGCCCAGGACGACGGACGTCACCTTGGCGACGGTCTCCAGGGGCAGGCCGGCGAGAGCGAACGGGACGTGCCAGAGCATCCAGAGGAAGTTCGTGAAGCCCTCGATCGGATCCTCGCCCACGTTCCACACGGGACCGTGGCCGTCCGCCATGTTCGCGGAGTACCGGAAGGTGATGAAGGCGTCGTCGATGGTGAGGAACCAGGCCGCCCAGCAGCCGACGAGGAAGAGCGCTCCGAAACCCAGCAGGACGGTGAGAAGCCCTCGGCGCGACCTCGGTTCCGGGACGGCGTCGGTCTCACTTCGCTCCGCCGTGGTCGTCATTCCGCCATCCTCGTCTTCTCCAGTCGGTCCAGCATCCGATCGACTCCCCGGCCGTCCACAAGAGCCATCGAAACCGTGGAAAGACCGTTACGCACGACGGTGTCCGACAGCAGGGATTCGAGCGTCTCGACGGCCTTACCGTCGACGATGGTAGGGACGATCGAGGACGACCGCAGTCTTCGATCCGAAGGTCAGACCGGATCTTCGCTCGAACCCCGACCCGTCATCAGGTCGGCGATATCCTCGACCCATTCCTGTTCCGCTTCCCGGCCCTCGCTCACTTCGATGCTCGGCTTTCTGCCGCCGGTAGGCAGGCAACGCTCTACCCGGTCCAGCACGCGGTCCACACCGCCGCCGTCCACAACGGACGCCGCTGTCTCCGAGAGCCGCCGCCGCACGCCTGGATCCCGCAGCAAGGTCCGCAGCGTCTCGACGGCCCCGGCGTCCAGCGCCGCCGCGCTCCCCAGGCCGGCCACCAGCCCGAGGTCCAGTGCGCCTCGGTAACCCGTCGCCTGGTTGCCGACCAGCTGCACGACGCCGGTCGGGACGCCGAGGTAGCACAGCTCCAGCAGCGTGACACCGGCCGCGCTCACCGCCACGTCCGTCTCAGCCAGCAGATCCAGCAGGCCGGGCCCGGGCGGCGCGATGCGGAATTCCTGCCCGGGCAAGGCCTCCGGCACAACCGGTTCGCCGCGCACGAGCACATCGGCGACGAACGGCAGCTCCGTGTCGCGCAAGGCGTGTAGGAGCGCGCTGACCGTCGCGGCCCACTCGGTCCCGCCGCCGAGCACCACAGTCACGTGTGGCCGCTCCGCAGCTTTACGACCGCCACGCATACTCCGCGCGTACTGGAACGTCTCTCGCAACGGCGCGTAGGCCACACCCCTGAGCAGCTCACCCGAGCCGTCGTCAGGCCGCGGTGCGGGCGCGAAGCCACTGTCGACGACGATGTCCGCCGCGCGCCTGCCGAAAACGTCGTCCTCGAGGGAGACCAGGAGAGCTCCGGCGGCGTTCACCTCGTCACGCAGTTCGCCCAGGCCGTAGTGGTCGACGAGCACCACGTCGAAGTCTTCGGCCAGCACGTCCAGCTGGGTATCTTTCAGCACCGGCACGAACAGGTGGTCAAACCGGGACACCAGCCATTCGGCGTTGTCCACCCGACCGGAGAACACGACCTCCCAGCCCCGCGCGACGGCGCGTTCGGCGTAGGCGACCATGCGCGAGATGTGGCCCGCGCCGATCGTGGGGGAAGCGTCCGCCCGCAGCAGCAGGCGGGTCATCGACCGACCTTCTTCTGTTCGACGTGCGCGTTGAGCGCCGTCAGATCGGGGCGGCGACGAAGTAGTGCGACCACTTCACGCCAGTCACCGACCCGGTCGCCGAGTTCGGCCACGATTCCTTCGATGACGGCCCAATCCTCCGGCGTGTCCAGCGTCACGCGCAGGTCGTCGGCGGCCGGGCTGACCACGATCCCGGCGCAGGAGTACCGCTCGGGGTCCGCGTAGATCCCGGACGTGACGTGCTCGCGGTCGGCGCCCCGGGCGGTCTCGATCTGCTCGGCGAGCACCCCGGCGCGGACGAGTTCGGCGTCGAAGCCACGCGGGAAGGTCCGCACCAGCACGGTGCTCAGATAGTCGAGGGACGGCTGGGCCCGCCATTGCGCCACGAGCTGGCCGATGAGCCCCGGGTCCAGCAGCGGGCAGTCCGCGGTCAGGCGCACCACGGCGTCGGCCGGGTACGACTCGACGGCCACCGCGAACCGGGCGAGGACGTCGTCGAGCGGTCCCCTGGCGACCAGCGCGCCCTGCCGGCTCGCCTCCTCCGCCACGGCGTCGTCGTCCGGCTGATCCGAAGTGGCGACCACCACATTGTCGATCCCCGGCGCGGCCGCGGCGGCCCGGACGACCCAGCCCAGCACACTCCTGCCCGCCAGCGGACGGAGCACTTTGCCAGGTAGCCGGGTCGAGGATGCCCTCGCCTGGATGACGGCGTTGATGACGTGGGCCCTGGGGTCCGGATCCATGGGTGACATGATGGCCTGCGGCAGTAGCACCGAAACGCGGAGGTCAACGATGTCCGAGCTGGATGGCTCCAGCATCCTGCTCACCGGCGGGACCGGTTCGTTCGGCAAGGCGTTCATCACCTACGCCCTGGCCGAGCTGAACCCGCGACGGCTGGTCGTGCTCTCCCGCGATGAGCTCAAGCAGTACGAGGCGCGTCAGCAGTTCGGCGACGACCCGAGGTTGCGCTGGTTCATCGGCGACATCCGGGACCGCCGCCGCCTCGAGCGCGCGATGCACGGGGTCGACTACGTGGTGCACGCCGCCGCTCTCAAGCAGGTCGACACGGGTGAGTACAACCCGTTCGAATTCGTGCAGACGAACGTCGTCGGCTCGCAGAACGTCATCGAGGCCGCGATCGACACGGGCGTGAAGAAGGTCGTCGCGCTGTCGACCGACAAGGCGTCCAGCCCGATCAACCTCTACGGCGCCACGAAGCTGTGCGCCGACCGGATGTTCATCAGCGCGAACCACTACGCCGCGACGCATCCGACCCGGTTCTCCGTGGTCCGCTACGGCAACGTGATGGGCTCCCGCGGCAGCGTGATCCCATTCTTCCGCGCGCTCGCGGCCAAGGGCGAGTCGCTGCCGATCACGCATAAGGAGATGACCCGCTTCTGGATCACGCTCCCGCAGGCCGTGCAGTTCGTGGTCGACTCGTTCGACCAGATGAACGGCGGCGAGCTGTACGTGCCGCGGATCCCGAGTATGCGGCTGGTCGAGCTCGCGCAGGCCATCGCGCCCGGTTCGCCGATGCACGAGGTCGGCATCCGCCCCGGCGAGAAGCTGCACGAGGAGATGATCGCGCCGGACGACGCCCGCCGGACCGTGCGGCTGACCGACCGTTACGTCGTCCAGCCGCATATCGCGGGCTGGGGCTACGAGCCGCCGTCGGGCGGCGAAGCCGTACCGGAGAGCTTCGCGTACCGCTCGGACACCAACGACCTGTGGCTCGACGCCGACGAGCTGCGGAGCCTGGTCGAGCAGTATGGCTGACTTTTTGCCCTACGGCCGTCAGTCCATTTCGGACGAGGACATCGCCGCGGTCACCGAAGTCCTGCGCGGCGACTGGCTGACCACCGGCCCGGCCGTCACGCGGTTCGAAGAGGACCTCGCCGAGCACACCGGCGGCACGCCCGCCGTGGCGGTCACCTCGGGCACGGCGGCACTGCACGTCGCCTACGCGGCAGCCGGGATCGGCCCTGGTGACGAGGTCGTCACCTCGCCGATGACGTTCGTCGCCACCGCCGCGACCGCCGCGCTGCTCGGCGGCAAGGTCGTGTTCGCCGACGTCGACGCGGACACCGGGAACCTCGATCCGGCCGCGGCTTCGGCCGCGGTCACCTCGCGGACCAAGGTCGTCGCGGCCGTCGACTACGCCGGTCACCCGGCGGCGTTGGACGAACTCGGCCGCATCGCGCACGACAACGGCGCGCTGCTGTTGGAGGACGCCGCGCATTCCGTCGGCGGCAGCTGGCAAGGCAGGCCTGTCGGCTCACTCGCCGACCTCACCACGTTCTCCTTCTTCCCCACCAAGAACCTCACCACGGCCGAAGGGGGCGCCGTGGTGACGGGTTCGGACGAGCTGCTGGCGCGCGCCCGCGGCTTCCGCAATCACGGGCTGGTGCGGGACAAGGCGGCGCAGCGCTACCCCGACGAGGGCGCTTGGCACCAGGAGGTGCACGAGTTCGGCCTCAACTACCGGTTGCCGGATGTGTTGTGCGCCTTGGGAAGCAGCCAGCTGCGACGGCTCGCCGAATTCAAGGTGCGCCGCGCCGAGATCCACGCGCGCTACACCGCCGCACTGTCCTCTTTGGATGGCGTTTCGACACCGGCGGTGCTCGACGGCGCGGACCCGGTGTGGCATCTGTATCCGCTGCGGGTCCTCGAAGGACGTCGCCGCGCACTGTTCGATCACTTGCGCGCCAAGGGAATCGGCGTTCAGGTCAACTACATCCCCGCGTACTGGCATCCGGTGTTCGAGGACCTCGGGTACCGGCGGGGGCTGTGCCCGAACGCGGAGCTGTACTACAGCCAGGAGCTTTCGCTGCCGCTGTTCCCGGCGTTGACCGACGCCGACGTGGACCGCGTCATCGACGAGGTCCACGCCTTCTTCGGCTGAGAGCGGGTCGTGAGTGGCGATGCGGGTTCTAACCCGAATCGTCACTCAAGACCACCTGGACCGAGCGGTCCCGCTAGATCAGGCCCCAGGTGAGCGCGGTGCCCTTCGGGACGTCGGAGGCGAAGGTGCGGCCGAGCACGTTCACGATCTCCGCCGGCGCCAGCCCACCGGCCGGCCGGATCGAGCGGACGTTCTCCCGCGTCACGGTGTCCCCGGCACGCACGTCCTCGACGACGTAGAGGGAGCGACGCAACCGCAGGCCTTCCTTCTCGCTCTCGCGCGGCCCGATCACCGCCGAGCCCAGTGCCTCCCAGGCACGGTGCGACTCGGTGACCAGCGCGGCCAGTTCGGCGGGCTCCAGGGAGAAGTCCGAGTCGACGCCGCCGTCGCTCCTGGCCAGGGTCACGTGCTTCTCGATGGCGACCGCGCCGAGCGCGACGGCCGCGAGCGGTGCGCCGATGCCGGGCGTGTGGTCGGACAGGCCGACGAGCGTCCCGGTCACGCCCGCCAGGACGGGCAGCCCCCGCAGGTTGCTCTCGGAAGGAGACGCCGGGTAGCTGGCGGTGCAGCCGAGCACGATCAGCTGGTCGTTCCCGGCTTCACGCGCCGTCCGGACCGCGGCGTCGATTTCGGCGACACTCGCCATCCCGGTCGAGATGATGAGCGGCTTGCCGGTCTTCGCGCACAGTTCGACCAGCGGCAGGTCGACGATCTCCGACGACGCGATCTTGTACGCGGGCGCGTCCAGGGACTCCAGCAGGTCGACGGCGGTGGGGTCGAACGGGCTGGAGAAGATCTCGAGACCCCGGGCACGGGCACGTTCGAACAGCGGCTCGTGCCATTCCCACGGGGTGTGGGCGCGCTCGTAGAGCTTGTAGAGGTTCTCGCCGCCCCAAAGCGAATGCGAGTCGCTGACCCGGAACGCGGGGGTGTCCACGTCGATGGTGATCGTGTCCGGCCGGTACGTCTGGAGTTTGACCGCCTGCGCCCCGGTTTCGGCGATCGCGTCGACGATCTCCAGCGCCCTGTCCAGCTCGCCGTTGTGGTTGCCGGACATTTCGGCGATGACGAACGGCGGATGCCCGGCTCCGATGCGGTGCGCGCCGATCCGGACTTCCTGTGCTGACATGGACGAAACGCCTCCCTGACGACGGTCTGGTCAGAGCACAGTCTTACGCAGCTTCCGGAATCCGTCGACGGCAGGCGAGGTCTCGGTGTACCCCGCCCGGTCGAAGAGCGCGGCCGACGCCGCGTTGTCCTGGTGTACGGCGGCCAGCACCATCCGCACCCGGTGACCGGCGGTGAAGGCCCGCTCCCCCTCCGCCAGAACCGCGCCCGACAAGCCGCGGCCCCGGCTTTCCGGCGCGACGGTGATGCTGATCTCCCAGACGCCCTCGTCCTCGCGATCGAACCGGACGGTGCCCACCGGGCTCCCGTCGAGTTCGACGACGTACAGCACCCTCTCGGGCGATTCGAGTACCCCACGCAGCCAGGCCGAATGCTCGTCGAGTGCGACGACGCCGGACGAGCGCGACGCTTGACGAGTCCGAGGGTCGTTCCGCCACTCCAGCAGCAGCCCCGCGTCGGCCTCCGTGGCCTCTCGGGCCCGCACCGGCTACTGGACCTGGTCGGCGGTCTCGCGCTGCTGGTCCTCGAGGCGGCGCAGCCGGTCCTCGTACCGGGCGATCCCGGCCAGCCGGACCCGGATCTGCGCGTGCTGACGCTGGATCTCCTGGATGAGGGTGCGCGCCTCGGCCAAGTCCGGCTTGTCGGCGTGCACCGGCAGGGACAGCGACTCGCGCAGGTCCTCCAGCTGGGCTTCCTGGGCCGCGACGCTCGGGATGAGGCGGTCCAGCTCGGCGCGGGTCCAGCGCAGGTCGCCGCGCGCGTGCTCGAGGCCGCTTTCGGCGCCGTCGAGACGGCGGCGGTGGTCCGCGGTGGCGTGTTCGAGTTCGTTGACGCGGCCGTTGAGGTCGCGGAGCCGCTCGTCGATCCGGAAGTCGATGAGCCGGGCGATCCGGCCGATCACGCCGCTGCGGAGTTTCTGCACTGCCATGGGTGGTTCCTTCTCGGGGTGAGCTGGCTGCGGTTCAGCGCAGGAGTTCGGTTTCGCCGGTCTTCGTCCAAGAGTCCAGGAGCCTGCCCTCGGCCGCGATCTGGTGTTCCGGCCCGACGATGCAGGAGTCGCCCGCGGCGTGCTCCCAGTGTGTCTGGTCCGGGTCGTCGATGAACGAGAACCCGGAGAGGATCAGGTTCGCGTGCGGGAACGACGTGCGCGCGATCCAGGCGGCCAGCGTCCCGGTGGTCGACCACAGGCCCTCTTCGCGGCTCGGCAGGCCGAGCGCGTCGGAAAGCGGCAGGACGACCTCGCGGTTCGGCACCGGCACGTACCCGAGGTCCGCGGGCCACCAGCCCGGGATGTCCTCCGGCTCCCAGTGCATCCGTCCCGGCTCGACCAGCAGGTAGAGCCGCTTGCGGTAGTCACGGAAGACGTGCTTCGTGGCGCGGACGGCGCGGTTGAACACGACGACGTGCACCCGGCTGCCGACGGTCTCCGGTCCGCCCGGCTCGTCCACGACGAAACCGTTGACCCGGATCACGAGGTCGCAGGCGTCGATGGCCTTCGCCCGCCGGGGGTCCGGCGGCAGCGGCTGATTCCCGACCACGGCCACCGAACGGGGCTCCGGCCGGTCGGCGTATGCGGCGAGCAGATTGACCATCAGGCTCGCGTCGCCGAGTGCAGCAGTCATGAGGGCAGAAAGTACCAGCACACGCACCGCGTTCGGGTGCGAAGCCGACGGTAGCTTTCCGTGGTCGGGACGGGGTGCCCCAGCCACCATCGGCCCCATCGGTACCCTCGTTCCCGTGCATGCCACCAGCACGGTTCACGCCGCCGACGGTGCTGCGCCGACCTCGGTTCCGCCGATTTCGGACAGCAAGACCTTTTCGCGCGCGTTCGCCGACATCAAGACCGGTTTCGCCGCCAAAGAGCTGTGGGGACACCTCGGCTGGCAGGACATCAAGCAGCGCTATCGCCGCTCGGTGATCGGCCCGTTCTGGATCACCATCAGCCAGGGTGTCATCGCACTCGGCCTCGGACTCCTGTACTCACAGTTGTTCGGTATGCCGACGGCGACGTTCCTGCCCTACATCAGCACCGGGTTCATCATCTGGGGCTTCATCAGCGGCTGCCTGTCCGAGGGCATGGAGACCTTCATCTCCAACGAGGGACTGATCAAACAGCTCCCGGCGCCGCTTTCGGTCTACGTGCTGCGGACGGTGTGGCGCCAGACCCTGATGCTGGTGCACAACCTGATCGTCTACGTCATCGTCATCGCGATCTTCTTCACCGCGCTGAATCACCAGTACTCGCTGAACACCGGCAACTGCGATACGGGCTTCTCCGGCATCTGCCACCCCGGCATCGGCTGGTACTCGCTCACCGCGATCCCCGGTTTCTTCCTGCTCGCGCTCAACGCCGGCTGGGTCACCCTGCTGCTGGGCATCATCTCGACCCGCTACCGGGACATCCCGCAGGTGATCAACTCGATCATCCAGCTGCTCTTCTACATGACGCCGATCGTGTGGCCGATCGACCAGCTGATGGCGGGCGGCATGCGAGCCGCCACCTCGTGGGCACTGCCGTTCGTCTACGGCAACCCGTTGTTCCACTTCATCCAGATCGTGCGCGCACCGATGATCGGACAGGCCGTCAGCCCCTACAGCTGGGTGATCGTCGGTGGCATCACCGTCATCGGCTGGGGTCTCGCGCTGGTCGCGATGCGTAATTACCGTTCCCGCGTCTCTTATTGGGTGTGACAGATGGTCAGCATTGATGTGCACAACGCCTACGTCGACTTCCCGATCTTCGACGCGAAAACCCGCTCGCTGAAGAAGCGGGTGCTGGGCAAGGTCGGCGGCAAGATCGGCACCGAGAGCAAGGTGCCGATCATCGAAGCCCTCCACGACGTGACGCTCTCGCTGAAACAAGGCGACCGCGTCGGTCTGGTCGGCCACAACGGCGCCGGGAAGTCGACCCTGCTGCGGCTGCTCTCCGGGATCTACGAGCCCACCCGCGGCTCGGCGAAGATCTCCGGCAAGATCGCACCGGTCTTCGACCTCGGCATCGGCATGGACCCGGAGATCTCCGGGCTGGAGAACATCATCGTCCGCGGCCTGTTCCTCGGGATGACCGCGAAGGAGATGGAAGCGCGCGTCGACGACATCGCGGACTTCACCGAACTCGGTGACTACCTGCAGATGCCGTTGCGGACCTACTCGACCGGTATGCGCGTGCGGCTGGCGCTGGGCGTGGTCACCTCGATCGACCCGGAGATCCTGATCCTGGACGAGGGCATCGGCGCGGTCGACGCGGCGTTCCTCAACAAGGCGAAGGACCGGCTGAAGGACCTCGTGAAGCGGTCGGGCATCCTGGTGTTCGCCAGCCACTCGGACGAGTTCCTCTTCGAGCTCTGCGATTCCGCCATCTGGATGGACGAGGGGCATGTCAAGCAGCGTGGTTCGCTGCGTGACGTCCTCACCGGCTACAAGGGGCGCGACCCGTTCGAGAACATGAGCAAGGAGACACTGGAGCGGTTCGGCGTCGAGCCCGAGCCCGTGTCGCTGACGAACGGCGGTCAAGGATGACCAGCGAGACCCAGCAGTTGCCCGAAGGCGCCGTCGTCGGCGTCGTCGTCACGCGCCATCGGCGGGAACTGCTCGCGGACTCGCTCAAGGTGATCGCCGCGCAGACGCGGCCCGTCGACCACCTCGTGGTGGTCGACAACGGCCCGGACAAGTCGGCGCGGGACATCGTCGAGAACTACCCGCTTCCCTTCACGTACCTGCCTTCGCACCGCAACCTCGGCGGTGCGGGCGGGTTCGCGCTCGGCATGCTGCACGCGCTTTCACTGGGCGCGGACTGGATCTGGCTGGCCGACGACGACGGCCGCCCGGCCGACGAGAACGTGCTCGCGATCCTGCTGGACGAGGCCGAAAAGCGGAATCTGGCCGAGATCTCGCCGGTGGTGTCGAACATCGACGCGCCGGACAAGCTCGCTTTCCCGTTGCGGCGCGGGCTGACCTGGAAGCGTTCGTCGTCGGAGCTCGGTGTCGACTTCCTGCCCGGTATCGCCTCGCTGATGAACGGCGCGCTGTTCCGTGCGTCCACTTTGGACGTCGTCGGTGTGCCGGACCTGCGGCTGTTCTTCCGCGGCGACGAGGTCGAACTGCACCGGCGCCTGGTGCGCTCGGGGCTGCCGTTCGGTACCTCGCTCAAGACCGCGTACCTGCACCCGGACGGCTCGGACGAGTTCAAGCCGATGCTGGGCGGCCGGTTCCACGCGCAGGACCCGGAGAACGAGGTCAAGCGCTACTACACCTACCGCAACCGCGGATATCTGTTGTCGCAGCCGGGAATGCGCAAGATCGGCGCACTCGAAGTGATCCGGTTCGGCCTGTACTTCGTCGGCGTGAAGCGGGACCCGAAGGCGTTCCTGCAGTGGCTCAAGCTCGTGCGGCAGGGGCGCAAGGAAAAGTTCTTCCGCTACTGAGTGCTTCGGTCACCTCGTGCAATGAACGGCCCGTTACTTGCAAATTTTGCAAGTAACGGGCCGTTCATTGCACGCTCTGGTGTGTAGCGCTACTCGCCGATGACCGGCGGCGCGGTGCGCATGTCGGTACCGAAGACCTCGTCCGGGTCGCCCTCGACGAGGTAGGTCGGACGCTGGTGCTCGGTGTCTTCGTCCCCGTCGGCCTGCTGACCGCGGCCACCCATGCCGCCGCCCATACCGGGA
>NZ_JACBXD010000026.1 GCF_013870525.1 Amycolatopsis pittospori
AGGATGTCTTTCATGCGGCAGGACGTCTTCGGGACTTCGCCAACGTCGATATCGAAGGCCGGGATCGCCGGAGGCAGCCGGCAGGGCGCGCCGCCCGCCGACCAGCCCGTTCCGGCGATCCGGCGATGGACCGCGAGCAGGTCCTCCCCCGGTGAAACCCCGGTCTGTTCCCAAAGCGCGCGACGGCACCGGTCGAGGACGGCCAGCGCCGCGTCCCGGCGGCCGAGTCCGTGCAAGGCCTCGGCCAGCCATCCGGCGAACCGTTCGTCGGCCGGACGTTCGGCCAGCTCCGGCCCCAGCCGGTCGGCGACCGCCTTGTGATCACCGGCCGCCAGTTCCAGTTCGACGAGCTTCCCGAGGACCGAACACCGCCGGTCTTCCAGCCACAGTTTGTGCGCCTCCAGCAACGGACCGGCCGGGACGTCGGCGAACGCGCGGCCACGCCAGAGCCCCAGTGCCCGTTCGAGCAGCGCCCGGCGCTCGTCCCCGGTCACCGCCGCGGCCGCCGCCGTCAGATCGAAGAAGGCGAGGACGTCCAGTTCCCCGTCCGACACCGTCAGCCGGTAGCCGCCCGGCCCCGACCGCAGCCGCTGCCGGACGTCGTCGACCGGTACTCCGGGTGACAACGCCTTGCGTAGCTTGGAAACCGCCACCTGCACCACCGCGGCGGCACTCGACGGCGGTCCCTGCGGCCAGAGTTCGTCCACGAGGGTGTCCCGGTGGACGAACTCGTTCGGGCGGGTCAGGAGCACCGCGAGCACCCGACGGGGCTGAGCCGCCGACGGTAACGGGACCGAGGCCGCGAACGGGCCGAGCACCTTGAACTCCACGAACCACCTATCACCTGGACGGGTGATCAGAATCTAACCCGGCGAAGCCCCTGAGTTACCGCTTCTCACCCGGATGGCCGCCCTCACCCGCCGGTATGAGCAAGCAGCTTGTCCCGCAAGGCGGGCTCGTTCGCCAGCGCCTCTTTCACCGTGTAGTCCAGCATCGGCTTGAGATCCCCGTACGGCCGCTTGGTCCAGTCGAGTGCGCCCTGCGGCGGCTCCGGGTCGTACTCGATGACGAACTGGATCGTCCGCGCGATCTCGGCGCCCACGAGCCGCTCGACCAGGTGCAGCGCGAGGTCGATCCCCGCCGACACCCCGGCCGCGGTGATCACGTTCCCGTCCTCGACCCAGCGCTCGGCGACCGGTTCCGCACCGAACGCGCGGAGCAGGTCACGGAACATCCAGTGCGTCGCCGCACGGCGGCCTTCGAGGAGACCGGCCTGCCCCAGCACCAGCGATCCCGTGCACACCGAGGTCACGAGTTCCGCGTTCGCCGACGCGGTCCGCACGTACTCGACCAGCTTCTCGTCGGCGAGGGCCTTCAGCGTCGGTGCGGCGCCGCCCGGGAGGAGCACCGCGTACGGCGACGGGACTTCCTCGTAGGTGTGGCTCGCCGCGAGCTTCAGCGGGTTGTCGGTGTCGATCGGCTCCTTCGTCTCACCGACCACCACCGTCCGGTACTCCGGCACCGTGCTCGCCATGCCCTCCAGCACGGTCAGCGGCCCGACCATGTCGAGCGGGGTCATTCCCGGGTACACCACGAACGCGATGGTCTTCTTGTCGTCTGGGTTCTCAGCCATGGGGCCACCGTGTCGCAGTCCGCGCCGCGCCGGGCGCCCGATGTCCGGATTCCTGCGAACAACGTCCGACGGCCGGGCGAGGCTGCTAGCGTTCGATCATGCCGGGTTCACCCAGACGAGTGTTGATCGTCGGTTACACCCATGCCGAGATGCTGGACATCGCCGGACCGTCTGACGTCCTGGACGCCGCGACCAAACTCGGTGGACGGCCGGGATACGACATCATGCTCGCCAGCGTCGACGGCCGCGGCATCCGCTGCGAGTCCGGGCTGACCTTGCAGGCACAGCACCGGCTCGACCAGATCACCGGCGAATTGGACACCCTGATCGTCGCGGGCGGCACCGGACACGAGACCGCCGCCGCCGATCCGCGGATCGTCTCCCACATCCGCAGGCTCGCGCAGAACAGCCGCCGCGTCGCGTCGGTGTGCACCGGCGCCACCGTGCTCGCCGCGTGCGGACTGCTGAACGGGCGCCGTGCCACGACCCACTGGCGGTTCGCGAACCGGCTCGCGACGAGCTACCCGCAGGTGAACGTCGACCCGGTGCCGCTGTACGTGCGCGACGGGAACGTCTACACGGCGGCGGGGGTCACCAGCGGGATCGACCTCACGCTCGCGTTCGTCGAAGAGGACCACGGCCCGAGTCTCGCCCGGGAGACCGCCCGCATGCTGGTGACCTACCTGCAGCGGCCGGGGAACCAGGCGCAGGTGAGCATGTTCCTGTCCGGGCCGCCGCCGGAGAACCGGTTGGTCCGCGACATCACCGCGTACGTCGCCGAGCATCTCGCCGGCGATCTCAGCGCCACCGTGCTCGCCGACCGGGCCGGGATCAGCACCCGGCAGCTGACCAGGCTGTTCGACGCGCACCTGAGTACGACGCCCAGCCGGTACGTCCGCGCGGCGAGGACCGAGAACGCGGCGAAACTGTTGTGCGGCACCGAACTCCCGCTGACCTCGATCGCCCGGCGATGTGGCTTCGGCTCGACGGAGACCCTTCGTCAAGCCTTCCTGGACCACTTCGACACGCCGCCGTCGGCGTATCGCCGGGTGCATCTGCGGCAGGCGTTCGGCTAGGCCGAATGCGGGCCACGATCGGCGGCTGTGGAGGATGTGCGGGTGAACCGCCGCGACATCTCCGACGACGACACCGGCCCGATTCGCCGGGTTACGGACGCTCCGTCCGACCGTTCGTCCGGAACGTCCCGTACGCCGCGCCGGACCCCGCCGGAAGGCACCCGGCGCGCGCGTCCCCCGGCCCAGCGACCGCGTCCGACCGAGCCGGGAAGACGTCGCGCCGCCGAGCCGGAAGCCGCGGCGAAGCCCGCCCCGAAACCCGAGACGAAACCCGAGTCCGTCGGCCATGGGCACGGGCACTCGCACGGCCACGGACCGGCGGCACCCGCGTCGCGTCGCGTCCGGCTGCTGCTCATGTGGCTGCTGATCCCGCTGGCCGTCGCGACCGTCGTCGGCATGATCGTGCTCTACCCGTGGGGCAAGGATCCGGCGAAAAGCGTGTTCCCCCAAGGAACTCCGGTGAACGCCACGGTCACCACGACGATCACCGGGCCCTGTCTGGCCGAAGGTCAGGTCCAGGTCGGCGAGCCGCCGCCCGACGCGAAGCCGTGTCTCACCACCGATCTGAAGATGACCGACGGCCCCGGCGTCGGGAAGCCGTTGAAGCTCACCCTCCCGATAGAGCCGAGCACTCCGCGGTTCACCACCGGCGACAAGGTGGTGTTGTCCTACAACGGCGGCGACGTCGCGAACCCGACGTCGTTCCAGATCGTCGACTTCCAGCGCGGGACGCCGTTGCTGCTGCTCGCCGGTCTGTTCGCGCTCGCGGTGATCGTGCTGGGCCGCTGGCGGGGTCTCGCCGCGCTGATCGCGCTCGGGCTGAGCTTCCTGGTGCTGGCGCTGTTCGTGCTGCCGTCGATCCTCGCCGGGGAGAGTCCGCTGCTGGTGGCGATCGCGGGTGCGGGCGCGATCATGTTCGTCGCGCTCTACCTGACGCACGGGCTGTCCGCGAGAACCTCGGTCGCGGTGCTGGGGACCCTGGTGAGCCTGGTCCTGATCGGCGTCCTGTCGGCGATCTTCTCGGCCGCGTCGTCCCTGACCGGCCTCGACGACAGCACCTCGCAGCTGATCGGCTCGCTCGGGCACGGGATCGACGCGCGGGGCCTGTTGCTGGCCGGCGTCGTGATCGGCGCGCTCGGTGTACTCGACGACGTCACGGTCACGCAGACGAGCGCGGTCTGGGAACTCCGGCGCGCGAATCCGGCCCTCGGCTGGCGCGAGCTCTACAACGCGGGCCTGCGGATCGGGCGCGACCACGTCGGCTCCGCGGTCAACACACTCGTCATGGCCTACGCGGGCGCGGCGCTGCCGGTGCTGCTGTACACGTCGCTTTCCGGCGTCGGGCTCGGCTCGATCCTCGGCGCGGAGGAGATCGCGCAGGAGATCGTGCGGACACTGGCCGGGAGCGTCGGCATCGTCGCCGCGGTGCCGGTCACCACCGTCCTGGCCGCGCTGATCGCTTCGAGGGAGCCTCAAGAGTCCCTGTAGCAACAGGCTTCCCAAAGCGCGTGCCCCACGCGCGATCACGGGCCGGAGTCGGGTACGAAGAGCCGCATCCGAGGTTCGCCGCGTGATCGGAGGGGCCATGTTCGGCGTTTTGGACGCTGTGTTCGCTATCCCCGGACAGCTGACCGCCGTCGCGCGGCGCGTGCTCGTCTCGACCTTCGAAGCCGTCGAGGCGGTCCCCCGGATCGCCGCCGCGCTCGACGACGTCCGGGCGACGCTCAAGCACTCGGAGCGGCTGGCGACCTTCGCCGCGGGCGAGTTGCCGGAGATCGTCTACCAGCTGGAAGAGATCAAGGCACGGCTGGAAAAGCTGGAAAGCCGTACCGAAGTCTCGTGAGTGGCGGATCCCGTGGGAGGTGTTGCGAAAGCCACTTTCACAACCTTCAACGTTGCGAAAGTGGCTTTCGCAACACGCGCCGCTGTGCCGTGCTCACTCCAAGGTCGCCACGAACCGGCTGACCGCTTCCATCGTGAACCGCTGGATGTACTTCCCCGAAGGCGCCGCCGAAGCCAGCCGATAGAGCGGCCGCTCGGCGGCCGCGTCCCCGCGCGCTTCCGACTTCAGCTGCGCCACCAGCAGTTCCGAGAACACCAGACCGTTCGCCTCGGTGTTGTTCATCAGCGCGTTGGCCAGTTTGCGCAGCTGCAGGATGCCGAGTTCCCGGCCGCCCGCGCCCGAATAGACGGCCAGGTCGACCTTCGCCACCTTGCGACGCTTGCCCGCGTTCACCAGGAGGCTGACCGTCCGGGTGCCGCGCACGTCGCTGATCACGAGATCGATGCGCTCGGCGTCGGTCAGCTCGATCCGCCGCATGCCCCAGGTCCGCACGAGGAGCGTGGTGCCTTCGAGCCAGACGCGGCGGCGCAGGTTGTACATCATGATGTAGACCAGCGGGATCGCGATCACCCCGGCGACGACGAGCCCGGCGATCTCACCGCCGATCAGTCCGGCGATCCCGCCGAAAGCGGCGGCGAAGATCACCACGCCGGCGATGCTGGAGCAGCCGCGCCGACGTCGGAGCTTGGGGTCGTCGTGGAACAGCGGGAGGCGCTCGGGGGTTTCCGGCGTACCGGTCGGCTCGGCCATCACGCGCCCGTCCCGGCCAGGAACGGGTTGCCCGCGCGCTCCTGCCCGATCGTGGTGGCGGGGCCGTGACCCGGGAGGACGACGGTGTCGTCGGGCAGCGTCATCACCGTGGCGCCGAGGGACCGCATCAGTTCGTCGCCTTCACCCGAAGACCGGCCGATCGAACCGGCGAACAGGCTGTCCCCGGTGAGCACGATCCGGCCGCCCTCGGCGGAGGTCAGCCCGAAGACCACCGAACCGGCGGTGTGTCCCGGTGTGCGGGACACCGTGATCTCCAGTCCGGCCAGCCGGAGCGGGCCTTCAACGAGTGGCACGATCCCGTCCTTCCGTTCCCCGGCGTCCGCGGCCGTCAGTGGCCGGTCCGCCTCGTGCAGATAGAGAGGTATTCCGTGGCGGGCGCCGACCTCGGCCGCGGAAGCGACGTGATCCGGGTGCCCGTGCGTCGCGAGCATCGCGACCGGCGTCAGCCCGTGGGCGGCCAACGCGGCCTCCAGCGGCTCGACGACGTCCTCGCCGGGGTCGACGATCACGCACTCCCCGCCGTCGGCCGGGGCGAGCAGATAGCAATTGGCTTCGAGGGGGCCTGCCGGAAACCCGACAACCAGCACGAAACGCCTCCTCGCATCTTCCACCGAACAGGTGACAGGATGGCCCTGATCACGATCAAGTAAGCGTAGCGGCCCCTGTACGGGGGCCTCACAGGCTGTGCCCATAGACTCCCGCTACTCAGACGTGTGACATCGAGTGGAAACCGGGAGGGCGGGTGCCGACCAACCAGCAGCGCCGCGAAGCCGCGAAGCGCAAGCTCGAGCGACAGATCGTGCGACGGGCCGAGAAGGCCAAGCGCCGCAGGATCGTCGGCTCGGTGGCGGTCGTCGGCGTCGTCGCGATCGTGGCGGGCGCGGTGTGGTGGATCGTCAGCAGTAACAATGGTGACGACGCCGCTTCCGACGCTTCCCCGAGCTCGGCTCCTCCGACCCCCGAGGTCACCATCCCCACCGAACGCACGCCGATGCCCAAGCGGGCGACGCCGTTGGCGAACCCGGTGGCCTGTGACTTCAAGGACGACGCCAGCAAGCAGGCCTCGAAGAAGGTGAACAAGCCGGAAGGCAAGGACGTCTCTTCGAACGGCACGGTCAACGTCGTGCTGAAGAGCACCGCGGGCGACATCCCGCTGACGCTCGACAAGGCACTCGCCCCGTGCGCGGTGCAGAGCTTCATCAGCCTCTCGCAGCAGGGCTACTTCAACGACACCAAATGCCACCGGCTCGGCACCGTCGGCCTGCAGATGCTGCAGTGCGGCGACCCCGAGGCCAGCGGTATGGGCGGTCCGGGCTACACGATGCCGGACGAGGCGTTCAAGGAGATCAAGTACGGCCGCGGCCTTCTCGCGATGGCGAAGACGCAGCAGCCGAACTCCGGCGGCAGCCAGTTCTTCATGGTCTACGGCGAAGCCGAGCTGCCCGCGGAGTACTCGGTCTTCGGCAGCATCTCCGACGAGGGCCTGAAGGTGCTCGACAAGGTCGCCAAGGCGGGCGTGAACGCGCAGGCCGGCACCGGCGACGGCACCGGCCCGCCGAACACCGAGGTCAAGTTCACCGGCGTCACGGTCAACGCCTGACCTGAAGCCGGAGATCAACGGCGCGCCCGCCGGGTCGGCAGACCCGGCGGGCGCGTTCGGCTACGGAGGTCGTGAGTGGCGATTCGTGTTCTAACCCGAATCGCCACTCACGACCAGTTTGACGCACCCGGTGCCGCGTTCTGGTCGTCTGGAGTCCGTGAAGGCCTCCTTGAGGGACTCTGGGTCCCTCAAGGAGGCCTTCACGGACCACGGTCCCGCCCCGGCAGCCGGAGGTACTTGAGACACGGTCGGCTCTGACCCGAATCGCCACTCACGACCAGCCGCACAGGTCACGACAACTTCGCCTCCTTCTCGATGACTCGAACCGACGACCGCGTTCGCACGTGTAATGAGTAGCCGTCTCCGGAAGGAAAGACCCTTGGCTGCTCAACGGGTTCGATCCAGTTTCGTCCTCGCCGTGCTGTTCAGCGGCCTTCTGGGCGGTGCGGCCCACGCGCAGGACGGGCCACCGGGCGCCGTCGTCAAGTACTTCGTGGTCCCGTACTCGGCGAATCCCGACGAGAACACGCTGTTCCGGATCGCGGAACAGACGCTGGGCGCGGGATCGCGCTACCAGGAGATCTTCCGCCTCAACGAGGGCAGGCTCCGGCCGGACGGCACCGCGTTCACGAATCCGTCCTCGATCCAGCCGGGCCAGGTCCTGCAACTCCCGGACGACGCGCGCGGCGCGCTCAACGGCCCGCTGCCCGCCGGGCAGACGCCCGCTCCCGCCGCTCCCCCGCCGCGACCCGCACAAGCCGTCACGCCGGCCGCCAGCGCGCCGTCAGGCAGTCTCGTGGCGTCCTTGGCGACGGGGATCGGCGGAGTGCTGCTGGGTCTCCTCGGCGGGCTAAGGATGCGGCGCGCCTGGACCCGGCGTGGGGCTCCCGCACCTGAGCCCGAACCGCCGACGGAACCCGTGATCAAGCCGGTCGACGACGAATTCCCGCCCAGCACCGGCACCCTGGACCTGCCCGCCAGGCATCGGCTGGAGGAGACCGGGCCGATCCAGGACTGGGTACCGCTTCCGGAGGTTCCCGGCAGGCACTCGTACTTCTTCCTGAGCATGGCCGACACCCAGCTGATCGCCGCCATCCATCCGGACGCCCGGATCAACTTCACGGTGATGACCGCTCCCCTGCCGAAACCGGTGGTCATCGACATGCCGGACGAAGGCGCGGTACGGAACTCGTGATCAGCGGTAGGTGAACTTCGGCGGGCGACGCGCGAGGAAGGCGGCGACGCCCTCGGCGTAGTCCTCGCCGTGCAGGGCGCCGAGCCGGATCTCGTCCACCTCGGCGTCGGATTCCTCTTGTCCCGCGACGATCTTTTCGATGATCCGGTTCATCCCCCGCACCGACGCCTGCGATCGGGACGTCAGGGTCTCGACGAACTTCGCCGTCGACGTCTCCAGCTCACCGGCCGGGAAGACGTCGTTGAGCAGCCCGATCTCCCGCGCCCGTCCGGCGTCGACGAGTTCACCCGACAGCAGGAAATACTTCGCGTTCGCCGGGCCGACCAGCGAGACCAGCTGCCGCGTCGAGTCGAAGTGGTAGACGATGCCGAGCTTCGCCGGGGTGATGCCGAACCGGGAGCCCTCGGCCGCGAACCGGAAATCGCAGGCGACCGAGATCTGGCAGCCGCCGCCGATGCAGTTCCCCTGGATCATCGCGACCGTCGGCTTCCGCAGCCCGGTCAGCGCGGCCACCGCGCCCTCGACGGCCTTGTCGTAGGTCTCGGCCGCGTCGGCGGTGGACCGCAGCTCCTGGAACTCGCTGATGTCCGCGCCCGCCGAGAAATGCGAGCCGGCGCCGGTCAGCACGAGGACCTTGATCGCCGGGTCCGCCTCCACCTTCGCCACCACGTCCGGGATCGCCGACCACATCCCGTAGGTGATGGCGTTCATCTTCTCCGGCCTGGTGAAAGTCAGCCGCGCGACGTCGCCGTCGTGGGCGAACTCGAACCCGTCAGTCATGTCCGCACCCTAGAGGCGCGCCTCCACCGGAACCAGCCGAATGTGGTCAAGACGGTCGAACACGTTCTCGCCTCAAAGGCGGCTGGCAGCGGCTTCCGTCTGTGGTTTCCTGGTCGTCCAACGAGCAAGGGGGAACTCGATGGCGAAACGCGTATTCGGAATTCTCGCGGTCACTCTGCTCACGTCGGCCTTGCTGAGCGGGCAGGCCACGGCGGCACCCGACCGGATCCAGCCCGACCCGCTGCTGATGTTCCCGCGAAGACCGGCGGACACCGACTGGGCGGCGGTCCTGAAAACCCGGGAAGCGAAGCGCGCGGCGCGATCCCTGGCGGCCGCGCCAAACCCCTTGCCGTACAACGAAAAAGAACCCGCCGGAACCAGCGGCGGCAACGATACCCTCGCCAAGGCCGAGTACATCGCCGGATTCGGCACCCGGCGTGCCGAGAACCCGAAGGTCCGGCTGACCGGCGACCTCAGGCCGGACCCGTCGATCCCCTCCGAGCCCCCCGCGGCCGAGCCCAACGACGCCCTAGGCCAGGCGAGGGACACCGGCGTCGGCGCCACCCGCCGGGCGGTCCGCACCAGCGGCGTCATCGGCGACGGACCCTACGGCAGCGCCGGGGACGGCACGGGCGACTTCGACTTCTACCGGCTGAGCGCGGGAGCCACTCCCGTGACGTTCTCCGCGCGGACCCTGACACCGACCGGCGACCTCGACACGTTCCTCGCGCTGTTCGACAAGGACGGTCTGTGGGCGCTCAACGACAACGCGGGCGGCTCCACCGACTCCGCGCTCTCGTTCACCATCCCGCCGGGCCGCGAGTACTTCCTCATGGTGGGCTCCGGGCCATCCGGCCGGCCCAGTGATCCGAAAACACCCGGCACCGGTGGCGGTGTCCTGACCGAAGGCCCGTACACGCTGACGATCACCAGCGGCAATAGCGGCGGCGACCTCGACTACTACTCGTTCGACCTGCGCGCCGGTGACGTCCTCGGCGCGTCGGTCGCGGGCGGCGGGACCAGGATCGCGGTGTACGATCCGGCCGGACGCGAGGTGTTCGGCTCCTCGCAGGACGCCTCCTCCCTTTTCGCCACGACCTCGCCGATGCCCGGCGGCGGCAACGCCGTGCTCGACTTCGTAGCACCGAAGGAAGGGCGATACCATCTCGGTGTCGAAGCGGGCGAAGGCGCATACGACATCAAACTCGAAGCATTCCGCCCCGGCACGGAGACCGCCCCGCGCGGCGACGTACACACGATCTTCCTGGACTTCGACGGCGCCAGGGTGAACACCTCCATCTACGGTATGGGCGGCGGAATCCGCGATCTCTCCCCGCTTTCCGCCTTCCTGCCGCGCTGGCGCCTCACCGCCCGCGACGAACGCGCGCTGACCGACGCGATCATCGCCACGGTCAAGGAAAACCTCGAGCGCGACCTGATCGCCAAGGGCACCAACCCGCGGTTCGCCCTACGCGTCCTCAACAGCCGGGACCACGCCGATCCGTGGGGACGACCGAACGTCAGCCGCGTCGTGGTCGGCGGCACCATCCTGGAATCGGGTATCCAGACGATCGGCATCGCGCAGTCCATCGACGCCGGGAACTTCGGCAAGGAGGAGACCGCGCTGGTACTGCTGGACGAGATCAGCTCGCCGGCCGGTCCGGTCTGGTCGCTCAACACCTACCTCGGGCCGGGCAGCGACAAGATCGCGTTCCTCGGCCGCGCGGTCGGCAACATCACCAGCCACGAGGCCGGGCACATGTCGGGCAGCTGGCATACGAGCCTCGCCAACGCGGTCCCCGGCATCATGGACCCCGGCGGGGATCCGGCCGTGATGTTCGCGGTCGGTCCCGACGGCCGCGGCGGCACGGCCGACGATCCGGACCTCGACCTGGTCGAGGAAGAGCTCAGCCCGGCCGAAGGCTTCACCGGGATCGAGGACACCGTCAACCGCAGCGCCTGGGCCTTCGTCCGCGGAACCGGTCAGGACGCCGAAGTCACCCGGTAGACGTCGTAGACGCCCTCGACACCTCGGACCACCTTCAGCACGTGGCCGAGGTGCTTCGGGTCGCCCATCTCGAACGAGAACCGGCTGACCGCGACCCTGTCCCGCGACGTCGTCACGGAGGCGGACAGGATGTTGACCTTCTCGTCCGCCAGGACCTTGGTGACGTCGGAGAGCAGGCGGTGCCTGTCGAGCGCCTCGACCTGGATCGCGACGAGGAAGACCGACGACGCCGAGGGCGCCCATTCGACCTCGACCAGCCGCTCGGGCTGGGCTGTCAGGTCGTCGGCGTTGGTGCAGTCGGTGCGGTGCACGCTGACACCGCCGCCGCGCGTGACGAAACCGAGGATCTCGTCGCCCGGCACCGGTGTACAGCAGCGGGCGAGCTTGGCCCAGACGTCGCTGGCGCCCTTCACCACGACGCCGACGTCGTTCGAGCCGCGGCGGCGAGTGACGGTGGACGGCGTCGCACGTTCGGCGAGCTCCTCCTCCGCCTCGTCAACCCCGCCGATGAGCGCGACCAGCCGCTGGACGACGTGTTTCGCGCTGGTGTGGCCCTCGCCGACGGCCGCGTAGAGCGAGCTGATGTCGGGGTGCCGCAGTTCGGTGGCGACAGCACCCATGGACTCGGCGGAGACCAGCCGCTGGATCGGGAGGCCGACCTTGCGGACCTCCTTGGTGATGGCCTCCTTGCCGCCTTCGATCGCCTCGTCGCGGCGTTCCTTGGCGAACCACTGACGGATCTTCGCTCGCGCCTTGGGCGAACCGGCGAACTGCAGCCAGTCGCGGCTCGGTCCGGCGGTCTCGGCCTTCGAGGTGAAGATCTCGATGACCTCGCCGTTCTCGAGCTTGCGCTCGAGGGCCACCAGCCTGCCGTTGACGCGGGCACCGATGCAGCGGTGGCCGACCTCGGTGTGCACGGCGTAGGCGAAGTCGACCGGGGTCGAATCGACCGGCAGCGTGATCACGTCGCCCTTGGGCGTGAACACGAAGATCTCGCGCGAAGCGAGTTCGTAGCGCAGTGATTCGAGGAAGTCGCCGGGGTCCGCCGCCTCGCGCTGCCAGTCGAGGAGCTGGCGCATCCACGCCATCTCGTCGACGTCCATCGCGTTCGCGCCGTTGCCGCTGTGGGTGCCCTTGGTCTCCTTGTACCGCCAGTGCGCCGCGATGCCGTACTCGGCGGTGCGGTGCATCTCGTAGGTGCGGATCTGGACTTCCAGGGGCTTGCCGTCCGGCCCGATCACCGTGGTGTGCAGTGACTGGTAGACGCCGAACCGCGGCTGCGCGATGTAGTCCTTGAACCGGCCGGGGACCGGCTGCCACAGCGCGTGGACGACACCCATCGCGGCGTAGCAGTCGCGGACGTCCTCGACCAGGATCCGCACGCCCACCAGGTCGTGGATGTCGTCGAGGTCGCGGCCGCGGACGATCATCTTCTGGTGGATCGAGTAGTAGTGCTTCGGCCGTCCCTCGACCTTCGCGGTGATCCGCGAGCCTTCGAGATTGCCGGTCAGCTCGGTGATCACGGACCGCAGGTAGGTGTCGCGCGAAGGCGCGCGATCGGCCACCAGCCGGACGATCTCGTCGTACTTCTTCGGCTGCAGGATGGCGAACGCCAGATCCTCCAGCTCCCATTTGACCGTCGCCATCCCGAGCCGGTGCGCCAGCGGGGCGAGGACCTCGAGGGTTTCGCGCGCCTTGCGGGCCTGCTTTTCCGGCGGCAGGAACCGCATCGTGCGCATGTTGTGCAGGCGGTCGGCCAGCTTGATGACCAGCACGCGCGGGTCGCGCGCCATCGCGATGACCATCTTGCGGATGGTCTCGGCCTCGGCGGCCGTACCCAGCTTGACCTTGTCCAGTTTGGTGACGCCGTCGACCAGCTCGCCGACCTTCTCGCCGAAGTCGGCCTTCAGGCTCTCCAACGAGAACCCGGTGTCCTCGACGGTGTCGTGCAGCAGGGCCGCGACCAACGTCGTGGTGTCCATGCCGAGTTCGGCGAGGATCGTCGCGACGGCGAGCGGATGCGTGATGTACGGGTCGCCGGATTTGCGGCGCTGCTCCCGGTGGAGTTCCTCGGCGACGTCGTACGCGCGCTGCAGCAGGCCGAGATCGGCGTTGGGGTGCAGCTCGCGGTGGATGACGGCGAGCGGTTCGAGGACCTGTTTGACCGGCGCGGCGCGCTGCGCGGTGATCCGGCGGGCGAGGCGGGCACGGACCCGGCGCGTCGCGGACGGCGTCGGGGCGGCGCCTTGTCGGGAAGCACCGTTCTGCTCGGTGCCGTCCTTCGAGGACACCGCGGCATCGAGCTCTTGGCTCACCCGCACCTCCTGCGCTTCGTGCGGCCTTCGGATGTCAAGGGTAACCGCTCGCCCTCACGCCACACTTGGTACGCCCGGTCAACACACCCGGAGGGCCTCCACACGGCGCCCCCCGAGCACGGAACGACCATCGAGCGCGGCCAGTTCCATGACCACCGAAACGCCGGTGACCTGCGCCTTCGCGTCTTCCAAGAGCTTACAGGTGGCCGCGACCGTCCCGCCGGTCGCGAGAACGTCGTCGAGGACCGCGACACGCTGGCCCGGCTCGACGATGCCTTCGGGCAGTTCGACGGTCGCCGTGCCGTATTCCAGCGCGTAATCGACCCGGCCCGCGACCCGGGGCAGCTTGCCGGGCTTGCGGATCAACGCGACACCGAGACCACGCGAGTAGCCGACGGCGGCGGCGAGCAGGAATCCACGCGCCTCCACACCGGCGAGCAGATCGACGTCGGGCCCCACGGTGGCGGCGAGCGCGTCGGTGACGGCCTTGAAGCCGGCGGCGTCGGCGAACATCGGGCTCAGGTCCCGGAACAGCACGCCGGGCTCCGGGAAGTCCGGCACCTCGGCGATCAGGTCGAGTGCCTTGTCCAGCTCCATGACTTCCCTGCTCTCGTTGCTTACGGCGGCTTCCCGAACGCCATGAACGGCCCGTTACTTGCGAATTTTGCAAGTAACGGGCCGTTCATGGCACTTGAAGCCGGTTACCTCTTGCGCTTGCCCTGCGGACGGCCCTTGTGGGCTTTCTGGTTCCGGGCCGGGACGCTCGCCGCGGCCGCGTACGCCTTCTCCTTGCGGAGTTCGGCTTCCAGCGCGTCCTCGTCGTTCGGGTCGAAGTCGTCGTCGCGCTGGGCGGCCTTACGGGCCTGGTTCGCGCGCCGCGAAGCGACCCGCTCGGCCTGCTGACGGAACTTCGGGTCGCGCATCTTGAAGTCCACGAGCAGCGGGGTGGCCAGCGCGACCGAGGACAGCACACCGACGATGGTGCCGGTGAGCTGCACCAGCGCGAGGTCCTGCAGCGTGCCGGAGCCGAGCAGGATGTACCCGACCACGAGCAGACCGAGAATCGGCAGCATCGCGATCAGCGCGGTGTTGAACGACCGCATCAGCGTCTGGTTCAGCGCCAGGTTGGCCGCCTCGCCGAAGGTACGGCGGGTGAGTCCGAGCAGGCCGCGCGTGTTCTCGCGGACCTTGTCGAACACCACCACCGTGTCGTACAGCGAGAAGCCGAGGATGGTCAGCAGACCGATCACCGTCGCCGGCGTGACCTCGAAGCCGACCAGCGAGTACACACCCGCGGTTACCACGATGTCGTGCAGCAGCGAGATCAGTGCCGCGGCGGCCATCCTGGTGTCGAAGTACAACGCCAGGAACAGCGTGACCGCCAGGAGGAAGACCCCGAGCGCGATCAGCGCCTGCCGCGAGATCTCCCCGCCCCAGGACGCGCTCACCGCGCTGTCACTGATCGCCTGGACACTCGGCTGACCGTTGGTCCCGATCGGGCCGAGGTCCTGGAACAGCGCCTGCTTGATCTTGGCGACCTCGGCCGCGTCCAGCGTGTCCGAACGGAGCTGGATGGTCGACGAAACGCCGCTGCCGACCTTCTGCGCCTCGTCGGCCGGACGGCCGAGGGCCTCGGCGAAGACGTCCTTGGCCTGCTGCTCGGAGATCTGACCGTTCTTGCCGTTGGCCGGCATCTGGATCTGGGTGCCGCCTTCGAAGTCGATCCCGAAGTTGAACCCCTTGATCCCCATCGAGGCGATGCAGACCAGCACCAGCGCGCCGAAGAAGATGTACCAGCGTTTGCGCTTGCCGACCACGTCGAACGCGCCGGTGCCCACGTAGAGGCGGCGGAAGATGCTCTCGCGCTTGCTCTCGGAGGTGTTCTTTTCGTCGACCACGGTCACGCCTCCTTGACGTTCGGGCGACCGGGGGCGGGACGGGCCGCCTTGCGCTCCGAGCCCAGCTGCTGCACGGCACCGAGGCCGAGGTTCTTGGGGTTGGACAGGAACTTCGACTTCGACCGGGACACCATCGCGACCAGCGGATGCGTCACGAGGTAGACCACGACGAGGTCGAGCACGGTCGACATGCCGAGGGTGAACGCGAAGCCCTTCACGTCACCGACGGCCAGCCAGTACAGGATGGCCGCGGCGAGGAAGCTGACCGCGTCCGACGCCAGGATCGTGCGCTGGGCACGGGACCAGCCGCGCGGCACCGCGGAACGGAACGTCCTGCCTTCTCGGATTTCGTCCTTTAGTCGTTCGAAGTAAATGACGAACGAGTCCGCGGTGATACCGATCGCGATGATCAAACCGGCCACGCCGGCGAGGTCGAGGGTGTACCCGATCCACCGCCCCAGCAGCACCAACACCGCGTAGACCAGCGAGAACGCCAAGACGAGCGACAAGATCGTCAGGACGCCGAGCAGCCGGTAGTAGAACAGGCAGTAGATGAAGACGATCAGCAGGCCGATACCGCCGGCGATCAGACCCGCCTGTAGCGACGCGAGACCCAGCGTCGCGGACACCGTCGTCGCGTCCGAGGATTCGAACGACAGCGGCAGCGAGCCGTACTTCAGGACGTCCGCCAGGTCCTTCGCGGTGGACTGGTTGAACTTGCCGGTGATCTGGGTCTGGCCACCGAGGATCGCCGACTGGATGTTCGGCGCGGAGACGACCTGGGTGTCGAGGACGAACGCGGCCTGCTTCTGGATGTTCTTCGAGGTGAAGTCGCCCCAGATCCGGGAGCCCTCGCTCTTGAAGTTGAGGTTGACGACCCACTGGGAGTTCTGGGTGTCGTAACCCGAGGAGGCGTCGGAGATCTCCGTTCCGGGGAGGAACTCCGGCTCCAGCAGGTACTTCATCGTGTTGTTGTCACCGCAGGCGACCAGCGGCTTGTCGGTGAGGTCGTTGCCGACCAGCGGGTCCGACACCTTGGGGTCGCAGTTGAGGGCTCCGAAGGCCTTCTCGGCGGCCGCGGCCTGCTTCGCCTGGTCCGTCGAAAGCAGATCGGGGTTCTGCCGGAGGTTCCGGGCGTCCTCGATCTCCTTCTTGGTCTTCTCGTCGGAGTCGTCCGGCTGCTGCTGTTGCGGCGCGGCGGCGGCGCCACCGCCACCGTTGGCCGGGCTGCTCGGCGGCGCGCTCGCGCCGGGGGCACCCGACGAAGTGGGCGGCGTCGACGAAGGCGCGCCGGACGTGGGCGGGGTCGACGGCTGCTGGACCGGGGTCACCGGCTGCGACGTCACGACCTTGCGGAAGCCCAGCTTCGCGGTCTTGCCGAGGGTCTTGGCCTGGTCGCCCTGCTCACCGGGGACGGTGATCACGACGTTGCTGCCGTCGAGGACCACCTCGGTGCCGCCGACGCCGATGCCGTTGACCCGGCGCTCGATGATCGAGCGGGCCTGTTCGAGGGACTCTCGCGGAGGGTCGCCGCCGTCGGGATTACGGGCGGAAAGGGTGACCCTCGTGCCGCCTTGCAGATCGATGCCGAGCTTCGGCGTCGGCTTGCCGCTACCGGTGAAGAACACCAGGGCGTACAGCGCCACCACGATCAGGGCGAAGAAGGCGAGATAGCGTCCCGGGCGGAGATGCCCGGCCGGTGCGGCCACTGTGCTTCGGTCTCCTCGGACGGACTGGGTTTTCCCCAATGGACTTGGCTGTTCATCGCCGGACGGGAGCCCGGCGATACCGCGAACATGCCTCGATGACGGTGCCCGGTGAACGGGCACGACTATGACGACGGACACGCACGCAGCACCGAGACACTACTCGGTGCTGCGTGAGCCCGGCGTTGCCCCCGCACCTACGAAAGTCTGGTGTCGGGGATGGCCTTACAGGCGCTACTTCTTGCCGTGCTCCAGCGGAGGAGCGATCTGCGCGCCGGTCTTCTCCTCGACGCGCTCGTCGTCCTTCGACTCGACGACCGGCTCCTCGATGACCTCGTCGGTCTCGATGACGTCTTCGTCGGTCTCGACGACCGGCTCGACCTTTTCGCGGACGGCCTGGCGCAGCCAGGTGGTCACGACGCCGGGGGCGATTTCGAGGTCGATCGTGGTGTCGGCGGAGGCGTCGGCGACAGACGCGTAGAGACCGGAGGTGGTCATCACCCGGTCACCGGGAGCAAGGCTCGAGAGCAGCTCCTGCTGCGCTGCCGCCGCCTTCTTCTGCTTACGGGTGCCCATGACGAGCGGGATCGCCACAACGAGCATCAGGAGCAGCGGCAGCAATAACTGGTTCATGACTCTCCATTTCGAGCGGACGCCGCGCGGTGCGCTGTTTTGTCCGATTTGGCGGGGTGTGCTCTACCCGAGTGTGCCAGGTGCCAGCGGAAACTCCACCACCACCCGTCACCACCACGGGCCTCGGACCGCGTGAACGGTCCGGTCAGTCCTGGTCGAACAGGGTCGGGCCACCCTGATCACCGCGGGTGGCACCGGCCGGGGCCGGCAGGCCGAGGTGTTCCCACGCGGCCGCTGTGGCGACCCGGCCGCGAGGAGTGCGGGCGAGCATACCGGCGCGGACCAGGTACGGCTCACACACCTCTTCCACGGTAGTCGGTTCTTCGCCCACCGCGACGGCCAGTGTCGACACGCCGACCGGGCCGCCGCCGAACGACCGGACCAGCGCGGTCAGCACCGCGCGGTCGAGCCTGTCGAGGCCGAGTTCGTCGACGTCGTAGACCTTCAGCGCGGCGCGCGCGATCTCGCGCGTGACCTTGCCGTCCGCGCGGACCTCGGCGTAGTCGCGCACCCGTCGCAGCAGCCGGTTCGCGATCCGGGGTGTGCCGCGGGACCGGCGGGCGATCTCCGAGCAGCCGTCCCGGTCGATGTCGACCTCGAGGATGGTGGCGGCCCGGCGCACGACGAGTTCGAGTTCGCTGTCGGTGTAGAACTCCATCTGGCCGGTGAAGCCGAAGCGGTCGCGCAACGGACCGGTCAGCGCGCCGGACCGTGTCGTGGCTCCGACCAGGGTGAACGGCGCGATCTCCAGCGGGATGCTGGTCGCGCCGGGCCCCTTGCCGACGACGACGTCGACGCGGAAGTCCTCCATCGCGAGGTACAGCATTTCCTCGGCGGGGCGGGCGATGCGGTGGATCTCGTCGATGAACAGGACGTCGCCGGGCGCCAGGTTCGAGAGCATCGCGGCGAGGTCTCCCGCGCGTTCCAGCGCAGGCCCCGAAGTGATCCGGATGGCGGCGTTGAGTTCGGCGGCGACGATCATCGCCATACTCGTCTTGCCCAGTCCCGGCGGGCCGGAGAGCAGGACGTGGTCCGGCGGGACGCCGCGCCGCCGCGCGCTCTCCAGGACGAGTTCGAGCTGCTCGCGCACCCGCGGCTGCCCGACGAACTCGTCGAGCTTGCGCGGGCGGAGCGTGGTTTCGACCTCGCGTTCGCCGGTCTGCGGCAGCGCCGAGAGCGTCTCGTCGTCGGCCTCGAAATCCGTCACGGCCTCATAGTCCATGTGGTGCGCTACCGCTTACGGCCGAGGGTGGCCAACGAGGAGCGCAGCACCGAGGCGGTCGTGTGGCCTTCGCCTTCGGAAAGCACCTTGTCGACGGCCTGTTCCGCCTGCTTGGCCGGGAAACCGAGGCCGGCGAGCGCTTCGACCACCTCGCCGCGCAGGGCACCGGGGGCGGTGACCGCCGGGGAGCCGTCGGTCGGGCCGCCGAGGGCGGTGACCTTGTCGCGCAGTTCGAGCGTGAGCCGCTCGGCGCCCTTGCGGCCGATGCCGGGCACCTGGGTGAGCACGGTGATGTTGCCTTCGACCAGCGCGGACCGCAGTTTGTCCGGGTCCAGCACCGCCAGCGTCGCCAGCGCGAGACGCGGGCCGATCCCGGAGACCGTCTGCAGCAGGCCGAACAGTTCGCGCGCGTCGGCGTCGGCGAAACCGAACAGCGTCAAGGAATCCTCGCGGACCACGAGCGCGGTGTGCAGCATCGCCTCGTCACCGCGGCGAAGTGTCGAGAGGGTGGCGGGAGTGGCCTGCACGGCGAAACCGACTCCCCCGACCTCGATCACCACGTGGTCGAGACCGATGGCAAGGATTTGACCGCGTACCGAGGAGATCATCGTGCCGCTCCCTGCGCTTTCGCTTCTTTGGCCGCGGCGGCGAGCCTGGCCTTGTGGTTCTTGGCGATCTCGGCCGCCCGGGCCTCGGCTTCGGCGAGCCGGACCCGCATCGGTTCGCGCCACAGATGGCAGATCGCGAGCGCGAGGGCGTCCGCGGCGTCCGCCGGATGCGGTTTGACCTCGAGGCCGAGCAGGCGCATGACCATACCGGTGACCTGCGCCTTGTCCGCGCGGCCGGAGCCGGTGACGGCCGCCTTGACCTCGCTCGGCGTATGGAACACGACCGGCAGTCCGCGCCGGGCTGCGGCGAGCGCGACGACACCACCCGCCTGCGCGGTGCCCATCGCGGTGCGCACGTTGTGCTGCGCGAAGACCCGTTCGACGGCGACGGCCTCGGGCTTGTACCGGTCGAGCCAGCGCTCGACCGCGTCGGAGATCCCCAGCAGGCGCACGGAAAGATCGGCGTCCGGTGAGGTCCGCACGACGTCGACCGCCACGGCGCGCACCGTGCGGCCCGTGCCGCCGTCGACCACTCCGAGACCACACCTGGTCAGACCGGGGTCGACCCCGAGTACCCGCACACTTTTCCCTTCGGCCGTTTCACGAACATCAGTTCGAGCCTGAGGCTACCCGGAGCGACCTCCAGGCAAGATGAGGACATGCCGAGCTCCGACGACTTCACCGCCCATCTGGGTCTCCAGCCGCTTCCCGTCGAAGGTGGCCGCTGGGCACAGAGCTGGCGCGACGAGACCGCTTCGGCGATCTACTACCTGCTGGCGCCGCCGGAAACCTCCGCGCCGCACCGGCTCGACCGGCTGGAGATCTACTTCCACCACGCGGGCGCCCCGGTGCGGATGCTCCTGCTGTTCCCGGACGGGCGGATCGCCCGGCCGATACTGGGCCCGGACGTCGCGGCCGGTCACCGTCCGCAGGTGGTGGTGCCCGCCGGGGTCTGGCAGGCGTCGGTGAGCGACGGCGAGTGGAGCCTGGTCGGGACCGTCGTGGTGCCGCCTTATACGGACGAGTGCGTCGAGTTCCGTTCCGCCGCGGCGTTGGCCGCGGAGTGGCCGGAGGCGGCCGGCGATCTGGCTTTCGTGAGCGGCGGGCTGCCAGGTGGTCGTGAGTGATAGGTGTCGTTAGAACGACCCGAAACACTCACGACCCCGCACCCGGGCACCCGGCCGCTCGTGGCTGAGCTGCGCGCCCCCCGGACGCTATGAACGGCCCGTTACTGGCAAATTTTGCAAGTAACGGGCCGTTCATAGCACGCGTAAGCCGTGGATCAGGGACCGTCGACGCCCGGCGTCCAGCTCTCCGGGTCGCCGGATTCGGTCAGCACCGGCTGGTGCTGGGCGAAGCCTTCGGGCGCGTCCGCGTGCCACGGGAAGTGCCCGTCCGGCGTGGCGACGATCAGTTGCAGCGCCGGGAAGTCCCCGTCCGGGTAGATCAGGAACGCGCTCCCGAAGTACTCGGGATAGTGCCCCTTCGCGACCCGTTCGAAGACCACCGGCGCACCCTCGAAGAAATCGTCGTAGCGCCTGCCGACCTCGAAGATCTCACCGTTGGCGGCACGGTCGACGTAGGCGTCGAGCAGGACCGGCCCCATATGTTCGGGCAGTCCGATCACGACCGCTTCCGCGACGTTGTGCAGTGCCCAGGCGCACGCGGTGAAGCAGAAGTTCGCTTCCTCCTCGTCGCCTTCGACCGCGATGACCGCGTTCCCTCTCGCCTGCGCCTGCGACTCGATCCACTGGATCAATTCGGTTTCTTCGGCGGTGAGGGCGTCGGCTTCGGAGGTCGTCACGGGCGACATTCTGCCCCACACGAGCGCCCGCACCTAGCCCCGGGACCGATTTTCCGCGGCATGGCGGGAAAAACGATCAGCCGACCTCGGCCATGACCTCGTCGGACACATCGAAGTTCGCGTAAACGTTCTGCACGTCGTCGCAATCCTCGAGCGCGTCGATGAGCTTGAAGACCTTCTTCGCGCCCTCGACGTCCAGCGGGACGCTGACCGTCGGCAGGAAGGTGAGGTCCGCGGACTCGTACTCGAAACCGGCTTCCTGCAAGGCTTTCCGGACCGGGACGAGGTCGGTGGCCTCGGAGACGATCTCGAAGTTCTCGTCGAGGTCGTTGACCTCTTCGGCGCCCGCGTCGAGTACGGCCATGAGGACGTCGTCCTCGGCGGCGTCACCCTTGGGCATGATCACGACGCCCTTGCGGTTGAACATGTAGGCGACCGAACCCGGGTCGGCGAGCGAGCCGTTGTTCCGGGTGAGCGCGGTCCGGACCTCCATGGCGGCGCGGTTCTTGTTGTCGGTGAGGCATTCGATCAGCACGGCCACACCGTTCGGGCCGTAGCCTTCGTAGGTGATGGTCTGCCAGTCGGCGCCGCCCGCTTCCTCACCGGCGCCGCGCTTGCGCGCGCGTTCGATGTTGTCCTGCGGGACAGAGTTCTTCTTGGCCTTCTGGATGGCGTCGTAGAGCGTCGGGTTGCCGTCCGGGTCGCCACCGCCGGTGCGTCCCGCCACCTCGATGTTCTTGATCAACCGGGCGAAGAGCTTGCCGCGCTTCGCGTCCAGGTTGGCCTTCTTGTGCTTCGTGGTGGCCCACTTGGAGTGGCCGCTCATCTCTCCTCCATCTACTCCTGTGCCCGCCGCTGAGCACAGTGTCGGTTTTGCTTAAGCCTGCCGCACGAGGTCGACGAACAGCCTGTGCACACGCTCGTCCCCCGTGAGTTCCGGGTGGAACGAGGTGGCGAGTACCGCCCCCTGCCGGACCGCGACGATCCTAGCGGCCACGTCCTCCGAGCCCGGCATTTCGGGGACAGTGGCGAGTACCTCCACCCCGTCGCCCGCTTTTTCGACCCACGGGGCGCGGATGAACACGGCGTGCACGGGGCCGCCTTCGATACCGGTGAAGTCCAGGTCGGCCTCGAACGAGTCGACCTGCCTGCCGAACGCGTTGCGCCGGACGACGACGTCGAGTCCACCGAGTTGCTGCTGGTCAGGGCGTCCGTCGAGGGCCTGTCGGGCGAGCAGGATCATGCCGGCGCAGGAGCCGAACGCGGGCAGTCCGTCCGCGATGCGCTCCCTTACCGGGTCGAGCAGTTCGAAGGTCTCGAGCAGCCTCGACATCGTGGTCGACTCGCCACCCGGCAGCACCAGACCGTCCACTTCGGACAGTTCGCTCGCACGACGCACCGGCAGCGCACGCGCACCGGCGCGCTCCACCATCGCGGCGTGCTCCCGCACGTCACCCTGCAGTGCGAGCACGCCGACCACCGGCCGTGCTCCCGTCGCGATCGCCACCCGACCTCCCGAAAGACCTTCCCCTCAGCTTAGGCGCTTCCAGGAACGTCCAGGTCAGGGGACCCCGGCGAGCCGGAGCAGGGCGGCGGTGGCGGCGGCCGCCACGACGACCACGGCGAACGGGGCCTTGCGCCAGGCGAGCACTCCCCCGACCAGGACACCGGCGGGCCGCGCGTAGCCGGCGAACTCGTGTCCCTCGGTCAGCGCGGCGACCGCGACCAGGGCGGCCAGCAGGACGACGGCCGAACGCGCCATCAGCTTCTCGGCCTTGGGCGACACCGTGATCCGGGCCTTCAGGACCGGCCCGGCGAATCGGAAGGCGAAGGTCCCGACGGCGAGCACGCCGCCGGCGATGATCAGTTCGAGCGGATCCATCAGCGCACTCCTTCGGGTTCGCGCTCGGCGGGTTCCTTCGCGGCCACTCCGGCCAGGACGCCGACCAGGGCGAGCAGGACCGGCAGCCCGGCGGGCAGGAACGGCGTCGTCGCGAGCGCGACGGCCACGCCGAGGAACACCGGAAGCCGGGCCGCGCGGTCCTTGAGCGACGGCAGGACCAGGGCGAGCAGAACCGCGGGGAAGGCCGCGTCGAGACCGAAGGCGTCGGTGTCGCTGATCGCCGTCCCGGCGTACGCCCCGGCGAGGACGCCGACGTTCCAGCACACGAACAGCCCGATCCCGCACACCCAGTACGCGGCCCGGCGACGGTCTTCGTCGCGCTGGGCCAGCGCGAACGCGACCGATTCGTCGATCATCAGGTGACTGCCGACGATCCTCGACGACCACCGCTTCCCGAGGACGTCGCCGATCGCGAGACCGAACGGCAGGTGCCGGGCGTTGGCCAAGAGACCTGCCGCGACGGCCGCGACCGGACTGCCGCCGGCGGCGATGATGCCGACGAACATGAACTGCGAAGCACCGGCGAAGACCAGCACCGAAAGCAGCATCGGCGCCCAGATCGGGAAGCCGGAGCCCACCGCGATCGCGCCGTAGGAGATGCCGACAATGGTGTCGGCGAGGCAGACCAGCCCGATGTCACGGAGGAGATCGCGCCCCAGGACACGGGTGATTGTTCGCCATATCGAACGCATAGCATCATACAATGAACGAACACCCGCGTGTTCGTCAAGGCGAACGCAACGACCGATGGAGCGAACGCATGTCCCCGACCGCGTCCGACGGCGCACCCCTGGACGTCATCGCCATGTCCCTGCGGCGGGAACGCGCCCGCACCGGACTGTCCCTCACCGAGGTCGCCAAACGCGCCGGCATCGCGAAATCCACCCTCTCCCAGCTGGAGTCGGGCACCGGGAACCCGAGCGTGGAGACGATCTGGGCGCTGTGCGTCGCGCTCGACGTCCCGTTCTCCCGGGTGGTCGAACCGGAACGCCCCCGCGTGCAGGTCATCCGCTCGGGCAGCGGGCCGACGGTGTTCGCCGAACACGCCGACTACGCGTGCACGCTGCTCAGTTCCTGCCCGCCCGGAGCCCGGCGCGATGTGTACCTGATCCGCGCCGAGCCCGGGAAACCCCGGCTTTCGGATCCGCATATGAGCGGAATCGTCGAGCACATCGTCCTCAGCGCCGGCCGGGCCAAGGTCGGACCGCAGGACGACCCGGTGGAACTGCTGCCCGGCGACTACATCTGCTACCCCGGCGATGTCCCCCATATCTTCGAGGCTCTCGAACCGGGCACCTACGGCGTCGAGATCGCCGAATACACCTGAGTCAGGAGCGCTCCTCCGCCTTCTCGTCGGTGATCTTCTCTTCGGTGACGGCGGCGAGTTTCCAGCCGCCCTTCCTCCGCAGCACGACGAGGTAGTACGAGACCGAAAGCAGAACGACGCAGGCCGTGACGATCAGGCTCGGCCGCCCGACCGCCGGGTCGAGCAGGTTCTGGTAGACGACGAACACGAGGACGGCGAGCGCGAGCACCGGCGCGACCGGGAACCACGGCATCCGGTACTTCGCGTGGGCGGTGGCCCCCGTGCGGCGGCCGATGATCGCCCCGAGGCACAACGCCGCGTATACCGCCACGATCGACGTACTCGTCACCACCAGCAGCAGTTTCGGGTCGACGAAGCAGAGCAGCGCGGCCACCAGACCGGTGCCGACGGTGGCCACCCACGGCGTCCCGAACTTCGGGTGCACCGCGGACAGCGCCCGGTTCACCGGCGACGGCCAGGCCCGGTCACGGCCGCTGCTGAACAGCATCCGTGAGCTGATCAGGACGATCGCCAGCACCGCGTTGACGATCGCGAGCGCGACGGCCAGGCCGAGCACGGTGTCGAGCGTCCCGCCACCCCGTTCCCCGATGAAGTACGAAAGCATGTTCTCCGAGGCGAACAGCGCGTTCAGGTCCGGAGCGCCCATCAGCACCGCGGTGACCGGGATCAGTTCGGCGAGCACCGTGATGCCGAGTGCGAACAGGATCGCGCGGGCGATCCCGCGGGAGGCGTCCTGGGTCTCCTCGCCGAAGTACACCGCCGAGCCGTAGCCGTTGTAGGCGAAGATCGCGACCGACGTGGCGATCGCGATCGCTCCGACCGTCGCCGGACCGCCGTCGGAGGCGACCGGATGCGCGAGCAGTTCGCTGAACGACCGCGCCGGGTTCAGCAGGCCGAGGGCGCTGACCACGATCAGCGCGAGGATCTCGATCGCCAGGAAAACGCCGGTCACCCAGGCGTTGAGCTTGATGTCGAAGATGCCGACGACGGCCGCGACCACGCAGGTCACGGCGGCGATCACCGGGCCCGGCACACCGGGCAACAGGACGCCGAGGTAGGTGCCGACGCCGAGTGCGATCACCGCGACGATGAGCACCTGCGTGATGATCATCAGGCCCAGCACGGCGAAACCGGGCAACCTGCCGAGCGTGCGGGTGACGATCGCGTACTCGCCACCCGCCAGCGGGAAGGCCGAAGCGAGTTCGGCGTAGACGAAGGCCATGAACACGCCGACGACCGCGGCGGCCACGAAGCTGTAGAAGGCGCCCGTCCCCGCGCCGGAGATCACCCCCGGCGCGATGATGAAGACCGACGAGGCGGGGCTGATCGCGGAAAGCGTGATGAGCAGCGTGCCGAGGGTGCGCAGACCGCGGCGCAAGGCGGGAGTGGACACGGCCGACCTCCTACAAGGTGGGTTCTTTGACTCTCCTTCGAAGAACTGTTGAGCACGCATCAAAGGCCCTTCGCGGTGCATCGTCAAGACCTGATCCAGATCGATACTTGCGTTTTTCGAACAAGATTCGAAGAATGGATCCCATGGCGAGACCGAGCAAGGCACCGGAGCGACGGGCCGAACTGATCGAGGTGGCCCGACGCGCCGTCATCGACCGCGGGGTGCTGAACCTGCGACTGCGGGACATCGCCGAGGGCGCGGGGCTGTCGTCCGGCTCGGTCCTGTACTACTTCCCGACCCTCGCCGACCTGCTCCAGGAAGTGCAGCGCGAGGCGGTGGCGCGCTTCTGCTCGGCGAGGGAACAGGCCGCGAGCGCGAAGGGGAACCCCACCGGACGGCTGCTCTCGATGATCCGCAGCGGCCTGCCCACCGGTCCCGACGACGAACTCTGCGTGCTGCTCTACGAACTCGGCACGATCGCCCGCCGCGATCCCGTGTACGCCGCCCGGCACATCACGCTCTACGAGCAGCAGGTGCGGATCTACACCGGAATCCTCGAAGCCGGCGCGGCCACCGGCGAGTTCACCCTGACCGCGGACGCGGTGTCGATCGCGCGGAACCTGGTCGCGCTGGAGGACGGCTACGGCCTGCACCTCACCCAGGCCGTGCCGACGCTGGAAACCGCGACGGCCGAAGCGATGTTGCTGTCCTACGCCCGCACCGCCACCACGAACCCCCTGGAGGACCGTTCATGACCCGCGCCCGCGATCTGGGTGTCCCCCTGCCCGGCCGCACCGGCCCGCACAACGCGCTCACCGACGTCCCCGGCGTCGAGGTCGGCTACACGACGCTCGTCGAAGGCGAGTCGGTGCGCACCGGTGTCACCGCCGTATTGCCGCGCGGACGCGAGGATTTCGCCGTGCCGTGCGCGGCCGGGACGTACGCCCTCAACGGCAACGGCGAGATGACCGGCACCGCGTGGCTGGCCGAAACCGGATCGCTGACCCTGCCGGTGCTGATCACCTCCACGCACGCCGTCGGCGCTTGCCACCGCGGCGTGATCGACTGGGTGGTGCGCGAACGGCCCGACGTGGCCGCCGAATGGCTGCTGCCGGTGGTCGCGGAGACCTGGGACGGCTACCTCAACGACAGCACCGCGCCGACCGTCCACGGTGAGCACGCTATCGCCGCGATCGACGCCGCGCGGACCGGCCCGGCCGACGAAGGTTCCGTGGGCGGCGGGACCGGGATGACCTGTTACGGCTTCAAGGGCGGCACCGGCACGGCATCCCGCGTCGTGTCCTACGGGGACGACGAATACACCGTGGGCGTGTTGGTACAGGCCAACTTCGGCTCGCGCCGCGAGCTCACCGTCGCCGGGGAACCGGTCGGGCTGGAGCTCGGCGACGACAACCCGATGGAGGAGGCGTGGGCCGCGCCGGCGGGCGCGGGATCGGTGATCGTCATCGTCGGCACCGACGCGCCGCTGCTGCCGGGCCAGTGCACGTCGCTCGCGCGCCGGGTCCCGCTCGGCCTCGCCCGCACCGGCACCGCGGGCTCGCATTTCTCCGGCGACCTGTTCCTCGCGTTCAGCACCGCGAACCCGGGCGCGCTGACCAGCAGGTTCCCGCGGACCGAAGAGGCCGAGTACGAGAATCTGCGCTTCGTGCCGTGGGGCAGGCTCGACCCGTTCTTCGAAGCCGTGGTGCAGTCGACCGAGGAAGCCGTGCTGAACGCGTTGTTCGCCAACGACGAGATGACCGGCCACAACGGACACCGGGTCCCCGCGCTGCCGACGTCGCGCTGGCACGGCTAGCCGTCTAGGACGCGGACAGGGCACCGAGCAGCCGGTCGCAGGCGGCCGCGCTGCTGCGGTTGCCCGCCCCGGTGAACTGCGACGACGCGCCGGTCAGCACCTTCGTGGCGGCCTGCCGCTCCCCCAGCGTCGTGTAGGTCCGCCCGATGTCGAGCCGGACCTGCGCCGCGCAGAGTTCGTCGGACAGCGATTCGAGCAGTTCGAGCGCGCGGCGCAGGCACGACATCGCGCCACGCGGGTCCTGCCGCCGCAGGTGCAGTTGTCCTTGCCGGCGCAGGACGAGTGCCATCCGATGCCGGTCGTCGAGTTCGACGCAAAGCCGCCAAGCCGCGTCCAGTTCCGCTTCGGCCTCGTCGAGCAGCCCGAGTTCCGTGCTCGCGACGGCGTGCGAGGTGTGGAGATGGGCCATACCGAGCACGTCGCCGATCTCGGTGAAGATCGCCAAGGCGTGTTTCGCCGTCGCCCTCGATTCCTCGGGCCGTCCGATCGACCGCGCGACGACACAGAGCCCGGTCAGCGCCCTGGCCTTGCCGGCGGGATCACCGATACGATCGCTGATCCGGTACGACTCGTCGAGTGCCTTGGCCGCCTCCTGATAGTCGTCCCAGTAAAGGTGGATCTGGCCGATTCCGCGCAGCAGCGCGGCTTCCCCGCGTGCGCATCCCGACGTCGTCGCCGCTTCCAGTGCGCGCCGATGGCAGCGAGACCATTCCGCGTACAGTCCACTGTGGTCGAAGTACGAGGCGGCCACTACGGCGATTTCCCAAGCCAGCTCACCGAGTCCGGCATCGGCAGCGTGGAAGACAGCGGCTTCCAGGGCGGGGAGTTCGGTCTGGAACCACGAAAGCGGTTCGGTCACCGGCGTTTCGCCGAGCGGGGTACGGACGGCGTCGCCGGGCTCGGGCCGGAGAACGCTGCTGGGCAACCGATCCGCGGCCTTCTCCGCGAGCCAAAGCCACCCGCCGAGTACCCGTTCGACGGCGTCCGCGCGTTCGTGCTCCGGCTCGGCGGCGACCTCTTCGACAGCGAAGGCGCGCAAGAAATCGTGTACCCGATAGCGCGGTACACCGGCTCCGCGCGAGACCGGCTGGATCATATGCCGGTGCCGCAGATCTTCGAGTGCGCCGACGGCGGAATCGGGCTCGCCGCCATCGGCCAGAGCAGCCGCCCAAGCCGGGAAATCGGCCGCGGGCAGAAGGCCCAGCCTGCGGAAGAGGCGCTGCCGGTCCGGAGCGAGCTGCCGGTAGCCGAGGGAGAGACTGCTGCGGACGGCGAGATCCCCGGCCCGCAGCCAATCCAGCCGCCTGCGTTCGACGGAGAGTTCGTCGGCGACGTCGGCGAGTTTCCAGCCGGACCGGTCGCCGATCCGGCTGGCGACGATCCGCAGCGCCAGCGGGAGGCCCCCGCAGTATTCGAGAACCTGCTGAGCGGCAAGGGATTCCTCGTCGATCTCGGTGAACCTGGAGAGTAACGCGGCCGCGTCGCCGGGTGGCAGGACGTCGACCGGGACCGGGCGGCCGAGTTCGAGGCCGTCCAAGGCGAATCGGCTCGTGACGAGCACCGCGCAGCCACCACCGGCGGGCAGCAACGGCCGCAACTGGGCCTCACCGGCGGCGTCGTCGAGGACCAGCAGGACCCGGCGCCCATGGACCAGGCTCCGGAACAGGCCGGCGCTCTCGTCGACGTCGGCCGGGATCGCGTCGGAGGGAACGCCGAGCGCACGCAGGAAACCGGCGAGCACGGCCTCCGGTGACCGCGGTTCGTTCGTGGTGCCGCGCAGGGCGGCGAACAGCCTGCCGTCGGGATAGGCGTCGGCGACCTGGTGCGCGAGCCGGACCGCCAGCGAGGACTTCCCGATCCCGCCGGCACCGGTGAGCATCAGGACGGGCGGCGTCTCGCGATCCTCGTCCGGCTCCAGTTCGGCCAGCAGTTCCGCGACCAGCGCGTCCCGGCCGACGAAGTCCGGGATCCCCGGCGGAAGCTGGCTCGGCACCGAGGATTCGCGATAGGCGGGATACTCGCGCGCCGTCATGCCCGGGCCGTCGCGCAGGATCTCGCCCTGAAGCGCGCGGATCGCCGGGGACGGCTCGACGCCCAGCTCGTCGACCAGCCTGCGGCGCCACTTCCCGTAGACGTCGAGTGCCTCGGCGGTGCGCCCGGCTCTGGCGAGCGCGGTCATGAGCTGCCCACAGGTCCGCTCGCGGAACGGGGCGGCGGTCAGCATGTCGCGCAGTTCGGGCACCAGCCGGTCGTGTTCGCCGAGTCTGAGTTCGGCCTCGGCCCGGTCCTCCAGCACCGAAAGCCGCTGGTCCTCCCAGCGCGCGATGACCTCGGCCGTCACGGGGACTCCGGCGAGCACCGGCCCGCGCCACAATTCGAGCGCGTCCTGGAATCGCTGGGCCGCCTCGCGATGACATTCGCGGGCGAGCAGTTCACGCCCCTGGGCGGCCAGACAGGCGAACCGGCCGGCGTCGGTCTCCGGCGGCCTCGCGTTGAGCAGGTACGCGGTTCCCCTGGTCAGGATCGGCTGGTCGCCGTGAGGCGAGCGCAGGGCGCGGCGAAGTCCCGAGATCAGGCCCTGGACCTGCACTTTCGCCGACGCGGGCGGGACGTCGCCCCAGAGTTCGTCGATGATCCGGTCGCAGGAGACCAGCTGTCCGGCCTCGACCAGCAGCAAGGCGAAGACCCGGCGTGCCTGCGGCGGACCGAGCGGGAGATCCACCCCTTCCCATTCGGCGGCCGGCTCCCCCAGTAAGCGATAGAAGCGTTCCCCTGTCCCCATGAAGCCCCCTTCGATGTGACATCGAAGTTCAGAGTGTCACAGCTTGGTGGGCGATGGTGTCATCCGTTCGGGGGAATCAGCGGGTCAGCGCGAGCAGTTCGTCGATCACCTGCTCCGGACCGCCGTAGGTGACGTGCGCGATGACGAACATGGGCGCGACCACTCGACTCCACTCGAACAGTCTGTCCCCGTCGAGTCCGCATGCCGTCGCCACCAGCCGGCAACGGGCCTCGACACCCTCGTGTCCGGCGCCGGACACCACGTAGTCGACGGCGTCGAAGCACGGATCGCCGACACACGCCTTCGGATCGATCGCGACCAGACCGCGTGACGGGCCGCCGTCCAGGGCGTTCCCGAGGTGCAGGTCGCCGTGCAGCAACACCCGTGTCGACTGGGTGTCCAGCAAGGTCTCGCAGCGCCGGACGGCGCGCTCCCAGGTGGCCTGGTCGATCCGCGCGCCGATGGCCGGTTCGGACAACCTCCGGCCGATCCGGCCGAAGGACTCCTCGAACCGGCCGCGTAGATCCGACGGCCAGTGCGGAGGCGCGGGCACGGCATGCAGCGCGGTGAGCAGATCACCCCACAACCGTGGCAAGAACTCCTGTTGCAGGTCTTCGGCCTCAGTGCCCGGCCGGACTTCCTCCAGCACCATCGCACCGGCCTCCTCGTCCACGGCCAGCACGGCCGGAACCCGGCCCGACGGCGCGAACACGCGCAACATCTCGACCTGTTTGGTCAACAGGGCCTTGTCCGGGCTGAGCTTGAGAACCGCGGGTGTCCCGTCGGTCCATTCACAGCGCAGGGCGACCGAGGAGGCGCCGCTCTCGAAGAGTTCACCAAGCGCGAAGCCCCACCGCGACGCCAGGTGCGCGGCTCGGGCCGGCACCTCCGCGAGCCACCCCTCGGCATCGGGACCGAAACGGCTCACCAGCCGCGCGCGTACGTCTTCCATGTCCATGCCGACAGCTTGCCCAACCGACTTGGCCGCGTGGCTCGAAAGTGATCCACAAAGTGGCTATGATCGGCTCGTGGTGCGATTCCACGGTGCGGCCGTACAGTCGGCCGGTTCCGCCGAAGGGGTGGAACGACCCGGTGCGATTCCGGGACCAGGCGGTGAGACCCCGCGTCCCCTGTGTCCGGCCGTCGCCGGGTTTTCTGGGGTACGGCGTCAAAACGGGGTGTTGATTTCATGTTCACCGGTCGAATCGGCGAGCTGGGTGTCATCGAACAGGTAGAAGGCGACGTGCTGCGTGTGCGGGCGCCGAAGAGCGCGGACCGCGTCCGCGATGGCGGATCCGCGTGTGTCAACGGGGTACGGCTCACCGTGCGGCCGGTCGACGGCGTCCTGGAGGCGGTGCTCTCCGCGGAGACCCGTCGCCGGTCGACGTTCGACACACTCGCGGCCGGGGACGACGTCAACATCGAGACGCCCCTTCAGGTCGGCGACCCGCTGGACGGCCACCTGGTCCAGGGCTACGTCGACGCCGTCGGCAAGGTGATCCGGATCGACGACGAAGGCGGCGCCCGCCGGATCTGGCTCCGGCCGCCGCAGCGGCTGCTGGACAGGCTGCTCGCGAAGTCCCCGATCGCCCTCGACGGCGTCAGCGTGACCATCGCCGAGGTATTGCGTGACCGGATTTCGGTCGTACTGCTCCCGATGACCCGTTCGGCCACCACACTCGGCGATCTGAAGGCCGGGGACCGGGTGAACCTGGAACTCGACCTGGTCGGCCGCTTGGTGGAGAAGGCCCCTCCTTCGGAGGTGGGTAAGGCATTGCCTCAGCTGCCGTGGGCCGGCCGGGTCGACGGACGCGCGGGCGTGGAGAAGGTGCTGCGCCAGCTCGCCGCCGGTGGCGGTGTCATCGTCTGGGACCCGGAAACCGAGGGCGAGGGCGACGTGATCTTCGCCGGCGCCCGCCTCCGCCCCGAATCGTTCACCTTCCTGCTGACCCAGGTCTGCGGCTTTCCGGCGGTGCCTTGCGCGCCGGAAGTGCTACGGCGCCTCGAAATCGAGCCCATGCCCGGCGAAGGCGACCGGCAGGGGACGGCTTGGTCGATCCCGGTCGACCTGGCCGCGGGAACGGGCACCGGCGTGTCCGCGGCCGAACGTGCCGCCACCGTGCGAAAACTGGCCGATCCGGCCGCGACCGCCGGGGACTTTCTCCGTCCTGGACACGTGTTCCCGCTCGCCGCCAGGCCAGGTCTGCTCGCCGACCGATCCGGGCACACCGAAGCGACGGTCGCGTTGTGCACCGCCGCCGGCCTCACCCCGGTCGGCGTGTGCTGCGAAGTGATGAACCCCGACGGCACTATGGCGGGCAGCGCCGACCTCGAAGTCGCGGCGCTGCGCTGGGGAATGCCCATGGTGGATTTGGCCGATCTGAAAGCGTGGCTTTGATGACCGCATTGACCCTCGAAGACGCCCGGAAGGGCCTCGCCTCACAACCGTTCAGCGTTCTACTCGGTGCCAGGGTGGCCTCGTTCGGCGACGGCGCGGCGGCCCTGGAACTCGACATCCGGGAAGACCTGTTGCAGCAGAACGGTTTCGTCCACGGGGGCGTACTCGCCTATGCCGCGGACAACGCGATCACCTTCGCGGCCGGGACCACCCTGGGCCCGGCCGTCCTCACCGGCGGATTCAGCATCAACTATCTCCGGCCGGCGCAAGGAATCCGGCTCGTGGCGAAGGCACAGGTCCTGCACAACGGCCGTCGGCAGGCCACCTGCCGTTGTGATCTCTACGTGGTCGGCCAGGACGGGACCATGACACTCAGTGCCGCGGCACAAGGGAGCGTGGTGACCAGGAATCGCCCGGCCCCTGATTCACGCGGGGAGTGACGTCGGCGCGAGCGGGTTCTTCGCCGGATGTCCGAAGAACCCGCTCGCGCCGGGTTTCGCTTGCCGTGAATCAGAGTGCGATGGTCCATCGTTCGAGGGTGCCGGTATCGCCGGGGCCACCGTCGTGGATGGACAGGGTCCAGGTTCCGCTCGCTCGTTCGGTGGTCTGGATGTTGTAGGTGGTGGTGCCGGCGAGGGGGTGGCAGGTGTAGCCGCCGTAGCGGTGGATCACGTGGTTCTGGCCTGATGGGCCGGTGAGGGTGATGTCGAGATCTTCGATGCAGCTGTGGCTCGCGTTGATGGTCAGGGTGAGTGGAGTGCGGGCGGTTCCGGCGGCGGTGGAGGTCACCTTGCCGGCGGTGGTCTGGAAGTCGCGGATGGGGGCGTTCGCCGTGGCGGTGAAGGTGCGGCTGGTGTCGTTGGCGCTGGTTTGGACGGTGACAGGCGCGCTGGCGGCGGAGAGATTTCCGTTGGCATCAACGGCTTTGACGGTGAAGGTGTAGGTCGAGGCGGGGGCGAGGTCGCCGACGGTGGCCTTGGTGGTGGTACTGGTCGCGGCGAGGGTGGTGCCGTTGTAGATCCGGTAGCCGGTCACGCCGACATTGTCGGTGGAGGCGTTCCATTCGAGGGTCGCCGTGTTCGAGGTGATGCCGGCGGCGCGGAGGGACGTCGGGGTCGTAGGTGCTTGGCCGTCCCCGGACCCGGCCGCGGTGTGGAGGGTCAGTCCCCATTTGCCGAGCGCCTCCCGGACCGGCTGGAACAGGGATTGGTCGCGGGCGCCTCCCGGCGAACAGGAGGAGTAGCCGCCGGAGTGCAGCCCGACGGCGCGGGTACCGGCGAGCCAGGCTCCTCCGGAGTCACCGGGGAGTGAGCAGGCGGTGGTGTGGGTGATTCCTTCGAGGGTGGCCATGGTGTAGACCACTGTCTGGTCGACGGCGGTCACCTTGCCGCATTGCCACCCGGTGGTGACACCCGCGTGACAGACGGCCTGGTTGACCAGAGGATCCGTGGCACCGGTGACCTCGACCGCCGGGCCGCCGGAGGTGTTCACCGAGGACGAGAGCCCCCAAGACGGCTCGGTGACGCCGACCAGTCCCATATCTCCTTCGCGACCGAAGACACTGTGTGTGCCGCCGACGTTGGAGGTGCCGATCCTGTTCTGCTGGCCGTCGCTCCCCCAGGCCGGTTGATCCACGTCGTTGGTGCAGTGCCCGGCGGTCAGGAAATGCTTGCCGCCTCCGCCGTCGGTGGCCGGGAATCCGATCGAACAGTTCGCTTCGCCGCCGGGAAGCCACCGGCCGCCGGGCCGCACGTCGCCACCTTGCGGGCTCGGGCGTTCGGTCACATAGGTGATGCGCACCCCGTCACCGAGGCCTGCGACGTCCTTGCCGAACTTTTCGCTGATCCGGTCGTGGGCGGCCGCGGTGATCCGTACGGTGACGGTGTCGGTGACCGGATCGATGCCCCATCCGGTCAGGCCCGGCACTCCCCCGGCGGCGAGACGTGCGACGTCCGAACTCAGCCGCCTGAGTTCGGCGCGGTCGCGAGTGACCTTCACCGGCGTGGCGCCCAACGCCGCGGTCTGGGCGGCCGCCTGGTCGTCGGTGACGGCGACCAGCAGCCTTCCGGTCGCTTCGTCGAGCCACGAGCCAGGGCTCTGTTCGCGGATCCGCGCGGGGAGGGAGCGGTTGATCTCTTCGGCCGCGTCCTGTGCCAGAAGCCGGGCGGCGGCCGCGTCGTGACTGATCCCGAGGTCGCGGGACAGCGCGTCGAGCATCGTTGCGGGCGGGGCACCGGGCGGCTGCGCGGGGAGTACGGCGGCCGCCGGTAGCGCGGTCAGGACGAGGGTGGCCGTGCTGAGGAGCGCGGCGAGAGTGGATATGCGCATGGTCGTCTCCTGAGTGGGCAGGGCGGGGGCGGGGTCCCCGGGGATGCGGGGACCCCGCCGGTCACGCTCGGGGAAAGGCCGGGCCGGTCAGCGGCGGGTGATGCGGATGTCGTCCACGCCCGCTTCGACCAGGCTTCCGCCCGCGGCGTCGGCGGCCTCGACCGCGATCCGGATCGTTTTGCCCGCCAGCGCGGTCAGGTCGGCGGTCGCGGTGGACCACTGTGCGGCCGTGTCGGCGGTCCCGGTCTTCTTGTCGAGCAGAACGGTCGCGCCCTCGGCGGTGACGGCACGGACACGGAGGTAGTCGGCGCCCGCGGAATTCGACAGATACCCCAGGTACCACGACAGGGACACGGACAGCTTTCCGTTGGCGGGCAACTGGATCGGGGCGGACAGCGCGCTGGTGACGCCGCCGTCGAGGTCGTTGTCCCCCACCGCCGCGCCGGCCGCGGAACCGGTGACCAGAGCCCGCGTACCGCTGGTGGTGTCACCGCGCTGCATGGTCAGCGAGTTGAAGCTCGTCGCGGCGGGGTCGGCCACCTCGAACCGGCCGGCGGTCGCCGTGTCGGAGGCGGCGGGGTTGATGCTCCAGCCGCCCGCGGTTTCGAAGTCCGTGGAGTAGACCGGGGTTTCCGGCTCCGGGTCGGGGTTGGTGCTGCCGGACACCGCGGCCAGGGCGTTGGCGATGCCTTCGCCGAAGTGCGAGTTCTTCGCCGGTGTACCGGTGCACCGGGAGTCGCCGGACGGGCAGGGCGTGTCGATCGCCTGGGTCAGCAGCATCGTGCGCAGCTGGTCGGGGGTGGCTTGCGGATGCGCCGAGGCCAGCAGGGCCACGACACCGGCGGCGTGCGGCGACGACGCGGAGGTCCCGTTGAACGTGGTGTAGCCGCCGCCCAGCGCGGTGGTGTTCACCATCGCGGAGCCTTCTCCGCCGGGACCGGTCAGTTCGACCGTGTCGAGACCGTAGTTGGAGTAGTAGGCCAGTTTCTTGTCGATCGTGTCGGCGGTGACCGAGACGGCGTTCGGCAGATCGCCGGGCAGGAACAGACCGGGCTCGTTGTCGAGGTTGGTGGAGTAGTTCCCCGCGGCGGCGACGGTGACCGTGCCCTTGCCCCGGGAGTAGTCGACGGCGCGCTGGACGCCTTCGATCACCGCGGCCTGGTCGGGGTCCGCGGGGTTGTTGAACATGATCGGGTCGACGTAGTAGCTGTTGTTGGTGACCTTGAAACCGTGGTCGGCCGACCACATCAGGCCGCAGACCACGTTCTCCGGGAACATGTTCCCCGACGGTTCCATCACCTTGACCGCCGCGATCCGCACGTTCGGGGCGACACCGACGACGCCCTTGCCGTTCTTCGCGGCCGCGACGATGCCGGCGACGGAGGTACCGTGTCCGGCGGCGGGCGCCCCGGCATCGGGTTCCCACGCGCCGGGTGCGGTGTCGGCTTTGCCGTAGAGGCAGGACACGGAGTTCGCGGCGTCGAAGTTGTCCCGCAAGTCCTCGTGGCCGCCCTGGACACCGGTGTCGAGGATGCCGACGGTGACGTTCCGGCTGCCGGGGTTGATCGCCCAGGCCTTGTCCGCGCCCATCTGCTGCATGTTCCAGTCGACGGGCTCGGCGGGAGCGGCGATCGACCTGCCCAGCTGAGGCTCCAGGAAGCGACGCGCGGTCGAGTTCCGGTCCGCGGTGGCCGGACGGGTGCCTTCGGTGGGGACGTCGTAGCCCGCGCGGGTGTCGCCGACCTTCTGGACACCGGCGACCTTGCGCATCTTGGCGGCGAAGTCATCGGCACCCGAATGCGCGAGGACGACCCCGATCGGCGCGTAGCCGGCACGTACTCGCCCGCCGTTCGCGGTGACCGCCTGGGTGACGGCGTCGATGCTGCCGGGGCTGGTCAGCACCAGGTAGGCACGCACGCTCTCGTCCATCTCGGAAGCGGTCGGCGATGTCGCGGCCGCCCCTGGGGCGGACAGGGCGGTGATCGCGACGGCGATCGCGATCGTGGCCGCGGCTCTCGTCCGGGAACAGCGCAGACTTCGGATCATGGCGGGGAACCTCCTCGATGAAACGTCCGTTCATCAGGCATCTGACGATCCGCAGTGGAGGCGGAGACTTCAATCCGTGGCGACACGCAGGAAACGACCCCGGTTCCACGCACTAAAAACGGCAGGACATTTCCGCTTGTCCGCCCCCTCGCCCGTGCTTACGGTGTCGGGATGGACACAGGACAGGCGGAGGAGGCGATCGTCCGCCTGATCGCCCGCACATCCGCGATCGTGCTGGTGGAAGGAGAACTGGGGGTCGGCAAGACCCATCTGCAGGAACGGTTGCGCGCGCGGTTCACGGCGGATTCCCGGATCGTCCTTTCAGGACGGTGCGCTCCCTTCTCCGGTGAACTCGAACCCGTGCTGGAGGCGGCGCTCAGCACCCCGAGGGTTGTCCCCCGCCATGGCGGTCCCGTCCTGGGCGCGCTCGCTCCCCGGCTACCCGAACTCGCCGATCGGCTGCCCCCGCCACTTCCGCCCTTGCCCGACCCACGAGCAGACCTCGCTCGCTGTTTCCGCGCTTTACGCGAACTCTTCTCCTCGACGGCGCCGACGGTGCTACTGCTCGATGACATCCAGTGGAGCGATTCCGCCACCCGCGCCTTTCTGCGCTATCTGTGCACGCGGCGGTCACCCGCTTTGTCGATGGTGCTCACCTATCGCCCGCACAGCGATTCCCCGCGCCTCACCCACTTCGCCGGCCGGGGCTTTCCCGTCGAAACGGTTTCACTCGGTCCGCTTGACGAGACACGAGCCACCACACTGGCCGAAACACTTTCCGGCCAAAGTCCGCTTCCTCCTTCGTTGAGCCGTTCATTGCCCTTGGCCGAGGGACTGCCGTACGCGATCAGCGCTCTCGTTCGCGAGAAGGGCAGACCTTTGCCGACGGCGGTACGTGACGTCCACGCCGAGCAAGTGCGGTTGTGCGGCAAGGAGGTGCGAGCCGTGCTCCGCGCCGCCGCCCTCTGCGCGGACGGGGTCACCGAGGACGAGTTGCGCTCGCTGTCCGGTCTGGGGCGGAGCGCGATCAGCGTCGCACTACCGGAGGCGATCGAAATCGGGCTCCTGCGGGAAACACGGCCGAATCACTATGGCTGGCAACGCGAAGTGGCGCGGCGCGCCGTCCACGAGGCGACGTCCCCTCCCCTGCGACGAGGACTTCACCGTGCGGCCGCGTCGCTCCGTCCACATGACACGGTCTTCACCGCTCACCATCTCCGGTTGGCCGGCGACACCGGCCAGTGGCTCGAGTACAGCCGGCGTCACGCCGACATCGCGATGAGCGAAGGCGACTGGAGCACCACGGTCCAGTTGCTCCGGGCCTTGCTTCGCCACGCCGAGCTCACCGACCCCGACCGCGTCCATCTCGCGACCACGCTGAGCCGCGCGGCCTTCGACGGACTCGACTGCGACCAGATCGTCTCCACGGTCCGCGAGATCCTCGCCGAGGTATCCCTTCCGCCTGCCACCCGGGGCGAGTTGCGCAACAACCTGGGAATCCTTCTGCTCAGCCAATCCGGAGAACACGAGGAGGGGTACAGGGAGCTGGAGAAGGCCGTCGATGAGCTCCGGGACGGCGATCCGCCCCTCGCGCTCAAAGTGATGTCCTCGCTTGCGATTCCCTACACCGGCCACCGGCATATCGATACCCACCTCGGCTGGCTGGAGCGACTCGACCGCGGGCTCGGCCCGGCATGCCTGCCCGACCCGCTGACCGCCGCGACCATCCAGGTGAACAGGTTGACCACGTTGATGACCATCGGCGCGCCCGAGGCGTGGGAGGCCGCCGAGGTCGTCACCAGCGACACCGACGACCCGCAACTCGCCAGGCAGCGGATGCGCGGCTGCCTCAATCTCACCGACTGCACCAGCTGGCTGGGCCACTACGCCGCGGCGAAACGCTATCTCACTCGCGGCCGCACGTGGTCCCACCAGCTCGGGGCCGACTACCTGTCGGAACAACTCCGTGTCGCGGCGGTGTTGCTGAACTGGCTGCGAGGCGACTGGCGGAACCTCCGGACCACCACCGAAGCACTCGTCGACAGGTACGACTCGCTCCCCCTCGTCGCCTCCGAATGCCGCCTCGTCGCCGGAGCGCTCGCCCTGGAACACGGCGACTGCCAGGCCGCGGTCGCGCTACTCGCGGACGTGAGCGCGACCCGGCCGCGTACGGCGGCCGCACCACCGGTCGGCGCCACCGCGGCGGCGCTGCTCGCCCGTCACCACTACCACCGCGGAGCCAAAGCCGCGGCATTACGAGAACTCGACGCCGCGTTGCGGGTCATCCACGACACCGGCATCTGGGTATGGGCCAGCGAAATCGCGCCTATCGCCGTCGAGCTGCTGCACAACGCCGGACGCCGCGACCAGATCCCGGAGCTGCTCTCGGCCATGGAGGCAGGCCTCGAAGGCAGGGACGCGCCCGCGGCGATGGCCAGTCTCGCCCTCAGCAAGGCGATGGACCTCGACCTGGGAGACGGAGCACCCGACGACGTGCTCGGACTTTACGACGCCGCGCTGGACTCCTTCACCGATGTAGGCCGCCCCTACTGGACCGCGACAACGCACGTATGGCGTGACCGGTACCTCCACACCGAACTGCAGCAGGACACGGACGATCTCGCCATCGCCGTCGACATCTTCAGCTCCCTGGGAGCCGCCGTGTCCGCGCGTCGCGCCCAGGAGACACTCGACAACCGCAAGCCCCGGCGCCGCGGCAGGCCGAGCTATGGCACCACCCTCTCTCCACGCGAGACGGAAGTCGCCCAGCTCGCCTGTGCCGGCCGTACCAACTCCCAGATCGCCACCCGGCTGGGCCTGTCGGTGCGCACGGTCGAACAACACATCGCCCATGCCATGCGCAAAACCGGCGCCGCGTCACGCTACGAACTCGCCAATCCCGTCGAGGCCACGAGCTAGTGCTACTCCCCACCGCCGGTCGGGTTCATCTGAGGCGACGACTCTCGCCTCAAGACTGCGGGAACGATCGACGAGCGGCTATACGCCTGGCTGACTTTGACCAGCCACGCCGTCTCCGCGTCGAAGTCCTCTTCCCTGCGCAGTTGCGGTGTCTGGGTCGCAGGTATCCCGGCTGACCTGCCACTGGAATGCGCGGAGACCGCGGCGGCGATGAGCGCCGCCTCGCCGACCGCTTGTGCGTCATCCTCCGTCAGCCCGGACCGCATCGCTTCTCCTTTGGCCAGGCGGATCGTGTTCTCGTCGAGGTGGTCGCGCAACGGACCGACCAGCGCGTCGCGGATGCCGATGACCCGGTGGCGTAGCCGGGAGTGACGGCTACGCGGTGCCGGCACCGGAACGGCCGTTCGCGTCGGGGCGAGTGCGTCCCACAGCGGAGTCAGGTGACGGTAGGCACGCCTCCGACGCCAATTCCGGGCTACACGCGGCCCCCATGACGGGATGGTCATCCCGATCACCAGGAAGCAGACCCCCGGGGCGGAGAACAGGAACTGGATGCCGTGCACCCCGTTCTCTTCATAGGGCAGGTCGTGCCCCAGGCCGACGATCGTCTGGTACACCACCTTGTGGATCAGCATGAGCAGCCAGATCAGGCAGCCGACTCCCATGAAGCGCACCCCGATCCGCAGATAGGTGCTCTCGATGGTCATCCCGCGCCAGCGGACGAGCAGGATGTCGACCAGGACGATGATGTTGTGGGCTTCCCAGATCAGGTCGTAGACGAGCACACCCGGATCATGGGTACCACTCGGTCCGACGATCGGCAGCCCGATGCGCAGCGGCCCGATCACATAGCCGATCAACAGCAACGGGAGAGCCACTCCGAACAAGATCCGGCCGAATCGCAGGCGCCGTCGCAGATGCCCAGCGGGTGTGGACACCCGGATCACGAAGATGTGAGCGTAGAACGACATGGCCATCCACACGATGTGTTGGATGACCTGCGGCAGGCTGGGAACCCGTCCGAGAAGGTCGTAGGCCAGCCAATAGAACGGAGCCCAGCCGAGCAGATAGAGGGCGAACAGGTTCACCATCGTCAAGGACAGGGCCCGTCCGGCGGGAGCCTTGTTGTCCTCGCGCCAGGTCGTGGCCCGATAGACGACGGCCACGGCGATCGTCGCCAAGGCGATGAGATGAACCACGCTGGCAACCGGCATCCGTCATCCCCCAGTGCTCGTCACCGTTCCAACGCCTGACTCAGCCGGGCGCTCATCTCGGTCGGTTCCCGATGCGGACGACGTGGTCGCGTTTCGAAGATCTCCGAGATCAGATAGGCCACGGTCTCCGCCTCGGCCTCGTGCTGAGTGGTGAAACCGGCGTGCTGCCTGGCCAGCATGATCTTGAGCGTGGTGGCACTCAGATCGGGAAAGATTCCCGAGAACGCCGACTCGACGTTCTCGGCGCCGGGGTGCTCGCACAGGATGTGTCCCAATTCGTGCAGCACTATATGTGTCTGGTGCACGGGGGTCGTGTCGCGCTCGTAGCAGATGTAGTCCGCACGGGACCCCGCCATCCACAGTCCACAGGCACCCGAGGCCGACATCGGCAGCGGCAGCAGTGCGATCGACCTGCCCCGCTGATCACCCACCCGGTCGCAGAGTTCCCGGACGTCGCGAGAGTCCGGTATCACCAGTTGACCCACCACGCGCTGACACCGCCGTTCGATCCGGCGGGATCCGCGACGCCACATCAAGTTCGACGCCCCCCGGCGTTGTCGGAGTCGAGTCCTTCCAGCTTTCGAAGCTGCTCGGTCATGGCCGTGACGGTTTCCAGACTCCCATCAGACAGACCGACCATCCTAGCGGCCACCTGGGCGATTCCGGCGTCCCTCAGCAGCGCCGCCAACGCGATCTGGGCGCTCACCTGCTCGGAGGGCTCGTCGTCCAGGAAATAGACGGCCGACACACCGAAGAACTTTCCCAGCTTCTCCAAGGTGTCCTTGGTGGGATTGACGTTCTTTCCCGACCGCAGCGCGGAGAGCAACCCAGTGGAGAGACCGGTGGCCTTCGCCACCTCGGGATGGGTGAACTGCTTGCGATCACGCGGATGGACCTCCCGGAACAGGTAGTCCACCTTCTCGGCCAGGGTCCGCGGGACCTGCTGCTTCTCGTTCACGGACCACCTTCCGCCCCCACGCGGATCATCGAACTGATCTGACCTGCGTCAGGCTATCACCGGCACTGGCCGTTCGTGATGGTGCTGACGAGGCGATCCCTCGGCCTGAGCTACCGGCGGCCGCTCAGTTGTCAGTTAAATGACTTGTCCGCGTACTCCAGTCAGCTCATTGACAGTGTTCGAGCAGGGTCATTACAGTCGTTTTGCGTCATCGAAGTGATCGAAGATGACCATCTGATCATATTAATCGTCCGCTGACGATGTCGCGCTCCTCTGGCCCGTCCCCACACATGAAGGGATTACCGATGCCGAGACCCGAGAAAAATCGGACACCACGGCGAAGACGCTGGCACCTGGTGACCACCCTCGTCGCGATGGTCGCCGCCCTGTCCGCAAGCCTGACCACCCCCGCGTCCGCCGCGACCGAGGCCAGCGACATCGGCGGCCCCATCACGCGAAGCGAGGTACTCTCCCGCGCTCAGTTCTGGATCGACCAGCGCGTCCCCTACAGCCAGACGTCGAGTTACCCGGATCCTCAGGGTGTGCGGTATCGCCAGGACTGCTCCGGCTACGTCTCGATGGCTTGGCACCTACCGAAGTTGCCCGGTGGCGGCGACTACAGCACGGCCACCATCCCCCAGGTCACCGACCGCATCCCCCGGGCCGATCTCCAGCCCGGCGACGCCCTGTGGCGCCGCGATGGCAGCGTCCAGCACATCGCGCTTTTCGTCGGCTGGGCCGGTGAGGGCAGACCGATCGTCCGCGAGGAACCGGACTTCGGCCTTTACGCCAGGGAGACGACCTGGTCGGCCTCCTACGCGAACAGCTTCACGCCCTTGCGGTACCGGAATATCGACGCTTCGACCCCAAGGCCCGTCGACCGCACCGTAGGCGACGTGACCGGTGACGGCTACGCCGATCTGACCGCCGTCGACGCCGACGGCCGGCTCGCCGTCTTCGGCAACGGGTTCCTGCGTTCCGACTGGGGCGGGGTGCCGTTCCGGGACCGCCTGTGGCAAACGACCAACACGAACTGGGGACAGGACGCGAAGTCTATCTCCGTCGCCGATGTCACCGGCGACGGATACGCGGACTTCGTCGTACTCACCACGACCGGCAAACTACAGATCTACGCCAACGGATCACTGGTCAACGGTGACAATTCGCCGTTCACCGGCGTGTACCGCGAATATGCGAACTGGGCGGGCGCGACCCATATCGCCACCGGCGACATCAACCACGACGGCTGGGCCGACCTCGTCGCGACGATGGCGGACGGAACCATGCAGATCTTTTTCAACACCAAGGAGATCGGGGAAAACGCGCTCCCCTTCCGCGGCGTGGCCATGACCTACCTCAGCGGATGGGGCGCCGATGTCCGGGACATCGCCGTCGGCGACGTCACCGGTGACGGTTACGGCGACCTCGTCGCCATTCGCGACGACGGTTCCCTGACCGTATTCGGCAACGGAATCCTCCTTCCCGGCAACAAAGGTTGGCCGTTCATCAATCCGACCTGGTCGATCAAGGCGGGCTGGAACCAGGTCGACGGCATCGCCGTCAGCGACGTGACCGGCGACGGCTACGCCGACCTCATGGGCGTCACCACGGCCGGCGAACTCCAGGTCTACGGCAACGTCATCGGCAATACCGGCGGAAAGGACTACTACCAAGGAGCCCACTGGCGCTATCCCAATTGGGCCGGCGTCCATCACATCGCCTGACCCCTCGATCCGCACAAAACAAAGAAAGGTGAATTCCCATGCGTAAAACTCTGACCAGCGGAGTAGCGGTATTCCTCGGAGCGTCGGCTTTACTGCTCTCCGGTGCGGCACAGGCCGGTGCGACGGAGAACACGGTGGAGGTGTGCGGCTTCTACACGGCGGGCGGACACGCCTACTACAAGCATTGCGGGTCCATCCCCGTCGGCGTTTGGGTGGACACCTGGGATAACCAGGACGAGTTGTGGTACTGCGCTCCTGTCGGCGACGACCGCCACCTCGGCCCCACGAGCAAGATCAGCTGGGCATCCCACCAGCAGGCCTGCTGAACCGCCGACCAAGGCATCGGTACGGGCTTCGCTTGATCGGCACCGCGCGGGTGGGATGCCCACCCGCGCGGTGGCGCGGATACCGATTCCGGATTACACGAGAGGGACACGACAGCGGCTGCAGCAGGTACCGGCCGCGGCCGACGCTTTCGCGGGCCGTCAGCGTTTCATGACCCAATCCATGACCGCGGGACTCGACGCCTCGAAAGCAGAGTGGCTGCAGCTCGAAGTCGAACGCTACGTGGCCACTACAGGCGCCTACGGCCACTTCTGCGCCTACTCCGGCATGGGAGGCAGTGGAAGCCAGATCGATATGTTCGCCTGTGATACGTATCGGATTCCGTGGAGCTCCGTCCAACAACCACGTGTACGACTGGAATCCGGTTCACGACGTGATCAACTGCTGACCGGTCCCTAGTCGACCGGCACGCGAAAGAGGCCCCGCGAGCGTCAGTCCACGGGGCCTCTCTTGCGGGCGAAGTCGCTTACCAGCCGCGCTCGGAAAGACGGTGCGGCTCGGGCACGTCGTCGACGTTGATGCCGACCATCGCTTCGCCCAGGCCGCGCGAGACCTTCGCGATGACGTCGGGGTCGTCGTAGAAGGTGGTGGCCTTGACGATGGCCTCGGCGCGCTGGGCCGGGTTGCCGGACTTGAAGATGCCGGAACCGACGAACACGCCCTCGGCGCCGAGCTGCATCATCATCGCCGCGTCGGCCGGGGTCGCGATGCCGCCCGCGGTGAACAGCACGACCGGCAGCTTGCCCTTCGCGGCGACCTCCTTGACGAGGTCGTACGGGGCCTGAAGTTCCTTCGCCGCAACGTAGAGCTCGTCCTCGGGCAGCGAGGAGAGGCGACGCAGCTCGGCGCGGATCTTGCGCATGTGCGTGGTCGCGTTCGAGACGTCGCCCGTGCCGGCCTCGCCCTTGGAGCGGATCATCGCCGCGCCCTCGTTGATCCGGCGCAGCGCCTCGCCGAGGTTGGTCGCACCACAGACGAAGGGAACGGTGAACGCCCACTTGTCGATGTGGTTCTCGTAGTCGGCCGGGGTCAGCACCTCGGACTCGTCGATGTAGTCGACGCCGAGCGACTGCAGCAATTGGGCCTCGACGAAGTGGCCGATGCGGGCCTTCGCCATGACCGGGATCGAGACGGCCTCGATGATGCCGTCGATCAGGTCCGGGTCGCTCATCCGGGCGACGCCGCCCTGCGCGCGGATGTCCGCGGGGACCCGCTCGAGCGCCATCACCGCGACGGCACCGGCGTCTTCGGCGATCTTCGCCTGCTCGGCGGTGACCACGTCCATGATCACACCGCCCTTGAGCATCTCCGCCATGCCGCGCTTGACCCGGGCGGTGCCGGTGAGCGAGGTGGTGGCCGTGTTCGTGGACTCGTCAGACACTGCTGGACCTTTCGGAAAGCGCACTGGGTGGTGTGACGCCTCCGAGGGTAGGCCGCTTTTGGACCTCTCAAGCAGGCCAGTTCGCGGCGATTTCAGCAGTCCACTGGGTGATCTAGGGCGCAATTGGTCCTCTGGATGCGGTAGTTGCGCGTGCAAGTACCGCATCCAGAGGACTGAATGCGAAGAGAGCGCTAGCGCGCCAGGCCTTGTTCGAAGGCGAACAGGCCGTCCGGGTCGTATTTCCGCGCCACTCGGCGCAGCCTCGGCAGGCTCTCGCCGTAGTACGCCTTGGCCCAGTCCGGCATCTCCGGGTCGATGTAGTTGATGTAGCCCGCCGGCCCGAGTTCCCGGCCCAGTTCGTCCCGGACCCGGCCGATCACCCGCCGCGCTTCCGCCTCGCCGCCCGGCGCGGCCGTCCCGCGGATCACCTGGATGCTCCCGAGCGCGTCGCGGTGCGGGAAGCACGACTCGCTCGACGGCACCCTCGCGATGGCCCCGCCGTACGCGTCGAAGATCGTGTACAGCAGCGGATCGCTGGTCAGGAGCGACGCGAGCGCGTCGGGGTCCGGAACCGGATGGGTCAGCATCCTCGAAGTGGCCACGTAGTCCGCGCGTTCGCGGGCCGCGGCCGGGAAATCCTTCTCCTCGGCGAACGCGCGCATGGTGGCGAGGTGGCCTTGTTCGGTCACCTTCCGTTCGGTCGGCTCGGTGCCGACGCGGCGGATGAGGTCGTCGAGCAGCGGGTTCACCTGCGCGGGAGTGCCCACGAAACAGCCACCGCAGTTCGCGGCCGTCTCACCGAGGCCCATTCCGGACCACAGTTCGTCCGGCATCGCGGGCTGCCACTCCTGCCACGCCGCGACGAGATCGGCGAGCACCGCGGGCGGGAAGGTCAGCGCGAAGTTCGTGAGCGTCCGGGCGGGCGCCGTCCGGAAGGTGAACGACGTGACGATGCCGAAATTGCCGCCGCCACCGCCGCGCAACGCCCACAGCAGGTCCGGCGCGGTCTCCGCCGAAACCGGACGCGCTTTCCCGTCCGCGCCGACGAACCGCGCGGACTCCAGACGGTCGCAGGTCAGTCCGTATTTGCGGCCCAGGACGCCGATCCCGCCGCCGAGGGTGAGCCCGGCGATGCCGACCGCGGGACAGCTGCCGGCGGGCAAGGCACGACCCGCCGCCGCCAGCGCTTCGTACACCTGGCCGAGCAGCGCGCCCGCCCCGATCTTGGCGCGGCCACCCGGAAGGATTTCGATCGCGTTCAGCCGGGAGAGGTCGACGACCAGCCCTTTGTCCACAAGGGAATATCCGGCGTAGCTGTGCCCTCCCGAACGCGCCGCGATCGGGATCCGTTGCCGGGCCGCGAAATCGACGCAGCGCCGGACGTCGTCCTCATTCGCACATACTGCGACGCCGGCGGGCAGCCGGTGGTCGTAGAGACTGAAAAACCCGAGCCGCGCTTCGTCGTAGCCGGGTTCACCGGGCCGGTACAGCTCACCGGCCAGCCTGGCGCGCAGCCGCTCCCATTCGCCGCCGCCCTCGGGTATCGCCGCGGGCACCGCGACCAGGGCCGGAACCGCGCCGGCCCACCGTAGAACGGTTCGTCTGTCGAGCTCCATCGCTCATCCCCCCACCATCGGATTCGTCTCCGGGTGTCCGCCATCGAGCATAACGGCGGGTCGACATTCGGGGGGTCCCTCGCCGGTCGCCTTGCCGCGACGCCCGTCTCGGGTGTGTGATCGAGGACACACCTGTTCACGGCGTCGTGTGGTGAGGAGATCGGCATGGCCGACAAACAGAGCAAGAACGGAGACTCCGGGGCCGCCGTCGCTGTGGACGACCCGGCGAAAGTGCGCAACGTCGTCCTGGTCGGGCCGTCGGGATCGGGCAAGACGACGCTCGCCGAAGCGCTGCTCGCCGCGTCCGGCACGGTGACCCGGGCGGGCTCCGTCGTGGAGGGCACCACGGTGTGCGACCACGACCCCGCCGCGGTCCGGCAGCAACGGTCGGTCGGCCTCTCGGTCGCCCCGGTGCTGCACCAGGACCACAAGATCAACCTCATCGACACCCCCGGTTACGCCGATTTCGTCGGCGAACTGCGCGCCGGGCTCCGCGCCGCCGACGCGGCGCTGTTCGTCGTCTGCGCGGCGGAAGGCGTGGACGCGGCCACGATCGCGGTGTGGGAGGAATGCGCGGCCGTCGGGATGCCGAGGGCGGTGGTCGTCTCCCGGCTCGACCATCATCGCGCCGACCCCGAAGGCGAGATCGCGGCCTGTCAGGCGGCCTTCGGCGCCGGTGTCCTGCCTCTGTACCTGCCCGCTCGCGACGGCCTCGTCGGGCTGATCACCCGTCGCTACCTCGACTACTCGCAAGGCTTCCCGCCCCAGGTCGGCGAGCCGGACGAAGCCGACCTCGCCCGGATGACCGAAGCTCGCAACGAGTTGATCGAAGGCGTCATCGCCGAGAGCGAGGACGAGTCCTTGATGGACCGGTACCTCGCCGGCGAGGAGATCCCCGAAGACACGCTGATCGCCGACCTCGAGACCGCCGTCGCGCGTGGGTCCTTCCATCCGGTGATCCCGGTGTGCGCGACGACCGGGGTCGGGCTCGCCGAGATCCTCGACGGGATCGTGCGTGCCTTCCCGTCGCCGCTGGAGCACGTCCCGCCGGAGGTCACCTCCCCCACCGGCGAGCCGCACGCGAGTCTCCGCGCCGATCCCGACGGCCCCCTCGCCGCCGAGGTCGTCCGGACCGCCGTCGACTCCTATGTCGGCCGGGTGTCCCTGGTCCGCGTGTTCTCCGGGACGCTTCGCCCGGAGCGTCCGGTACACGTCTCCGGTCACGGACTCGCCGAACGCGGGCACGAGGACCACGACGCCGACGAACGCGTCGCGCATCTGTACTCACCGCTCGGCGCGAACCTGCGCGAGGTCCCGTACTGCGTCGCGGGAGACCTCTGCGCGCTGACCAAGGTCGGCTCGGCCGAGACCGGCGACACCGTGTCCTCGCCCGACGATCCACTGATCATGAAGCCGTGGACGATGCCGGAACCGCTGTTGCCGGTCGCCGTCATCGCGAAGACGCGCAGCGACGAGGACACGTTGGCGCGCAACCTTTCCCGGCTCGTCGCCGGTGACCCGACGCTGCGGCTGGACCGCAACGCCGAGACCAACCAGCTGGTGCTGTGGTGCATGGGTGAGGCGCACGCCGACGTCGTGCTGTCGCGGCTGCGCGCGGGCGGCGCCGACGTGGACACCGAACCCGTCCGCATCAGCCTGCGCTCGACCTTCGCCGGACCCGGCCGCGGGCACGGGCGGCACGTGAAGCAGTCCGGCGGTCACGGCCAGTTCGCCGTCTGCGACATCGAGGTCCAGCCGCTGCCGAGGGGTTCGGGGTTCGAGTTCGTGGACAAGGTCGTCGGCGGATCGGTGCCGCACCAGTTCATCCCGAGCGTCGAGAAGGGAGTCCGGGCCCAGGCTAAGCGAGGACTGGTCGACGGATATCCGCTGATCGACATCCGCGTGACCCTCGTGGACGGCAAGGCGCACAGCGTCGACTCGTCGGACGCGGCGTTCCAGACCGCGGGCGCGCTGGCGCTGAAGGAGGCCGCCGCGGCCGGGAAGATCGCGTTGCTCGAACCGCTCGAAGAAGTGGCCGTCCGGCTTCCGGACGAACACCTCGGCACCGTGCTGGGCGACCTGTCGTCCCGCCGCGGCCGCGTGCTCGGCACGGAATCGGGCGAAGGCGGCCGCACGGTCATCCGCGCCGAGGTTCCCGCCGTCGAACTGTTGCGCTACGCGATCGATCTGCGTTCGCTGACCTCGGGTACGGCGACGTTCACGCGCAAGCACGCCCGCTTCGAGCCCATGCCGGAAGGAGCCGTGGCGCTCTAGAACTCAAAGCCGCCGGGGCGCCCGTTCCGGTCGGCGAGCAGACCGGCCAACGTGGCGATGGCGATTTCGGGCGACTTACGGGAGCCGATGTTCAACCCGACCGGCCGGTGCACCCGCGCGATCTCGGCGTCCGGGACGCCGAGCGCCTGAAGCGCGACCACGTGCGGTCCGGCGTGACGCGGGTTGCCCAGCACCCCGACCCAGCGGGCCGGGTGGTCCAGCACGGCCTTGAGCGCGTCACCGAGTTCGGGCCGGTCGTGATCGGTGACGACCACGTCGGCGTCCGCCCCGAGTTCAGGCACCGTCGAGACGACCTCGAAGCCGTCCACGACGTCCGTCGCCCGCGCGCCGTCCGGCTCGAACAACACCGGCGTGTAGCCGAGGTCCTTGCCGTACCGCAGGAGGAACGACGCGACCGGCGTCGCGAACACCGCGACCAACATCGGCTCGCTCATGGGTTCTTCCTCCTAGAAGTCGGGTTCGGCGATCTCGAAGTACTCCGGGAGCGGAGCCGTGCCGGCAAGCCCGAAGTACCGGACCTTCCGCCGACGCCGCAGGTGCAGTGTGTCCCGGACGGCGTCGTTGTGCACCCGCCGCGCGATGACGACGCGATGCTCGGCGTCGTTCAGTTCCTCGGCCAGCGGCGGAAGCAACGTCGTCCGGTCGATCCGCGCCAGCCGCAGTGTCAGCTCGTTCTCCTCGGCTTCGCGATCGGCCCGGTCCGCGCGCTCGGCGCGTTCGGCCAGCCGACGCAGGTCCTCGTCACCCAGGATCACCGCGGCCGCCCTGGCGACGACGGCGCGCCTGCCGAGTGCCGCGTCGAGTGCCGCCCAGCCCGCGTCCGTGCGGACGTGCAGCCGGTCCAGCCGGTTCGCCGTGGCGAGCAGGAACAGCCCGCCCAGCACCACGATCACGGCGACCAGTCCGCCGATCCAGACCCAGGTCGTCATCGGCTGAACTCGCGTTCGCCCGCGCCGACCCGCCGGGGGTCGGCGGCGATCGCCGCCTCGTACACCCGCAGGACCTGCGTGGTGACCACGGACCAGTCGAACATCGCGACCCGCTCCCCCGCGGCCGCCGCCAGCGAAACGCGCTGTGCCGGGTCGCCGAGCAGCTCGCGGAGACCGTCGGCGAGCGCGGCCGCGTCACCGGTCTCGGTGAGCATTCCGGCCTTGCCGTCGTCGAGCACTCGCCGGAACGAATCCAGCCCACTCGCGAGCACCGGCGTCCCCGCCGCCATCGCCTCGGTGAGGATCATCCCGAAACTCTCGCCGCCCGTGTTGGGCGCGCAGTAGACGTCGACGCTGCGCAGCGCCCGCGCCTTCGTCTCGTCGTCGACCTGGCCCAGCAGATCGATATGCGACGCCAGCTCCGGCCCGGCCTCCCGCCTGAGCTGATCGGCGTCGCCTCGGCCGACGACCAGGAGCCTCAGGTCCTCGAAGTCCGGCAGCAGCATCCGCAACGCTTCCAGGAGCACACCCATCCCCTTGCGGGGCTCGGTGTACCGCCCGACGAACCCGACCGTGCCGCCCGCTCGCGGGTAACCCTCCAGCGGGAGCGCGCGGGAGAAGAAGTCGACGTCGACGCCGTTGGGCACCTCGACGGCGTCACCGCCGGCGTGCTCGACCTGGACCCGCCGGGCCAGTGCCGACACCGCGATCCGCGCGGTGATCTTCTCCAGCAGCGGCCGCAGCACCGGCTGGAACGCCGCCAGCGTGCGCGAGCGCGTCGTCGCGGTGTGGAAGGTCGCGACGATCGGGCCGTCCGCGACCTTCAGCGCCAGCAGGGAAAGACTCGGGGCGGCCGGTTCGTGCAGGTGCAGGACGTCGAATTCGCCGTCGCGGATCCAGCGCCGCACCCGGGCGTAGGACACCGGGCCGAACTGCAGGCGAGCGACCGAGCCGTTGTACCGGATGCCGAGCGCCTTGCCGGCGGGGACGACGAAGTCCGGGACGTCGGAATCCTCGTCCGCCGGAGCGAGCACGGAAACCTCGTGGCCGCGCGCGAGAAGCGCCTTCGCGAGATCGATGACGTGGCCCTGTACGCCGCCCGGCACGTCGAACGAGTAGGGGCAGACGATCCCGATCTTCATGACCCGCGCCTGAGCCATCGGCTCAACTCGCTTCGCCGAGGTCGATGTCTTCCCCGGCTTCGAAGTCGGAGAGCCAGAACTTCTGCATCATGTGCCAGTCCGCCGGATGCGCGGCGATGTCGCCGGCGAAGATGTCGGCCAGCGCCTGGGTGGCCGCCGGGACCTCGGACCGGTTCGTGACCCGGATCCGCGGGTGCAGGCGGATCTGCCAGCCGTCCTCGGTGAACCAGCAGCCCGCCGGGATCAGCGCGGCGCCGGTGGTCGCGGCCAGCCTGGCCGGTCCGCCGGGCATCTTGGTCTGCTCGCCGAAGAACTTGACCGGCACACCCGAATTCGTCAGGTCCCGGTCCCCCACCAGGCAGATCGCCTTGTTCTCCCGCAGCCGCTTGAGCAGGACGCGCATCGCGGAACTGTCGCCTGTCAGCGGCACGATCTCGAAGCCGAGCGATTCGCGGTAGGAGACGAACCGCTGGTAGAGGGACTCGGGTTTCAGCCGCTCCGCGACCGTGGTGAAGCCGCCGAGGTAGTCCGCGAGCCAGACTCCGGCGGCGTCCCAGTTACCGCTGTGCGGCAGCGCCATCACCGCGCCGTTGCCCTCGGCGAGGGCGGCGTCGAGGTTCTCGACCCCGGTGATCGACTGGGCGACCTTGCGGCTGACGTCCTTGTGGTCCATCGAGGGCAGCCGGAACATCTCGTGCCAGTAGCGGGCGTAGGACCGCATCGCGCGGCGGGTCAGTTCGTCGAGTTCGACCTCGTCCGCCTGCGGTACGACCCGGGCGAGGTTGGTCCGCAGCTGCCGTACGCCTCCGCCGTCGCGCCGGACGGCGAGATCCGCGCCCAGTCCGAAGGTCACCGAGCCGAGCGACTCCGGCAGCCAGCGCGCGAGCCGCCAGCCCGCCGCGTAGCCGAAGTCGCTCAAACGCTGGGAGAACCCGCTCACGAGCCGGCCTCCCCGGCGGGTGGACCGGCGGCCTTGGCGGCCCGGGCCGCCTTCGCGACCGCGGCCGTCCGCTGGAGCAGGGTGATCACCGAAAGGACGGCGAGCAGCCAGAGCGTGATGTCCACGGTGTACGGAACGCCCAGACCGTGCAGTCCGGTTCCCACGAGGGCGATGATCAGTCGTTCGGCGCGTTCGACGAGCCCGCCGTCCGCCTCCAGCCCGGAGGCCTCGGCGCGGGCCTTCACGTACGAGATGACCTGCGCGAGCACCAGGCAGATCAGCGCGGCGGCCGCGGCCGGACGGTTGTCGTCGTGGACGAAGCACCACCACGCGATCGCGGCGAAGAGCGCGCCGTCGACCAGCCTGTCGCAGGTCGCGTCGAGGACGGCCCCGAACGCCGTGCCGTACCCGCGGGCGCGGGCCATCGCGCCGTCGAGCAGGTCCAGCATCGCGAAGCCCCACACGGTGAAGGTGCCCCACAGCAGCATGTCGTTCGGGAAGAACCCGAGCGCGCAGAGCACCGCGCCGGCCGTGCCGATCACGGTCATCGCGTTCGGGGTCAGACCGGCGCGCACGAGCACCTTCCCCATCGGGTCGGTGACGCGGGAAACGGAGGCGCGCGCGAAAATGTTGAGCATCGGTTCTTCAGGTGCACCTAAGCAGCAGGGTCGGTTGGGCGTCCGAAGCCTATCCACCCGCACCGACAGCACCGAAGCGCCCGCCCTGGACCGGCTTTCGATCAGTCCGCTTTGGCCAGTTCGGGCGCGTCCAGCAGCTCGCCGGATTCCTCCCGCAACGCCAGTTCCGCCTCCGCCGCGGCACATTTCGGCGACAGCCGCGCCAGCACGGCGGCACTGATCTCGCCGAGCGCCTGCACCTGCTCGGGGGCCAGCGGGTCGAAGAGACTCTCGCGAACCGCCTCGACATGGCCGGGCGCGGCCTTCTCCAGCGCGGCGAACCCTTCGGCGGTGAGCACCGCCCAGGAACCGCGTTTGTCGGTGGGGCAGGACTCACGGCGCACCCAGCCGTTGGCCTCGAGCCGCGCGACCGCGTGCGAGAGCCTGCTGCGCGACGCCTTGCGCGCGTCGGCGAGCTCACTCATCCGCAGCTGACGGCCCGGCGCCTCGGACAGCGCGACGAGCACCTCGTAGTAGGTGTGGGGCATGCCCGCCTCGTGCTGGAGCTGGCCCTCCAGGTGCGCCTGCAGCATCCGCGTGGCCGCGGAGAAGTCACGCCAGACTTTTTGCTCCTCGTCGGAGAGCCATCGGGGTTCGGACATGTCTCTCATTCTACCCCTGGTTGAACGCTCAACCAAACTGCGCTACAGTCGTGGTTGAGCGCTCAACCAGCTCCGGCGTTCACACAGACGGATCCACAGACTTTTTGGAGAACGACTTCCATGACCACCACCGAAATCCCGGGCTACGTCGCAGGCAAGTGGACGATCGACACCGCCCACTCCGACATCGCCTACACCGTCAAGCACCTCGGGCTGGCGAAGTCCCGCGGTAACTTCACCGGTTTCACCGGCGAGGTCGTGACCGCCGACAACATCCTCGACTCCACGGTCACCGTGGAGATCGACGCCTCCTCGGTCGCCTCCGGTGTCGACGGGCGTGACACGCACCTCAGGTCCGAGGACTTCTTCCACGTCGACGAGCACCCGGTCATCACCTTCCGCTCGACCGGCATCCGCGAGGACGGCGGCGACTACGTCATCGACGGTGACCTCACCTGGCGCGGCAAGACCGTCCCGGTCTCGCTCGAAGCCGAGTTCAACGGCATCGGCACCAACCCCGCCAACGACAATGCCACCACCCTCGGCGTCTCGGCCAGCGCGACCGTGAACCGCCGCGACTTCGGCATCGGCCCGGAGGGCAACGCCTTCCTGTCCGAGAAGGTCAAGATCGACATCGAGCTGCAGGCCGCCCTCAACGCCTGAGTGCTTGGGCGCGTGGGTCGTGAGTGGCGATTCGGGTTAGAACCCGAATCGCCACTCACGACAAGCTGGGCCGAAGCCTCCGGTAACGCCGTGAAGGCCTCCTTCCCTACCGTGAGCGTAGGGAAGGAGGCCTTCACGGACTCGGGACTTCGAAACCGGTCTACCAGGCGTCCGCCAGCAGTTGCCGCGTCTCCCCCAGCAGCTGCGGCAGTACCTTCGTGTGCCCGATCACCGGCATGAAGTTCGCGTCGCCGCCCCACCGCGGCACGACGTGCTGGTGCAGATGCGCGGCGATCCCCGCGCCCGCGATCACGCCCTGGTTCATCCCGATGTTGAAGCCGTGCGCCGAGGACACCTCCCGGATCACCCGCATCGCGTGCTGGGTGAACTCCGCGACCTCGACGGTCTCCTCGGGCGTCAGGTCCGTGTAGTCCGCGACATGGCGGTACGGCACGGCCATCAGGTGCCCGGGGTTGTACGGGTACAGGTTCAGCACCGCGTACACCGTCTTGCCGCGCGCGAGGATCAGCGCGTCCTCGTCGCTCTTTTCGGGCAGACGGCAGAACGGACAGCCCTCGTCGGGCTTCTTCGACCCCTGCACGTACGCGAGCCGGTGCGGGGTCCACAGGCGCTGCAACGCGTCCGGGACCCCCACACCGTCCTGTCCGACGACTTCAGGGCCATCGGGGCCCGTCACCGGAGGACCGCCTCCAAGCCCGCCACCGTCGGCGAGGTGTTCTCACGGCGCTGGACCCAGCCGGCGATCGCCTCGACCGCGTCGGCCACCGGGACGCCGTTGATCTGGCCGCCGTCGCGGAACCGGAACGACACCGCGCCCGCCTCGACGTCCTTCGCTCCCGCCAGCAGCATGAAGGGGACCTTCTGCGTGGTGTGGGTACGGATCTTCTTCTGCATGCGGTCGTCGCTCGCGTCGACGTTGACCCGGATCCCCTTGGCCCGCAGTTCCTTCTCGACCCCGCGGAGGTGCTCGACCTGGTCCTCGGTGATCGGGATGCCGACCACCTGGACCGGCGACAGCCACGCCGGGAACGCGCCCGCGTAGTGCTCGGTCAGGACGCCGAAGAAGCGTTCGATCGAGCCGAACAGCGCGCGGTGGATCATCACCGGACGCTGACGGGTGCCGTCGCCGGCGCTGTACTCCAGTTCGAACTTCTCGGGCAGCATGAAGTCCAGCTGGATGGTCGACATCTGCCAGGTGCGGCCCAGCGCGTCCTTCGCCTGCACGGAGATCTTCGGCCCGTAGAACGCCGCGCCGCCCGGGTCCGGCACCAGGTCGAGACCGGAGTCCTCGGCCGCGGTGCGCAGGACCTCGGTCGCCTCGGCCCACACCTCTTCGGAACCGATGTACTTCTCTTCGTTCCGAGTGGACAGTTCGAGGTAGAAGTCGTTGAGACCGTAGTCGCGCAACAGGTTCAGCACGAAGTCCAAAAGGGACTTCAGCTCACCGGGGACCTGCTCCAGGGTGCAGAAGATGTGCGCGTCGTCCTGCGTCATGCCCCGGACGCGGGTGAGTCCGTGGATGACGCCGGACTTCTCGTAGCGGTACACCGAGCCGAACTCGAACATCCGCAGCGGCAGTTCCCGGTAGGAACGCCCGCGGGAGCGGAAGATCAGGTCGTGGAACGGGCAGTTCATCGGCTTGAGGTAGTAGTCCTGGCCGGGCTTGCGGACCGAACCGTCCTCGTTGTGCTCGGCGTCGAGGTGCATCGCCGGGTACATGCCGTCGCGGTACCAGTCGAGGTGGCCGGAGGTCTCGAACAGCGCGCCCTTGGTGATGTGCGGGGAATAGACGAAGTCGTAGCCCGCCTCGACGTGCCGCTGGCGCGAGTAGTTCTCCATCTCCTGCCGGATGATCCCGCCCTTGGGGTGGAACACCGGCAGCCCCGAGCCGATCTCGTCCGGGAACGAGAACAGGTCCAGCTCGACGCCCAGCTTGCGGTGGTCGCGGCGCTCGGCCTCGGCCAGGCGCTCCAGGTAGACGTCCTGCGCCTCGGCGGATTCCCACGCGGTGCCGTAGATCCGCTGCAGCTGCGGGTTCTTGTCGTCACCGCGCCAGTACGCGGCGGCGACGCGGGTGAGCTTGAACGCCGGGATGAACTTGGTGGTCGGCACGTGCGGGCCGCGGCAGAGGTCGCTCCACACGCGCTCCTTGGTGCGCGGGTCGAGGTTGTCGTAGATGGTCAGCTCGCCACCTCCGACCTCCATGACCTCGGAGGTGTCCACTGTGGAGTCTTCGGACTTGATGTCGACCAGTTCGAGCTTGAACGGCTCGTCGGCGAGTTCCTTCTTGGCCTCGTCGACCGAGTCGAAGACGCGGCGGGAGAACTGCTGCGAGCCCTTCACGATCTGCTTCATGCGCTTTTCCAGCGCCTGCAGGTCTTCCGGGGTGAACGGGGTGTCGACGGCGAAGTCGTAGTAGAACCCGTCCTTGATCGGCGGCCCGATGCCGAGCTTCGCCTGCGGGAACTGCTGCTGCACGGCCTGCGCGAGCACGTGGGCGGCCGAGTGGCGGATGACGCTGCGGCCGTCGTCGGTGTTCGCGGCGACGGCTTCGACCTCGACCTCGGACTCCGGCGCCCAGGCGAGATCGCGGAGGTTCCCCTCGGCGTCGCGCACGACGACGATGGTGTCCGGCCCCTTGGTCGGCAGCCCGGCTTCGCGGACCGCCGTACCCGCCGTAGTGCCCGCCGGTACCACCACGCGCGGGGCGGTTGCGGCTGCTACTGACGACGGCTGGGACACGATGGACTCCTCGCGATGAAAGCGGATGTTTCGTGTGATGTTAGTCGTCACCCGCCACGCGGCTCACGCGCATTACCCCTAACACCACGAAGGCCTCCTTCCCATTGGAAAGAGGCCTTCGCGTATCGAGAGACGAGGTCAGAGAGTCTCGACGACCTCGTCGAAGTCCAGCCGCGGCAGGCGGTCGTACCAGGGGTTGTCGCCCGGCTTGCCGACGTTGATCACGACGAGGGACTTCCACGGCTTGTCCGCGAAGAACTCCTTGTCGACGCCTTCGCTGTCGAAGCCGGTCATCGGGCCGGCGGCCAGCCCGGCGGCGCGGACGCCGATGATGAAGTAGCCGACCTGCAGCAGGGCGTTGAGCTTGGCGACCTCGACGCGGCCCGCCTCGTCGGCGAACAGGTCCTTGGCACCGGGGAAGTGCGGGAACGTCCGCGGCAGGTTCTCGTGGAACTCGGTGTCGGCGGCGAGCACAACGGTCACCGGCGCGGCCTCGGTCTTGGCGCGGTTGCCCTCGGACATCAACGGGGAAAGGCGCTTCTTGGCCTCTTCGGTGCGGATGACCAGCGCGCGCAGCGGCTGGTTGTTCATCGACGTCGGGGCCCATTTGACCAGCTCGTAGATCGCGCGGATCTGCTCGTCGGTCACCGGCTCGTCGCTGAAGTTGTTCGCGGTGCGGGCTTCGCGGAACAACAGGTCCTGGACGTCCTGCGGGAGGTTCAGGGCTTCGATCGGCTCAACGCTGGTGGTCATGGGTGGATCTTCCTTCCGTACGCTTCCTGTACCCGTCCCAACCTAGTTGAGCGCTGAACTATTTCGCGCTCAACTACCTCTCCGTGTGGGACCGATCACAAGAACGGCCGCCGTCCCCGAGGGAACGGCGGCCGGCGAGCCAGAGCGGAAGCGGGTCAGTAGGCCCCGCGTCCCTGCACCACGGCACGGAAGGTCTTCCAGAGGATCACCAGGTCCAAGGCCAGGGACCAGTCTTCGACGTAGCGCAGGTCGAGGCGGATGCTCTCGGCCCAGCTGAGATCGCTGCGACCGCTGACCTGCCAGAGCCCGGTCAGCCCAGGCTTCACCAGCAGACGACGACGCGCGTCGGGGGCGTACTTCGCGGTCTCCTCCGGCAGTGGCGGGCGGGGACCGACGAGCGACATGCGGCCGCTCACGACGTTGAACAACTGCGGCAGTTCGTCGAGGGAGTAGCGGCGCAGCATCCCGCCGACCCGGGTGATCCGAGGATCCTTGCGCATCTTGAACAGCGGTCCCGCGCCCTCGTTGTCCGACTGGAGACCCTGCTTGAGCTTGTCGGCGTCGGTGACCATCGTGCGGAACTTCAGCATGGTGAAGGTGTGCCCGTCGCGGCCGACGCGGCGCTGCCGGTAGATCACCGGGCCGCGGTCGTTGAGCTTGATGGCGATCGCGATCACCAGCAGCAGCGGGGAGATCAGGGTGAGCAGGAGGCCCGAGCCGAACCTGTCGAGGACTTCCTTGACCAGACGGCGGCCGCCGGTGAACATCGGCGCGCTGACCCGGAGCAGCGGCATCCCCAGTACGCCGGAGACGTTCAGCCGGGGACCGGCCACCTCCATCAGCATCGGGGCGACCACCATCTCGGCGGAGGTGCCTTCCAGGTCCCAGGCGAGCCGCTGCAGGCGTTTCGGGTTCCAGTGCTGGTCCGCGGTCACCGCGACGACGCGGTAGCCGCCACGGCGGACGTGGCCCGCGAGTTCGTCGAGCTTCCCGACGACCGGGACGCCTTCCACTTCACCGCTCCCCCGTTCCGCGCCGGCACCGGTGTAGGTGCAGACGGCCTCGACCCGCCAGCCGACGTGGGGATCCGCCTTGGTGCGCGCGATGAGGTCGGCGACCGTGTCGGGGCTTCCCGCCGCGAGCACCGGGAGCAGGCATTCACCGAGTCGTCTGCGCCGGTGCAGTACCTGTCTCAGCGCGTACCGCTGCAGGAACATGAAGACGGAGATCATCGGGACGACGATGAAGACCCACGGCTGCACCGCGAGGGCACCGAAGAGCAGGCCGCCCAGCGCGACGAGCACCGCCGTCGTCACCAGGCCCCGGCCGAGCGTCCGGTACTCCTCCGCGCCTTCGCCCAGCACACGCGGACTCCAGGCGCGGCAGACCGACAGCCCGAACAGGAAGGCCGCCGCGGTACCGAGCGCGTGCATGTCGTGGGGATCGGAGCGGTCGATCAGAAAAGCGCTCATCACGATCAGCGCGAACGCGGTGAAAACGTCACTACCGATGACCCAGGCGCGGTAGCGCGATTCCCAAGCCGCGGACGGCAGCCGCGCCGCCGTCGCTTCGACCGCGGCGGCGACACCCGCACCCCTTTGCGGGGGGAGCGGGATCGACTGAAGGTCGATGTGCTGCGGCGTCCCGTTGACGGTGGACGACGGCCGCACCGACTCTTCCATCAGACCTCCCGGAGTGGGAATTCCCGAACGCCGGATCAACACGCTGAGTGAATGAGAGCGATTTCGAAGAGTGATCGATTCTCAAGGTCGTACAGCGGCCGATGGGGCGACACACGCCAAGGTATCGGCCACTCTCCGGCCTTCGTTACAAGGATTTCCAGCCACAACCTGCGCGAGCTTCCGGCAAATGAATGCCATGTTGATAACAAGATGATGACGATGGGTAATAGGACGTATCCTCCGAACCACTACGCAAAGTAGTCACGAATTCCCCGTTCCCCCGGCCACTTGGAGCACCGCGCGCCCGAACGGCCGAACAGCCCCGAAAACTCCACAGTGGACGGTCTGAGGGGATCACCCCCTCGCCGGTCCACTGTGGATTTCGAGGCTTCGGAGCACCAGGGCGCGCGAGGCCCGCCCACGACGCGGCGACCTACCTTGTCAATCGGTCACCGGAGTGGCGTTTCGTCACATCACGTCAGCATCACGGCGAACCCGCCGCCGGAGCCGGACGAGTGACCCGCTCGCCCATGCCCCGCATCACATCCACCGTGGTCTGGACCTTTTCACGGTTCCGAAGTGCCCAGGATCACAATGTCGTCTCGGCCTGCCGCCCACGTGACACCTTTGGCGCGCGACACGAGACCTCTGGCGAATGTCCACACCGGCCGGACCGAGCGCCTTCGACGATCTCCGAAGCACCCACCCCGCGCTCGCCGCGCGAATCCCGGCGTACTGCTCGCCGGACCCGCCACGGCAGAACTACCGCCCCCACATATCTCGCGTCCGACCTGCGGATCGGTTGCCGCCGGACGGCTGCGGGGACCCCGGGGGAAAGAACGAAAGAAGGCCCCGAACCGTAATGGTCCGGGGCCTTCTTCGGTGGGCGATACTGGGATCGAACCAGTGACCTCTTCGGTGTGAACGAAGCGCTCTCCCCCTGAGCTAATCGCCCGCTCTGGGTGTTCTCGTCACTCTACCCCACGACTTTCGGGGGCCTGCAAACGGGTGGTTCGCTCCGACCACACTCCGCTCACCAGCAAATACGGAGCGAACAACCACGAGCTAGCCGGGGTTGTCGGGGCCGGGGGGCGCCTGCGACGCGTTTCGACATTCGTGCGACGGTGCTATCGCGCGACGACTAAACCGCGCAGTATGTACATGTGGACTGCCTGCAGGGCGCATGTAGGGCTGCGCGTCGCGCGGGTGATGATGGGGTGACGGAGTGCATGATCGGGGTCGGATGACCCCGTCCGGGTGATCTGCGGCGAAACCGCGTTCCGATCGGCCGGCCGGAACGTCACATCATCGCCACTCGGTTCGACCGGGCCGGGAAGGAGACGAAGGGTAGGACGATGCGCAACGATCACGTGACGCTCCGCTCGACGGCGGTGTTCGACCTCCTGGCGCCGCGGACGCCCGCGGTTCCCGTGAAGGTCGAACTGCGATACGACACCCGCGACCCGTACGCGGTCGTCGCCGCCTTCCGCACCGGCCGCGCCGGCTGGGTCGAGTGGGTCTACGCGCGCGACCTCCTCGCGGACGGCCTCCTGGCCGACGCGGGCGACGGCGACGTACGCATCCGCCCCTCCGTCGAAGACCCCGAGTCCGTCCTCATCGAACTGAACTCGCCGTCAGGGCACGCCATGTTCGAGGCGTCCGCTCAGGAACTGGCCGACTTCCTCGACCGGACCTACGACGTCGTACTGCCGGGCAACGAGCACCTGTGGGTCGACGTCGACGACGCCCTGACCCACCTCATTCCCAACGATATGACCTGATGACGGGCTTGCGAACAGCAAGTGGCACCCCGGTTGCAGAGCCGTTTTCGGGGTCCTGATAGTGTTCACACACACCACGGCGACGGGGTGAGAGACAGAACCGCGAGGTTCCGAACTCCCATCCGAACCGAGGATGTGCGGATGTAGCGCAGCTGGTAGCGCATCACCTTGCCAAGGTGAGGGTCGCGGGTTCGAGTCCCGTCATCCGCTCGGAAGGCCCTCTCGGGCCTGACACGGTGGAGTGGCCGAGAGGCGAGGCAACGGCCTGCAAAGCCGTGTACACGGGTTCGAATCCCGTCTCCACCTCGCGCGATTAGCTCAGCGGGAGAGCGCTTCCCTGACACGGAAGAGGTCACTGGTTCAATCCCAGTATCGCGCACCATCGTTTGCAGAACTGAAGCCCTGTCTCTCTTCGGAGAGGCAGGGCTTCAGTCGTTAAAAGGCGATGGCCTTCGGGCCGTCTCCAACTGCCCGTCACGGAATGTGGTGTGCAGGTGCGGGAACCACTCCCCCCAGTTTCGTCCTCTCACTCGGGGTGAGCGCGCTCACGCTGAGACGCCATGCATCGGGGTCGAGGACACGGTTCGCGCCGTAGAACTTGCCGAGTTCGGCCCGACCGGCGGCTATGCGGATTTGCCGAGCCCCTGCTCTTGGGAAGGAGGCCTTCACGGCATCAGACCCCGACCGGACACCGCGCATTTTTGGAGACGCACGTGTCCACCTGGCGGGACGATGATTATCGGCACAGCTTATTGTCGAGCCGAGGGACGAGGCATGTCTGTCGCCTGGAATCAACCGACGACCGTCCCCCCGGCCGCGTTCTACGAGGGGATACGGCAGGCGATGGCCGTGGTCCGGAGGTCGCGTTCCGCGGTCGAGGGTTTCGAACCCGAGTTCGCCCTGCCGGATCTGACGCCTGAACTGACCGAATTCTTCTCGGTGGCGGAGCTCAGGTTCGCGGAACTCGGCGCCGCCGGCCCCGCACGGCTCGTGTTGCTCGATCTGATGGCGAATCCGGGGACCCGCACGGTCAAGACCCTGGCTTCACTGGTGATCGTGGCCAGGGCGCTCCGGCACATCGACCGGACCGGCGAACGGGTGACGATACTGACGCCCTCGTCGGCGAACAAGGCGACCGCGCTGCGCGACGCGGTGCTGCGCGCCTACCGGTACGGGCTGGCCCGGCCTGCCGACCTCCAGATCGTCACGCTGGTCCCCGACGCGGCCCGGCCAAAGCTGTGGGCCTCGACGCTGTCCGACGACGCCTGGCTGGCCGCGCGCAATCCGATGTGCGTGCTCGATCCCGAGCAGCCCTCGCACGTCAAGGAGATCGCCAAGCAGGCCCTGCGGAACAGCGCCCAGGAACTCTTCCGCACCAGCGGGGTTCGGCTGTGGCATACCCTCGATCTCGCCAACTACCAGGTCGCCGACACCGCCCGCGCGTTCGCTGAGCACGCCACCGCGCCCTTGCGCCCCGGGGTCACCAGGGCGCACGCGCATTCGGTGTCCAGTGCCTTCGGCCTGCTGGGCCACCACTTCGGGACGACGCTGCTGCCGGACGTCACGGAGACCTCGCAGTACTTCCTCGTGCAGCACTTGGCCACTCCGGACATGGTGCTGAGTCTGCACGGCATGACGCCGCCGGACTACCGCGCCGACCCCGGAACCGGTCTGTTCCACCAGGAAACGACACCGAGATACCCGCGGACGACGTTCGATCCCGCCGAGAACCTCGAAACGACGTTCTACACCCGCTCGCCCGCGACGTCGCCCGCCATGAACGAACTCATCCGGCGTCAGGGCGGCGGCGGGATCGTCGTGTCCCTGAACGAATGCCTCGGCCGCTACGCCGAGGTTCGCGCGCTGCTCGGCAACGCCGGGGTCACCCTGCCCGCGGATCCCCGGGTATTGCGTGAATGGTCGCTCGTGATGGCGATGACCGGGGTCCTCAACGCCATCGACCGGGGGCTGCTCGACGCCGACGAGGTCATCGTCCACGGCTCCGGTTCCTACAGCGCCACGGACTACCGGCCGCTACCGGACCACGCGGTGCGCACGGTCGCCGACGCCGCCGATCTCTCCGCGGTGATCGCCGAAGCCGTGAGACCGGTCAGCTCGATCACCAAGGCCGCCTGATGGCCTCCTCGCCCGCACTCGCCCGCCTGAAGTACCAGTGGACCGCAGGCACGGGAGTCTGGGCTCGCGGTCACCAACTGTGGGCCGGCCTGCCGGGCCGACGGTTCCCGTCGGTACTGTCCACCGTCCCCGACCGCTCGCTGTCCTTGGCCTACCAAGGGCTGCCGGGTGGCCTGACCTACATCTTGCCGTACCTGGCGGACCAACAGTCGTCACTGGCCGGACGAGTGTCCACAGTGGCCGGTCCGGCGGTCACCTGGCGGCGGCTGCGCCATGGCTCACCGGACGCCGACCTGGTCGCCCTCGGCTGCTCGCGACGACGGGCGCTCGACCTTCCCTCGGCACACTCGGTACTGCTCCCCTTCCGCGTGCACCAGCTGCTGGACATCGTCGGTGACGCCGAGGCCATGCACAAGACGGTGTCCGCCAACGAGCGGCGCCAGTTCGCGAAGCTGCGGCGGAAGTACGAATGGGCGACCGAGGTCGGCACCGGCGAAGAGGATCTCCGGTTCTTCTACGAGCGTATGCACCTGCCGACCATGGCTTCGAGGCACGGTGGAAGCGCCCGCAGTGTCGACCTCGACGTGGCGACGCACGAGATCTTCCACAAAGGACGGTTGTTGTTCGTGACCGAGGGCGAGAAACGGGTCGCCGGTGTCCTGGCCAGATTGGAGGACGGCGGCAAGGTCATGCGCATGCGGCTGCTCGGTGTGCTGGACGGGGACGAAACCCACTACCGCAGCGGCGCGGTGAAGGCCGTGTACTACCTGGCGATGGAATGGGCGGCGGGCAACCGGGTCTCGCGCATCGACTTCTCCAGCGCGGACCCCTACCCCGGCAAGGGTGTCTTCCAGTTCAAGCGCCGGTTCCATCCCACCCTGGTCCACGCCGAAAACCACTACCGCGACTATCGGGTGCATCTGCGGGCGACCAGGGACACGGCGCTGGTCCGCGATCTCCTGGTCGCCACCCCGATGCTCACGGTCGACGGCGCGGACCGGCTCGTCGCGGTCCACTTCTTCGACGGAACCCGGCCCGCCAAGGAGAACATCCGCGGCGACGGCCCTGGTGTCCACGCCACCCGCCTGGTCGACCTGGACGAGTTCCTGGCCGGACTGCCGGTCACTCCCCCTACCGAACGGACGACCCACCGATGACGACCACAGCTCATGCTCTCGAAGCCGTCGACGTCGCACACCAGCTGTGCCACGATCTGACAAGCACGGGGTTCGGCCCGTTCTTCGGTACGCCGTGCGGGATTCTCGCGCCGCTCTACCGTGCACTGGACGACCACGCCGGGCTCCTCACCGTCGCCAGGGAGGACAACGCGGTCGGCATCGCCGCGGGTGCCGTGCTCGCCGGCCGGCATCCGGTGGTGCTGATGCAGAACTCCGGCCTCGGCCAGTCGGTCAACGCGCTCGCGTCACTCGTCGAGCCCTACCGCCTTGGCATGCTGCTGATCATCAGCCTCCGAGGGGTGGATCCCGACCCGACGCAGGAGAACCTGGTGATGGGCAGGCTCACCGAGCCGTTGCTGGCGGGTCTCGGGGTCGCGACCACCACACTCGGGCGCGACCAGAACCTCGCGGAGTCGGTCGGCTGGGCCGCGGACGTCGTCCAGCGGCAGGGACGGACGGCCGCGCTGCTGGTGCCGCCGCCGCTCTTCGGGTGGCACGCATGAACAAGACCGAAGCCATCCAAGCGATCCTCGACGCGACCTCGGTCCAGCCGATCGTGTTCACCACCGGCTTTTCGTCCCGGATCGCCTGCGGACTCGACGACCGGGCGAACCACTTCTACATGACCGGTTCGATGGGCCTCGCGTCCTCGGTCGGGATCGGCATCGCGCAGGCGAGCGGGCTGGCGACCCTGGTGGTCGACGGCGACGGCGCCGTGCTGATGAACCCGGTCGGCCTGATCACCGCCGGGGCACACGATTCACTGCCGCTGGCGCACATCGTGCTCGACGACGGCCGGTATGCCTCGACGGGCGGCCAGGCCGTCCCGTCGCGGCCCGACCTCGGCGCGCTCGCCCGGGACTGTGGCTACCTGGAGGTCCACCGGGTCCACACCGTCGGCGAACTGTCGGAGCTGCTGTGCGGAGTGCTGGTCCGCTGCTCCTCGCCGGTGTTCATCCACTGCGTGCTGCTGGGTGCCGAGCCTCCGGTACCGCCGAGGGTGGAGGTCGATCTCGGCGACCATGCCGCCCGGTTCGGCGCCAAGATCCGAGAGTTGGCGAAGGAGCGAAGGTGACCAAGGTCAAGCAGGCCCCAGTCAGGCCGGGCTACACGACGCTGGCCTGGTGGCGGCGGCCGGTGGGCACGATCTACCTGGCCTCGCTGGTGCTGTCGGTCGGCAAAGGCGCGTGGTTCACCTGCTGGGCCCTGTTCTTCACCCAATCAGCGGGGCTGACGACGGCCCAGTTCGGCATCGGCATCACGGCCGCGGGCCTGGTCGGCATGTTCGCCGGCGGCCCGTTCGGGTACCTGGCCGACCGGGTGGGCGCACGTGAAGTCCTCTTCGGGCTACAGCTGGTCGAGGGCATCGCCATGCTCTGCTACCTGTTCGTGCGGGACTTCTGGCCGATCGCGCTGGTGACCTGCGTGATGGTCGCTTGCGAACGCGCGGCGCCGGGGATCCGGATCGCGGTGATCTCCGGTCTGACCACCGGCCAGGAGCGGCTCGAAAGCATCTCCACCACCCGGGTGATGACGCAGGCGGGGATCGTGGTCGGCGCCGGGTTCGGCGCGATCGTGCTGTCGATCGACACCCGGGCCGCCTATCTCGCGCTGATCGTGTTCTGCGGAATCGCGAACCTCGGGTGTGCGGCACTTCTGCGGCGGGTGCCGCATGTGTCTTCGCTGCGCGACCTCAAGATCAAGCGCGGGGTACTCGTACTGAAGGACCGGCCGTATCTGCTGATCACCTGTCTCAACGGGTTGCTGGCGCTGTGCTTCGGCATGCTGACCGCGGGCGTTCCACTGTGGATCGCCGCGCACACCGGGGCGCCGCCGTGGGTGATGGGGGTGCTCATCGGCTTCAACGCGGTGACGATCGTCCTGTTCCAGAACCGCGTTTCCCGGGCGGGCGCGACCGTGCGCGGCGCCGGGCGGCTGGGCCTGTGGGCCGGGATCCTGCTGACGGCGTCCTGTCTGGTCTTCGCGGCCAGCTACCACGCCACGGGCACCTTCGTCCTGATCGTGCTGATCGTCGCGGCCGCCATCCACGTCGCCGGCGAACTCTTCTTCATGGGCAGCGGCTTCGGGCTCTCGGTCGGGCTGACGCCACAGGACGCGCACGGCGAGTATCAGGGCCTGTTCAACACCGGTCAGGCGGCGGCGATCGCGCTCGCGCCGGGCATCATGACGGTCCTGCTGGTGGAGTGGGCCGTCACGGGCTGGTTCGTACTCGCCGTCGTCTTCCTGGTAGCGGGCGCCGGGACGAAGCTGGTGGGCGACTGGGCGCTGAGCAGGCGATCGGTGGAGGCCTGAAATGGCGGCCACCGCCCGGCTCGGCGTGCTCATCCTGCCGGAGCATCCCGGACGGAGCGTGCTCGAAGTATGGCGCCGGGCCGAGGGGCTCGGCTTCGCCCATGCCTGGGTCCCGGACCACCTGACCTGGCGGACTCCGCGCGACGAACCGTGGTTCGACGCACTGACGACGCTGACGGCCGCGGCGGCGGTGACGAACCGGATCGGGCTGGGCACGCTGGTCGCGTCGCCGAACTTCCGGCACCCGGTGCTGCTGGCCAAGCAGACGATGGCGGTGGACCAGCTCAGCGAGGGCCGGTTCGTGCTCGGCGTCGGCGCGGGCGCGAGGGACCTGGACAACACGGAACTCGGCGCGCCGGTTCCCTCCACAGTGGAGCGTGGTGAGCGGTTCGGCGAGTTCGTGAGACTGCTGGACCTCTTGCTGCGTAACCACTCGACGACCTTCCGCGGCCGGTACTACACCGCCGAAGACGTCAACCTCGCGCCCGGTTGTGTCCGGCGGCCCCGGTCTCCGCTGGCCATCGCCGCGGCGGGACCGCGCGGGACGCGGCTCGCCGCGGAACTCGGTGACATCTGGATCACCACCGGCGACGCGGCGCGACCGGGCTGGCGCACCGATGACGAAGCCTTCGCGACGTGGGCACGCCAACTGGACCGACTGGCCGCGGCCTGCGCGACATCGGGCCGGACGCCGCGCAGGCTCGTCCACCTCAGCCGCGTGACGGACGCCCCCTACGCCTCCCCGGACCGGCTGGCCGACGTCGTCGGACGCTGCGGCGAACTGGGGTTCACCGACGTCGTGGTGCCGTATCCACGGCAGAACGGAATCTTCGCCGGCGACCAGCGGGCGTTCGAGAAGGCAGTGCTGCCGCTGGTGTGCGGCGGCCCCCGGTGCGAAAGCGAGTGACTGATGTGCGGTTTCGTCGGATGGCTTGACTACTCCAGGGATCTACGCGCCGAACAGCGCGTCCTCGACGTGATGACCGATACGATGCGCGAGCGGGGCCCCGACGACCGCGGCACCTGGCTCGGCACCCATGCCGCGCTCGGGCATCGGCGGCTCGCGGTGATCGACGTCGCCGGTGGCGCCCAGCCGATGAAGGCGGAGCTGGGGCCGGATCGTGCGCCAGTCGTCCTCGCCTACGCGGGCGAAATCTACAACTTCCGCGAGCTGCGCACTCGGCTTTCCGCTCTGGGGCACACTTTCCGGACCGCGTCGGATACGGAAGTCCTGCTCCGTGCCTACCTCGAGTGGGGCGCCGGATGCGTCGAACGGTTCAACGGCATGTTCGCCTTCGCGGTGTGGGACTCGGTGCGCGACGAGATGGTGCTCGCCCGCGACCGGCTCGGCGTGAAGCCGCTGTACTACGCGCCGCAACCGTCCGGGGTGCTGTTCGCTTCGGAACCCAAGGGCATCATGGCGAATCCGGCCTACCGGGCGACGCTCTCCGCTGACGCGCTGCCGATTCTGCTGAATCCGCGGCTCGCCGTGCCCGGCCAGACCCCGCTGGACGGGCTGCGCGAGGTCAAGCCGGGCCACGTGGTCAAGATCGACCGGCGCGGCTGCCACGAGTACCCGTACTGGCGGCTGACGAGCCGGGAGCACCTGGACGACCTCGACACCACCGTCCACAATGTCCGCGAGCTGCTTGAGGACATTGTGGACCGTCAACTGGTCGCGGACGTTCCGCGCGCCACGATGCTGTCCGGCGGCCTGGACTCCAGCACGGTCACCGCACTGGCCGCGCGAAGCCTCAACCGGTCCGACGAAGGTCCCCTGTCGAGTTTCTCCGTCCGGTTCGAGGGCGAGGAGGACGATTTCCGCCCCACCGCGCTGCGGCCGGAGCGCGACGCGCCCTACGCGGCACTGGCGGCCAAACACCTCGGGACCGATCACCACGACGTCGTCATGGACACCGCGGCCGTCGAGCAGGCGATCCCGCTCAGCCGTCGCGCCCGCGACCTCCCCGGTCTCGGCCATTTCGACGCGTCGATGTACCTGATGTTCGCCGCGCTGCGCGAGCGTTCGACGGTCGCGCTGTCCGGCGAGGCGGCGGACGAGGTGTTCGGCGGTTATCCCTGGTTCCACGACGAGCAGACCGTCTGGCGCGACCGCTTCCCGTGGATGGGCGACGCACCCCGCCTCGCGGACTGCCTCAACCCGGACCTGCGGAAAGCCTTACGTCCAGCCGAATTCGAGGCGGACTGCTACTCCACCCTTCGCGCCCAGGTGCCACACGTGGCCGGGGAAAGCCGTCTCGACGCGCGCATGCGGGAGGTCCTGTTCTTCAGTCTCCACGGTCCGCTCGCGATGCTGCTCGACCGCAAGGACCGGATGAGCATGGCGGTCGGTCTGGAGGTCCGCGTACCGTTCTGCGACCACCGCCTGCTCGAGTACGTGTGGAACGTCCCCTGGTCGATGAAGACGGCCGACGGCCGCGAGAAGAGCCTCCTGCGGATGGCCGCCGCGGACCTCCTGCCCACCGAAGTCCTCACCCGTCCGAAGTCCGGCTACCCGGCCATGCACGCCCCCGCGCACGAGGCGGCGATCCGCGACACGGTGCTGGGTCTCCTCGACGACCCGGCCTCCCCGCTCGCCGGCCTGCTGGACCACCGGCGCGTCCGCGATCTGGCTGGTGGCCAGAGCGTGACGATGACCCATGTCAGCACCGCCCATCTGCTGATCCCCCTGCTGGAGGTCGACACCTGGATGCGCACCCACGCCCTTTCGATCGCGTAGTCCTTCCTAGCGAGGGGTAAGGCAAAGGTGGCGTGTTCGCGGCGGACCCGACCCGCCCAGGGTTCCGGCACCCCGCCGATCGATGCGCGTGAACAGGCTCCGGGCAAAGTCGGTGGGCTATCTGGCCAGAGGTCCACCTAGGGCGTGTTTCATAAGTCTGTTCGATGGGCTTCGTGATCCAGGTGGTTCCTGGCGGTGCGGGCGGATCGCCCTCGTACCGGGTCGTACTCGGGCGCATCCGCCCGTGCCGTCAGGGGCCGCCTGGGCGCGAAGACCGCGAACCCGACTTGTGAAACACGCCCTAGCGGCATGAGCGGACGTTCAGTCGTTGCATCGGCTCGTCACGAGGCCGATCAAGTCTCGGTGAGTTTCGGGTCGGAGGCCGCGACCAGTCCGTGGATGCCGGATCGATCCTTCGGAATCCGACAACGGGGCGCCGCCCGGCCACGATCCCGAGAGCTGGCAGCCGGGTTCGGTTCAGTCCCCCACCCGGCCGGTGTCGTACGCCCACATCGCGATCTCGACCCTGTTTCGGGCGCCGATCTTGGTCAGCAGGCTGGCGACGTGGGTCTTGGCTGTCGTCAAGCCGATGAACAGCTCGGCGGCGATCTCTGCGTTCGTGCGGCCGCGGGCGACCAGCGTCAGCACCTCCTCCTCGCGTTCGGTGAGCGGCTCGATCGGTTGGGTCCGTCGGCTCGACGGTTCCCTGCCGGCGAGCGTGGCGAGCAGCCGCCGGGTGATGTTCGGCGCGATCAGGGCATCGCCGACGGCGGCGGCATGGACGGCCTGGACGAGCAACTCCGTCCCGGCGTCCTTGAGCAGAAAGCCTCGGGCGCCTGCCCGGAGCGCGCCGTGGACGTACTCGTCGAGGTCGAACGTCGTGATCACCACTACCGCGATCGGGTCCGGGACGCCCCGCCCCGCGAGGAGCTTGGTCACCTGGATGCCGTCGAGCACGGGCATCTGGATGTCGACCAGGCACACGTCGGGGCGGAGCCTCTGCGCCAGCTCGACGGCGGCGTGGCCGTCGGCGGCTTGGCCGACGACCTCGATGCCGGGCTGCGCGTCAAGGATCATCGACAGGCCGGTGCGCACCAGATCTTGGTCGTCGGCCACCAGCACGCGAACCGTCATCGGCGTACCTTCGTCGGCAGTTCGGCGTCGACCGTCCACCCGCCCTCGGACGCCGGCCCGGCACGCAGCGTGCCGCCGAGAAGCTGCACGCGTTCGGTCATCCCCAGCAGCCCGAAGCCGTGGTTCACCGACCGCGCCGGGTCGATCTGCCCGTCGTCGGTCACGCGTAGTCGCAGCGTTCCCCCACCTTCCACGACCCGGATCTTCACACGCGAGGCGTCGCGGGCGTGCCGCAGGGCGTTGGTCAACGCTTCTTGCGCCAGCCGGTAGACCGCCGTGTCGACCTGGAGCGGAAGTTCGCCCAGGTCGTCTGGCAACTCCACGTCGATGACCGGGGCCGGGGCGCTTCGGGCGAGGGAAACCAGGTCGGCGACGCCGGGCTGGGAGGCGTACTCCGCCGGCGCTCCGTCGCGCAGCACCCGGACCATCGCCCGCATCTCCGCGAGGGTCCGCGAGGCTTCCCCCTCGATGACCGCCAGCGTCTCGAGCGCCGCCTCAGGTCGCTGCCCGGCCATCGCCCGGCCCGCCTGCGCCTGCACGGCGATCGCCGAGACGTGGTGGGCGACGATGTCGTGCAGCTCTCGCGCGAGGCCGATCCGCTCCTGGCTGCGGCTCTGGTCCAGCGTCCGGCGCCAGCTCTCGGCGCGGTAGCGGAACGCCGCTCCGCCCGCCGCCGCAGCAGCCAGGATGCCGATCCCGCCGATGACCTCGGCCGGCCCGATGTGGTCGGGGACCATGCCGGTTCCCGCGGCGACCGCCACCACCGCCAGCCCGATCACGATCTCGCGCCCTGAGCCCCAGCGAACCAGCGCGTAGACGAGTAAAAGGACGTAGATCATCGTGTCGAGGCCCACGCTCGGAACCCCGCCCAGCAGGCTCGCCAGTCCCAGCGCCATCGCGGTGCCGAAGGCCACCGCGACACAGGCCAGCGGGTGGGTACGCCGCCACAGCAGCACCGGCGCGAGTCCGACCGCCACGATCGTCGCGAACGGCCGCCAGGCGACGTCGTCTCGGAGGACGCCCTCGAGCAGCGCCGACACCATCAACACCCCGACCAGCACCCAGTCGCGTAACACCCGTTCGGGCGCTTCCGTGGCGCGGGGCTCGGCCCACAGCGAGCTCAGGGCGTTGGTGGTCACCGACCCAGCCTAGGGATCGCCGGGGCGTCTGGGACCGACCGAAAGAACGAGACGCCGGTCCTCCCGACGGGTGTCCCGGGTCCGGCCTCGATGCCGATGAGTCTGCCGCCGGGCTCAGCGATCGTGGGCCTACCAATCCTCACCCAACGACGGAGCCCACGTTGAGAACAAGTCAACCCAACACCACACTGGAAGACCCGCGGATCCCGGTGAAGGCCAAGCTCGCCGCAGCGTGGACAGGTGTCATGTTCCTGTACGCCTACGTGGACATTCTCGCCTTCTTCAAGCCCGGCGTCGTCACGGACATCCTGGCAGGCGTCGTCTTCGAGTTCGACATCAGCCAGCCGTTGTATGTCCTCTTCCTCACGCTCATGGCGATCCCGATCTTCATGATCGTGCTGTCGATGACGCTGCCCGCCAGGGCGAACCGCGTCACGAACCTCATCGTGGCCTCGGTACAGATCCCCTATGCGGCATTCAACGTGGTGGGCGGGTCCTGGACGTACTTCTACGGCCTTGGCGTCGCCCTGGAAGTGCTCCTTCTCGCCCTCATCCTGCGATACGCCTGGACCTGGCCCCGCACCTGATCAGTGAACACGATCCGATCCGGGCCGGTACCCGAGCGCCGCGACAAACAGAATGATCGACCACTACACGAATAGGAAGTCCCCGGCCTTGAGCGGCCGGGGACTCGCCTATCGGGGAATCAGCACTCGCCGCGCCAGCGGACATTGATCACGGTGCCGTGCATGTTCGAGGAGTAGTAGCCCGGACCAGGGTTGTTGTGCAGGCACATGGTGTAGGGCGCCCCGGTGGACGACAGGATCCAGGTCACGTCGACGTGGTCGCTGCCGGGAGAGTAGTAGCCGTTGTTGAACAGGTACTGCGCTCCCTCGATCGAGCCGGACCAGTTGCCCGCGGTCTTCAGCAGCAGCGGGCCGCCCGGGTAGTAGTCGTACACGCAGAAGTAGCCCTTTTCGCAGCCGGGCGGGTTCGGCTCGGCGGACGCGGCGGGCGCTGTCGCGACAATGGAGGCCGCGGCGGCAGAGGTTGCGACCACAGCTACGGTGCTTTTACGCATGATTGTTCCCCCAGTTCTTACGGAATCGAGCGAACCCTATCCTAGTTGTCCTTGACACGGATCTCCGGGTTCGGACAACCTCTCCGCAGGGCAGAGATAAGTGATCGCCCTGGCGAAATTCACGACGGAAGGTCGCACACGGGAAATCGGCGCGGCCATGGCCACAATCGCATCGTTTCCCGGGGCCAAGTGGTAAACCACAGTTCCCCGGCCACCGGCAGACCCTCCCGGTGCAAACGCTCGGCGCGCGTGATCGCCGCCGCGTCGCACTATTTCTGACAGGTTTTACCGGCCGACGAGCCATCCTCGCCCTTCCCGCTTTCCCGAGCACGGGGGAACGTAGCCGTGAAGACCGCGTGATCACCGGCCACGAGCGTGCCGCCGTGCCGGACGGCTATCTCCCGCGCGATCGCCAGGCCCAACCCGGCGCCACCGGCGTCGCTGTCACGTGATTCGTCGAGCCGGGTGAACCGGTCGAACACACGAATACGGTCGGCCTCGGGAATTCCCGGGCCGTCGTCGGCCACCTCGAGGACAGCAGTGTCCTCTGTGGACCGAGTGGTGACCGTCACGCGTGATACGGCGTGCCGGGTGGCGTTGTCGACCAGATTGCGCAGCAGGCGATCGAGTTGTTTGGCCTCCCCCATCACCGGCGCCGGGCCGTCGCACCGCACTTCGGCTCGTGCTCCGTAGGCCGCTGCCACCTCGGCCAAGTCGACCTGGCCACCGGACGACGGAAGCGCGGAATCCAGTCGTGCCAGCAAAAGCAGGTCCTCCGTGAGGTCCTGTAGCCGCTGGGTGTCGAGGACCGCGTCTCCGACGACGGCGGGCCAGTCCGCCTGTCCAGGATGGTCGGCCGCCACTTCGAGTACCGTGCGCAGGCCTGAGATCGGGCTGCGCAACTCGTGTGCGGCGTCCGCGATGAACTGCCGCTGCGCCTTCGCCGAACTCTCCAGCCTGTCGAGCATCTCGTTCAACGTCGTGGCCAGTCGCGCGACCGCGTCCCTTGTCGGCGGCTGCGAGACACGGCTCTCCCCTGCCTGGGAACCGATCTCCGACGCCTGCTCCCGGATCCGTCCCACCGGACGCAACGAACGGGTGGTGGCGAACCACGCCACGAAGCCGATCAGCACCACCGCGGCGAGCACACCGGGTATCAGCAGATCGTCCGTGGCCGCCGCGGGATTCTCCGGGAAGGCCCTGATCTCGAAGACGTAGATCGCGGCCGAACCGCCGGAGCCCGTGGGCACCTCACGCGACCATACGCCGGCCGGGTCGACGAATTCCGGGAGCAGGACCCGGAGCCGAGCGCTGGTGGCTTCGTCGACGTCGTAGGTGGCGTAGCGGTGCCAATCGACCGTCGTGGTGGGCCGGGGTTTCGGCAGGAACGGTCCACCGTTGGCCTCCTCCGCCGCGGCCATCCGGTCACTCGACTCCACCCGGCCGTCGCTGTGCACCACCTCGTAAAGGAAGACATCGGTATACCTGTTCACCACCGATGCGGGCTCGCCGAACGTGAGCGCCACGGACAGCGCGTCGTATGCTTGTAGCGCGGCGTTCGCCTCCGCGCCGACCCGCGCGTCGTACAGGTCGTTCACGGTGTCGCGGAGCCAGACGACACCCCCGACGAGCGGCCCCGACGCGATCAGCGCGGCGGCCAGCGCGGCACGGAGGGCGATCGACAGCCTGCCGATGCCCAGCTTCCGGACCGGTACGTCGATCCTGCGGTCCAGGGTGCCCGCGGTGATCTCCGCCGCCTGCCAGCGCATCCACTCGACCGGCCGGAGCGCACCGGCCGCCGACGCCCAGGCCACGAATCCGACCAGCGCGGCCGCGACGACGACACCGGGCCACAAGAACCAATCGACTTTGGCCAGAGACAAGGCTTCGCCCGCTATCGGGCCCTGGATCACGTCGGGCAACGGCTTACCCGCCCGGCCCGCCGCCTCCAGCGCGGCCTCGTAGGCCTCACCGCCCGCGGCCTTGGTCTTCTCGTAGCCGTCGTACATCTCGCCGATCCCGAGGCGCAGCCAGACCGCGCCGGCGGCGAACACGACGAGCGCGATCAGCCCGGCCGCGACCGCGATCCGCGCTTTAGTCGACACGGCCGACCAGCCGGTATCCCATGCCCCGCACCGTTTCGATGCTGTGCAGGCCGAACGGCTGGTCGATCTTGCGGCGTAAGGCGCTCAAGTGGACCTCGACCACGTTCACGTCACCTTCGTAGTGGGCGTCCCAGACGTTCCGCAGGATCTCGTCCTTGCTCAGCACCAGATTCGGGCGCCGGGCGAGACATTCCAGTACCGCGAACTCCCGCGCGGTCACGTTGATGAGCGTGTCCCCGCGCCGGACCGTACCCGCTCCCGGGTCCACCACGAGGTCGTCGACGGTCAACTTCGCCGGCGCGGCGTGCCCACGCCGGATCAGGGCGCGGATCCGGGCGATCAGCACGACGTAGGAGAAGGGTTTGGTGAGGTAGTCGTCCGCGCCGGTGTCCAGCCCTTCGGCTTCGTCGTACTCGCCGTCCTTGGCGGTGAGCATCAAGATCGGGGTGGTAAGCCCGCCGCGGCGCAACTCGGCACAAACCCGGTAGCCGTTCAACCGGGGAAGCATGATGTCCAGCACGATCGCCGAGTACGGGCGCTGCCCGGCCATCCAGACCGCGTCGGTCCCGTTGTAGGCGAGATCGACGGTGAAGGTGTTCGCTTCGAGGCCGCGCTTGAGCGCCGCCGCGAGCCGTCGCTCGTCCTCGACCACCAGAATCCGCATAGTCGCTCACCCAACCAGGTTCCGAGCCTCTTGCTGAAGCGATCTTCAGAGTGCTTCAGGAGACCTTCAGCCCACCGTTTCCAGGGTGGGCCGCATGCTGACCACTCACCCTCCCGCGACCACTGTCCGTGTCTGGCCGCTCGCTGCCGCCTTCTTCGTCCTGTACAGCCTGCTGTCGGTCTCCAACCACCTTCGGCTCGGCACGACCGGCTTCGACCTGGGGATCTTCGAGCAGATCGTCCGAGGGTACGCCGAGTTCCGCGCGCCGGTCTCGGAACTGAAAGGGCCCGGCTTCGTGATGCTGGGTGATCACTTCCATCCCATCCTGATCACGCTGGTGCCGCTGTACTGGATCTTCCCGAGCCCGATCACACTGCTGGCCGCGCAGGCCGGCCTGCTCGCGATCTCCGTCATCCCCGTGGCACGGACCGCGGCGCACCTGCTCGGGCGCGGACGAGGATTCCTGATCGGCGTCGCCTACGGCCTGTCGTGGGGTCTGCAGACCGCGGCGGACTTCGACTTCCATGAGGTCGTCTTCGCCGTGCCGATGATCGCTTTCGCCATCGAACGGCTGATCACTCGTGAGTGGACGGCCGCGGTCTACTGGGCCGCGCCGCTCCTCCTGGTCAAGGAAGACCTCCCGCTCACCTTCGCGGCTCTGGGTGTCTACCTCGTGGTCCAAGGGCAACGGCGGCTGGGCGTGGCGGTGGCGATGACCGGCGTCGGCGCTTTCGTGCTGATCGTCAAAGTCGTGATCCCGGCGATGAATCCCGCCGGCGAATACGGTTTCGCCGGTTATCTCGATCAAGACCTGGCCTTGGCCGGCTCCGGGGACAAGCTGCTCCTGATCGCCGCGATCTTCGCCCCGACGGCCTTCCTGGCACTCCTTTCGCCCGTGAGCGCGCTGGTGGTGCCCACGCTGCTGTGGCGTCTTGTGTCGACCAACCCGTCGCATTGGGCCATCGGCTTCCACTACAGCGCCGTCCTGATGCCCATCGTCCACCTCGCCATGATCCATGCCCTCGGCGACCGCGGCCTGGTTCTGCCGCCGCGAATCCGCCGGGCGGCGGTCACGGTGTTCGTGGTGTCCTCGTTGATCGGCGTCATCTGGCTGCCGCTGAACAAACTCGTCGACGCCGCCACCTGGCGGGCCGACGACCGGGTCGCCACGGCGCACCGCCTGATGGACGTGATCCCCGACGACGCCACCGTCGCCGCCTCGAACCACCTCGCACCCCAACTGACGAGCCGGACGACCGTCCAGCTGTATCCGGTCATCGCGCCACGGACGACGATCGACACGGAATGGGTCATCGCCGACACCCGTCTTCCCGGCTGGCCCGGCACCGCGGCCGAGCAGAGCCAGGACCTGCGACGGCTGCGTGAAACGGAATACCGCACCGTGACCGAGGAGGACGGTTTCGTGCTCCTGCGACGCAGACCCGCCGGCTGACCGCTCGTATTCGATATTCGTTCGGTGCACCACTTCTTGTCTGGGCCGGTTCACTTTCAGCCGGCTTTGTTCCGGTGGTTCGGTTTTTCACGGCCGGTGCTCACATCGCGCACCACAGCCGCCCCGTGGTCGAGGTCTTCGGCGAAGCTGGGCCTCGATTTCCACCAGTGCCCCGGTGTCACCTCAACGGATGACGGCCACCCAAAGCCTGCGCGCACGGACCAGTGTGAGACGTCGTCTCGCCTTCGTCGACGACCAGACCAGGTTTGTCGGCGGCGACATCGCCGGTGTTTCCGTCGATGTCGCCGCCATTGAGCTCACTGGTCAGCAGGTGATCCAGCTGCCCGGCCGTTCCTGACCAAGACGCATGGCTCAGCGCAGGTCGACCTCGATCCCGTGCTCGGCGAGCATGTTCAGGAGATCCTCCAGAGTGGTCGCCGGACGTGCCGAGCCACCGGCGGCGAACAGCGCATTGGAGATCGCGCTTCGCCTTGCCCCCACCAGCTCCTAATGGACGCTATCCGCGAGCTGAGGTTCTGCTTGAAATGGGTGACCCCCTTCGCCCGCCCCATACCGCCACCGCCCAGTCCGGGAATGTTATGCCCCGCTGAGATCTCCCCGTGAGCGGGCGAATGGTCGAGGATGGTGACTCCTGCCCTCTGCTCCCCGGCCCTAGGAGCCCGATGCTCATGGCGATCACCCGCAAGAACCGTCGCCTGCCGGCGTGGCCGGAGAACGTGCCGGAGACCGGATTGGGGCCGGACGTGCTCATGCTGTTGATGGTCGATCAAGCCCGGTTGCGGAACGCCGAGGCCGGTCAGCGGATCGTTCGCCCGGCCAGTCCACTCCCGGCGAACGGGCAGGCGGAAGGGGCGCCGTGATCGACAGCGTGGTGACGATGACGCTTCCCACCCTTCCCGCGCTGGTCTACGAGGTGCTTTGGGAACGGCTCGGCCTCGGGTCCATGCCATTCCCTCTCGTGGTGCACCGGCACGGCCGCGACGACGCGGAGCGGCGAGAGCGCCGAGCGGAAGCACACCGATGGCTGACGTCCAACAGCCTCGGAGACGCGGACAACCTCGACGGTGATCTGGTGCAGGCCCTGCGGGCGATGGACGACGCCGATTTCACGCTGTCCTTGCTCTACAGCGGCGCCGCAGAACAGGCGGCGGTCGGCTGCTTCCCCCAGCCCACCGGACGGGCATTGCGCGTGACGATGCGCAACGAGACGGTGGAGCTGGGCTGGATGAACGCGACGAGGATGGCGGAAGGCGTCTTGGAGGTAGTGCCCGGGGCCGATCCGGGTATCGGGCGCCCCGTCCGCGTCACCGAACTCGCCCTCGACCGGTCCGGCCTGATGTGGCGGCGGTCCGGGCGGCTCGGCGACGGGACACGATGCTTGATCGGCTACGGGGTGCACCGTGACGACGCCGAGCGGCTCTTGCGGGTCCTGGCGCGGGCGAGCGCGATCGGCCAGGTGAGTGCGGCGCGATCGGGAGCGGCCGGGAACGTCCTGACGGCCATCCGCCCGCTCTCCTTCGTGGACACCGACGGTGGCCGGTATCTCGTCGTGCGGAGCTACGGATCGGTCACGCTCTTGCCCGCCGACAGCGTGACGTTGGCGGCCCGGATCAGCGGGCTCGCACACGACGACTTCTTTTAGCCGGCGACGACTTTAAGAGTCCACTCACGATTCCAGTCACACAGCGGGAATCCGGCTCGACCATCCACGGCACCTGCTGAGGCGACTGCGACAGCGTCCTGGGCGTGCTGAGGGCATGAAGTCGTCGAGGTCCGAGCGCGGTTCCATCTGTGGTGGTGCTGGTTGGTTTGCTTCTGGCGGTGACGTCCCGCGACCGTGACGGCAAGCACTCGGACATGACGACAAGCTCAGTCGAGCAGCAGCTTCGCGGCCACAGTGGCGCCATCGGCTCGGATCGTGCCCGCCACGGCACGCGCGCGCTCGCCGGTCTCGACGGCCAAGGCCTTCTCGAGCGCGGACGACAGGGATTCGGTCGTCGGCACCGGACCGTCGTGGGCCACGCCGATCCCCAGCTCCGCCACCCGGCCCGCCCAGTACGGCTGGTCCGCCGCCTGCGGGACGACCACCTGCGGCGCACCGGATCGGGTGGCCGTCAACGTGGTGCCGGCCCCGCCGTGATGGACGGTGGCGGCGACCCGGGAGAACAACGCGAACTGGTTCACCTCGCCGACGACGAAGCAGTCGTCCCGATCGTCGATCAGGGCGAGGTCCGCCCAGCCCCGGCCCAGGACGATGCGGCGGCCCTGTTCGCGGGCCACTTCGATGGCCACCTGGGCGACATCGGCCGCGGCGTGCATCGGCATGCTGCCGAAGCCCACGTAGACCGGCGGTGGGCCGTCGTCCAGGAAAGCCGTCAGATCGGCGGGCAGGGGGCGCTCGTCCGGCATGATCCAAGCGCCGGTCTGGACGACGTCGAAATACGACGGTTCCCGCCACGGGTCCAGAACAGGATCCGTGGCCAGCCACGGCCGGTCGCCGATGACGTAGTCACGGACGCCGTCCACCGGTGGCAGGCCCTCGGCCACCCGGCTCGTGTTGAGCGCGTCCCCGAACAACTCCTCGATGGTCCGCGCGTCCAGGTCCCACAGGTCCCGGTTGCCGGTGACCTCCGGCGGGAACGGCTTGCCGCGGTACGCCAGCGGTTCGTGGTGCGGCGAAGGCAGGGTGAGCTGCTGGAAGGTCACCGACACCGCTTTGACGGCCAGCTTCTCGGCCACCGACAGCGCGCCCGCCGCGGCGGGGAGCATGCCGGTCACCACCATCGCGTCGCAGCCTTCGGCGGCCTTGGTGATCGCCTCGAACTGGTCGGCGATCAGGGCGGCCGCGTACTCGGGAATAGCCGACGCCGGAGGCGCCGCCGCCGTCAGCGCACTCGCCGACGGACCGACCGGAACCATCGGCACCCCGATTCCGGCCAGCAGGCTCGCGAAATCGGGCGGCGCGCACACCCGCACCTCGGCGCCGAGCTCCCGCACCCGCGTCGCGAGTCCCATGATCGGTTCGACATCCCCACGTGACCCATAGGTCGACAACAGCACACGCACTCTGGAAACTCCCCGTTTTCCGCAGGTTCCGGCTTCGGCAGGTGAGTCTGCGTCATCACCGGGGTCTTGCCGCAAGCCCCAGGGCACGCTATAAGTTGACAAGGGAAGGAGTGAGCGCGCCTTCTTCCACTCGCATCCGGGCAAGGTCTACGCCGACCCGTCAACCACGTCACTTCACTGCCCAGAATTTCCGACGGTCGGCTATGCCTGGTTCACTCGGCTGGCCGGGTCTGAAGGATTGGGGTCGCGTACTCGATCGATGACCAAGAAATCCGGGAGTTCAAGCCCCTGGTGTTCCGTGAACAGAAAGGTGCCACCGCGCACATCCGGATCCCAATCGGCAGCCAGCGCTTGTTCGATGAGTCGTCGAATGTCAACAGCGCTCGGGTACGACCCATCCGTCTCGGCGGGGTCCCATCCCATCCCGCTGTCTTTGGAAAGCAGGTCCACCGGCTTCACTGTCAAGAAACAGCAATTTTGCCGACGAACTTATTGCTCGAGATCGTCGACTGTGGGTCGAACGAACCCTTGCCACCGTATGCGAACCAGCTACGTTTATGGATGTCGTACCGCATTTACTTCAAGTGAAACACTTACAGGTGAGGCGAGCAGCGATGTCTGATCGAAAAGCATTACATCCGGTCCGGAAAACATCGAACCTGCGGCGCTGGGGAGTCGTACTGGCGGTGACCGCGGGCGCATTGCCGGCCATGGCGGGGATGGCGCAGGCCGCCGCGTTCGTACCCATTCCCTCCGGCTACGTGTACAACCCGGACCTCGGCGCATGGCACGACTACTGCACCAATTCACCGGACAAGCCCGTGGTACCGCCCTGGGGTCAGGTGGACTTCCGCGGCCCGTGCGCGAACCACGACCTGTGCGAGGAAGGCGGCGGCAAGAACACGTTGCGCTGCGACGACCTCTTCTTCCGGCTGATGCACCAACAGTGCGACCACACCTTCGGCACCGGCCCGGCGCGGGGCCCGTGCGACTTCATCGCGGACACCTACTACAACGTGGTTCGCAACACCGGCTGACCTCGATCCGCCCCTCAGCTTCAAGCTGCTGGAGTTCGGGTTCGCCGAGCCGAGCCGCTCATGGGCCGAACATCGCGGGCGGTTGTGTCCGGGCCGGGTCGTCTGCTTGTGTCAGGTGATGAATCGCCTGCCCACCTCGCTGAAGGCACTCGGGCTCTTGGTCGTGCTCTCGGCAGCGGCCTGCACGGGGGCGACGAACGCGGGGACGACGATCACCGTGCTCCAGCTCAACATCTGCCACGGTGGCATGGCCGGCTGCTACCGAGGCGACGCGGTGCTGGCCAAAGCCGTCGAGGTGATCGAGTCGAGTAAGCCGCAGGTGCTCTCGGTGAACGAGGCGTGTTCGGGCGACGTCGACCGGCTGCGGCAGGCGTTAGGCCCCGCGCGGGCACTGTTCGTCGCGGCACGCGACCTCGACGGCACACCCACCCTTTGCCGTGACGGCGTCCAGCAGTACGGCAACATCATCATGGTCACCACCACTTTCGCCGGCACAGGCGAAGAATCCGGCACCTACGCCGCCCAGTACACGGCCGCGGACGGCCACCGGGAACTGCGGTCCTGGGCCTGCCTGCACGCCGCCGAACTCAGCGCCTGCACCACGCATCTGTCGTCCGACAACGCGCCGACCGCGCTCGCGCAATGCCAGGACCTGATGAACCGGGTGGCCGGCTACCCACGACCGGTCGTCGTCGCCGGCGACTTCAACTTGAAGGACCAGGGCGTCCCCAGCATGCGGGACTGCGACCCTGCCGGATTCTCCCGCCGAAGCGACGGCAGCGTCCAACATCTGTACGCCAGCGACGACCTGTCCTTCGACCAGAGCACGTCGATCGACATGGCCGGCACCACCGACCACCCGGGCCGGCTTGCGACCCTGACCGACCCATGACCCCGCCGGACCGCGGTGCGCACAGGTCACCGGATCGTGTAGTCGATCGTCACGACGGACTACACGAAGATCAGGACCTCGACCGCTCGCGTACCGAAAGGCCTTTCGTGCCCACACTCAAGAAGATTTCCGTCGCCGTACTGGTCGCCGGAGCCATGTTCGCGGCTGAACCCGCCGCACGAGCCGACACCTCGCGGGATGGCCACACCTCTGCCGATGACCTGCCGCTCGCCGGCGGGTTGCTGGTCAGGGGCGTCGATCTCAACGAGATCGTGTTCGGCCTCGGCCTCCAGGGCGTCCTCGGCACGCCGCCGAAGTAGGCGTTCACCGACCTCAGGTGCCGGACGCGATCGGTCTCCGGGTCAGAGCAGGGCACCCCCGGAGACCTCGACGCGCTCGGCGGTCAACCAGCGGAGGTCGTCGGAGACCATCGCGGCGATCGCGTCTCCGATCTCCTCCGGTTGCCCGACCCGGCCCAGGGCCGTCTGCGCGGCGAGGGTGTACCGCAGCTCCGGGTCGTCCCGCATGGCGCCTCCGTTGAAGTCGGTGGCGGTGGGACCCGGCGCGATCGAGTTGACCCGGATACCGCGTGCGCCGAGCTCGGAGGCGAGGCTGCGGGAAAGCGCTTCGACCGCGGCCTTCGAGGCCGCGTACACCGATGTGCCGGGACTTACGTGACGGGTGAGAGAGGTCGAGACGTTGACGATCCGGCCACCGTCGGACAGGTGAGGCGCCAGCGCTTGCGTGAGGAAGAACGTCCCACGGAAGTTGGTGCCCACCAGCGCGTCGAAGTCCTCCACCGTCACGTTTTCCAGCGTGCCGAACAGACCGATTCCGGCGTTGTTGACCAGGACGTCGAGGGTCTCCCCACCCCAGCGGGCCCGGATCTCGCGCTTCAGGTCCGCCGCGAAGGTAGTGAACGAAGCAACGTCGCTGATGTCGAGACGCAGCGAGAGGGCGTCGCCACCCGACTCCCTGATCGCGCGTTCGGCTTCGGCCGCGCCATCCTTGTCCTCGCGGTAGGTCACCACGACCTGGAACCCACGGCGCGCGAGCGCGAGCGCGGTGGTTCGGCCGAGTCCCCTGTTCGCTCCTGTGACCAAGGCGATCATCGGTTCGTTCCTTTCTCGAGGTCTTCGAAGTCGACGCGGACGAGCGGGCTGCCCGCCAGCCATTCGGCCAGCGGCTGGACCGGTTGCGGGATGCCCGCGGGATTGCGCGGCTGGTTCAGGTCGGCGATGACGGCGCGGAAGACGGCCTCGCGTTCGCCTGGTTCGCGGACCGGTGTGCCGACGGCGGCCAGATCGGCCCGCACACCGTGCTTGAGGTGGAACGTGAACGCGGGGTTCGCGAGGATGTTCGCGTACCAGCTCCGACGGGCGGGCTGCGTGGTCAGGTAGATCCGGCCGTCCGCCCGGTAGAACCACACCTCGATGCGCCGTGGCCGCCCGGTGCGGGCGCCGGTGGTCGTGATGTCGATCGTGCGCTCGCGCGCCGACGACGCCGGCGTGATCGCCAGGGCCCGCTCGATCACGGCATCCATACACCCTCCAAGTAAGTAAGTACTTATTTACTTGTATAGTAGGGACACCCCGATGGGCTGTCAAACGCCCCGACGAGCCAGGAGAGCCGATGCCCGTACGCGACGCCCAGGCGACCAAGGCAAGGATCCTGCAGGTCGCCGTCGCCGAGTTCGCCGAGCACGGCCACGCCGGCGGCCGCATCGAACGGATCGCCCGGGAAGCCGGGACCAACGTCCGGATGATCTACGCCTACTTCGGGAACAAGGACGGACTCTTCGACGCCGCGCTCACCAACGCGATCCAAGCGATGGCGGCCAAGGTCCCTCCTCGCCCCGAGGACCTGCCCGGCTGGGCGGGTGAACTGTTCGACTATCACCGGCGCGAGCCCTCGGCACTGCGGATCAACCTCTGGGCGCAACTCGAACGCCCCCAGGCCGCGTCCGAACCCCTGGAGACCTACCTCGCGAAGACCACCGCCGTATCCAACGGAGACAGCGCGCCCCTCACCGCCGTCGACCTGCTCACGTTCATCTACGCCATCGCCCAGGCCTGGTCCCTGACCCCCACCGGCCTGCTCAAGGCGGACGGTTCAGACCCCGAAGATCCCGTCAGGATCGCCGCGCACCGGGAATCCGTCGTCGCCGCCGTCACCCGCATCGTCCGCTAGTCCACAGTGGATCGCGAGTGATCAGCGGGATTCCTGCGCTCCCTCGCGAATTCACAAATGGGTCCATACCAGTGTGACCACCGTGTGTCTGGCAGCTCCGCCGCGGCCGGCGGGACGGCGCCCGAACGCGCCGGAATCGTTCCACACCTCAACGCGGAGGAGAGACGACAAAGAGAATTCCCATGCTGCTCAACGGTGTCTGTACTGGCCTACTGGGCTTCGAACGTCCCGCCGTGGGCAGCGCCTACGTCTTGTCTCCGAAGGCCGAATACAGGGGCAGGTCGGCATCGGCCTCGGTGGAGGCAAGGCTTGTTCGGAAGGTCAGTGCTCCGCGGCCTTTGTCACGCTAGGCTGGCCGCCCACGATCTGGAGGACGTGCCGGTGAAGGTGACTCGAAGTGCCGCCGAATGCCGCACCCGGGCGGAAGAGGTCCGGGACCTCCACGCGATCAGCCACCTCGCGCCGGAGCCGATCGGGCCGCAGACCGGTTTTCCGGTGGTCGTCAAGGACAACATCCACGTCGCGGGTATGCCGAACGCCGCGGGCACCCCGGCGCTGGCGCACCACGTTCCGCGAGAGCACGCGGGCGTGGTCCGGCGCCTGCTCGACGCGGGCGCCACCGTCATCGGCAAAGCGGCCATGCACGAACTCGCGTTCGGCATCACCTGCGACACGACTCCCCTGGGGCCGGTGCGCAACGCCCGCGACCCGTCCCGCTTCGCCGGGGGCAGCAGCGGCGGAACCGCCGTGGCCGTCGCGGCGGGCATCGTCCCGGCGGGCCTCGGCACCGACACCGGGGGTTCGGTACGCGTGCCCGCCGCGCTCAACGGGGTCTGTGGTTTCCGGCCCACCACGGGCCGCTACCCGTCCGACGGCATCACGCCGTTGAGCAGCACCCGGGACACGGTGGGGCCGATCGCCCGCACGATCACCGATCTCGCGTTCCTCGACGCGGCCCTCGCGGCGGAGGAACCGGAACCCCTGCGCGAACTCCCGACGATCCGGCTGGGCGTGCCGCACGGTTTCCTGACCGGCGACCTTGCCGACGACGTGGAAGAACTGTGGACGACCGCGCTGACCCGCCTGCGCGCGGCCGGGGTCACTCTGGTTCCGGTCGACGACACACCCCTCGCCGAACTCGTCACCGATCAGGGCATGCCGCTGGTGATCCACGAAGCCGGCACCGGGTTGCGGGCGTACCTCGCCGAGTACGTACCCGAAGTTTCGTTCGAGCGACTCGTCGACGAAGTGGCCGCGGCCGACGTCCGGGCGATCTTCGCCGAGTCGGTCGTCCCAGGCGTCGAGCCGGCCGTCTACGAGGCCGCCCTCGCCAACCGAACGGCCTTACGCCACGCCTACGCGAAGCTGTTTGCCGAGACCGGCATCGACGCACTGGGATTCCCCACCACCCCGGCGACGGCCCAGGACTTCTCCGCCGTCGAAAAGTTCCTCCACCGTGGGCGCGCGGTCCCGACCTTTCCGACCTTCATCCGAAACTGCCAGCCCGGCAGCATCGCGGGTGTTCCCGGCTTGACCGTCCCGATGGGACACGGCCCCGGCGGCCTGCCCGCCGGGCTGGCCCTCGACGGCGCCGTCGGCGGTGACCGGAAACTGTTGGCGGCCGGTGCTTTCGTCGAGCGGGTCCTGACGGACTAGGCAGAGCACCACGCGCTCCGGTGCCGCCGGTCGCTGAGGCGGTGTGATCCGGAGATGCCCCGGCGCGGTCGCAAAGGCTACGGGGAAACGCTGTCCCCCAGAGAACTCGAGGTCGCCCGGCTCGCCGCGCAGAACCTCACCAACCGCGAAATCGGCGAGCGGCTCTTCCTGTCCCCGCGCACGGTCGAGATCCACATCGGACGGGCACTGCGCAAACTGGGACTGCCCTCACGCACAGTCCTGACCGAGGATCTGCTTCGCGATGGATCCCGGACGGCTTGACCATCCTTCAGCTATCACCGTCGCAGGCAAAACCGTGATACGGATCTTGCCGTGCCGCCACCGAACCCAGGACTTCGGCTGGAGCCACAAAGCTGGCGACACGACACTCGCTCGCCGCACATAACCCCGGCCGATCAGACAAGACGCCACTGAGAACACGCAGGGTTCGACGGGCATCCGTCGAGGGTTCCGGCAGGCTCGTGCTGATGCGCGAGGACGACGCGATCGCGCAGGGCAAGCGGATCTACACCTCCAACCGTGGCTGGGGCGTCTCGTCCGACGGCAAGGGCGGCATCGGGGCATGGCACCGGGACCGCGCTAGGCGACGCCACCGAGTCGAGGCGCTCTCCACCGCCCCCGCGACGCCGATCCCGGACCATGAGCATGCCGAAGGGCCCGTCGCCGTTTCGGTGGCGGGCTCTTCGGGGTCAGGCTGCGGCGCGGTGGAGGGTGTTGCGCCTGGGCTGTCGTAACGGGTCTCGGTATTGGGGTGGGATGAACTCCGGCAACCCATCGGCCGCCATCCGCACTTCCCATTCCCCGTGATGGATCAGGCGGTGGTGGAAGCCGCAGAGCAACACGAGGTTCCGGAGGTCGGTGCGTCCGCCGTCTGCCCAGTGATGGATATGGTGTGCGTGACAGTTCTTCGGCCGCCGATGACAACCCGGGAACGCACAACCCCCGTCGCGGATGTTCAACGCACGGCGTTGGCCGGGTGTGACGAACCTTCTGAGCCGTCCGACGTCGAGGGGCTCACCAGCGGCGTTCAACACGACGGGGAGCATGAGGCAGTCGCACGCGGCCATCCGCGCCTCGCGGGCCGTCATCTCCCCGACGAAATCGAGGCAGGCTTTCCCGATCCCGGTCTTCAACTCGTCGAGACCGACGGTCACGTGGATCAGGGTCCGGTAGCCGCTGGTGCCGGGCTGATCGGGGCACGCGATCGCGAGATCCAGCAGGTCGGCCCACGCGTCACCCTGGCGTTCGGCCTTGGTGCGCCAATCGGCTTCGCCGAACTCGTCGACCGGGCGGGGTTTCGCATAAGCCTCAAGCGCGGCCGCGGTCCGGGCACCGAGTTCATCGTCGAGGAGGCCTTTGATCTTCCAGAACCCGTCCTTACGGCGTTCCACGGTCAGTTCACGACGAGGCTCGGCGGGTTCGGGATCCTTCGGCTCGGCACCGTCGGGATCCAGCAAGCCCAGCAGGGTGTTCCCCAGTTCCGAGACCTGACTGGGGCCCGCTGTCCGAGCGAGGTCGGCGAGCCTCGTATCGGCGAACCCACGATCCTCTGCCGACACCTCAGCCGGGATCTCCTTCAAGATCCCCAAGATCTGCTTGATCCGTTCCTGCCCGATCGCACCCTCCGCCGCCGCAGCAGCCGTAGCGGGAGCGAATGCGGGAATCTCCGTGCCGTCGAGAGCGCGCGTGGGATTCAGATCGATGGCCTGATTCACATACGGACGCGCCTCAGTCTGGGACAACCCGGCGACATCGGCGAACCACGCCAACGTCGTCCCATACCCATACAAATCCTTGGAACCACGAGACTCGATCTCCGCCAGATATCGGCCCAGACCGGCAGAGGCGACCCGCATCAGCTGCAGGAACTGCTGCACGCCATGAGCAAGCTCCAGCTTGCCAGCGCGCCACAGCTCCTGCGGCAACTCGGGAACGAACGTCGTCTCGGACACACCCCAAGAATACCAAAACCCGTCGAACAGGTGTTCGTAATTTTGAGCAACAACGCAAAAGATGCATTTACCACTGAAGGATGATTTCGCCACAAGCGACCGACCACGGACAGGCATCCCGTCCAGCCATCGAGGGGTAAGACGAAAGCGCCTTACCCCTCGATAGCGAGCCGGGTCAGGTCATCGCGACCAGGGTCCGCCGCTTACCCGTGAACGGCTCGCGTCCGTGTGCCATCAGCATGTTGTTGATCACCATGATGTCGCCCGGCTGCCATGGGAACGCGTAGCTGACCTCGTCGTACGCCGCCTTGATCGTGGCCAGGTCCGCCTGCGGGATCGGCGAGCCGTCGGCGAAGTACGCGTTGCGGGGCAGGTCCTCCTCGGGGTACAGCTCCAGCAGCGCCTCGCTGACCTCCTCCCCCAGGCTCGAAACGTGGAACAGGTTGGCCTGGTTGAACCATACCGTCGTACCGGTGTGCGGTTCCTCCACAAAGGACGGACGCACGTGCCGTGTGCGGAGGCCCTCGTCGGTCCATTCGTACGTCTGCCCGTTGCCGGTGCAGTAATCCGCCACCACCTGACGGTCGTCGGTCTGGAACGCCTCCTGCCAGGTCAGCCCGAGGCCCTCGCGGAACGCCCGGGTGTAGGTGACGCCGCCCGCGAATCGCTCGCGCAGGTCCGGCGGCAGCAGGCGGTACATCGCGCGGCTGTCGGCGATCGGCGTCGCGCCGCCGGTTTCGGCCGCCGTGTCGCACAGGAAGAACAGGCGGTCCGGCCAGTGCGCCGAGTACGAGTTCTCGTTGTGCATCGGGATCGACTCGGCCGGCGGGTACTCCGTCGAGGTGTAGATGTTGCCCGAGACCGCCGACCGCGGCGTCGACCGTTCCGTGTACGTCAGCAGCGAGCCGCCGATCTCCTCGGTGACCTGGTTGAACAGCGCCAGATCGGCCGGCATCCCGCGCAGCAGGATCGCGCCGTGCTCACGCAACCGGTCTTGCAGCGCTTCGCGGTGCGTGCGCACCCAGTCCAAGCCAGTGGCCGCGTACACGGTGAGCTTCGTGTGTTCGTTGCCCTCGATGTGACCGAGGTTCGCCGTGAGTTCGGCGGTCATGACTCCTCCAGTTCGAATCGGATCAGCTTGGCGGCCTCGGCGTGCAGCGCGGCGAGGTCTTCGGTGTCGGCGAAACCCGCGGCGAGCACGTTCACCGCGTAGATCTCCTGGTCGTCGGTGAGCAGCTGGCCGGGGCGCACGATCGTGACGACCTCCAGGACCTCGGGCAGGTCGGCGACCTCGTCGGTGCCCTCGACGCGGACCAGCCGCCCGGTGCCCTCGGCGTAGAAGATCAGGTAGCCCACCGGTACCGGCAAACCCACACCTCGCGGGGGCGATGGTGTGCCCAGTGCCAGCGACACGGCCTCGGCGATGACATCGATGCCGGTCGCGAGTTTCAGCAGCACCGGCTGGGCACCACCGGCCGGACGACCCGCGTTCACCTCGACGATCGCCGGGCCCAGCTCGGCGTCGTCGATCAGCTCGAGGTGGGCGCAGGTGTTGTCCAGGCCCAGCGCGAGCGCGGCGGCCGTCGCCGCCGCGAACAGCCGTTCGGTGTCCTTTTCGGACAGTTCGAGCGGTGGGCAGACCATGCCCAGCTCGAACTTGCGCTCGTCGATCAGCGGCTTCTCCACGACGGCCACCGGCTCCGCGACACCGTCGCGCACCAGGACGTCGACCGCGTACTCCGGGCCACGCAGCAGACCTTCCACGAGGAACACCTTCAGCGGGTCGATCGGCGAGGGCCCACCACCGACGAGCCGGTGGTACCGGACGTCCTCCGAAAGCGGCAATCGCTCGGCCAGCAGCCGGTACGCGGCCGCCAACTCGTCCACAGTGGACACCGTGTGCACGAGATTGCTCGCCGCGCCGTTCACCGGCTTGACGATCGCCGGGAGCCCGACAGCCGAAGCGACCGACTCCGCCTCGGACTCGGCGGAGATCAGCGCGCAGCGCGGCCCAGGCAACCCGGCCGCGGCCAGCGTCTGCCGGACCGCGAACTTGTTGTGCGTCACGGTGAACACCGACGCCGGGCAACGCGCGACGCCGAGCAGCTCGGCCGCACGCGCGACGCTCGCGATGATCCCCTCGGCGGCGGTCACCACCCCGGCAGGGCGGGCGTTCCGTGCCCGGATCGCCTCGGCCACGGCTTCGGCGTCACGGACGTCGTCGACGACGACGAGGCCGTCCACCAGTTCCGCCATCCGTGCCTGCTCGGCCGGTTCCAGGGGCTGCGTGACCAGCTCGACCCCCAGCCCGGTCGCGCGCACGGCGGCCGCGAAGTCGGCGATCCACTGCCCTGCGGTCTCGCAGACAACGAACGCGGTGTTCACACGTCCTCCAGTTCCAGCCGGACGAGCTTGCTCGCCTCCGCGTGCAGGGCGGCGAGGTCGTCGTGATCGGCGAACCCGGCCACGACGAGGTTGACCGCGTAGGTCTCCTGTTCGTCGGTGAGCACCTGCCCGGGCGAGACGGTGGTGACGACGTCGATCACCTCCGGCAGCTCGGCGATCTCGTCGAGCCCGTTGATGCTCGTCAACCGGCCCGAACCGGTCGCGTAGAGGATCAGCATGCCCAGCGGGATCGGCAGTTTCGCGGGTTCCCGCACCGGCGGCGGAGCGCCCACCGCGAGCGCCGCCAGCTCGGCGAACACGTCGATGCCGGTGCGCAGCTTCGCCAGCAGCGGCATGATCGACCCGGCGGGCCTGCCCGCGTTGACCTCGACGATCGTCGGACCGCGGTCGGCGTCGTCGATCAGCTCGACGTGGGCGCAGGTGTTGTCGAGACCCAGTGCCCGGACGGCGGCGACGGCCGCCGCGGTGACCAGTCCGGCCCGGTCGCCGGTGAGCCCGGCGGGCGGGCACGACAGCGCCAGTTCGAACTTCTTCTCGTCGATCAGCGGCTTGTCGAGGATCTCGACCGGTTCGGCGACCCCGTCACGAACGAGCACGTCCACCGCGTACTCCGGGCCGTCCAGGAACGCTTCGACGAGGAACGTCGTCGAAGGATCCAATGTCCCCAGTGGACGGTGGTAGCGCGGATCAGCGGACTCGGGCAGCCGTGCGGCCAGCAGCTCGTACGCGGACGCCAGTTCGTCCACAGTGGACACCGTGCGGACGAGATTGCTGCCCGCGCCGTTGACCGGTTTGACGATCGCCGGGAGCCCGACCGCCGAGGCCACCGACTCCGCCTCGTCGGCCGACGAGATCAGAGCGTGAGCGGGTCCGGGCAGCCCGGCCGCGGCGAGGGCCTCCCGGACGGCGAACTTGTTCGCGCACAAGGCGAACACCGACGCCGGACAGCGCTCCACCCCGAGCAGCTCCGCGGCGCGGGCGGTGCTCGCGATGGCACCGTCCGAGCCGGTGAAGATGCCGGCCAACGCGCCGCCGTCGATCTCACGGACCTTCTCCGCGACGGCTTCCGGGTCGTGGACGTCGTCGAGCGCGACGACCTCGTCCACCACGCCGGCCAGCGTGGCCCGCTCGGCCTCGTCCATCGGCGGGGCGAGCAGCACCACGCGATGCCCGGCCGCCCGCAGCGTCGGCGCGACCTCGCCGACCCAGTGCCCGCGGGCCTCCCTGATCAGCACCGCCGTGCTCACGCGGCCTCCTTCCCGGCGAGCTTGCGCTCCCGTTCCTGCGCCCCGACCAAGTCGTCGGGCAGTGAATCGGGCACCTCGGTGTCGAACCGGCGCAGCAGCCGCAACGAGAACCCGCCCACGTTGATCAGCAACAGGATCAGCGCGAAGACGACATAGGCGAGCCCGATACCCCGGGTCTCACCAGTACCGAGCACGGCGCCGACCGACCCGGTCAGCGCACCGCCCGGCGCCAGCAGCGGCGAGAACCAGCCGACGGCCAGCGGCGCCAGCACGGCGAACCCGATCGGCAGCGTCGACCACGTGATCGTCTGGTTGATCGCGAACACCCGGCCATGGAACCGCTGCGGCACCTTGACCTGCACCAGCGTCGCGTAGATGCCCTGTGACACGGCCATCGCGGCGGCCAGGAGGAACACCCCGGCCGCGACGACGATCAGCGACGGCCGCAGGCCCATCACCAGGCTGCCGAGCGCGATCCCGACGTTGCCGGCGAGCACGCCGACCATCCGCCGGTGCCGCGGGCCACCCCACAGCGCCATCCCGATCCCGCCCGCCACCGCGCCGAGGGCTTCGGCCAGTGCCACCTGCGCGACGTCGGTGACCGAACCGAACGACAGCACGAGCGGCGAGACCAGCACCAGCGCGGGTGCGAGGAAGACGTTCGCCAGCGCGAAATACAGCAGCATCGTGCGGAAGCCGCGGTGGTTCCACGAGTACCGCAGCCCGCCCGCGATCGCCGTCAGCAGCGGCTCGCGCGGGCGCCAGCCCATCATGTCCGGGAACCGCACCAACAGCAGGCCCACGATCGCGAACGCGTAGCTCACCATGTCCAGGATCAGGATCCCGGACAGCTGGATCGCCGCCAGCAGTCCGGCCGCGAGCACCGGCATCAACAGCTGGGCGAAACCGGTGGAGAGCTGCGCGAGGCCCATCGCGTGACCGAGGTACTGCTTCGGCACCAGCTGCGCCACCGACGACTGATAGGCGATGCGCTGGAACGAAGAGGCCACCGACCCGAGCGGGATCAACACGTAGAACAGCCACAGCTGAACGTGCCCGGTGATCAACAGCAATGCCAGGACCAGCTGGATCCCGCCGGCGACGCTGCTGGCCGCGATCATGATCCGCCGCCGGTCGCCGCGGTCGACCAGGGCGCCGGCCACCGGCAGGACGAGCACGCCGAACAGCAGCGCGAGCGCCCACAGCAGGCCGAGGTCGGCGACCGAACCCGTGCGGGTGTAGAGCCAGATCGGCACCGCGAACGACGTCAGCGCCGAACCGGTCGAGGACACCAGCTGCCCGACCGTGATCGTGAGGAACCGGGCCATACTCGGCCGCACCGTGGGTTTGTCGTCCACTTCCGCCTGATGGGTCTCGTGGACCGCCCAGGCCGCGTCCTCGCCGCGGGCCCGGACGTCGAGCTCGCCGGGATCGTCCAGTGCCGGGTGCACCTGCGTGACGATCTCCGCGAGTTCGTCGGCCCGGTAGCGCAGGAAGAAGTGCCCGGCCCGGTCGAGCACCACGAGCCCGGTGGTGTCGGTGAGGAACTCCCATTCCCGGTACCGCTCGGTGTAGTAGTCGGTGACCGGGTCCTCGGAGCCGACCACCGACACGATGGGCGCGCGCAGCTTGGCCACGCGGGCGTCGAGCAGGCCGCTGAAGTACTCCTCGGCGGCGCGGCTGTCGGCGCGCATGTTCGTGATGATCCGGTCGGCCTGCGCCGGGTCGAGGTCGTCGGTGTCGACGCCCATGCCCTTGAGCCAGTTCGAGTAGTACCGGTTGCTGCGCAGCTTCTCCAGCCGGGTGCGCAGCGTGCCCACCGGACCCTTCATGCGGGCGAACGGGAAGATCGCGCCGATGTAGACGACCTCCAGCTCGCGGCCGCGTTCTTCGAGCAGCCGGGCGACGCCGACGGCGAGCGCGTTGCCGACACCGCAGTGGCCGTAGATGGCCAGCGGGCCGTCGACGCGGTCGAGGATCTCGTCGGCCAGCCGCTCGACCAGGTCGTCGAAGGGCAGGGCCTCTTCGGTCAGTCCGACGTCGTGGCCGGGGATGGCGACCGAGTAGAGCGAATAGCCCTCCGGGAGCGCGTCGGCCAGCGGCTGGTAGACGATCGCGCTGCCGCCGCCGTAGGGGAAGCAGACATAGGTCAGCGTCCGCTTCGTCGTCGGCTTGGTCAGCTCGTAGAGCAGATTGCGCGGCCGGTCGGTGGCGTCGCCTTCCATGAAGGACGCCAGCTCACGGATCGTGCGGTGCTGGAACAGGTCCATGACGCCGACCTGGCCGGCGTCCGCCTTTCCGATCCGCGCCACCACCTGGGTGGCCAGCATCGAGTGGCCGCCGAGGTCGAAGAAGTCGTCGTCGACACCCAGTTCGTCCACTTTGAGCACGTCCCGCCAGATCCCGGCCAGCAGGATCTCGGCCGGGGTCGACGGCGCGACCAGCTCCTTGGTCGCGTCCCGGGACGCGACCGGAGCGGGCAACGCCTTGCGGTCGAGCTTGCCGTTCGGGGTGAGCGGCAGTTCGTCGAGCGGGACGAACGACGGCGGGACCATGTAGTCCGGGAGGCTCTGCTTGAGCGCCGTTCGCAGCGCGCCGGGCTCGGCGTCGCCGACGACGTACCCGACCAGCCGCTTGTCCCCCGGTGTGTCCTCTCGGACGATCACGGCGGCGTCGCGCACACCCGGCTGGGCGCGCAAGGTCGTCTCGATCTCCCCCAGCTCGATGCGCAGGCCGCGCAGTTTGACCTGGTGGTCGATCCGGCCGAGGAACGCGATCGTGCCGTCCGGGCGCCAGTGCGCGAGGTCGCCGGTGCGGTACATCCGTCCACTGTGGAATGGGTCGGGTACGAACCGCTCGGCCGTCAGCTCCGGGCGGTCGTGGTATCCCAGGGCGAGGCCGACGCCGGCGATGTGCAGTTCGCCGGGCACGCCGACCGGGCAAGGCCGCCCGGCGGGGTCGAGAACGTAGATCCGGATGTTCTGGATCGGCGCTCCGATCGGCACCGACGCGACCTCGGCGAGCGCTTCGGGTGTGCAGTGCCAGGCGGTGACGTCGATGGCGGCTTCGGTCGGGCCGTAGAGGTTGTGCAGCTCGCAGTCCGGCAGCCGCCGGGTGAACTCGCGGGCGGCGTCGAGCGGAAGCTCCTCGCCGCTGCATACGACCCGCCGCAGCGCCGTGCAGGTCTCGACGCCTTGTTCCGCCAGGAAAAGCGTGAGCATCGACGGCACGAAGTGCGCGGTGGTGATGCCTTCCGAGGCGAGCAGCTCACGCAGGTAAGCCGCGTCCTTGTGGCCGCCGGGTTCGGCGAGCACGAGCCGTGCGCCCGTGATCAGCGGCCAGAAGAACTCCCAGACCGACACGTCGAAGCCGGCCGGGGTCTTCTGCAGTACCGAATCGGTGCCGTCGAGGCGGTACGCGCGCTGCATCCAGTCGAGCCGGTTGACGATGCCGCGGTGACCGTTCGGCACGCCTTTCGGAAGGCCGGTCGAGCCCGAGGTGTAGATGACGTACGCCGGGTCTTCCGGTCCGGCGAGCGGCTCGGGCGGGGTGCCCGGCTGCGCGGCCGTCTCGGTCGCGTCGTCCAGGACGACGACGGTCGCGTCACCCGGAGGCAGCGTTTCGCGCAACGCAGCCTGCGTCAGCACGACGGGCGCGGCCGCGTCCCGCAGCATGAACGCCAGCCGGTCGGCCGGGTATTCCGGGTCGAGCGGGACGTACGCGCCACCGGCTTTCAGCACGCCGAGGAGCGCGACGACCAGCTCGAACGACCGCTCCGCGAACACCCCGGTGAGCACACCCGGCCCGACGCCGAGGCCGCGCAGCCGGTGCGCGAGCCGGTTGGCCCGCTCGTCCAGCTCGCGGTAGGTCAGTGACGCACCGCGGAAGGTCACCGCGGGCGCGTCCGGCGTCCGGGCGGCCTGCTCCTCGACGAGCGCGTGCAGCGTGGTCTGCGGGAACTCGGCCGTCGTGTCGTTCCAGCGCTCCAGGACGAGTTCACGCTGCCCGGCGTCGAGGAGGTCCAGTTCGGACAGTCGCCGGCCCGGGTCGGCGACGATCGAGCGCAGGAGCGTGACCAGCCGCCCGGCCATCCCGGCGACCGTGTCGTCGGTGAACAGCGCGGTGTTGTACACGAACTTGCCGATCAACCCGCTTTCGATCTCGATCGCGTGGAACTCGAAGTCGAAGCGGGTCGCGGGCAGGTCCATCGGCAGCCAGCGGAAGTCCACATCGGACTCGCCGGCCGCGCCCATCCGGCCCATCTCGTAGTTCTGCAGCACGAACATCGCCTGGAACACCGGCGAGCGGCTGACGTCGCGGGGCACGCCGAGCGCGTTCACCAGCCGCTCGAAGGGGACGTCGGCGTGGTCGAACGCGTCCAGGACATGCCGCCGGGTGCGTTCGAGCAGCTCGGCGAACGACGGATCGCCCTCCAGCTGGGCACGCAGGGGCAGCATGTTGATGAACATGCCCGCCACGCCCTCGAGCTCGGGCAGGCCGCGCCCGGCCGACGACGAGCCGATCGCGAAGTCCTCCTGGCCCGAGTACCGCGCCAGCAGCACCTGGTAGGCGGCCAGCAGGGTCATGAAGAGCGTGACTCCGTGCCCGCGGCTCAGCTCGCCGAGGGCACGCGCGAGGTCGCGCTCGACGAAGAACTCGTGGATCGCGCCGTCGAAACTCTGCTTGGCGGGCCGGGGCCGGTCGGTGGGCAGCTCCAGGGGCTCGACCCCGGCGAGCTGCGCCCGCCAGTGCTCCAGCTGCCGGTCGAGTTCGCCACCGGTGAGCGTGCGGCGCTGCCAGTGCGCGAAATCGCCGTACCCGATGCTCAGCGCGGGCAGCTCGGCCGTGCCGCCGGCGCTCAGGGCGTGGTACTGCGCGGCGAGGTCGCGCAGCAGCAGGTCGACCGACCAGCCGTCGCCCACGATGTGGTGCGTGCACAGGACCAGCAGGTGGTCCTCGTCGGACACCCGGGCCAGGGTCGCCCTCAGCAGCGGGCCCGTGGCCAGGTCGAACGTCTCGGCCGCGGCGGCGTCGACGGCGGCCCGGGCCGCCTCCTCGCTTCCTGCGTCCACTATGGACAGTTTGACGGTGACCGATGGTTCGATGAGGACGGTCGGCTGCCCGTCGTCCCCGGCGGGGAACCGCATCCGCAGCGCTTCGTGCCGTGCCGGCAGTGTGTCCAAAGCGGACTGAAGCGCGGCGACGTCGAGCCGTCCGGTCAGCCGGATCGGCACCGGGATGTGGTACGACCCGGTGCCCGGCGCGAACTGCTCCATGAACCAGACGCGCTCCTGCTGGTAGGACAGCGGGACGACGGCGTCTTCGGGACGCGGCGTGATGGTCGCGGTCGGCTCCGTGCGCCGTCGCAGCCGTCGTTCGAGCAGGGCGCGGCGCGCGGCCGCGCTGCCGGTTTCGTCGATCGTGGTCATGAGAGCTCGCCTTCGGCCAGCTGGCGCTGGACCTCTTCGTCGCTGAGCTGGTCGAGGTCCTCGGCGAGCCGCCGCTCGATCTCGGCGGCGAGCTCGGCGACGGTGGTGAAGGAGAACAGCCCCCGCACCGGGATGTCGACGTCGACCTGCTTACGGAGCCGGGCCATCGCGCGGATCGCCAGCAGCGAGTTGCCGCCGCGGGCGAAGAAGTCGTCGTGCACACCGAGGTCGCCGATGTCGAGCAGCTCGCCGAGCACCTCGGCGACGAGTTCTTCGGCCGCGGTCCGGGGTGCGACGTACGCCGGCGCCCCGCCGGGTTCTGGATCCGGCAGCGCGGCCCGGTCGAGCTTGCCGCTGGCCGCCATCGGCAGCGCGTCGAGCGTCACGAACCGGGTCGGCACCAGGTATTCCGGCAACGTCTTCCGCAGGGCCTCGGCCACCCCGTCGACGCTGCCGACGACATAACCGACGAGCGTCTCGCCACGTACCGCCACGGCCGCGTCCCGCACTTCCGGCAGCTCGCGCAGCGCCGCCTCGACCTCGCCGGGCTCGATGCGGTAGCCGCGCAGCTTCACCTGCTCGTCGATGCGGCCGAGGTAGTCGAGTGTGCCGTCGCGGCGCCAGCGGACGAGGTCGCCGGTCGCGTACATCCGGCCGAACGGGCCCTCGGCGAACTTCCCGGCGGTCAGGTCCGGCAGCCCGAGGTAGCCGCGGGCAAGCTGCGACCCGGCGACGAACAGCTCGCCCGGGACGCCCGGCGGCACCGGCTGCCGCCGCCCGTCGAGGACGTACACGCGGGTGCCGGGCACCGGACGGCCGATCGGGACCGGTCCGGACGGCGGCTCGTCCCCGGGTTCGATCCGGTGCACGACGCAGCCGACCGTGGCCTCGGTCGGGCCGTACTCGTTGACGACGAGCGTGCCGGGATGCCGTTCCCGCCACGGCTGAACGGCTTCGGCGGTCAGTGCTTCGCCACCTAGCACCAGCTCGCCCGTCGGGAACAGTTCCTCGGCGAGGACGGCGAGGTGTGTCGGGGTCGCCTTGACGAAGGTCGGGTGGCCGCCGTCGACCACCGCGCCCCCGGCGGTGAGAGTGCCGAGCAGCGTCGTCACGGTGAGGTCGAACGACGGCGACGTGTGCAGCAACGCCCGACCGGCCAGACCGGGGTATGCCTCACGCGCCCACGCCAGGTACGTGTCGACGGCCCGATGCTCGACCTCGACGCCCTTGGGGCGCCCGGTCGAGCCCGACGTGTAGATCACGTAGGCGACGTCGCCCGGCCCTGCCGCCGGTTCGGGGTCTTCGGTGGCCGCGGCGGACCACTCGGCCGGGTCGTCCAGGGCCAGCGTCTTGGAGTCCACTGTGGACTCTCCGGTGACCAGCACGAACGGGGCGCCCGCGTCGGCGAGGATCAGCGCCTGCCGGGGAGCCGGGTTGGCCGGGTCGAGCGGGACGTAGGCCGCGCCGCTCTTCAGCACCCCGAGAACGCCGGTCAGCAGGTCCGCCGAGTTCGGCACGCAGACGCCGACGACGGTGCCGGGACCGGTGCCCAGCTCGCGCAGCCGGTGCGCGACGCGGTTGGCTCGCGCGTTCAACTCCGCGTACGTCAGGCGAACCCCGCCGAAGTCGACGGCGGGCGCGTCCGGGGTCCGCCGCACCTGGTCCTCGAACCGGGCGGACACGGTCTTCTCGTCCGAAGTGGACGATTCCGGCGGGTTCCACCCGGTCAGGACCAGCTCCCGCTCGGCGTCCGACAGCAGCGGCAGATCCGCGATCGGCCGAGCCGGATCTGCCAGCGCCGCGGTCAGCAGCCGCAGGTACCGCTCGGCCACGGCTTCGGCGGTCTCGCGGTCGAACAGGTCGGTGCGGTAGACGAGCCTGCCTTCCACGGCGGCCAGGTCGATCGCGATGTCGTCCTTCGCGGTGGCCGAACGGACCGGCTCCAGCCCCGAGTCGGGCAGGAAGTTGAACCCGAGCTGATACAGCGCCTGCACGCCGGGGTCGCGCTCGGCCCCGACCGCTTCGGTGACCGCCTGGAACGGCACCTGGCTGTGGTCGATCGCCTCCAGCAGCGTGGTCCGGACCCGGGCGACCAGTTCGGCGAACGCGGGTGCGCCCGAGCAGTCGACGCGCACGGCCATCTGGTTGACGAACATGCCGATCAGATCGGCCAGCTCGGGCAGGTCACGACCGGCGACCGGGACGCCGACGACGACGTCGTCCACTCTGGACAGTCGCGACAGGAGCGCCGCGTAGCCGGCCAGCAGCACCATGAACGGTGACGCCGACAGCTCCCGGCCCAGCTCGCCGACCCGGTCGATCAGTCCGTCCGGGAGGGCGAAGTCCACCTGGTCACCGGCGAACGTCAGCTCCGACGGCCGTGGCCGGTCGGTGGGCAGGCTGTGCACCGGCGGCAGCCCGGCGAGCTGAGTCCGCCAGTAGTCCAGCTGCTCACCGGCTGTTTCGAGCTGCCCACGCTGCCAAGCCGAGTAGTCCGGGTACTGGATGGCCGGCTCGGGCAGCTTCGGCTCGCGGCCCTCGAACACGGCGTCGCACGCCTCGCCCAGCTCGGACCTCAGCACCAGCACCGACCCGCCGTCGAACACGGTGTGGTGCACGACGAACGTGAGCACCCACTCGTCGTCGGCCAGCCAGCACAACTGGGCCCGCCACGGCGGCGGCGAGTCGAGCGGGATGGCGCCGCGCAGGAGCGCGCCGACGAGTTCGGCGAGCCGGGCGTCTCGGGCGTCGGCGGACAGTTCCCGCAGGTCGTGCACCTCGGGCTCGATCGGTACCTCGGCGTGCACCACCTGCATGAGCGCGCCACCGTCCATGCGGAACGACGTGCGCAGCGCCTCGTGCCGCCCGACGACGATGCCGAGCGCGGTACGCCACTGGGCCGCGGTCAGCGGACGGTTCAACCGGGCCCGGCAATGCAGGTTGTAGACCGGGGACGCCGGGTCGAGCTGGCCGGACAGCCAGATCCGCTCCTGGCCGAACGAGGCCGGGAACGTCCATTCCTTCGTGTCGCTCATGATTTCCTGTTCAGAGAGAGGTCGAGCGTGGGTGAGGCGTGGGTCCCTGTGGTCGTGAGTGGCGTTTCGGGTTAGAACCCGAAACGCCACTCACGACCCACCGCACGGCTCAGCGCTCGAGCTTCGGGATGGTGGTCCGGGCGGGTTCGGCGGGCGCCTCGGCCTTGTCGGCGCGCAGCTCCTCGATCCGCTCGACCAGAGTGGCCACAGTGGACGCTTCGAACAGCGTCTTCATCGCCAGCCGTGTACCGGTGGCCTTGCGCACCTGGGCGATGAGCTGGATGGCGACCAGCGAGTTGCCGCCGAGGGCGAAGAAGTCGTCGTGGACGCCGATCTTCTCCACGCCGAGCAGCTCGGTCCACTGGCGGGCGATCTCGGCCTCCAGGTCGGTGCGCGGGGCGACGTAGTCGTCCTCCGACACCCTCACCGGCGCTTCGTCGGGTTCGTCCAGTTCCTCGACGCTCACCCGATGCTCCATCAGTTCCCGCACCGGGAGGGTGCTGATCACCACCTGCCCGCCGAGACCGGGAGCCAGCGCTCGGACGAACGCCTCGGCGCCGTCCACCGGCCGGATCCCGGTCGACGTCGACACGGTGGCGACAGCGTCCACTGTGGACACTGGGGCCGCCGTGGTCAGGCCGCCGCCGACGGCGTCCTGATCGACCTGGCGCAGCACGAAGTCCTCGATCGTGACGAGCACGCGGCCGGTCTCGTCGCACAGCGAGAGGTCGGCCGCCACCACCTGGTCGCCGCCGGAGTCGCGGTAGCGCAGGTGGCTGCGGAAACTCGCCGGGAGCACGTCGTGCACGACGATCCGGCCGTAGCTCATCGGCAGGTACGTTCCGCTCCCCCGGCCGCGGCCGAACGCGGTCGCGACGTCCAGCAGTGCCGGGTGCAGTCCCCAGGCGCCGACGTCACCCGCCGCCGCGTCGGGAGCCTTGATCGTGGCCAGCTCCTCCTGCGCGCCGATGCGGTGTTCGCGCAGCGCCGCCCAGCGCGGCCCGAAGGTGACCATGCTGGTGCGGCCGGTACCGAAGCCGTTCCCGTCGTCGATCGGCTCGGTCCGCCCGGTCACCGCCTCGATGTCCACAGTGGACTCCGACCCGGCCGCGACCCATCCGGCGGATCCGCGCACATGGGTCCGGCTCGCGCCGGCGACGTGACTGGTCACCGTGAAGTCGTCGCCGTCGAACTCCACGCGGTACTCCGCGGTGGCGCCGTCCGGGACGCCGAACGGTTCCAGGAACGCGACGTCCCGCAGCTCGACGACGTGCGAGTCACCGGGCTTCGGCAGCGCCGCGGCCACCGCCGCGCGGACGGTCTCCAGGTGTCCCGTGCCCGGCACCACCGGCACCCCGGCGATCCGGTGCTCGTCGAGCAGCCAGTGCGTGGCCGCCGAGACGAGCCCGTGCGCGCCGTCCTCGGTGCGCGTGGTGAGCACCGGGTGTTCGACCGGGCCGAGCGCCCGCGACCGGGCGGTGCGGATCGTGGTCGGCGCGGCTACCTCCGCGGCCATACCGACCTCGTCCCAGCCACCCCAGGCATGCGAGACCAGCCGCGCCCGCCAGCCATGGCCGCCCCGCGCGTAGGCGTCGAGGAAGTTGTTGGCGGCGCAGTAGTCGACCTGCCCGATGCCGCCGACCACCGCGGTGATCGACGAGCACAGCGCGACGAAGTCCATCGGCAGGTCGGCGAACGCCTCGGCGAGAGCCAGCGTTCCGGCGATCTTCGGGGCCAGCACCGCTTCGGCCGCCGCACGCTCCTTCACCTCGGCGACGCCGCCGCCGGGC